>DASTOM010000001.1:0-107716 GCA_035762545.1 Acidimicrobiia bacterium
CGATTGCGCCCACCACTGCCGAAGCGATATCGGAGTGGGTGCTGGTAATGACCCGAGCAGCGAATGTCGAGGCGTTGAAGCCATGTTCGGCGCCGACGATGAAGTAGGCGTCAAGGGCACTGGCCGCAGCCTTGTCGGGCCGGATACCAGTCAGCTGGTACAAGAACCCGGACGCCAGGTCCAGGGTCGGGTCCGGGTCAATCGGCTCATTCCCTTCACCCAGCCGGGCGAAAGCGGCCAAAGCCGATGGAGCAAGGGCAGTGATAGCACGCGCCTGCTCAATTGTAGGAGGCCAGGTTGTGCCCTTCTCGGCGCCCCAGACCGAAATAGCAGTGCGCAACGCATCCATCGCCGCCGTGCCAGGTGGGAGAAGCCGGAGCGTCTCAACCACCTTCTCGGACAGTGGAGCGCAGGGCAGATGAGCTTCGGCTGGCCACTCCCCGGTCCACAGCAGCTCGGCGACCTGGGCGTAGCTGCCGCCCTCGACGAGCTCGCCGATCGGGTACCCGCGGTACTGGAGTCGTCCTCGCTCGCCATCGACCAGCGCCAAATACGTTTCTCCAGCAACCACGTCCTTCAGTCCGGGCGAGTAGTCACGTTCGTTCATCGCCAACTCAGCCTATAAGAATCGCTGCCCGTCCTACAAAGCACCCATTGGCAGCGCTTGCAAGGCGGATCGCGTGAAGCCCACCAATCATTGACAGCGGGGCCCATACCGAATCCGTAAAAAAGACAAGGATCCCGGAAGTTGGCGCTCGACCCTCGAGCCGATACGAGGTGAGCGATCCCTCCCCGACCTGCCCTACGGACCCCTCATTCGCTCGGCTAGATCGGGCCGACAAACATTCTGCAGTCGAGGCCGAACCCGCCGCTCCCCCAGCCACGGTTTCGCCATCTCCAAACAGTTGGACTCCACAGCCGAGCTCGGGCGGGTGTTCACCGTCCGCCGGCCCCTCGTCTACCGAGCACTCGACCGCCTTGTCGAAGCCGGCTGCCCCAAGCGGGTCATCCACCGAATCACCCCACCAGGGCGACGACGCCTCCGTCGATGCTCACAGAACCCGTCCAACACGTCCGCGACCTGCGGATCGAGTTCCTCCTCAAACTCGCCACTCATACGCCGCTCAGGCAACTCGCCCGTCAACCTGATCAGAGACCAGCGAACCGTCCTCGACCCGACGCTCAGCTCACTCGACGAGTCCCGGTCCGAACCTGACGACCACGTCGAGCTCTGGCGCCGACACAACGCAACAGCCGCAGCCGCCTACCTCGACGACCTTGAAGGCCTCTACACCTCAAGACCGGCTTGGGCGATCCGCGACCTGAGCCGAGCGCGAGCTTGCCTCGCAGGCGGGGTATCCATCACACGAGGAGCCGGTCGGCTCCCAGATTCGACTTCGCTGACCCATTGGGCCGCATTTGGGCCGCAAGCGGAGTGAGACAGTCCAAAATGACGCGAAACAGTGAGAAGCCATAGTCCCAGGTCAAGAGATGTTTTTGACTACCTCCCCAGGCGCCACAAAACTGCCAAGACGGTTTTCAAGACCGTCTCCTTAGACCACTCGGACACCCCTCCGAGACTGTGCTCTCATTCTCGCGGGTAAAGGATCAATAGTCTCAACCCACTATGTTGTTTGTTATGAGCACTCCGAACAGAGAGAGTCTCCGCCCCATCGAGCGTCGCGTGCTGGACCTTCACGAGGAGGGACTCCTCATCGACGACATCGCGGCTCGTTTCAATCGGAGCCCCGGGTCTGTCGAGAGGATCCTGGTCTGGACGGATATCCCTCGGAACGGTGAGAGTGAAGATCGACACCTACGGCCGATCGAACGTCGCGTCCTCGATATGCGAGCCGACGGAGAGTCACACGCCGAGATCGCTGAGAAGTTCAGGAAGACCGAGCGCTTCATCCGCCAAGTGGAGGGTCTGGCCCACTTCAAAGAGGGCCTGCGGATTCTCTCAGAGGGCTGACAACAGTTTCAGCGCGTCTGAGCGCGGGTAAGACCTCCGGAAGGAGGCTTGCAATGCGGAAATTCTTGACATCGATGGGCCTCGTGTTCATCGGTGGGCTCTTGATGTATCTCATGGATCCCGACCGCGGTAGATCCCGGCGGGCCCGACTCGCCGACCAGGCTGAGGCGCGATCGAGGGACGTCGTCGACGCGGTGACGACACAGGCCAAGTATCAGGCAGGAGTGGCCAAGGGGGCTGCGCACGAGATCGCAGACGCCGTCACCCCGGACAGTGACGACTACGACGACGAAGCTCTGCTTCAGAAGGTTCGAAGTGAGGCCGTAGGGCCTGTCGGTGCTTCAACGATCGAAGTAGACGTCACCGACGGCGTCGTGACGGTGACCGGTTCCCTCGAGGACGAGCGAAGCCGCAAACGCCTGATGAAGCTGATCGAACGGGTCGATGGCGTCGCCTCCATCGACGACCAACTGGTGAAATCGGGCCAGGGGAGATCGGAGGCGAAAGCATGACCACCGTACGAAGCATCATGACGCCGTCTCCACAGGTGGTGAGTCCAACCGACTCGATCCAGTACGTCGCCACTCTGTTGCGCGATGGGGACATTGGAGGTGTCATCGTCTGTAACGAGGATCGCCATTTGGAGGGCATGGTGACCGATCGGGACATAGCCACGAGGGTGGTGGCCGACGGTCTCGACCCGAGAACGACCACCGCAGGCGAGTTGTTGGACGACGCTCCGATGATCACTATCGGTGCCGACGATGACGTGAAACAGGCCGTCAGCACGATGAAGGAGCATGCAGTGCGCCGACTTCCCGTGGTCGACGGACAGGACCTGGTCGGCATCGTCAGTCAGGCCGACCTCGCCAGGCACGCACCCGAGAGCCTCGTCGGAGAGATGGTGGATGAGATCTCGGCCGCGCCGGACAACACCGGACGCGGATAGCGAGCCAATCGCAATCGAGTGAAAGGGCCCCGTTACGGGGGCCCTTTCAGTTGGGACACCCGGAGAACTGGACCGGCGGAGGGGGAGGGATTCGAACCCTCGAGGAGGCGTCAGCCCCCTACGGCATTTCGAGTGCCGCGCACTAGACCGAACTATGCGACCCCTCCAAGATTCACTTGCATCGGCGGCTGATCGCATCAGCCGGCAGTTTCTGAAGGAAAACTGCAAAGGTGACGGATGTCATCCGTCACCTCGCGGAGGGAGAGGGATTTGAACCCTCGAGGGGGCGCAAACCCCCAACGGCATTTCCAGTGCCGCGCACTAGGCCAGACTATGCGATCCCTCCGGGAAGCCTGTTGGAACAACAGGTGCCGTCACGACCAGACGGAGAAGTAGAGGATAATGCCGGGCCGTGACTGAGCCCATTTCGTACGACGCCCCCATGCGCACCGCGCTGGAGCTCGCCGCCGAGGCGGCGGCTCATGGAGATGTCCCCGTCGGGGCAGTGTTGCTGGATGCTTCGTTCGAGGTGGTCGCCGGGAACCGCAACCGTCGTGAAGAGTTGAAGGATCCGACCGCACATGCCGAGATGCTGGTCATGTCGGCCCGGGCGAGGGAGCTAGGGGACTGGCGTCTCCTCGACCACACCCTCGTCGTGACTCTCGAACCTTGTGCCATGTGTGCCGGCGCGTCCGTACTCGCTCGCCTCGAACGGGTCGTCTACGGGTCCGCCGACCTCAAAGCCGGGGCGGCATGGTCCTTGTACAACATCCCACAGGACCGACGTCTCAACCATCGTGTCGAGCTCACAGAGGGTGTCCTCGCTGACGAGAGTCGCCGGTTGCTGGAAGATTTCTTCCGCACTGCGCGCAAGGGTTGAACCGTTTCCAATAAACCAGTTCGGGGTACCTGTTCGGCGGCGATGAGCAACTCAGCCGCACTCGAGTTCTCAGAACGTCGTGGGTTCACGCTCATCGGCGGCCATCCCGCAAGCGTCGGTCCTGTCGCCGTGAGAGCAGACGGGAGCCGAGAGAGTTTCGAGGCCGTGTTGGCTGCAGCGGGCCAGGCCATGAACCGGAACTGCGGGATGGTCGTCCTGAGCGTGTTCCCCGATTCATGGCCCACGTTCGACTCGATCGACGCGCGGTCCCAGAGCTACCTGAATCGAGTCCTGAACGACCACCACGTGGCGCTGTTGTCGAACTGTCCCGGGGATCTCGCCGACCTCGTCGACCTGGCGATGGAGGTCGAAGCCTCTCTTCTGGTCTTGAACGTGAGCGAGTCGGCTCAGATGGCGTCATGCGCCGAGTTGACATCTGCTCTGATCCAAGCTCCGTTCGACCTCTTCCTACTCTCGACTCACGACGAAGGGGTCGGGGACACCTACTCCATGATCTCCTCGGCGACGAGCATCGCCGGGTCGAGCGTGCGATCCCACGCCTGATAGACGAGCGCGCCGACGATCAGCACGGCACCCGTGGCCGAGAAGGCGAGCAGGTAGCTGAAGCCGTCGATCAAGAATCCGACTGAAGGGGCCCCGGCGAGCAGAGCCACATCGAAGAGTGCGGTGAATGTCGCCATTGCCGAACCACGTTCGTTGACCCGAGCACGATTGACGACCTCGCTCGAGAGCAACGGGAAAGCCGCGCCATGGGCCGTCGCCATGACCACCGAGGCCACGAGCAGCACCGGCACAGACTGGGCGATGGCCATGAATCCCAGACCGACCCCGAATCCGGCGATGGATGCGGTCAATAGCGGTCGATGTCTGACCCTGTCGTAGAAGCGGCCGCCGAGGATCCTCGTGGTGGCAGCGACGAGGCCGTAGACCCCGAAGAAGAGCCCGGTGGTACCGACCTGGCGGTCCTCGACGAAGGTCCTGGTGAAGGTGAACATCGCCTCCATCCCGATGGCGAACAGGAGAGTGATGAACCACAGCGGTAACAGCGTGCGCTGGGCGAAGGCAGCCCAGAAAGACCTTCTCGGCTGACGTCCCCGAACCGGCAGGACCGGGAGGGTCCACACGACGAACCAGGAGAGCAGTGAAGTGGCCGCGGCTGCCAGGAAAAGGCCCGAGAATCCGGTCGCCTCGATCAAGACGTCGCCTGCATACCCACCGACGGCGATGGGGATCAGACCGGAGAGACCGAAGATCGCCAGCCCCTGAGTCCGTCGCTCCATGGGGATGGAGTCGGCCCCGTAGGTGAGGATCGTGGTGAACAGGGCGAGCTGCATCGTCCTCTGGAACAAGAACAGTCCCCACAAGAGCGGTCCCCAGACCGAGGTGAAGGAGAGGGCAAACAACACGATGACGTTGCCCGCCGCTGCAACCAGGATGACCGTCCGACGATGGGTGAGGTCGAGAATCCGGCCCAAAAGAGGCCGGAACAGCAACGACACGAGAGCACACGCCGAGTAGAGCAACCCGATCCGACCCTCGGTGGCGCCCAGCTCGCTGAAGTAACCCGGGGCGTGGATCAGCAGCGAAAACGACAGCTCCTGAAACAGAGCGGCCACGAACAGCCGTGGAAAGTTGGGGCCGAACCGGTTGACCGCCATGCGACAGGTCAAGGTAACACCGGCCCGGGATCGCCCTAAACCCGCCGCGACGCCTAGCCTCGACGGTGATCGTGTAGGCGGGGCGCTAGGGGTGCCCTGTACCCGAAACCCTCTTCATGCGGGGCTCAACTCCCCGCCCGAGGGCCACGAGGCGTCGGGGCATCTCGCCCTGAGTCCGGAACCGGGGCGATGACGATCGGGTCCTGCGCGGCGGGGCGCCACGAACCGGGTCAGGTCCGGAAGGAAGCAGCCCTAAGTGGATGGCTCCGGGTGCTGCAGGGTCGCCTGGTCCGAGCCAACGGCCGTCCTCGACGACGCCCACCGTGACTCGAAGGCGGGGTCACGATCAACCGGGACGACGTTGCCACAGCGATACTGACCCAAACCTCAAGCCGCCTCGGGCTCCCGGGCGTCGGCGACCGGGGGCTTGCGGAGACGAACTCCGTATACGAAGCCGAAGAGACCTGAACGCCACACTGCTTCGAGGATCAGGTCCCCTTCGGCGTACAACTCCTCAGGTGGTGGGAGCGAGTCCAACGACCTGTGCAGGTACCAGTACTCCCCCGGAGCACGGGCGAAGATCAAACCCACCAGCGGCAGCAGGATCGCCGTCCCTATCCAGTGGATGATCCGCAGTATCGGGTTGATCGGACGCCCGAGGTCGACCACCACCGCGACCGCCCCCGGTTTCAGGACACGGTGGATCTCATCGAGGGTTTTGTCGACCGAGGTCAGGTTGCGGAAGACGAATCCGCTGAAGACACCGTCGACCGATTCGTCGCGGAGGGGGAGACTCTCACCGACCCCGGCTGCCGTCGCCGCTACGGGGCTGAGGGCCAGCATCTCGACCACGGGATCGATCCCGATGACGGTCCTGCCCTCGAAGTCGGTGTCACCGGTGCCACAACCCAGGTCGAGGACCGTCCCCCGATCGAGCATGCGGACACCGGCACGCCGCCAATTCTTCTCCTGGCCAAACGAGAGGATCCGATTGATGCGGTCGTATCTCCTGGCGATCCGGGCGAATATCGGATCGGAGCGCTTGCTCACGGCTCGATCAGATCGAAACCCGTGTACTTCCGCAGGGCTTCCGGAATGACGACAGACCCGTCGGGTTGCTGGTGGTTCTCGAGGATGGCGAGGATGGTCCTGCCCACGGCACAGGCAGTGCCGTTGAGGGTGTGGACCAGGGTGTTTCCTCCCTCGTCTCGATATCGCACCTTGAGTCGGCGTGCCTGGTAGTCCGTCGTGTTCGAGCACGACGTGACTTCCCGGTAGGCCTGCTCACCGGGGAACCACGCTTCGATGTCGAACTTCTTGGCGGCACTGGCACCGAGATCGCCGGCTGCCACGTTCACCACCCGATACGGGACCTCGAGCTGTTGGACCAGTGATTCCTCGACCGCAAGCAGACGCTCGTGCTCGGCCGTCGATTCACCCGGAGTCGTGAAGACGAACATCTCCACCTTGTCGAACTGGTGTACCCGGAATATGCCTGACGTGTCCTTGCCGTACGTTCCCGCCTCTCTGCGAAAGCAGGTCGAGAACCCGGCATAGCGAAGTGGCAGGTCGTCAGGATCGAGGATCTCGTCACCGTGATACGCGGCGAGGGGGACCTCGCTGGTCCCAACCAGGAAAAGCTCGTCACGTTCGATCTCATAGACCTGCTCCCGGGCCTCGGGAAAGAACCCGGTCCCTTCGAGGGCGTGCTCTCTGACCAGGACAGGCGGGATCATCGGGGTGAACCCGGCCTCGACGAGGTTGTCCATCGCCCAACGCACCAGCGACAGCTCGAGAAGCGCCCCCTTGCCTTTGAGATACCCGAAGCGGCTTCCCGAAACCTTGGCCGCCCGCTCGGTGTCGATTATGTCGAGAGAGGCGCCCAACGTGGCGTGGTCCGATCCCTCGCTCGAGGCGTCCCCGTATCGCTTGATCTCCAGATTGTCCTCGTCGGTGTAGCCGTCGGCAGCCGTCGGATCGACGAGGTTGGGAACTTCGAGCCAGGCGGTCCCGAACTCCTCGGCGAGTTGGTCCGCCGTGGCAGTGGCCTCCTTTACCGACGCGGCGAGGTCGGATACCTCGGCGATAGCGCGCTGTTTCGCCTCACCCTCGAGATTCGCGATCTCCTTGCCTGCGTCCTTCTGGCGGGCCCGCAACAGCTCCGCCTCCTGAAGGGTGGCCCGATAGTGCGACTCCAGGGCCACCAGTGCGTCGAGATCCAGAGATGAACCACGTCGTCGTAGAGATTCGGCGACGGTCTCGGGGCTGTCTCGCAGGATTCTCGGGTCGAGCATGGGATGCTGGATGCTACCGGTGACCCGGGAAATGGCCCATCCGGGGGTCTCACAACGGGTTGACGGTGAACTGAATGCGAAGCTCGTTGTCGGTGAGATCGGAGTCGACCCCGGTCACCACCAGCGCCACCGTGACCTCGTAGAGCGTCTCGGACTCCACCGCCAGCTCTTCGAACGTGATGGTCGTCTGCCCATTCGGCTGGAGCACCGGGATCTCTGCCTCGTCGATGATCAGGAGCTCCTCACCGTCGGTCAGTGTCAACTCCAGCGTCTCCGGCTGACTGGCGACGTTTCCGGCGTTGGTGACCACCGCGGAGAAGATGATGGTCTCGGTTCCGGGGACGACCGGCTGGCCGTCCACGTTGATCTGCCATGCCGGGTCAGCGACGAGTTGGCTGACCTTGAGTGACGGTCGCAGACCCAGCTGGTTGGTCGCGGCCCGCGCCGCGGCGACATAGGTCTGGGAGAGGTTTGCGATCCCGCCTTCCGCGGGTGACATGATCACATCGAACGGAATGCTCACCGGATCGGGGATCTCCTCCCGCCCGAACTCAGCCTGGAGGTTCCGATATAGAGCATCCCCGGCTCTCAGGTCAGCCAGAGCATCTCCAACCAGGTTGGAGATCACGTCGTCGGAGGGGTTGTCCGCAGCGAAGAGGATCGCTTCGTCTAATCCCGTCACACCGCGGCTCCACGCCTCGACAGCCTGCCTGTAGAGAGCCCAGACCGGGATCAGAGTGTCGATCGGGGGCTCCTCGGCGACGAAAGCCATCGCCACATCCAGGTCCTCCTCGACCGCGTCGAAGACGGTCGTGAACTCGTCGCGGCCGATCTCACGGAGACGTGGAATCACCTCCTGGATGGACGCCCCGCTGCGCGAGAGATCGATCGCCTGTTCCCTGATCTGGTCGAGATACTGCAACTGCGAACGCGTTTCCTGACCCGCTGTCGTCACGACGACAGCGAGTACCAGGGCGACTGTTATGAGGATCGGCCAGAGGAATCGGCCAACGACCCGTCGCCTCGATTTGGCTGGTGGATCGAAAATCACTGTGGGCGAGGGGGGACTTGAACCCCCACGATCTTGCGATCACAGGAACCTGAATCCTGCGCGTCTGCCAATTCCGCCACTCGCCCTGGGGAAGCAGTGAGAGTACCGCCGGTCACCCCCTTCCGGTAGTCGGTTGGAGCAGATCATCCCTAACCTCACGTGCCGTGAGCGTGGCCAGAGGACTGGAGAAACGTCTCGAGAAGCTGATCGAGGGCGTTGCCGGCCGCATCTTCTCGGGTCGGCTCCATCCCTCCGAGTTGGCGGGCAGACTTGCTCGGGAGGCGGACTTCGCCAGGTTCGACCACCCGAGCGGTCCGGCGACGGCCAATCTGTTCGTGATCGGGGTCAACCCGAAGGATCTGACGATGGACGCAGGGGAACTGGCAGCCATGCTGACCGAGGAAATGACGTCGTACACCGCTGAAGAGGGTCTCCGCCTCGAGGGTCCGGTGACGGTCCGCATCGAAGCCGACGAGACCACGCCATCGGGTCGAGCAGTCTGTCATGTGGAGGTGGTCCCGGGGCCACCGGTGGTCTGGGCGCAGTTGACCGCAGGCCACGAGATCATCGATATCGGCCGTAACAGGGCGATCGTGGGAAGATCCCCCGATTGCGACACCACCGTGTCCCACGATGACATCTCGCGCAGACACGCACTGGTCTTCCGCGAGTTGGGTCAGAGCTGGATCGTCGATCTGAAGTCAGCCAACGGTACGACCGTCGACGGACAGAGGGTCGGCTCGGAACCCGTGCCTCTTCAACATGGGTCTACGGTCACCATGGGAGAGCACCGCTACCGATTCAGAGAGGTCTGAAGATGCCCGACATCATCCTGGCCCTCCTCCGGATCATCTTCCTCGGCTTGGTGTATCTCTTCGTCTGGCAGGTGGCACGGGCCATAGGGTCACACCTGGGAATCTCGGTGAAACGGGAGAGGAAGAAGGGGACGCGGGTCCTGTTCGTCCGGTCCGAGACACAGCAGGGCCAGGAGTTCGACGTGAACGACGTCATCGTGATGGGCCGATCGGGCGAGACCGACGTTGTGCTGGACGACCCCTACGCTTCTGAGTTCCACCTCCGGCTCGTCGCACAGGATGGGGGTCTCATGCTCCACGACCTGGGCAGCACCAATGGCACCTACGTGAATGGGAGGCGAGCTTCGGCCCCGACCCAATTGCGACAGGGCGACACGATTCAGGTGGGTAAGACCGTGTTGGAGATCCGATGAGCGACAACGGCACAATGGAGGCGAGACTGTCCGGGGCAGTGGCGGCGCGTGAATCGGGTCGTCTCGAGGAAGCCCGGGAGGCCCTGCTGGCGCTGGTCGCCGAGTTCCCCGACGAACCGACCGTGAACCTCCAATGTGCGTGGGCCCACGACCGGCTGGGTCTCGAGACCGAAGCCATCCCCTTCTATGAGCATGCGATCGATCTCGGACTGGCCGGCGAAGATCTCCAGGACGCCCTCCTCGGTCTCGGGAGCACCTATCGATCGATCGGTCGATACCCCGAAGCCCTACGCACCCTCGACCGCGGTGTGGCAGAGTTCCCGAACGACCAAGGCATGAAGATCTTCCATGCGATGGCGCTCTACAACAACGGGCTGGCGAAACAGGCCTGCGAATCATTGCTGACCGTGCTCGCCAGCACCACCCAAGAGGACGGCATCGCCCGCTACCAGAGGGCGATCGCCGAGTACGCCGTCGACCTCGACAGGAGCTGGGCTTGAAGTACGTCTGGGCCACCGCGACCCACAAGGGAATGGTCAGGGAGAACAATGAGGACTCCGTCTTCCCGAACGCCGCCGGTGACTCGTCGGACAGCGCCGTCCTGATCGTCGCTGACGGCATGGGCGGGCACGTAGCCGGCGAGGTGGCCTCGCGTATCGCTATCAACGCCGCTGCCTCGAGCGAGCTCACGGCTGAGGATCGGGTGGCTGCGGGGAATCGGGCCATCAGGGAAGAGGTGGCCAGAGAACCCAGCCTTGAAGGCATGGGCACGACGATGACGTTGCTGATGATCGAGGACGGTCAGGCGACCGTGGGCCATGTCGGTGACAGCCGGGCCTACCTCCTCCGCAACGGAGAGCTCAGCCAACTCACCGAGGACCACACGGTGGCGGCTGAGTACGTGTCCATGGGTCAATTGAGACCCGAAGAGGCTGCCACGCACCCCCAGCGCCACATGCTCACCCGCACTCTGGGCCTGACCCGATTCGTGAATGTCGACGAGGTGAAGTTCGACCTCGAGGTCGGTGATCGGATCCTCGTCTGCTCCGACGGTCTCACCGAGATGGTCGACGACACCCGAATCGCGGAGAGACTCGCTCAAGGCTCTCCCGAGGAGGTCGCCTGGGGGCTGGTCGAACTGGCCAATGACGCAGGAGGCGTCGACAACATCTCCGTGGTCGTGGTGGAAGCCTCTCCTGACGGACACTGACCCGTGAGTCGCAACGCAGAAGGCGCCCTCATCGTCGCCGCTTCCTTTCTCGCCGCGTTTGCCGTCGCCTTGGTCAACTTCGCCCAGGGGGGCAGTGTCGACGCCCAGACCGGTCTGACCTTTCTCGTCTTCCTCCTGGCCTTCGGGACCATCTTCATGTCCGTTCGCGCCTTCGCCCCGCGGGCCACCCCCCTTCTCCTACCGCCGGTGGTGGCTCTCGTCGGTCTGGGGTTCTTCGAGATCTACCGGCTGGAGCCGGTTCGTGCAGGGCTGCAGCGGTGGTGGCTTCTGATTGGGGCCGGAGCGGCCACGCTGACCCTCATGTTCCTGTCCAGGGGCACCACCTCGGTGCTGCGCCGCTATCGCAACGTGATCCTCCTCGTCTCGGTAGTGCTGCTCCTGTTGCCCAACCTGCCTTCCGACTGGGGGGTCCCCCTGCGTGGCCTCGAGGTGAACGGATCCAGGCTCTGGATAGTGCTCGACGTCGGTATCACCCAGATGCAGTTCCAACCGGCGGAGCTGGCCAAGCTCGGGATCGTCATCTTCTTCGCCGCCTACCTCGCCGACCATCAGAAGGCACTGCGTGAGGCGCACCGGAGCATCGGCCCGATTCGCATTCCCGAGCCCCGCCAGCTCATCCCTCTCCTCCTGACCTGGGCGGCGAGCCTGGTGATCCTGATCTGGCAACGGGACCTGGGCGCGTCGTTACTCCTCTTCGCCGGATTCGTGCTTCTTCTCTACGCGGCGACCGGTGCGACCGGCTATCTGATCGCAGGGGGGTTGATGACCCTCACCGGTGCCTTCGCCGCGGCGACGCTGTTCGATCACGTGCAGCGTCGAGTCGTCGCCTGGCTCGCCCCCTTCGAGCACGCCCAGGACGAGGGCTATCAGATCGTCCAGGGTTTGTTCGCACTGGGTACGGGATCGTTGTCCGGGGCCGGGCCCGGGTTGGGGCGGCCCGACCTGATCCCCAACGCATCCACCGACTTCATCTTCGCCGCGGTTGGTGAGGAGCTCGGGTTCGCCGGGACCGTTGCCATCCTGGCCGTCTACGCCTTGGTGATCTCCATCGGATTGGGCATCTCGTTCCGGAGCCGTGACACGTTCCGAAAACTGCTCGCTGCCGGTCTCACCTTCATCATGGGTGTTCAGGTGTTCCTGATCGTCGGTGGTGTCCTTCGCATCGTCCCCCTGACCGGGATCACTCTGCCCTTCATGTCGTACGGGGGCTCGGCACTCGTCGGCAACATGGTGCTGATCGCCCTCCTCCTCAGGATCAGCCACGAGGAGGCCTCATGAACGGGCCGATCCGACGGGTCGCCATGGGCCTCTTCCTCTGCATGACGGTCCTGCTCGCCGGAGTCACCTGGTATCAGGTGGTCCTCGCCGACGACCTGAAGGCTGACCCGAGAAACCCTCGCCCCGCCCTTTCCGACCAAGGCAAGGAGCGCGGGCTGATCGTCGCCACCGACGGTACGGTCCTCGCCCGCTCGGTCGAAGATCCGGACGACCCGCGTTCCTTCGTCCGCCAGTATCCCGAAGGCGAGGCCTTCGCCCACCTGGTCGGCTACTCGTCGTTCCTGATCGGCCAGTCCGGGCTCGAGGCCGCCTACTCGTCAGACCTCCGATCCAGACGCGACCTCACCATCAGTGACCTCGTCGCGGCTCTCCTCGGACGTGATCTTCGCCCTCAGAGCATCGAAGTCACCGCCTCCCCCGCCTTGCACCGGGCGGCCATCGAAGCGCTTGGCGAGAACCGTGGCGCCGTCGTGGCGCTCGATCCCAAGACCGGAGCGATCCTCGCCGCGGTTTCCACCCCCAGCTTCAACCCAGAGGTCCTGCTCGGTGACGACGCCGACATGCAGTGGCGTGCCCTCCTCGAGGACCCGGGCGAGCCCACCCGAGACCGAGGGACCAAGGAGTTGTACGCCCCCGGTTCGACGTTCAAGACCGTCGTGACCGCAGCGGCCCTCGACACCGGCGCCGCAGGGCCGGGCACCACTTTCGACGACCCGGTCGAGTTCGAGCTCCCCGGGTCCACCGCCACCATCTCGAACGCCAACGGGAGGGCGTGCAACGATGGGGTGACGGCGACGCTCCTCCAGGCCTTCGTGAGGAGCTGCAACACGATCTTTGCCGACCTCTCGATTCAATTGGGTGCCGTGGACATCGGCATCAGCGCCGAAGCACTCGGGTTCAATCAGGAGATCGACTTCGAGTGGGTGATCCCGGAGGCCAACTGGGACACCGACGAACTGGCACGGGATCCCGCCGCCTTGGGCCAAAGCGGGATCGGGGAACGCGACGTGCGGGCCACGCCGTTGCATATGGCAATGGTTGCCGCAGCAGTCGCCAACAACGGGATATCGGTCGAGCCATTCGCGGTTCGTCGTGTGTTCGATGCGAATGGACAGACTGTCGAGGAGAGAGAGGTCGTCCCGTTGGGACAGGCGATGTCGCCGGAGACCGCCATGACCCTGACCCAGATGATGGAGCGTGTCGTCACCGAAGGCACCGCTACTCAGGCGGCCGTGCCGGGGGTGCGGGTGGCCGGCAAGACCGGGACCGCCACCGGAGCGGGGGGCTTCTCCAATCCGTGGTTCATCGGGTTCGCCCCGGTCGAGGATCCGACGATCGCCCTGGCCGTGTTCATCGAAGGGTCGGCCGTGTCGGGCGAGTCGGCGTCGGGGGGCTCTCTGGCGGCACCCATCGCATCGGAACTGATCGAGGTCTGGCTCTCGTCTTGAAGACGAGTTGCAACCGGCCCCTACCTACAATCTCGTAGCTCGTGGAAACCCCCTCTGTCCTCAACGATCGCTATGAAATCGCGTCCCACCTGGCGCGCGGTGGGATGGCCGACGTCTACGAGGGCCGCGACACCGAACTGAACCGCCCCGTCGCGATCAAGGTCCTCCACTCCCAGTTCTCCGCCGACGAGGCCTTCGTCAAGCGCTTCAGACGCGAGGCCCAGGCTGCGGCGAATCTGAGCCATCCCAACATCGTCGGGATCTACGACTGGGGCCAATCGGGAGGCACCTACTACATCGTCATGGAGATCGTCGACGGACGTTCTCTCCGCGACGTCCTCAAGTCGGAAGGTGCACTCCTCCCCCGCCGTGCCACGGAGATCGCCGCCGAAACCGCTGCGGCTCTCTCGGTGGCCCACCAGGCCGGTCTCGTCCATCGGGACGTGAAGCCGGGCAACGTCCTTCTCGCCAAGGACGGGACGGTGAAAGTCACCGACTTCGGGATCGCCCGGGCGTGGGACGACAGCCAGGAGCTCACCCGGACCGGCGCGGTCATCGGGACCGCCACCTACTTCAGCCCGGAACAGGCCCAGGGGGCGTCGGCCGATGCGCGCAGCGACGTCTACTCGCTAGGGGTCGTCCTGTACGAGATGCTCACCGGCAGACCGCCTTTCACCGGCGATTCTCCGATGTCAGTGGCGTTCCAGCACGTCTCCACCGAGGCCCCTCCGCCCTCCGCGATCAACCCCGACGTGCCCGAGTCGTTGAACGCGGTGGTCATGAAGGCGCTGCGCAAGGACCCGTCGGCCCGCTATCAGTCGGCGGAGGAGATGCGTCAGGATCTCCTCTCCGTCCTCCAGGGTGAGAACGTGGTCATACCTCCGGTGGCGCCGATCCCGGTCCCGAACGGCAACGGGGACAGCGCCACCCGGGTGATGACGTCGGTCCCGCCTCCGACCGTCCCCCCCGATGAGGTCTACCGGCAGATAGAAGAGGAGCCGAGGAGTCAGCTTCCGTTCATCCTCACCGCCTTCGGTCTCCTCATCACCCTCGGAATCCTCTTCTTCGTCATGTGGAACCTGGGTCGCGGTGGAGCCGAGGGAGAGATGATCACGGTGCGTGATGTGTCCGGGTTCCGCATCGATGCGGCCACCCAGTTGCTCGAGGCCGACGGGTTCGAGGTGAACGCCATCCCCGAGAACAGCGAGGAGTTCGAGGACGACATCGTGATCCGTACCGATCCCCCGGCCGATTCCGAAGCTCCGGTTGGCTCGGTGATCGACGTCTACTACTCGCTCGGCTCGGAACGGGTTGCCGTCCCGGTGGTGATCAATCTCACCGTCGAAGAGGCAGAACAGGTGATCACCGACGCCGGTCTGGTGGTCGGTGAGATCGAGATGAGACCCGACGCCACCTTCCCCGAAGGCATAGTGATCGGCTCCGACCCCGTCGCCGGGGTGGAGATCAGCCCTTCGGTTCCCGTCGACCTCATCGTCTCGTCAGGACCGGAGATCGTCCCCCTCCCCGATGTGAGCGGGATGACCGAACGCGACGCCACCTCCGCTCTGATCGCCCTCGGCTTGTTCGTCACCGGCAACGACGAGTTCGACGAAGACGTCCCCGCCGGTGAGGTGATACGGACCGAGCCGCCGGCCGGGACAGAGGTCCAGTCGGGCGACACGATCCTGCTCATAGTCTCCCTGGGCCCGCCGCCGGTGTCGGTTCCCGACCTGACCAACATGACCGAGAACGAGGCCACCAACGCACTCAACTCGGTGAACCTGCTGATCCGGGTGTCCAATGCGCGCCAACCGGTGGCCGATCCCGCTCAGGATGGCCGTGTCGTCGACCAGATCCCGGCCCCGGGGGCGACCGCCAATCAGGGTGACACGGTGACGGTCACGTTGGGTGAGTACATCCCACCCCCCACGACAACGACGACGCTCCCTCCGACGACCACGACGATCCCTTAGCGGGCGCGGCGCCGCCCGGTCAGCGGTAGTTGGTGGTCATCAGGAAGCCGGCGGCGATGGCGCCCAGGCCGACCAGCAGCATCGTCTGGTCCCATTGGAAGATGAAGCGGGCCAGGACCAGCAAGACCCCGACCACCATGAGACCAGCCATCAGTGCCACGTACCAGGTGGGGCTGGGGTCTTTGCCCTTGGCGGCCGCCTCGGCAGCACGTGCCGACTGGGGGCGGTTCTTGGGCTTTCGTCTCTTCGATTCGGGCATCCGGCGGCGAGCGTAGTCGTTGGACATAGTTCCTGACCCGGGTAACAGCACGGTTACACCCATGTAATTCTCAACAGCCTGTGGAGAATTCTCTGGATAACTACAAAGGTGTAACTATCACGGTCGCCAGACCGGAACCATCTCCTCACGACAGTGACGGGGTGGCTTGTCCTCGGTCGCGTTGACCGCCCTCATCGTCAACTCGGCCCCACAGACAGTGCACTTGTAGTCCTGGTCGACCGCCACGATGTCCTCTGGGTCGATTTCCGGTGGTGGGGTCGACAGCATCCGGATCACTGCCAACGACAAACGCCAAATGACGAGGCCGAAGGCCAGCGCCAGGACAATGTCGAGCCAGAGAGTCCCGGTCAGGGGGTCTAGATCCTCTCGATGATGGTGCCGTTGGCCATCCCGCCACCCTCACACATCGTCTGCAACCCGTAGCGGCCGCCGGTCCGCTCCAGCTCCCAGACGAGGGTGGTGAGCAGGCGGGCCCCGGACGCACCGAGCGGATGACCGAGGGCGATGGCGCCACCGTTGACGTTGGTTCGCTCCCAGAGGGCAAGAGGGTCGGTTCCCCCGTGCTCCATCCGCCAAGCGACGGTCACCGAGGCGAACGCCTCGTTCACCTCGAAGAGATCGATGTCGTCGATGCTCAGACCGGCACGATCGAGAGCCTTCGATGTCGCCGGGATGGGACCGGTGAGCATCATCACCGGATCGACCCCAGCCATCGAGAAGGTGTGGAATCTGGCCTTCGGCGTCAGACCGAGCTCTTCGGCCCTGTCCTCTCCCATGATCAGGATGGCGGCGGCGCCATCGGAGATCTGCGAGGAGTTGCCTGCGGTGACCACGCCATCCGCCTTGAACGCGGGTTGGAGGGAGCCCAACTTCTCTAGCGAAGTGTCCCAGCGAATTCCCTCGTCACGTTTGACGGTCTGGGTGGTGCCGTCGTCGAGCGTCACCTCGACGGGGATGATCTGACCTTCGAATCGTCCTTCTTCGGTCGCTTGGGCGGCGCGACGGTGAGACTCGAGTGAGAGCTCGTCCAACTCCTCGCGGGAGATCGCCCACTTCTCGGCGATCATCTCGGCGGAGATCCCCTGCGGCACCAGACCATTGGCATAACGCTCCAGCATGCGGGCACCAAACGGGAGGCCGGGACCGTTCTGGGCGGTGATCCCCATCGGCACCCGGGTCATGTTCTCCACACCGGCGGCGATGACCACATCCTGGGCCCCGGCCATGATCGCCTGGGCGGCAAAGTGAGCCGACTGCTGTGAGGACCCGCATTGCCGGTCGATCGTCACCCCGGTCACCGATTCGGGGAAGCCGGCGGCGAGGGCGGCATTGCGTCCCACGTTGTAAGCCTGTTCACCGGTCTGGGAGACGTTGCCCATGATCACGTCGTCGATGAGCTCTGGGTCCAGGTCGTTGCGCTCGATCAGGGCTTGCAGAGGGATCGAGGCCAGATCGACCGGGTGAATGTTCTTGAAGACTCCATTGCGACGGCCGGTCGGGGTACGAACGGCGTCGATGATGACAGCATTTCTCATGAGTCTCCTTGGTCCAGTAACTCATGTGAACGGTACCGGCAGGCTGGAGATTCCGCCACGGCCCAATGGCGTCAGGTAGCGGTCAGACGGGTCGCTAGAACACTTCTGGGCGCATTTACCCGGCGCTTTCTGCGGGTTCTTGCGCCCAGAACGATGTTTGGGCACGACTCTCGGGCGCTGTGAGGTGGAGACGATGGGACTCGAACCCACGACCCCCGGCTTGCAAAGCCGATGCTCTTCCAACTGAGCTACGTCCCCGAACTACTCCATTGTACGAGGACGCCAGTGACTGGATAAACCCGGGCCGGATCATCTGCCCTCTTTCGCATCGACTCGGACACGGCTAACTTTCCCACCCTCAGAGATCATGGAGCTGAGGGAGTACCGCACCTCGCGTCCGATGGACTTCTCCACGGACTGCGCAACCCAGGGTGGGGAGTCCGAGAATCTGGGAGTGAGGACGACCTCATTCTCTTCACGCGCCCTTCTCTGTGTTTCCCTCGTGGTAGCTCTCCTCCTACCTGTCCCCGTCGCCATCGCCGCCGAGGAGGGCACCACCACCACGGTCCCAGAGCCGACCACCACGACCCTCCCGCCCGAGTCGACGACCACGACGATCGAGGTCACGACGACGACCACGGTGGGATCCTCGACGACCACCGTGGAAGAAGGGACCTCGACGACGGTGGCCGAGGGAGAGCCCGGTGAGTCCGATGACCCGAGGGTTGGCGAAGACCCCCTCGACGAGGACCCGCTGGGTGGGCCCAACTCGGTTGACGCAGTGGAGCTCCCGCTGCCATCCATCCGATTCCCGGTCGTGGGGCGCTCCTCGTACCGCAGCACCTACGGCCAGCCCCGCGACGGCGGAGCCCGACTCCACAAGGGAACCGACATCATCGCCGGCAGGGGGACCCCCATCGTCGCCGTTGCGTCCGGACGTGTCGTGCGTCTTGGAATCGGCGAAGACGCCGGACAGTTCGTCGTCGTTCGTCACAACAACGGCTGGAGCTCGGTTTATGCGCATCTGAACAACGACTCCCCCGGCACCGACAACGGATTGGCAATGGGTTACGGGCCGGGCATAGAGATCGGTGCGAGGGTCCGCGCCGGAACACTCCTCGGGTATGTCGGTGACAGCGGGAACGCTGAAGACACAACACCACACCTCCACTTCGAACTGCATCAGCCCGACGGTTTCCGACCCGACCCCTACCCGGCCCTGAGATCGGCATCTCGTGTGCGCAATCCCTCGACCCTGGCCACGGTCAACTACCGAGACCTACAGCTGTCCAATGCGTCTCTCTTGGGTCATCTCGACCCCGGAACTGGATTCAACGCCGGTCTGGCTGTAGTGGGCCACCACGCCTTCGTCGGGACGTGGGGTAATGCCGAGCGTTGTCCCGGAACGGGCGTTCGCATCATCGACCTCGGGGATCCGAGCGAACCGACCCAGCTCGGGGTCTTCGCCGATCACACAGAGTTTCCCGGCACCGCAACACCAGCCCTGTGGATCGGGGAAGTGAAGAACGACGCATATGCGGGAACGATCGGGATAGTGGCCCTTGCAGACTGCAACAACCCATTGACCGAAACCGACCCGCACTTCGTGGGATTCGCCGTGTATGCCCTCGACGATCCGGCCGATCCGCGACTGATCGCGGTGCACGAGACCGGGGGGAATGGCGTCGCCGACTTGGCCGTCTCCCGCTCCGACGATGGCCTGATGGTGGCGGCGGTCGTTCCTATGGTCAGGGCGAACACCCCGGGGGTTCACGAGTCGATTGCCCTGTTCGACGCAACCGATCCACTGGTCTGGACTGCGATCTCCAACTGGCACCCGGATCCGATCTCTGGCTCGTTCGGACCAGCCGACGATCCCGCGTCGTTGCTGTCAGGAAGCTCGGTGGAATGGGATGGCGGGGACACGATTCACGCCAGCCTTCGCTCCTTCGGAGATGTCGTGATCGACGTGAGCGACCCTGCAGAACCGATCGATGTGAGCCCCCCGGTCGTGCCGGCGTGGACCCTCCCGACCGAGCTGAGCGAGGAGGACGTGGTCGCGGGACACGGCTACTACGGAGTGAACACGAGAGTCGACCTGGGCGCGATTGGAACACTGGAGGCCCGGTTATCAGAAGGTGCCATTCTCACCGACGGCCCATCGGAACTGGCTTCGCTGATACCAGCACCTGCGTTCGACCCCCAACGGTGGTGGGTAGATCCCAACGGCGAGGTGGAGTTCCCGCTTGTCTGGGACGTGGTGGCTCACGATCGACTGGTTCTCGTGACAGACCACCACTCGGGGCTCTGGATCTTCGAACTGGCGGAGATCCTGACCGAAGGCTCGACGCGCTCCGAGATCGACTGACCGGGGCTCCTCGAGTCCCGGTCGATGGTTTGGAACCGGCAACGATTGGGAAAATCTCTCCGTGATGGAGCCTTCACCCGGGGAGGGCAGATGCCGTCCTCGCACGGAGTGGCTCCAGGTCAATCGCAACTATGACGAAATGGAGAAACCGTGAGGCGAAAGAGCACCACACTCATCAGCATGGTCCTGGCCATCGCCTTGACCCTGACTGCGTGCAACGGCGACGACGACCCCGACAACGGCGGGACGACCGACCCGGGTACCGGGACGACATTGGTGGACCCGACCACAGCGACGACCATGGTGGACCCAACCACGACGACGGTCCCGTAGATCAGTAGCCACTCAGCCGATCACCAGACCTCTCGGTGGACCACTTCATCGAGAGGTCTGCGATTCGGCCTCTCTATCGGTCGCAACGGCCGATCCGACGGATAGCCGAGCCCGATCAGCCAGGCACAGGTATAGCCGTCGGGAAACCCCAGCACCTCACGTGCGACGTCCTGGTCGTGACACGACGAGTGGCCGGAGCCGACCCCGAGATCGGCGGCCGCCAGCATGATGGACATGGTGGCCTGACCCAGGTCGTAGGCAATAGACGTGCGCACTCGCTCCTCGTCGGCTTCAGGGGCGATCAAGGCGATCGTGGCAGCCGACCCGGCGATATGGCCCGCTCCGCGCCAGACGTGAGAGAGCCTTTCCAGGCGTTCCGGTTCTGTCACCACCACGAAGTCCCAACGCTGCTCGTTGCGTGACGACGGCGTCCGTCGACCGGCCTCCAGGATCCGGGTGATCGCCGCTGGATCTATCGCCCGGCTCTCATAGGATCGGACATTCCGCCGAGAGCGGATCGCATCAAACGTCTCCATCTGTCTCCTTTGTCACTCCCGGAAGCTAGCTCCCGCGGCGATTCCCGACGCAACCCCCTTGACTTCACGTTAACTTCAAGTCGTACCGTGTGGGTATGACCCATCGCTCACGCTCATGCCAGCGGCTCTGATCACGGGCGCTTCCCGCGGATTTGGGCTCGCCCTTGCCAGCGAGCTCGCCGCTCGAGATTGGGACCTCGTCGTGAATGCTCGCGGATCGGAGGCTCTCGAGGTCGCAGCAGAGTCGCTTCGCACCCTCGGCTCAGGAGACGTCGTCGCGCTCGTCGGCGACGTGTCCGACATCCACCACCTCGGAGAGTTGTCCTCGGCGGCTTCCCAGTTCAGCGACTTCCGCCTGCTCGTCAACAACGCCTCTGTCCTGGGACCGAGTCCTCAGCCCAATCTCGACGTCTACCCCATCGACACGATGCGGGAGGTCTACGAGGTGAACGTGCTCGGACCACTGCGACTGATCCAGGGATGTCTCCCGGCACTGCGCACTTCGGGGGGCGTCATCCTCAATATCACCTCAGATGCGGCGGTGGAGCCCTATGAGGGTTGGGGCGGTTATGGCTCGTCGAAAGCCGCACTGGAACAGCTGTCGAACGTCCTATCAGCCGAGGAACCGACGATCCGGGTCTACTGGTTCGATCCCGGCGACATGAACACCCAGATGCACCAGGACGCATTTCCAGGCGAGGACATCACCGACCGACCCGCACCTGAGACCAGAGTTCCCGGCGTCCTCCGGCTCCTCGACGATCTGCCTCCTTCCGGTCGCTACTCCGCAGCCCAGTTCCTCGAGCGAATCTCATGACCGGCGCTCTGGCGATGGCGGAACCGGCCGGCTGGTTCGAACTGCCAGAGGGGAAGGTTGCCAGAGCTCCGGCCGAGCTACGAGGCTTGCCCCGCGACGGAGTCCGGCTGCTGTTGACAGCGGGCACGATCGAGCATCACCGGTTCAGCGACCTGGAGAGAATTCTCGACCCGGGCGACCTACTCGTTGTCAACGACTCCACGACCCTTGCGGCGGCGGTGGACATCGCCGACGGCCGGGTGGTGCACTTCTCGACGGCCATCGACGGTGGCTTTCACATAGTCGAGATCCGGCGTCGGATGGGCCGGGGGTCGGAGCGGCTGAGGGAGGTGAGCGCCGGCCTGCTCACCCTTCCCGGTGGGGGACGGCTCAACCTGCTCGCCCCGTATCCGGCCGGGTCCGGCAATGAACGACTCTGGCTGACAGAGGCCACCTTTCCCTTCGCATTCCACGAGTACCTGCGCCGCCACGGCCGACCCATCACCTACGATCGGTCAACGGCACCTCAGACGATCGAGGCCTACCAGACGGTGTTCGCCCGAACCGCAGGTTCGGCAGAGATGCCGAGTGCGGCTCGCCCCTTCACCCCCGAGTTGGTGACCCAGCTGGTCCGCCGGGGGGTCAGGATCGCACCGATCACACTCCACTCCGGAGTGTCCTCGTTGGAGGCCGGGGAACGACCGTATGCGGAGTGGTATGAGGTGCCCGCGGAGACAGCGAGTCTGGTGAACCACACCCGCCGCTCTGGTCACAGGGTCGTCGCCGTGGGTACGACCGTCGTTCGTGCCCTGGAGACGGTTGCGTCAGGTGAGACCGCCCACCCCGGCCGTGGCTGGACCGACCTCTACGTCACCGGCGGCCACGACATCTCCCTGATCGACGGTCTGATCACTGGCTGGCACGAAGCCACCTCGACCCACCTCGAGATGCTGATCTCCATCGCCGGGGCGAGGGCGATCGAGGAGAGCTACGAAATCGCACTCACCGAGGGTTACCTATGGCACGAGTTCGGGGACAGCCACCTGATCCTGACGTGAATCAGCCCGTGACGTCCGCGGGAAGAGGAAACCAACGGAGGCTCTCGGCATCAGGTGGAAGGTCCGGTCCCGACGACGCCTGTTCGTCACAGGTAGCCAGCAACTCACGCGCTACCTCCAGTTGCTCCTCGAGCACAGATATCGGCAGCTCGGCCGGCGGGTCGCCGGTGAGGTGAGCGGTCATCTGTCGGAGGGAGGCAGGCGGGCGGGGAAGGCCGTCCCGGTGACGCCACAGGCCGGAAGAGGGCTCGTACCCGTAGAGCGGCAACAGCCGCCATCCGCTCTCGGCGATCATGTGGACGGCCTCGAGGAGATACTGAAACTCGGCCTCGGGGATGAAGTAGTTGAAATTGACCCGGACCCAACCGGGCTTGATCACCTCACACCCCTCGGCGACCATCGACTCGATCCTGCCTGAGGTATCGGCATCGATGCCGAGCAGTCGAAGCCCGTAGGGGCCGGCACATGAGCAACCCCCCCGCGCCTGGATTCCGAACACGTCGTTGAGCAGAGCCACCACGAAGTTGTGGTGCAGAACCCGGTCTCGGTGACGGATCAAGAAGCTGACGATCGAGAGTCGGCGAGCTTCGGGATTGCCCAGGATGGTGATGTTGGGATCAGCCGACCATGACGCGATGGCCCTGGTTATGTAGTCGTGTTCGATCTCCCGGATCCGTTCGACTCCGACGTCACCTTTGAGCTTGAAGACGAGCCCGGCCCGGATCGACTCGACGATCGCGGGAGTGCCACCCTCCTCCCGGTGCTCGGGGTCGGAGAGATAGGTGTGATGATCCTCGCTCACGAACTGGACCGTGCCCCCGCCCGGGACCGCCGGAACCACGTTGTCGAGCAGCTCCTTTCGGACCACGAGCACGCCCGGAGTTCCGGGGCCGCCGACCAGCTTGTGTGGGGACAGGAAGATGGCGTCCTTGTAATCGTCCCCGTCGGCTTGAGACCGCATCTCGATCCCGACATAGGGGGCCGATGCGGCGAAATCCCAGAAGGAGAGGGCGCCATGCCGATGGAGTATCTCGGAGATGGTCGTCGTGTCTGAGATGATCCCGGTGACATTGGATGCGGCGGAGAACGATCCGATCCGCAGCGGACGGTCGGCGAACTCGATCAGACGCTTCTCGAGGATGTCGAGGTCGATGTGCCCGTCGGAGTCCTCGGGGATCTCGATGACCTCGGCGATGGTCTCCCGCCACGGAAGCTCGTTGGAGTGGTGTTCGTAGGGCCCCACCAGAACGACGGGTCGACGCTCCGGATCGATGCTGAGGTCGATCCCGAACTTGGATCCGAGGGACGGCGAGACCCGCA
This sequence comes from Acidimicrobiia bacterium, assembly GCA_035762545.1. Lineage (GTDB taxonomy): Bacteria > Actinomycetota > Acidimicrobiia > Spongiisociales > ZC4RG35 > JANQRA01. The sequence goes on from DASTOM010000001.1 coordinate 24,210, forward strand.
ACCCCAGGATCCCGATCAGACGGTCGACGGCACCGGTGGCCCCGCTCCCGGCGAATATGACCGCATGTTCCTCAGGGTTGCCCCCCACGGCCTCCCTGATGATCGCTCTCGCCTCTTCACGGAAACGCGTGGTCTGCAGACCCGTGCCGGACGTCTCGGTGTGAGTGTTGGCATACATGGGGAGGACGTTGTTTCGGATGTAGTCCTCGATGAACTCGAGGGACCGACCCGAGGCGGTGTAGTCCGCGTATGTGAGACGCTTGAGGCCGAATGGAGTCTCGACGGCGGTGTTCCGGCCGATGATCGAGTCCCGGATGACTCCAACGAGGTCGTCCATGCCTGTCGGGAGCGTCTCAGCTGCCATGACTGCCCAGGATACGGGAGACTGGGCCGGCGGGTAGAGGCCTTTTTGAACGTTCAGTGGTTGGCGCAGGATCCGTCGGGGTAGAAATCATCCCCGAAAGCGCGAGGACACCATGAGGATCGACTGTTTCGGATGTGACGCGGAGATCGAAGCCGATGACGTGGATGCGGTTGTCGATCGATTCCTCACGCACGGCCGGGAGAGCCATGACTGGTCATATCCCGAGCAGGCGCTGCGCAACTACGCCCTGAACTGGGCCGAAGCCATCGGACGTCTCCACGGCGAGCTGGACCGTCGGGATCGCATCGGGGAGGTTGTCATCCGACCGGTCGACGATGCCAACATCGCCGACTGGCTGGGCTTCTTCGACCACGAGGCGTTCACCGACAACCCCGACTGGGCATCGTGCTATTGCCTGGAACCCCACGTGCCCCCCACACCGGAACTGCCCGAGCGGTATTGGAGGGACAGTCGGGCGATGATGGTCGAGCGGTTCGAGAGCGGCCAGACGTTCGGGTATCTGGCCGAGGTCGACGACAAGGCCGCCGGGTGGGTGAACGCCTCTCGCCGATCCGACTATGCCGCGTATCGCCGCGACACACCGGAAGACGAGTCCGTCATCGGGATCGCCTGTTTCGTCGTAGCCCCACCGTTCCGGAGCCACGGAATCGCAGGGTTGCTCCTCGATCGAGTCATCTCCGACGCACCCGGCCGAGGTGCGTCATCGATCGAGGCTTACCCGATCTCCGACCCCGAGAGGGCCGAGGAGAGCCACTACTTCCGAGGGCCGAAGGCCATGTACGAGTCACGCGGCTTCGATGAGGTCGAACTGAGAAAGCACATCTCCGTGATGAGGCTGGGGCTGACGGAGTGACTGATGTGCGCGAACTCGAGATTCTCGGAGTTGGCGAACTCCACGGCCGACTTGACCGGGTCAGCCGGAGACCTTGTCGAGACGTTGGAGGAGGTCGTGTGCAGCTAGTTCGACCTCCTTGTGACGCCACTCGGCCGCTCGATACACGCACGCGATGAGTCCACTGCGGTGGACTCGCCGAAAGTCCCCGAAGACAAACGCATGCCGGGCTTTGGTCTCGTCATTCGCCCCCCGAGTCAGACCGAGATGCCATGCGGCGTACTCGTCCCACGTGTGCCGCTCCAGGTATGCGTTCTCGTCATCAGCGGACGGTTGTGAATCACCCCAATCGCTATCGAGGACGTACTGACGGGCATCGATGAGGCGACGGGCGTTAGCAACGGCGTCCTCATTGACTTGGTACGAAGCCACAGATCTCTCCCGTTGCCGGCCCATTGCGGTACCCGCCATGTCGTACGGGCAAACTGCCCTTACGCCGACTTCCCCAACGTCAGGGATGCCTCCTAGAATCTGCCGCTCCCGGGGCCCATAGCTCAGCCCGGTTAGAGCGCATCCCTGATAAGGATGAGGTCCGTGGTTCAAGTCCACGTGGGCCCACAATTCATCACTCGGGAGACACGCCGAGCACCCGAACCAGCTAGCGCAGTGTCTCGGTGGTCACCAGTCCACTGCCCCTCTTTCGAAGATCAGCCTCAGGCTCGAAAACCTCGTGCCCCTTGGTCGGCATCTCCTGTTCAAGAACCGCCGAAGTTATCGACGGATCCATGCAAACACGTAACGTTCCCGTGACGATCAGCGTCGACGATGAGCGACAAATGAGCATCAGTGGGTCGCCAGCCGGATGGCGAGCCTCCAGGCAACGTCTGGCCACCGGACTGGGAGCGGGGTCCGTGGTTGTATTCACCGTCGTCGCCCTGACTGGACTGGCCGGGGGAAACTCGAGATCCGGCGATGACGATGGTTTCGGCCTTCTCGCTTTCTGGTTGCTCACGCTCATGTATGCGGTCGTTGGAGTCGCCATCGCGCGACGAGACCCGGGAAACGCCATCGGATGGATCTTCCTCGGTCTGTCACTCTGGGTCTCATCGACATGGGCCCTCGGTTTCGCACTCTCGGCGGTCGGCCGCCCTGAGGCTGCTGAGGTGATCGGCCACTCGGCCTGGATTCCGCCCGTCGTCATTCCCGCGACCTGGGTTCTGCTCATCTTCCCCGATGGCCGCCCGTTGACGCCACGCTGGCGTGTCCTGATCTTCATCACCCTCTTGGGCACTTTGGGTTTCGCGCTGCAGATCGTCTTCGGAGAGTTCCTCGGCGGAGCGGAGGAGTACGGCCCGAACCCGTTCTACATCGAACTCATCGATCGAGTCTCCTCACCGGCCGCTCTGTTGATGGTCGTGTCGCTGCTGGGCTCGGTCGCCTCTGTCGTTGTTCGGTTCCGTCGTGCTCACGGGGTGGAACGGCAACAGATCAAATGGCTCGCCTACAGCGCCGCACTGGTTGTCCTGACCTGGTTCGCGAGTGGGGCCCTCACAGAACTGGGGGTGCTGCCCCTCGCAGTCGCCGATCTCCTGCTGTTCGTGGCGATTTCGCTCATTCCTATGGCAATCGCCCTCGCCATTGTCCGCTACCGGCTCTACGACATCGACCGACTCATCAGTCGCTCGGTGTCGTATGCCCTCATCGTGCCCTTCCTCGCGTCCGTCTACGTCATCGGGGCGGTGTGGCTTCCGACACGTCTCTCCAACGACTCACCGATCTTCGTCGCCGGCTCGACCCTCCTGGTAGCGGCCCTGTTCAACCCGGTTCGACGCCGCGTGATGAGATGGGTCGACCGACGCTTTCACCGCACGCGTTACGACGCAGACAAGATTTCGGATGACTTCGCTCGAGAGTTGCGGGACCAAGTCGACCCCAGACGTGTTGCCGAGCACTGGACGGCGACTGTGACGGCGACGATGCAGCCATCTTCCGTGGGCGTCTGGATCCGTGACGTGCAGGGAAACCTGCGCATCAACCGGAAAACGGCTTGACCAGCACTTCCGGGGACTCGGGTGGGTTCCCTCAGACCCGCACGCTCACGGGAGCAAGAGAGCCCGAAGTGAAGGTGATGGTGTCACCGGGGGAGATGGGGATCGGCGGGGTGACAGATCCCAGTATCACCACGTCGCCAGTCCGGAAGGCCTCCCCGGCGGCTCCGAGCAGACCGGCCGCATGCGGCACGATCTCACGGATCGGGCCGGTGAGGGTCTCGACGTCGTCGATATCGGCGATCTCCTCGTCGTTCCGCTGCACCGTCACCCGAAGGCCCCCCACGTCGCCCCCGGCGTGACCCTCATCGGCTTCTGCGAGCAGTACGGCCTGGTGATAGATGTTCCCCGCCATGACCACCTCGATCTCGGAGGGAGGGGGATCGACATTGGCGAGCTCAATGGCGAGTCCGACCGTCGAGATGGCGTCCGCGGCACGATCCGGGTCGATAACGTCTGCGCCGAAACGGGCCGCCAGTTCGGGCTCGGCCACCGCTCCGGCCCACCCTTCGCAGGAGACAGTGCTGCCCGGGGGGTGGAGGGTGGCATCGGTCAGGTACCCCACCACGGGACCGGTGAGCCCGAATCGCTGCATCGAAGCCGGGGCGCCGAATGCCAGCTTCCAACCGATGACCCGTTCGCCCCGTTCCAGGGCAGCGGCCCGTCGCTCAAGCATCCGGATGATCCCATTGCGAACGGCCGGGTTGTCCCAGTCGGCAGGGATCACGACGAATCCGCCTCGTACCCGGTGTCTTCGAGAGCCCCGGCACCGCTCCAGCCCCACACCAGGACCACGTCCTCGTCGCCGGTGTTGTCGAAGCCATGCCAGTGACCGCGCGGTGTGAACACCACGTCGCCCTTGCTCGACGACTCCCGGCCCTCGTTGGTGTAGACCTCGCCCGAGCCCTGGAGGACGATGAAGAACTCGTCGGCGTCGTGGTGGCGGTGCCGGTCGTGTCTGGCCCCGGGAGGCAACACCGTCCAGCCGAGGAGAAAGTCCTCGCTGCCTGCGACGTGCTTGTCGACGAGGAACTGGACCTGCATGTCGATCCAACCGTCACCCCGCTCCAGCCCTTCGACGAGGGGAACGGCATCGAGTCTGGTGCGAAATGGCTCCATCAGGACATCCCGGCCAGGAGGTGATAGACGTCGAAGACGGTCACGAAGTCACGATGGTCGATACCCCGTCCGCGACAGGCGTTGAGCAGCTCGTTGGCCACGGCAGCCAGCGGAGCCGGAGAGCCCTGCCGGCGAGCCACTTCGAGGGCGAGGATCATGTCCTTCTGCTGCAGCGTCACGTCGGCGAGAGGCTTGTCTGGCATGTTCCCCTCGAGTATGAACGGGCCCCGATACCCCATGACCGGCGAGGCCACCACGCTCTTCAGCATGGCATCCACGGCCACGGCACGGTCGACACCGCCCTTCTCGGCCAGCGCAACCGACTCACAGAAAACCACCATCTCCACGATCAGGGTCAGGTTCACGGCCACCTTCATCTGAACAGCACTACCGCTCTCGCCGATGTAGCTGACCTTCGATCCGATGTCGTAGAGGACAGGCTCGACTTTCTCGAAGGCGGACCGATCTCCGCCGACCATGGTCGAGGCGCTCCCCTGTTCGAGGGTGATCGGACTGCCCGAGATCGGTGCGTCGAGCATGACCAGTCCTCGCTCCGAGAACCTGGAGGCAACCGAGCGGCTCACGTCGGGATCGATCGTGCTCATGTCGAGATAAACGCCGTCAGGGCCGAGCCCGGAGATGACACCGTCTTCGCCCAATGCGACCGACTCGACTGCCCTGGCGTCGGTGACAATCGAAAAGACCAGCTCTGAGACTGCGGCCACCTCACGTGGGGTGTCCCCCCACTTCATCCCGATCTCGAGAAGGGGCGTCGCCTTCTCTTTGGTTCGGTTCCAACCGGTCACCTGATGCCCGGCATCGAGGAGCCTGGGGACGATGCCCTGACCCATGTCGCCGAGTCCGATGAAGCCAATATCCATATGGCCCTTTCGTGTTCGAGTCAAGCCACCATATCGGCCGGTTATCCAACCTGGGTTCCCAACGTCGCTAGGGGCCGCCTGGAGCCTGAGGTTCGATTCAGCCCCGGATCAGGGAGTAACCCTTCTCCTCCACCTTGACCCGTTTCCACCAGAGGACGATCGCCCCGAGGAGGATGAACGCGATCGACACCCAGCCGTTGCGGGACAGTCCCCAGAAGCGGAAGGTCGTGTCGGTGCGGATCAGTTCCATCAGGAACCTGATGAGCCCGTACCCCATGAAGTAGAGCCCGATGAGACGTCCTCGCATCGACGGGAAACGATTGCCGACCCAGATGATGAGAAAGACCAGCCCGACGTTGAGGATCGACTCATAGAGGAATGTCGGGTGGAAGGTCTCGGCGTCGGGATAGGCGGCGGGACGGTTCTCAGGTGCGATCTCCAGACCCCATGGCAGGTCGGTGGGGGTGCCGAAGAGCTCCTGGTTGAAGTAGTTGCCCCATCGTCCGATCGCCTGGGCGGCCGGCACAGCCGGCGCGACCGAGTCGAGGAAGTCGGGGAGACTGGCATCCCATTTTCGGACGTAATAGACCAGCGCTATGGCACCAGCGGTGAGACCCCCGTAAATGGCCAGGCCGCCCTCCCACACCGCGATGACCTTCCACCACTCGTCCTCGAAACGGGACAGGTGCGTCGAGATGTAGGCGATACGGGCGCCGATGAACCCCCAGATGACCATCCTGATGACGATCCGCTCGGCGACGGCGACATCGCCTCCTCGAGCGGCGTAGCGGTGTTTGATGATGAACCACGCCACCACCACGCCGGTCATCACCAGGATCCCGTAGAAGGTGATCCGGAGCGGACCGACGTAGAAGTCGTTGGACGGCGGGGACGGAATCGAGGCGATCAGACCGGTCATGCGAGCCGAGCCTCTCGGGCCGTCCATCGGAACCAGAGGACGGCGATAGTCGTCCAGATGACTGGGATTGTGGCGATCTTCATGATGATCCCGGCGAGTTGTTGATCTTCGATTGCGGTCAGAGACCCTATCCGTGGCGCGAGCTCATAGATCCCATATATGGGAATCGAGGTGAATGTCAGGAAGCTTGCAGGGATGACGGCCACCACGCTGGTGGTCAGGAACAGATACGCCATCTTGGCGAAGGTGGTTCGGGCCCGTCCCTCGGGGAGCGGCGAGATCACCGGCAGCCAGAGAAGGAACCCGGCAACCATCCAAATGACGTCCATGAGGAACGAGCCGAACTGGTTGTTGCGCAGGACCCCCACCGTGCCCGGCGCGTGGGTCGAGAGGAGTATCACGTTGTAGATCAGCCCGGTGGCAACGAGGGAGCGACCAAGCCAGCCGACCAGGCGGGTTATCCGCAGCCGATCGCAGATCCGACGCGCCATCCATTCCGGCGTGCCCAGCAGCAGCAAAGGGGCGCTGACAAGGGTGTACAGCAGGAACTGGGTCATATGGGCGGAAGCCAGGTAGCCGGCGCCCAGGGCCCCCAGAGGCCAGTCGGAGGCGACCCAGAACACGAACATCCCGGCGATGAACTGCCACATCTTCTTGCGGTCGACAGGCTGGTCCCGACGGCGAATGGCGAATCCGTACAGGACTAGAGGCACCAAGGTCGCCACCCAGATCCCCGGGTAGGCGATCCATTGCCAGCTCCAGGGGCGGGCCAGGGCGGTGCACCACCAGGTGATCAACCCCGGCTCCTCACGTAGTCGACGAGTCGGTCGACTTCGGATTCGGTGAGGGCAAAAGCTGGCATCCGTGGCTCGAAGCCCTCCACGATGTCGGCGTTCGGATCGGTCAGAGACTGTGTCACATAATCCTCGTCGACGACAACGGTACGCCCATCCGACAGTGACACCTCGCTACCCCATACCCCCTCCAGGGTTGGAGCGACTTCAGTGTCGGAGTCACCGTGGCAGGCGTGGCAACCGATCTCGACGAACAACTCCGCACCGCTCATACCCTCCGTCGAGCCTCCGCCACCGCAGGCACCGAGCGCCAGCACCCCGGCGAGGAGAAGTCCCCTAGCTGTCGTCGCCTTCATGACCCATCGCATCCTCAGGTTCGACGACGGTGGCCGTGACCGTCGACTCACCCTCGTTCTCCCAGATGAGAGTGACCTCGATCTCATCACCGACGTCCAACCGCTCCACGTCGATGAGCATCAGATGGAATCCGCCCGGCTCGAGGACGAGGTCCTCCCCTTCGCCCACCCGCAGACTCTCGACAGGTTGCATACCCATCGTCCCGTCATCCCCCATGGTGGTCTCGTGAATCTCGACATCGATTGCAGCGTCGGTCTCGGCTCCGATCAAGAGGTCGGGAACGTCGGAGCTGGCCGTGAAGTAGAGCGCTGCATTGGGACCCGTGGGTTGTCCGACCCGGACGTCGGTCACCTCGATCCCCGTCGACTCGCCACCACCGCAGGCCGCCACCGCGACGATCAAGGCGGCAAGCAACAGGCTCTTCCTCATCCCCTACCTCTTCATCACTTGACCTGGGCGAGCAGGGCCAGGTCGTTGTTCCACTGACTCTGACGTACCCCGAAGGGGTAGACGCTGTAATTCAAACCGTCCGGTGCGTAGGCGATGACCTGGGCAGCATGGTTGACGGTGTAGTCCTCACCGTCCCCTACGAATACCGCCACCGGGACCCCTGCGGCATTCTGGGCAGCCTCCAACTCCTCCTGAGATCCTGTCAGACCCACGAACCTGGAGTCGAAGTTGTCTAGAAACGCTCTGATCTCGTCGGGGGAGTCTCGGTTGGGGTCCACCGAGACGAACACGACTTCGGCGTCGCGGGCGACGTCCGGCGCCTGGTCGAAGGTCTCTGCGATCTGAGCGAGGTGTACAGGACAGATGTCGGGACAGTTCAGATAGCCGAAGTACAAGAGGGTGAGCTTGCCCTCGGTCTCGGCGGCGAAGTCGTACACATCCCCGTTGGTGTCGGTCAACTGGAAGGACGGCTTCGACTGCGGCGGATCGATGACCACGCCGAGGAGATCATCGGTGGATGCGGCCGTCGTGCAGCCGGCGACCAGTGCGGCCGAGACCAAGACTGCGGCCACCAGACGAGGGAGACTTCGAGCCCGAGGCACGTTCATATAGTGCCGTCCTCAAGCCGCTAGCTACAAAGTCACGGCCTCCGGGCCGACAACTCGAAGCTGACGGCGGGGTCACCGGAGCGCAATTCGAGCCCGGGAACCCCATCCACCCACCGCCCTAGTTGCTCGATGTCCCCGGCGATCGTCACAGACCCGAGACCGACCGGCCCGGCCTGATGTTCGACTTGGACACGGCCCGGATGCAGGTCGTCGGGGATGTCCCACTGGATGAAGAAGGGAACTCCGTTGGACAGCGCCTGCTTCAGGCCGGCGAGCCTCCAATCGAGGATGACACCGTCGGGGGTCACTCGGGACATGTTCATGGTCTGCAGGTCGAGACGCTCGCTGACTTCGTCGATGTCGTCGGTCCTGAGACAGACGGCGTCGGCTCCAGGGACCGCGGCCCGATGCATGGCCCAGGTGCCGAGGGCGCTCGTCTTGGCCTCCTTGGCTTCGACCACCGCCAGCAACTCGATGTAGACGTCGCCGAGGGGGATGAGTCGGTTGGCCGTCCCGTGACCGGAATGCCGGCCACCCTCGACGGCGGTGAGCCCGAGACGCTCCTGGTAGTCGCGAGCGGCTTCGGCCAGGTCGGGCACGCAGACGACGATGTGGTCCAACTCGAGGGCCATTGGTCGGATGATGCCACCTGGGGTCATACAATTGCCGCCGTGAAGCGTTTCTCACCACTGCTGCTCCTAGCAGCCGTCGCCACCGCCGTCGCTCTGTTGCTTCGCAACAGCGAGGACCCCGAAGCGACCGAAGCCTGGACCCCGGTGCGTCCTTCTTGAGAGTTGGACTGCTCGTCTCGGGCGACGTCTCGGTCCGGGCCGCCCACTCTCTCCAGGCCCACCCCGGTATCGACGACGTGGTGGTAGTCGGCCCGGCCACTTCCAAGAGCTTCCCGGTGGTGGACGATGCCGGGGAATGCGATGTTCTGGTCGGCTCCGGGCCCGACGCACCCGAGCTAGCAGTGAAACACGGTGTAGGGCTCATCTGGGACGGTCTGGAAGCCGCCCCTGGCGCCCTCGTCTGGGGGGCGTCACCTCAGGGAATTGCTCTCGCCCTAGCTGCACGTGAACCCGACCCGAGACTGGTCGCCCTGGCCCATCCGGATTGTCCGCAATCCAGAGGTACTCACACCGTTCGGTTCCCCGACCCGGTTGGACGGCTGGAGGTTCACGATGATTCGGTCGATGGCCGACCGCTGGCCACGGCCAAGGCGACCAACGGGTTCGCCGCATGCCTGGTCGAGGGAGTCGACCGACGGGTCGCCGTGATCGACCACGCCGGATTCATGTCAGGGGTCGCCCTCGCCGCGGGAGTGGCGCTTTCGGGAGGAGTCGGAGGGCCGGTCTGGAGTGACGCTCTCGCCTATCTGGAAACGGCCACGGAGATGGGTCTGGTCATGGCCGAGAGCGGCTAGGAACTGGGGACCTACCCGAAACGCTCGATCTTCTCGGGCTCTTCGGGCTCTTCGACCTCTTCGACCTCCACGACGGGCTCGACTTCGACTTCCTCCGTGGGGAGGTCGGCGTGCTCGCTGGGGGTGGTCACGGCGCCGTTCCCTCCGCGGTAGTCGGCGGGTGGGTGGAGCACCTGCTGCGTTGACGCGACCACAGGGTTGAGCGTCTCCTCGAGCACGACGATCTCGAGACCGCCAACCACATCGGACACGAGGTTGTAGGTCAGGGCAATGGCAACAGACATCCCGGTGAAGACGACCCAGCCCACAACCGTTCCGAAGATGAGGAAGCGGAGGAACTGCTCGGTGTTGGCGAACGGATCGGTGCCTTCCTCGATGAGTGTGATCTCGACCATGAACTCGACCAGACGGTCGGGAATCCCGGCGCGATCGAGGACGGACCAGAAGATCACCGCTCCCAGGACGAAGGCGAGACCGAGTACAGCCCAAATGACCGCGGACACCTTGAGGGTGGTCCACGGGTCGATCTTGCGGATTATTCGTCTAACGCGACGGACAGTTGCCATTACGGCTCCTGGTTGGTATTGGAAAGTCTACGGGGATGACCAGGTATTCAACGACATCCGGTTCTGACCGGTTCCGTGAACATGAGCGGATCTCGTTCATATATGGCCTGACGAACCCCGGGTTGCGGGATTACTGCTCGAGCTCTTCGGCGATGGATGCGACGGCGGAGAGACGGTTGCCGTTTCCGACTTCGATCACTTTCACTCCGGTCGAATCCCGCTTTTGACGACTGATCTTGCTCACCGCCTGTCGGGTGCCGACCCCGGCACTGGAGATGAGGAACACCTCGTCATCCTTTCTGACGGCAAGAGCGGCAACGAGGTTCCCGCGCACCTTGGTGAGCTTGAAGGCCTTGACCCCCTGGCCACCGCGGGTCTGCTTGCGGAACTCCTCCATGTCGGTTCGCTTGCCGTACCCACCGTCCGTGAGGAGCAAGACCTCTTCGCCTTCGATGTTTGACACGGCGGCGACGACCTCGTCGCCATCTCGGAGCCTGATGCCACGCACTCCCTGAGTGCCCCGACCCATGCTGCGCAGGTCGGACTCGGCGAATCTGATGCCCATCCCCTGCCCGGTGAAGATCAGGATGTCGTTCGACCCGCTGGAGGTGCGAACGGTGACCAACTCGTCATCCTCGACCAGCTTGATCGCCACCAGAGTCTGGTTGCGGGAGTCGTATTCCTTGAACTCGGTCTTCTTGGCCTGACCCTTCTTGGTGACCATTACCAGGTAGCGACGGGTCTCGTAGTCCCTCGTGTCGATGATCGCCTGGATCCGCTCGTCTGGCCCGATGGGGAGAACCGACTGGGCCATGACGCCCTTGGCGGTTCGGGTCTGACGGGGGATGGCGTGGGCCTTGACCCGGTGAACGAGGCCCTTGTTGGTGAAGAAGAGGAGGTAGGCGTGGGCTGTGGTATGGACCATGTGCCTCACCACGTCGTCGTCCCTGACTTCGGCTGCCTTGACCCCCCGGCCACCCCTGCCCTGGGTCCGGTAGGTCGACGCCGGCACCGACTTCACATATCCGGTCGCTGAAACGGTGATGATCAGCTCGTCGTCGGCGATGAGGTCCTCGAGGCTGAGGTCACCCTCGTCAGGGACGATGCGACTCCTCCGCTCCTCGGCGAAGGTCTCCCGGATGGACCCGAGCTCCTCTTTGATGATCGTCCAGCGACGCTTGGGGTCGGCGAGGATCGCCTCCAGCTCGGAGATCACCTCGCGCAGTTCGGCGAGCTCGGTGCGGAGCTTGTCGACCTCGAGTGCGGTGAGGCGACGCAGGGGCATGTCGAGGATGGCATTCGCCTGGATCTCACTGAGCTCGAAGTTGTTGATCAGGTTGGTTCGGGCTTCCGCGGTGTCCTGAGAACCGCGAATGATCCTGATGACCTCGTCGATGTTGTCGACGGCGACGATGAGACCTTCGAGGATGTGAGCCCGGGCATTGGCCTGGTCGAGCCGGAACTGGGTCCGCCGCTCGATGACCTCCATCTGATGGTCGAGGTAGTAGCCGACCATCTCCGAGAGGTTCAGCGTGCGTGGGACACCGTCGACGAGGGCGACGACGTTGTAGGCGAAGCTGTCCTGCAGTGGCGTTCCCTTGTAGAGCTGGTTGAGGACTACCTGGGGGACGGCGTTCTGCTTCAGCTCGATGACCAGTCGGGTGCCGACCCGATCGGACGACTCGTTGCGCACCTCGGCGATCCCGGTGATTCTCTTGTCGTCGACCAGGTCTTTGATCTTGGCGACGACCCGCTCGATCGACACCTGGTAGGGAAGCTCGGTCACGACGATCGCGGTGCGGCCCTTGCGAACCTCCTGGACGTCGCAGACCGCGCGGATCTTGACCGATCCTCGGCCTGTGGTGAGAGCGTCCCGAATCCCGGCGGTCCCGACGAGGAACCCCCCGGTCGGGAAGTCAGGGCCCTTTACGAACTGGAGCAGCTCCTCCGAGGTGGCGTCCGGGTTCTCGATGGTGTGGAGGGCGGCGTCGACCACCTCACCGAGATTGTGCGGGGGGATATTGGTCGCCATCCCGACGGCGATCCCCTGCGAACCGTTGACGAGGAGGTTGGGGAACCGCGAGGGGAGGACCGTGGGTTCCTGCAACTCGTCCGAGTAGTTGGGGCTGAAGTCGACCGTGTTCTCGTTGATGCCCTCGAGGAGATGCATCGAGAGCTTGGTCAGCCGGCACTCGGTGTATCGCGATGCGCCGGGGGGATCGTCGATGGACCCGAAGTTCCCCTGGGGGTCGATGAGCAGGTGTCGCATCGAGAAGTCCTGGCCCATGCGGACCAGGGCGTCGTAGATGGCCCCGTCGCCGTGTGGGTGATAGTTGCCCATCACGTCTCCGACCACCTTGGAGCACTTGCGGTGTGCCGAGGTGGGGCTGATGTTGTTCTCGAACATCGAGTAGATGATCCGGCGCTGGACGGGCTTGAGACCGTCACGCACGTCGGGGAGGGCACGGGAGACGATCACCGACATCGCGTAGTCGATGAAGCTCGCCTCCATCTCGTGGGTGATCTCGACTTCGGGGAGGGGATCCAGTGTGTGCTCGTCTGTCATGGGGAATGATCTCTGGGCTAGATGTCGAGGAATCGCACGTCGTCGGCGTTCTGTTGGATGAAGGCCTTCCGGGAGGCGACGTCGTCACCCATGAGGGTCTCGAAGACCTCCTCGGCGCGGGCAGCGTCCTCCATCTCGACCCGGAGCAAGGTCCTGGTCTCCGGATTCATCGTGGTGTCCCACAGCTCGCGGGCGTTCATCTCACCGAGACCCTTGAACCGGGTGGGTCGTACCTTGGGATGCTCCTTGCGGAACTCGGTGAGCGCCGCCTCGTCCTTCAGGTAATAGACCTTCGACCCGACCTTCACCCGGTAGAGGGGGGGTTGGGCGACGTAGACGTAGCCGAAGTCGATCAACGGTCGCATGTGGCGGAACAGGAGAGTCAGTAGCAAGGTGCGAATGTGGGCACCGTCGACATCGGCGTCGGCGAGGAGAACGACCTTGTGATAGCGGGCCTTCTCGATGTCGAAGTCGTCGCCGATACCGGTGCCCATCGCGGTGATGATGTCCTGGACTTCGGTGTTCTGGAGGGCCTTGGCGAGACGGGCCTTCTCCACGTTGAGGATCTTCCCCCGGATCGGGAGGATCGCCTGGGTCTCCGAGTTGCGGGCCGACTTGGCCGGACCAGCCGCCGACTTCCCCTCGACGATGAATATCTCCGACTCGCCGGGGTCACGGCTGGAGCAATCTGCGAGCTTGTCCGGCAGGCCACCGGACTCCAGGCCTGACTTCCGTCTCGTCAGCTCCCGGGCCTTTCGGGCTGCCTCGCGGGCCTTGGCGGCGCTGATGCACTTCTCAACGATGCGACGAGCCTCGGGTGAATACTTCTCCAGCCACTCGGGGAGCTTGCGGTTGAGGGTCTTCTGAACGTAGGACCGAATCTCGGTGTTGCCCAGCTTCGTCTTCGTCTGACCCTCGAACTGGGGGTCCTTCACCCGGACCGAGACGATGGCGGTGAGTCCCTCCCTGACATCCTCACCGGTCAGGTTGACATCCTTGTCCTTGAGCAGGTTCTTCGCCCTGGCGAAGTCGTTGATCGCCTTGGTCAGGGCGGTGCGGAATCCCTCCTCGTGGGTGCCGCCTTCATGGGTGTTGATGTTGTTGGCGAAGGTGAGGACCGACTCGGTATAGGAGGTGGTCCACTGCATGGCCACCTCGACCTCGGCGTCCTCTGAGACGTCTTCGAGATCGATGATGTGGGCGTGGAGCGGGTCTCTCTTGGCGTTCAGGTGATTGACGAAGTCGACGAGGCCGCCCTTGTAATGGAAGACCTCGCTCCGCTTCTCCTCTTCCCTCTCGTCGCTGAGGGTGATATGGAGTCCGCGGTTCAGGAATGCCGTCTCCCGGAGCCGGCTGGCCACGATGTCGAAGTCGAATTCCGTCGTCTCGGTGAAGATGTCGGGGTCAGGCCAGAACCGGATCGTCGTCCCGGTCTTCTTGATGGGGCGTTCCTTCTTGGGCTCTTTGGCCTTGGGTTGACCGAGCCTGAACTCCTGGGTGTAGACGTTCCCGTCGCGGCGCACCTCGGCCTCGAGACGTGTGGACAGGGCGTTGACGACCGAGACCCCCACACCGTGCAGGCCACCGGAGACCGTGTAAGCACCTTGCTCGAACTTGCCTCCGGCGTGAAGGGTGGTGAGAACAGTGGTCAGGGCCGACATCTTTGTCTTGGCGACCTTGTCCACCGGGATGCCACGACCATCGTCCTCGACTTCGACACCGCCGTCGGCGCGCAGAGTCACGACGATCTTGTCGCAATAACCGGCCATGGCCTCGTCGACCGAGTTGTCGACCACCTCCCAGATGAGGTGGTGGAGACCCCGGGGACCGGTGGAACCGATGTACATACCGGGACGTCTCCGCACCGCCTCGAGACCCTCGAGGACGGTGATGTCCTTTGCCTTGTAACTGTCGCGGGTGGCCGTCACGACCCTCCTAAGTGCCGGAAATCAGATGTGTGAAACTGCGGACCTGGTGGACGAGGAGTGCCGATCCTGCGGCAACTTTCACACGTGTCATTTTACCGGAGACAGACGACAAAACCGAATTCATCCTGGGCTTTTTGCCTGCTCAGCGACCCGGAGCACGGATCTCGACACCTGACACCACTCCTGTCCCCAGACGTTTCTCCAGAGCCTCGATGAGCCCTTTCTCCCCGTATCTCAAGAAGGCGACCATCGACGCGCTCGACGCCTCGACGACGAGGGTCGATCCTTTGATGTAGAGCGGCTTGGAACGACCGCTCCACGGTGAGCCCGCCAACTCGTCCCACTCCGAGCTCAGGGTTGCCATGACCACCGGATCGGGGAGCCCCAACCGGCGGAACATGTCGTCGACGGAGTCCGAGAAGTGCTCGAGGTCCCTTCCCGGGCTCATCGAGTGACCCCGTCCCCGACGCGCCAGGTCGATCCCGCCACAGGAATGTCTTCGGGCCGTGCCGAGGTGATCAGGGTTTGAGTCCCTTCCGGGAGAGCCCGCGCCAGGGCGTCGGCACGGTTCGGATCGAGCTCGGAGAATACGTCGTCGAGCAGGAGCACCGGAGTCTCGCCAACCGCACCGGCCACCGCCCGGTGCGCCGCGAGCTTCACGGCGAGGGCCATGGTCCGTTGCTCTCCCTGGCTTCCGTGGACCCGGGCTTCGTAACCGTCGATGGCAAAGCCCGGTTCGTCGCGGTGGGGACCGACAGTGGTCATCCTTCGTTCGTAGTCGACACGACGACTCCGTTCAAGGGCTTCGACGAGTCTGGTGCCGAACTCGGCCGCCGACGCCTGATCGAGATCCCCCGGCCAGGTGGGGTCGTAGGTGAACCCGGCGGCGACGTTCGATTCCGCCACCTCTCGATAGGAGGTCTCCAGCATCGGCGCCAGGGTCTCCACCACACGAGATCTCCGTGCGATCACTCGTCCGCCCGCCTGTGCCAGCCGGGAGTCCCAAACCGAAAGGGTGGCGTCATCGTGATGCCCTTGTTTCAGGAATGCGTTCCGTTGTCGTAAGGCCCGTTCGTATTCGGATTGGTCCAGATAGGCCGAGGGCCACAGCTGCACGGCGATGTCGTCGAGCAATTCGCGCCGGTAGGCCGGACCCCGTTTGACCAGGTCGAGGTCCTCGGGGAGGAACGCCACCACCCGAAGGACCCCGAGGAGGTCTGCCGTCCTCTTGAGACGGGTCTTGTCGACTTGAGTGCGTCGTGCTCCACGTCTCGGAATCTCGATCTCGATGAGCCGCTCCCGCTCCGGCCCGGAGAGACCGGCCCTGATCACCGCCGTCTCCTGCTCGTCTGCGATCACCGCCGAATCGGGCACGGAACGAAAAGACTTCAGGGTGGCCAGGTACGAAACGGCCTCGAGCAGATTGGTCTTGCCCGCTCCGTTGGGCCCGATCAGCAGGTTGACCCCTGGATCGGGGTGCCATTCCAGTTCCGGGTAGGACCTGAAGTTGACCAGGGAGACCCAGTCGACCCTCATGGGTTGGACTAGACCCGGACTGGCATCAAGAGGTAGAGGAAGTCTCCGTCTTCGCCCGAGTCGAGGACACCTGGCTTGAAGGCATCGATGACCCGGATCCGCACCGAATCACCGAGGACCGCAGTGACACCGTCCTGGAGATATCGGGGGTTGAAGGCGATCGAGACCTCCTCGTCTGCACCGGAGAACTCTCCGGCGAGGTGCTCGGTCTCACCGCCGACGTCCTGACGACTGACGGTGACTTCCACACCGCCGGCCATCAGCTTCAGCCTGACTGGGATGTGATCCTCGGCAACGAGCGTCACCCGGCCCAACGCCTCCAGGAGCTCCTCTTTGTTGAGGATCACCTGATTGGGATACGAATCGGGGAGCAGAGACTGGTACTTGGGGAAATTGCCGTCGATCAGCCGGAGCCGCAACGTCCCACGCTCGGAGGTGAACACCGCCTCTCGTTCTCTCAGTTGGGCTGTGACCTTCGGTGCTCCGATCGTCCGGGGGAGCTCGCGGAGACCACGCGCCGGCACGAGCCCGGTCCCCTCCAGACCGACCCCTGACAGGTCTCGTTTGGACAACCGGTAGGAGTCGGTGGCCACCATGCGCAGGCCGGCGTCGGAGGTCTCGAAGAGAACACCGGTGAGAATCGGCCGTGCCCCGTCGCCGGATGCGGCCACAGTGACCTGGTTGATCGCCTCGGCAAAGGCCTCTCCGTCGACCTCGACCCCATCGCTGACCACATCGTCCTGGGTCGGGAAGTCGTCCACCGCCAGGGGCCTGAGGGTGAACCGGGGTCCATTGCCCTGGATCTCGATGTCGGTGTCGTCGACGCCGATCGTGACCTGGCCGGCCGGCATCTTCCTCACGGCCTCGGAGAGGAGTCTTCCCGGAATCACGGCTCTCCCCTCTTCCATGACCTCCACCTCGGCCTGGGTGCGCACCGTCATGTCGAGATCGGTGCCGGTGACACGCAGCGTGTTGCCGGAGACCTCGCAGAGCAACCCCTGGAGGACCGGCAGGGCCGTCCGGGTCCCGACGGCTCGATTGGCTCGGGCGAGAACATCGGCGAGATCGTCTCGCTGAGCTCGAATTCTCACAGGCGGTTATCCCTTCTTCTTTTTCTATTGAATTTCATCTGAACGTTATTAGTTGTAGTAGGGGGTTGTGGACATGTGGAAAGTCCCGGTTTGAGCAACTGGTGATTGACGATCTCCCTGTGGAGTTCCCTGTCCACGATTCTTCGCGATCTGGGGACGCCCGGTGGATAACTCAGGAGCCTGTGGAAACACCACCACCTTTCCTCAGCTCCTGTGTGAGTTGATTCACACGGTCGAACACGGCGCGATCGGAGCGGAGAATCCTCTTCACCTTCTCCACGGAGTGGAGGACGGTGGTGTGGTCCCGGTTGAAATGGTCGCCGATCTTGGGCAGTGATAGGTCGGTCAACTCGCGACACAGATACATCGAGATCTGCCGGCACAGCACCAGGGGCTGGCGACGGCTCGAGCTGAGGACATCCTCGACTGTGAAACCGTATGCCTGCGCGGTGGTGCGGATGATGGTGTCTGGTCCCAGGGGCACCGGCTCGTCGGATGTCACTATGTCCTTGAGGACCCGTTCTGCGGTCTCGAGGTCGATGTCGCGACGATTGAGAGCAGACCACGCAGTGACCCGTGTCAGGGCCCCCTCCAGCTCACGGATGTTGTCCGACACCAGGCCGGCGATGTACTCGAGCACATCCACCGGCACCGGTCGCGGGGCGAACTCGGCGTTGCGACGCAGGATGGCGAGACGGGTCTCCATGTCCGGCGGCTGGATGTCGGTGAGGAGACCCCATTCGAACCGGCTGCGGAGACGATCCTCGAGAGAGGACAGGTTGCGCGGGTGTCGATCGGAGCTGATCACCATCTGTTTCCCCGACTCGTACAGGGAGTTGAACGTGTGGAAGAACTCCTCGAGGATCTGTTCCTTGCCTTCGAAGAACTGCACGTCGTCGAGGAGGAGGATGTCGACGCCGCGGTATCTCGACTTGAAGTCGTCGGGCCGCTTCCTCCGGATCGACTCGATGAAATCGTTCAAGAAGTTCTCCGAGGAGACGTAGCGGACGACGAGGTCCGGGTACATCTCGAGAGCCTGGTGCCCCACCGCGTTGAGCAGGTGGGTCTTACCCAGGCCGGCCCCTCCGTAGATGAAGAGCGGGTTGTAGTGGGCACCTGGTTGTTCGGTCACCGCCATGGCGGCGGCCCAGGCGAACCGGTTCGACTGTCCCACCACGAAGCTCTCGAACCGATAGCGGTTGATGAGGTTGGTCGCCTTGGTCGGCGAGGCCGTCGGGTCGTGGACCCCGGATGTCGTCGGAACGGTTGTGTGGACTTCGGCGTCGTCGGCGATGATCTCGCCCATCCCGTTGTCGCTCACCCGGAACACAGGAGCGGCGTCGGTTCCAAAGGTCGTCCGATACGCCTTGGTCACGAGGTCACCGTGCTTCTCCTGGACCCAACGGACATGGAGTTCGCTCGGTGCGACGAGGACGATCCGGTCTCCGTCGGTGTCAGGCTCCAGACGGGAGAGCCATGTGTCCCAGTTGGCTTCAGATACCTCTGCCCTCAGGGTCTGTCGAAATTCCGCCCATAGGTCGTTGGCGCGTTCGGGTTGGGTCAATTGTGGGCCACTCCTCCCAGGGGCCGAGACTTGTCCACAGAAGCATCCACATCTGTGGAAACCTCTGTGCACATCCTCCAGCGGTTCGATTCCTTTTGTTTCCGGGTTTGCGCCGTTGTCATCCAGCAACGACGGGGAAGTCGGGCAACTCCCGGGTGAGTCGAGCGAGTATTGGTTTCCCCTCCAACTCAGTCAAGAGCGCGAGAATCACCGCTGTGGATGACTCTGTTACCTGGTTTCCACAGCGATTTCCCTGCTAGTCCTGGCATTTTCCAGAACATGGATGGGCGTGACGGGTGGTCCGGTCGACCAAAACGCACTAATCGAAATTTCGCGTCCTGTCCCGTTTCTTCGCGACCTGGGCTCATGAGGCCTACTCGATGTGCTCGTCACATTGCACAAGCACCGGTGCATCCGTAATCTGTGCGGGTTCCCCCCTACCCCCTTTTGTTTTGTCATGAAGAGGACCTACCAACCAAAAGTTCGGCGTCGCAAGCGTCGGCACGGATTTCGACACCGCATGAGAACGCGTGCCGGGCGGGCGACGATCAAGAATCGTCGTCAAAAAGGCCGGAAACGGCTCGCTGCCTGAGAAACCCGTTGTTCAGTCGACAGCTGGCGGCAGCAACTGCCGTGGTGCCGGGAAGCGCCGCCTCATGATGGCGTCTGACCCCACTGATCAACAGGTCTCCTATCAGTCGCTCCGTAACTCACGAGACTTTCGTAGAGTCTTCGACGACGGGACCCGTCGTCGCAAGGGCGGGATCGTCGTGGTCAGCTCGCCTGCTCCGGCCGGACCACCACGTCTCGGCCTCGTCGTCTCGAAGGCTTGCGGAACAGCTGTGACCCGCAATCGGATCAAACGACGTTTGCGAGCGGCTGCGGCGACTGTCGAACTCAAACCAGGAAACGACTACGTGATCATTGCGACCAGCCAGGTGGCAGACGCACCGTTCGCCCGGCTCACCGGGTGGCTGGAACGCGCGGTGGGAGCCGAGAATGGCTATTGAGGCCCTTCGTCCCCGGTCCTGGGTGGTAGGGTTGATCCTCATTTACCAGAAACTGGTAAGTCCCAACCTGGGCGCCAACTGTCGCTATCAACCGACCTGCTCGTCCTATGCCGCGGAAGCCATCTCCCGTTTCGGAGTCCTTCGTGGCGGCTGGCTCGGCATCAAGCGCATCGGCAGATGCCATCCCCTTCGTCCGGGCGGCTACGACCCGGTGCCCGACCAATGGAGTACCCGCTAAATGGGCCAGATATTCAACACCCTCATCGACGCCCTGGGCTCGGTTCTCGCCTTCTTCTTCGACTTCCTGCATGGCTTCATGGACAACGGGGTCGCGTACGGGTTGTCGATCATCCTGCTGACGATCGTCATCAACATCCTGGTCTTCCCCCTGACCCTGAAACAGACCCGGGCTACCAGGGCCTTCAGTGCCTTGCAGCCTGAGATCAAGCGGATCCAGGCGGAATACAAAGACGACCCCCAGGAGATGCAGAAGCGGCTCATGGCCGCACAGAAGGAGGCCGGTGCCACCCCGGGTGGGTGCCTCCTCCCCCTCCTCGTCCAGATGCCGATCTGGTTTGCCCTGTTCCGTCTCCTCCAGAATCCCTTGGACCACATCAACGCCGACACGGCGCTAGGGATGGCGATCGCCGATGGATCTGCCAATTCCTTCCTGGGGATGAGTCTCGACACCTCCCCGGCCGAGGCCGTAAGTGCCTCTGGAGTCCTCGGCGCACTCCCCTATCTGCTCATGATCGTCTTCATGGTGGCCACCCAGTACATCCAGCAGTGGCACTCGACCTACGGTCAGACCCCCAACAAAGGTCAGCCTGGAGCAGGGGCTCAGCAGGCGATCACCAAGATCATGCCACTGTTCATCGGCTTCATCTCGTGGAATTTCCCGGCCGGCCTCGTCCTCTACTGGACCACGTCGAACCTGTTCCGACTCGGTCAGCAGGTGTTGATTTTCAAGATCGATGGGCGCCCACCCTCGCCAGGCGAAGCAGGAAAGGAGTCCAGCAAGCCGAAGAACGGCCCAACTGCCGACGACTCCGATGAAGACGCTTCCAAGAAGCCACAGCAGGGCGCCGCTGACAAGCGCCGCAGGCGCAGGAGGAGATGACGTGGATTACGTCGAAATCGAAGTCAAAGCGCGGACCGTGGATCTGGCGGTCGAGGCGGCGATGCAGGAACTGGGCGTCGACACTCGGGATGAGGTCGAGGTTCAGGTCATAACCGAGCCGGTCAAGGGCTTTCTCGGGATGGGTGGCCAGGATGCGGTGGTCCGGGTCAAGAGACAGCCGTCGAAGCGTCGACGGAGCAGAAAACGGCGTGGTAGCGGTGATTCCGGGCAGTCCGGCAACAAGAACAACGCCAATCGGCAGCAAGAGCGGGCCAAGGGCGGTAAGAATGGTGAGAAGAGACCATCGCGAAGGCCGGACAACCAGTCCGGTGGAAAGCATGTGAGAACGGAGTCCAAGGTGTTGTCTGACGATCGCCCCACAATGTCGCTCGAGGAGCAGGCCACCGTCACTCGCGAGTTTCTCGAGGGTCTCGTGGAAGCTTATGGTCTCGAGGGCACGGTGACCACCCGAATCGAGGACGATGTCATCGTTGCCGACGTGGAAGGTGATCAAACCGAGGCCATGGTCGGTATCAGGGGAACGGTCCGATCGGCAATCCACGAACTGACCCGCACCGTCCTGCAACGTTACAGTCAGGACACCGCCCGACTACGGCTCGACATCGCCGGCTATGCAGAACGCCGTCGCAAGGCGCTTTCCATTTATGCCGAGCAGTTGATCGAGCAGTTGATGAGCGAAGGTGGCGAGATCATGCTGGAGCCGATGAGCCCGGCCGATCGTAAGGTGATCCACGATGTTGCCGGTGAGCATGCCGGTGTCACCTCCTACTCTGAAGGCGAGCCTCCCCGTCGCTATGTGGTCTTGTCCCGGGTGGACAGCTCCGAAGAGGAATAGGAAAAACCCCAGCAACACGCCGTTTGGGTAGCCCGGGCCTCGTGCCCGGGCTATTTTTGTTTCACGTGAAAACCATCCAGACCGCGGCAGGCTTTTCCGGGGTGGACCTCGATATGACGATGCTGCAACGGTTGCAGACATATGGAGACTGGTTGCGCGAGGAGGGAATAGTCGCCGGTGCAATCGGACCTGCAGAAGCGGATCGGATTGAAGGACGACATCTGGCCGATTCCTTGCTCTTTGCCAGTCAGATCCCGCCAACGACCCGAACCATCTGGGACCTCGGATCTGGCGTCGGTCTGCCCGGTATCCCTCTGGCGATCACCCACCCCGACATCGAGTTTCATCTCATCGATCGCTCAGGTCGACGTACCGGTCTTCTCCGTCGCGTCATCCGTATCCTCGATCTGGCGAATTGCTCGGTGCAGACCGCTGAAATCGACCGACTCACCGGTGAGATCGAGATGATCGTGACCCGGGCGACTCTCCCTGCGGAACAGATGGCGATGGTGGGCAATCGTCTCCTTTCTCCCGGCGGAATGGTGGTCATGGGTGGCAGTTGGCAGGAGCGACCGGAGCATGAGGATTGGCAGACCATAGAAATACCAGCGGAAGTGCTTGACCACACGATCTGGCTTCTTATCATGCGCCGCGAATGACCAAGCCCATCGTGGTCGCCCTGGCCAACCAGAAGGGTGGGGTGGGGAAGTCGACCACAGCCATCAATCTGGCCGCAGCGTTGGCCTTTCAGGAACAACGGGTGCTTCTCATCGATCTCGATCCGCAAGGCAACGCTTCCAGTGGTCTTGGGATCGATCGTGGTTCCATCGATGTCTCGATCTATGACGTCCTGCTCAAGGAATCGCCACTCGAGGACGCGATTGAGCCGACTTCTGTGCTCAACCTGTTCGTAGTGCCGGCCACGATCGATTTGGCTGGTGCCGAGATCGAGCTGGTTTCGATGTTTTCACGTGAAACACGACTCCGTTCTGCCATCGCGGAGCTCGACGACGACTATGACGTCATCCTGATCGATTGCCCACCGTCGCTGGGTCTGTTGACCGTCAATGCCCTGACCGCGGCCCAGGAAGTGGTGATACCGATCCAGTGTGAGTACTACGCCCTGGAAGGTCTGAGCCAGTTGCTGAGAAATGTCGAACTGGTCTCGGTGAATCTGAACCCCAACTTGAAGGTTGGTGGTGTGGTCCTCACCATGTACGACGGGCGCACAAAACTGTCCAAGGAGGTCGCAGAACAGGTCAGGGAGTACTTCGGGGATGTGGCATTTCGCACTCAGATCCCCCGTTCGGTCCGACTCTCCGAGGCTCCCAGCTATGGCGAGCCAATCGAGGCATTCGATCCGATGAGCCGGGGGGCGATCGCCTATCGCCATCTTGGTCGTGAGTTCCTGGAACGACATGGATAGGAGACCTCGATGACCACGAAACGCAAGGCCGGCCTGGGTCGGGGACTCGATGCCCTCATCCCTTCGGATCCGACCAGGGCCGATGAAAGTACCTATGTGGAGATTCCGGTTGGCGACATCAAACCCAACCCCGACCAGCCGAGGAGTCGTTTCGACGATGAGGCCCTCTCCGAACTGGCTGCATCGATAAAGGAGGTGGGGGTTCTGCAGCCGGTGGTGGTGACCCGCGACGCCGCCGGGAATCACTTCCTGATCGCCGGGGAGCGTCGGTGGCGTGCGGCCACCAAGGCCGGTCTCGACACGATTCCCGCCGTGGTTCGCGGGTCGAGCGGTGCCTCGACCCTCATCGAAGCCCTCGTGGAGAACCTGCAGCGTCAGGACCTGACTCCACTGGAGGAGGCTCACGCCTACAAGCAACTGCTGGAAAATTCTGGAATGAATCAGGAGCAGGTGGCAGACCGGGTGGGCAAGTCGCGACCGGCCGTCTCCAACACCCTCCGTCTCCTGCAATTGCCCGGTGCGGTCCAGACGATGATCGACACCGGCCGACTGACCGCAGGTCACGCCCGGGCTCTCCTCGGGTTGGAGGATGACAAGTACGCGGTGTATCTCGCCGAGAGGGCCGTCGACGAGGGGTGGAGCGTGCGTCAGGTCGAGGACGCCGTCCGCACCCGACGGGCCATGGAAGAGGGGCCGGCGGTCGCCACGGTGAAGACGTTACGCCCGGTGGAGATCATCGAGTTGGAGAAGCGGCTCTCCGAGCATCTCGGCTCCCAGGTGAAGATCGCCTACAAGAACAAGAAGGGCAAGGTCGAGATCCGGTTCGGTTCGCTCGAGGATCTGGAGCGCATCTACCGCATCATCTCCTAGCTCAGCGGTCCAGGGCGAAGAAGTTGGCCAGTCCCTCGGCGACAGCGACACCCGACTTGTCGTCGAGTCTGGCCAGCGCTACCACCGCCGCGGGGGCGCGGGTCTCTTTGAGCATGGCCGACGCCCTCCCCTCCACCTGACCGCCGACGGCGTGCGCGATCGCGCGTGCCAGTTCCTCGCCGGCGCGGGACGAACTGTGCTCGGAGGCGAAGTAGAACACCGAGTCCTCCCCGGCCCGGTTGAGGCGGAAGGCAACGATGAGGTCGGAGCCCATCCTGTTGGCGCGCCGGGCCCGAAGTCGCTCGGGCAGAGTCACATCGCTGGCGCGGGACATCACCGGAACCCCGCCGGCATCCTGGATGGCGAGGGCTGCCGCGGTCGCGGCGTCCCAGGCGTCACGCGCTTCGTCCGGGTCGCGACAGTCGGCATCTAGGTAGATCCTCGCCCCCGCCATGGTCTCGGGGAGCATTCTCAGCCATTCCCGCTCTCTGATCGCCTCACGCCCTTCTCTCATGGCCCCACGGGTGACGAGATGGATCTCGGTCACCACCTCCGGACCCACTCTTCCATCTTCTGCCAGGTGGCGATTGTGCTGGAAGTCGAGAACAGCAGTCTCGGTCTGCGGCCCATAGATCCCGTCGACCTTGCCAGAGTCGAAACCCAACGAGTTGAGCCGTGATTGCAGCTCCGCCACATCCTCGCCCCGGATCATGGGTCTCCTCATGAAGATGATGCGGTCTCCGAGCCGATACCCGGCCTCGTAGAGGGAGCGCCAGGTGTCCGGGCCAACGATTCCGTCGGCATCCAGACCCTTGGCTCTCTGGAAGTCGACGACTGCGGATTCGGTCCCCGCCCCGAAGACAGAACGCTCGTCGCCGTTCGGCTCGAATCCGAGTGCTGCGAGCCGATCCTGGATGTCGCGGACGGCCGGGCCTTCGTCGCCCACGCGGTAGAGACGCATGAGTGTCGGAGTGTATTTCCCGTTCTCCCTCTAGCGGAGGAGCCAGCCCAACGACGGCCCGGCGGAACGTGGTTGGGGGAGCCGAGACAGGTGGGCACCTCGACGCCATTTCTATGTCGCGGCCGGGACAATCCGGTTCGTCAGCGCCCGGAGCCTTGGAGATCGGTCTGTGGAAATGTCAGCAACTCACCCCGACTCATGGGTGGAGACTTTGAGCTACGAGCGCGTCAACGGCCGGACTGTGTTCGTGGCCTCGAGTCCTCTGCTCTAGCCCGTCTCGGGCCTAGACGAACTCGGAGAGCTCGGCGAGCAGCTTGTGTTTGGGGGCCGCGCCGACGATTCGCTTCTTCTCGACGCCATCTTTGAACAGGATGAGCGTGGGAATGCTCATCACGTCGTGGGCTCCGGCGGTCTGCGGGTTGTGGTCGACGTTGAGTTTCCCGATGTCGAACCCGTCCTGCTCGTCGGCGAGCTCCTCGAGTATGGGGGCGATCACCTTGCACGGACCACACCACTCGGCCCAGAAGTCGACCAGTACCGGCTTTTCGCCAGTGATGGTGTCGTTGAACGTGCCGTCGTTGAGGGTGAGGATCTCAGCCAATGTCTTCTCCTTGAATCGTTTCCTGTTACCCGGTTTCAGTCCCGGTTATTCCTGGTTGGCCAGCCATCGTTCGGCGTCGATGGAAGCCATGCAGCCGGTCCCGGCGGCGGTCACGGCCTGACGATAGATGTGGTCGGCGACGTCGCCGGCGGCAAAGACACCCTCGACTGATGTCGTCGTCCCGCCGTTGACCCCGACGATCAGATAGCCGTTGGCGTCGAGGTCGAGTTGGTCGACGAACAACTCGGTCGTCGGCTTGTGCCCTATGGCGACGAAGACCCCATCGGTGGGAAACTCGGTCTTCTCGCCGGTGATCGTGTCTTCGAGGGTCACGCCGGTCACCTTGTTGTCGCCGTGGATCTCGGTCACGACGGTGTTCCAGAGCACGTCGATCTTCTCGTGCTCGAGTGCCCGGGCCGCCATGATCTTGGAGGCCCGGAATTCGTCGCGACGGTGGACGATGGTCACTTTGGACGCGAACTTGGTGAGGAAGAGGGATTCCTCCATGGCAGTGTCTCCGCCACCGACCACCACGAGCTCCTGATTGCGGAAGAAGAACCCGTCACAGGTGGCACATGCCGAGACGCCCTTGCCGGTGAGCACCTGTTCACCGGGCACGCCGAGCCATTTGGCCTCGGCTCCGGTGGCGATGATCACGGCATCTGCGGTGTAGTGGTCCGCCCCGACCTCGACGCGGAACGGGCGCTCGCTGAAGTCCACCGCCGTGACGTTCACCTGACGCAGTCGCGCCCCGAAGCGCTCGGCCTGCTTTCGGAACTGGTCCATCAACTCCGGACCCATGATGCCGTCGGGGAATCCGGGGTAGTTCTCGACGTCGGTGGTGATCATCAACTGCCCTCCAGCTGTGACACCCTCGAATACCAGAGGATCGAGGTCCGCCCGGGCGCTGTAGAGCGCCGCGGTGAGCCCCGCCGGGCCCGACCCGATGATGATCAACTTCTCATGTGTCATTTCTCGACCTCTTGAACCAAAGAATGCCTCCGGTGACCCCGATGACGACTCCGAAGACGGCGAAGGCTCCGGCCGTGGTCAGTGGGATCTCCAATGCGCCGAAGATCGTCCAGATGAGGAATACCACTGCCGTCAACCCCAGAGCAGCAGCCACGATTCCCAGACCGGTCAGCTTGATGGCCCGCGCCACGCGGTCGACCGTCATGGCCCTGACCCTGTTCGCTATCTGCTCGAGGAAATCGGCGAACCTCGTGGCGTACTCGTGCATAGTCATCGAGGTTAGTTGTGGACGGGGAGATTCCCGGCGCCGACGATCACTGATCCACGTAGATGAGCTCGCAGGTGAGGAGATCGACGAATGCGATCGGCGCATCTTCGAGGGCGGTGTCCTCGGGGATGGCGGCGACGTAGGGGTTGGCGTCCTCAGGCACGGCGACACCGCCCTCTGCATCCTCCGCCGACGGCGAACCAGCACCGATGACCTCGAAACCGGTCAGCTCGGCCGACTCCAGACAAGTCTCGATCCTGGAGCTCTGTTCCGCCTCTTCATCCTCGAACTGGTAGGTGTCAACGTCGC
Organism: Acidimicrobiia bacterium; assembly: GCA_035762545.1. Classification (GTDB taxonomy): domain Bacteria; phylum Actinomycetota; class Acidimicrobiia; order Spongiisociales; family ZC4RG35; genus JANQRA01. The sequence goes on from DASTOM010000001.1 coordinate 51,673, forward strand.
CGGTGCGAACCTTCTCGGCCTCTGCCTCGTAGTAGGCGACGTCAGCAGCGGTCATCGCTCTGGAGAAGTCCTGGGACAGCAGTGCGGTGATGTCTGGCTCGACGCCGTCGGTCGGGGCCGGTGCCGAAGTCTCACCACCTGAATCGCCGCCTTCGGCGGAGTCGGCGGCGGTCGTAGCGGTCGCCGCTTCCATGGCCGCGTCTCCCCCCCCGCCGCTTTGGTTGATCACCGCCACGAGACCCACCACGACGAACATACCGGCCGCGACGGGTGCCCATCGGTAGTACCACGGAGAGCGCGTCTTCTCTCCAGCGACATCCTGGCTCCGGAGCTCGGTCCAGACGTCTCGATGAAGGGCGGACCGTTCCATCTCGGTGAGCATGGCCGGCCCGAGGTTGGAGAGCGCCTCGTAGGCAAGCTTCTGGGACTCGTACTCCGCCTGGAACTCGGGGTCGGACGCAATCAGGGCGCGCGCCTCGGTCTCGTCTTCCAGCCGACCCTCGACGAGGGCGGCGATCAGGTCGAGATCCCTATCACGCATGCGTTCTCTTTGATGCTCTAATCACACTGATTGGTTCCCCAACTCTTGGGCCAGGAGCCGTCTCCCCCGGAATACGCGCGACTTCACCGTCCCAACCGGGACACCGAGCACATCGGCGACTTCAGGGAGCCCCATGCCTTCGATGTCGGAGAGGACGATGGCGGAACGGAAATCTTGGGGGAGGGCGGCGAGGGCTCTGACTATCTCGGGGCGGAGGGCGGCTGAGTCCACTTCGTCCTGCGCCGAATAGTCCGTCGGGTCGAGGTGGCCAGGAATCGGGTCGGTGCGTCGGCGTTTCTGTTTCCGTAGTTGGTCATAGCAAGTGTTCACCGCGATTCGGTAGATCCAGGTGCCGAGTGCGGAGTTGCCTTTGAACTGGTCAGCCTTGCGAAATGCCGTCAGGAACGTCTCCTGGGTGGCGTCCAGAGCCTGCTCTCGATTTCCCATGATCCGGAGACACACCGAGAACACGCGGTCCTCGTGGTGACGCATGATCTGGTTGAACGCTTCGTGATCACCTTCGACAACGCGCGCCAGGAGTTCCTGGTCTTGGGCTGCGGTGGTCACGGTTCGAATCGTAATTCCGCTATCGAAGACTGACGGGTCCCATCGTCGTTGATGCCAAGGCTGGTGAGCCACACGAGCCAGAATCCGTCTTCCCGCTGGGCGAGGTCGACTTCGGTCGAGCCGGGGGCGGCATTGCCGCCGCCGACCCTCTCCCAGTCATCGAGCACCCCGCTCGGTTCCGCCGCCCAGTACAGGTCGAAGGAAGTGCCGCTCGTCAGACCCACCATGCGCAGTGTCCTCGGATCGCCAACGACTCGAACGGAGACTCCGACACCGGGCTTGAGAAGTGGAAGCGGATCGAGATAGCGCTCGGTGCTCCACTCCGTCGCCACATCGTTGTCGATGAGATTTCCGACCAGATCGTCGTTCTCGCCACCTTCACCGAATGGGTCGAACGAGGCCGGGTCTGCGACCGAGACGTCCCCGGCTGCGAGCGTGGTGGTGACCTGGGTCGTGACGGTGGTGGGTGACGCCGCCTCAGTGGTGGGCGTGGGCACGACGGGAGCGGCGCCACCGGAAAGAAAGAAGCCGACGACGACCAGCGCCACCGCCAGGAGAATCAATGCGAGGGCGGCGATGATGAGACGGCGTGATGTGGGCCCCGTGTTCGAGCGTGGTTCTCGTGGGGTGGGCGCGGCCCTGAGGGACTTCTCCAGGTCCGCCGCCGACATGGCGCCCGATTGTGCCGAGCGGAGAATCCCGTCGAGGGAACGTGGCACCCCGTCGACCCGCTCCGAGGGTGGTGGCCCACCTGGTGGTGATCCGGTGAGAGCCGTCTCCAGGGCGCCGGCGAGGGCGCGAACATCGCCCGCCTGGTCTGTGGCTCGGGGTCTGCCGAAGGCACCCAACTTGGCGGGATGGGCGCCCGAGTAGGAGATTGCGGACGTGTCGAGTCGGCCGTGGGTGGCTCCCGAGGAGTGGAGGGTCGCCAACGCCCCGGCGAGACCGGCGGCGTTGGGAAGGAAGTCGGGGAGGTCGATCGGTTGGTTGGCTGCGATTCGATCGGCCACCGTGGCGCCACCTGTCCACTCCGACACGGCGTAGGCCCCGCCGTCCACCCTGGCGACAGTGAAGACCCTGGCCAGGTGGGCGTGACTCGTCTTTGCCGCCTCGGACACCGCCTGAACGAACTCAGAACGACGCTCCGAGGTCGACTCGGGGCCGAGGCTCCGGATCAGGACCGGTCGGTCGAGCGAGGTGTCGGTCGCCAGCCACTCCTCGAGGTCGCCATCCCGTCCGAGACGCACCTCGAGCGAGTAGCGGTCGGGAATCGCTGCGGGCACGCGCGTCAGTTCAGCAGCTAACCGCTCTGATGACGAAGAACCGTCAGTTCGGTGCCGGTATCGGTGAACCCGGTGCGTTGGTAGAGCGCGATGGCCCGGTGATTGTCCGGACGAACATTGAGGATCATCGTGCGACCGCCGTTGGCCGCACCCCAGCGCACGGCCTCGCCGACCAGGGCACGACCAAGGCCGCGCCCGGCCCAACCCGGGTGTACGGCGATTCGGTGGAGATAGGTCACTCCCCATTGCGATCCGACGATGGCGTAACCCGCCACGGCATCATTGTCCGGCACGACGAGAAGAGTGTGGGCCCGATTGGTCATCAACGCCTCGAAGAGGCCTTCCCGGCTCATGCTCCAGAAGCCCTCGAACGAGGCGCGGTCGACCTCGAGGATCGCCTCCCAGTTCGGATCGCTATTGCTCGTCACTTCGATGTCACTGGCGACCGAAGCGACCGGGTTGAGCCCTCGTTCCATGATCCGCAGCCCAGCATGTGGCTCGAAACCGCTGCGCAGCCAGACCCGCGACGAGCTACCGAACAGCGCCGGTGAGTAACAGACCCTGCCGGCCAGCTCGTGGATCCGTCGGGTGACGGAGATGAGGAACTCCGCCCCGCCTCGGTCCAGGCGGATCATGGGCTCGGTCACCTGGTCGTTCCAGGGTCGGGCGCGGGCGCGAAACCACCCTGTCGACAGGGTGATCGGGTCGGGCCACTCGCCTTCGACGCGGACAAGAGTCGGCACCTGTGCGAGAGTAAGTAGATGGACGTGATAGTTGCGAGCCATCCATCTGCCCTCCTCCACGACACCGGCCGCCGTCATCCGGAGCGACCCGAGCGGGTCGGTGCGGTGCTCGACGGTATCGATGCCAGCGGTTTGGACGTCAAGCGGATCACGTCGCCAAAGATCGAGAGGAGCGAGTTGGCCCTGGTCCACGACTCCTCCTACATAGGGATGATCCAGACGTTCTGCGAGTTGGGTGGAGGTGCCCTCGACATGGACACCTTCGTCTCCCGGGCGTCATGGGAGGCGGCGCTTGCCGCGGCCGGAGGCGTGCGCGCCCTCGTCGAAGAGTTGGGTGGCGGCGGGCCGGCTCCCGGATTCTCGGTCTCACGTCCCCCGGGGCATCACGCATTACGAGACCGGGCGATGGGATTCTGTCTGTTCAACAACGTGGCTGTGAGCGCCGCCTACCTCCGGTCTCGCGGCGATCGGGTCGCCATCCTGGACTGGGATGTCCATCACGGCAATGGAACTCAAGAGATGGTGATGGACGACAACGGGATCCTCTACGCCTCGATCCATCAGAATCACTTCTACCCCTTCGCTGGAGACCTGGAGGACATCGAGGCAGGCGATGCCAAGGGAACCACGGTCAACGTCCCGCTCCCGGCGGGCACCGGTGGGGACGTCTACCGGCGGGCGTGGGGGGAGCTCATCCTCCCGGTTCTGTCGCAGTTCGAACCGGACTGGGTGCTGCTCAGCGCCGGGTTCGATGCCCACACCAATGACCATCTCGCCAACTTCCACCTCCTGGCGGACGACTACGGGTGGATGGCCGCAGAGCTAGCCGGGATCCATCCGGCCGGCCGCATCATCGTCGCTCTCGAGGGCGGTTACGACCTGGACGCCCTACGGGACTCGACCCGGGCGACATTGCTGGGGCTCAACGGGCGGTGGGAGTCGGATCTGGAGCCAATCGAGTCCCCGATTCAGTCGACGGCTGCATTCGGTGAGGCGGCCTCCGTCATAGCGGCGCACTGGTCCGTATGAGCTGCGATATCCGCTCAACTCAGGGCGATTTCCGCCGATAACGCCTGTCGGAGCTAGGCGAGGAAATCATCCAAATGGAGAACAACATCGACGCCCTGTTGAAGCAGGCCGTGAATCACGGGGCTTCGGATATCCACCTCAAGGTCGGTTCCGCCCCGATCCTGCGAATCGACGGAGACCTGCGGCGTCTGGAAGGCTACGAGCCGTTGCGGCCAGCTGACACGCTCGGGTATGCCGAAGCCATGTTCACCGAGAAGGCCGCTGCCGACTTCAAAGAGTCGGGCTCGGCCGACTTCGCGTACGGGAAGCACGAGCTGGGGCGTTTCCGGGCCACGGCGTTCCGACAGAGGGGAAGTGTCTCAGTCGTCCTCCGCCGCGTGGTTCCGGGCTCGCGATCCTTTTCCGAGTTGGGTCTTCCCAAGTCGATGGAGCGAATCGCCAAGGCCAAGTCCGGCCTCGTCATAGTCACGGGCCCTTCCGGCTCGGGGAAGACCACGACGATGGCGTCGATCCTCGACTGGATCAACTCCAACGAGGGTCGGGCGATACTGACCATCGAAGACCCCATCGAGGTGCTTCACCCCGACAAGAGGTCGGTGGTAGTGCAGCGCGAGGTCGGGGTCGACACCGCCGACGCCGCAGGCGCCATCCAGGCGGCGATGCGTCATGACGCCGACGTGATCCTGATCTCGGAGATCTCGAATGTGGAGATCGCCCGAGCGGCCATCGACGCCGCCGAGACGGGACACCTGGTCGTGACTTCGATGCGGACCAGCGATCCCGCCGACACCGTGAGCCGGTTGGTGTCGATGTTTCCCGAGTCACAGCAGAAGGTCGTCCGTGGCCAGCTGGCCGGTGTCCTTCAAGCCGTCATCAGTCAGATCCTCGTCGACGCCGGCGAGCGCGGCTTGGTCCTCGCCTGTGAGGTGCTCACCAACAACGAGCGCGCCCAGGAGTGGATCCTCGGCCACGAGGAGGCCTCGTTCCTCGTGGAGATCATCAAAGACAGCAGCTTCCACGGCATGCAGACCTTCGACCAGGCCCTGCTCCAGCATGTGCTCGGCGGCAGTGTCGGGATCGAGTCGGTGCTGCCCTTCGTGAGGAACACCCACGAGCTGAAGGCCAAGGCGATGGCCGCCGGCATATCGGTCTGACAACCTCGGGCCATTGGCCTCGGACCGATAACCTGCGCCTCTGTGATCCCTGAGCGGCTCGAGTTCCTCGCTTCCCCGAAGCTCCCGCCTGCCCAACTCTCAGACGTCTTCGCCGCGGCAGGTGAGGAGATCCATCTCGTCGGTGGCTCGGTGCGCGACGCCTTACTCGGGCGCGATGTCACCGACTTCGACTTCGCCACCAGCGCCCGGCCCGATCGGGTCCTCGAGTTGCTCCGCCCTTGGGCAGACGCCGTCTACGAGGTGGGGGTCCGTTTCGGCACCGTCGGGGCGCAGAAGGATGGGACCACCGTCGAGGTGACGACCTACCGGAGTGAGATCTACCGGGACGACTCCCGGAAACCCCAGGTGACCTACTCCGATGACCTGTCTGAGGATCTCAGCCGCCGTGACTTCACGGTGAATGCCATCGCCCTGTCGCTGCCCGGGATGGAAGCCGTCGATCCGTTTGGTGGGCTCGCCGATCTGGCCCGTGAGACTCTGCGCACCCCTCTCGACCCTCACATCTCCTTCGGAGACGACCCACTCCGGATGCTCCGCCTCTTCAGGTTCCAGGCGACCCTCGGCTTCTCGCCGAACGAGGCGGCCCTGGCGGCAGTGAGGGAGATGGGCGACCGTCTTCAGATCGTGTCGGCCGAGCGGATCCGGGACGAGCTCTCCAAGCTGATCGTCGCGCTCGAGCCCGGTGAGGCGCTTCATGCGATTGTCGAGAGCGGGCTGGCCGACCACTTCCTGCCCGAGCTCCCCGGTCTGGCCATGGAGCAGGACCCTCAACACCACCACAAGGACGTACTGGCGCACACCTTCGCAGTGGTCGACAAGGCGAGCCCTCTCCTCACCCTGCGTCTCGCCGCCCTCTTTCACGACGTGGGGAAACCGGAGACTCGCGAATTCGGTCCCGGTGGGGTCACCTTCCACCACCACGAGGTGGTGGGAGCCCGAATGGCTCGAAAGCGTCTCAAGGAGCTCCGCTACCCGAAGGACGTCGTCGACGACGTATCCCAGCTGGTCTACCTGCACCTCCGTCCTCACACCTTGAAGCTCGGCTGGACCGATTCGGCCGTGAGACGGTACGTGCGCGACGCCGGCCCACTCCTCGACCAGCTGAACGAGCTGGTCCGATGTGACGTCACCACCGCAAACCAGAGGCGGGAGCGGGCGATCCAGAGCCGCATCGACGAGCTCGAGGTGAGGATCGCCGACCTGTCACAGCGCGAGCAGCTGGCCAGGCTCCGCGCCCCGATCGATGGGCACGAGGTCATGTCCTATCTCGGGATCGACCCGGGGCCACGGGTGGGGGAGATCATGGGCATCCTCCTCGAGAAGCGAATCGAGGACGGTCCGTACCCGAGAGCCGAGGCGTTCGAGACGGCCCGTGCCTGGGCGCTGTCCCAGGGGCTCGCCGATCCCGGCGAGCCACCTTCGTCGGAAGAGGAGTAGCGCCGACCCGGGGTACGCAAGTACCGCCACCCGGCTGGCTACCAAATCGTTGACCCCTAGCCTGAGGCCGTGATCATCGTCGTGATTCCTGCGGTCGCGTTGGCCGCGATCACAGTTGCCGCGTTCGGAGGCCGCTGGGTGTGGTGGCTCGACGTGCTGGCCAATTTCCGTGCCCAATACGTGGTGGCGCTCGCCGTCCTCGGACTGGTGATCATGATGTCCCGTTGGCGCAAATCGGGATACGTCGTCCTCGCCGCCGCTCTCCTCAATCTCGTGGTTGTGCTCCCGCTGTACATCGGATCACCAGCGGAGGCGCGGGTAGACGCCCCCACCATCAGGGTCATGTCTTTCAACCTCCTGTCCACCAATGAGGAGTACTCGGCGGTCGCCGAGTACATCGAGACGGTCGACCCTGACATCGTGTTTCTCCATGAGGCGAGTCGTCCCTGGGAGGTGGCGATGGAGTCGGCCGGCCTCGACTACGAGGTCGTGCGTCCCAGGTCGGACGACCTGATCTTCGGGACCCTGGTGCTTCTCCGCGGGGAGGACATCACCGCGGTGTCCCACGGATTCGCCGCGGCGGCGCCCAGGGCTGTGTCGTTGAAGTACGTCCCCCATGGGTGGGACGTGCCCATTGCGATCCTCGGAACCCACCCACTCGCTCCGACCGATCGGGAACGGGCCGATCTTCGTGATGCCCAGATGGGTTTCGCCGGGGCTTGGGCGGCCGAACAAGAGGGGGCGTACATGGTGGTGGGTGATTTCAACTCGACACCCTGGTCCTGGCCGTTCCGAAGACTGCTGGATCTCGCCGACCTCCAGAACAGCCAGAGTGGATTCGGGCTGCAACCCACGTTCCCGTCCACCTCCAACCTCCTCTTCAGAGTCCCCATCGATCACCTCGTGCACTCACCCGCACTCGAAGTCACCTCGCGACAGCTCGGGCCGGCCCTGGGGTCGGACCACTTCCCGTTGGTCGTCGATCTCCAGGTCGCCGGCTGAAACGCAGCGGCGCCGGCCGGATACGATGCTCGCCATGTCCAACCGCTACGCCGAGGCCCGCGCTCGACTCGCCGAGGTCGTCGGACCGGATGGCCTTGCGGTGATTCCCGCCGCACACGAGGTCATACGGAACTACGACGTTCCCCACCCCTTCCGTCAGGACAGCACCTTCTGGTATCTCACCGGTTTCGATGAGCCGGAATCGGTCGCCGTCATCGCACCCGGGCATCCTGACGGTGATTTCACCCTCTTCGTCCGCCCCAAGGACCCGGCACAGGAGGTGTGGACCGGGATCCGTGCCGGTACCGAGGGCGCCAAGGAGACCTACGGCGCCGACGCCGCCTACGAGCTCTCTGAGCTCGACGCGGTCCTGGAGCGGATGATGCATGGTCGTGAGGTGCTCTGGTACACGACCGGGAACGGGGCCTTCGACGACCGGATCGCAGGCATCGTGAAGGCGGCCCGGGCCCACCGCGAGCGGATGGGGGGAGCGGTCCCATCGGCGGTGCGCGACGTTTCCGTCCCCTTGGGCGAGATGATGCTGTTCAAGAGCGCAGAGGAGGCCGACAGTCTTCGTCGCGCCTGTCAGCTGACTGCTGAGGGGCACAAAGAGGCGATGCGCTTCGCCCAGCCCGGTATGTACGAGTACCAGGTGCAGGCCGCCCTCGAGTACTTCTGGCGGCTGGACGGGTCACGGCGGAACGGTTACGACTCGATCGTCGCCGCCGGGGCAAACGCGTGTGTCCTGCACTACATCGAGAACGACAGCCAGGTGGCTGATGGCGACCTGATCCTCATCGACGCCGCCGCCGAAGTCGACGGCTACTCGTCAGACATCACCCGAACCTTCCCGGCCAACGGCAAGTTCTCCGGGCCACAGCTGGCCCTGTACGAGATCGTTCTCGCTGCCCAGCAGAGCGGGCTCGAGCTGTCCACACCGGGCTCATCCCTGAAGACGATCCACGACACAAGCTCCCGGATTCTCGCCGAGGGGATGGTCGATCTCGGTCTCCTTCCCCGATCGGTCGAGGAGGCCCTGGCGATGAACCACCACACGGAGTTCTTCATGCACGGCACCAGTCACTGGCTCGGTCTCGACGTGCATGACCGCGGCGCCTACCGAATCGACGGAGTGAGCCGCCCCCTCGAGCCGGGGATGTCCTTCACCGTCGAGCCCGGGATCTACGTCGGGCCGGAGAAGGACGAGATCGAGTTGACACTTCTCGAATACGACACCGAAGCATGGAACGAGCGACGGATCCGGTTGGGTCGTGCCGCCGCCGCCGCTCTGGAGGCCGAGGAGCGGGAGAACGCCGAGAAGATCAAGCACAAGGTCCCGGCCGACTTCATCGGGATCGGAATCCGGATCGAAGACGACGTCCTGATCACTGCCGATGGCAACGAGAACATGACCTCGGGCGTCCCGGTCGAGATCGACGAGGTCGAGGCACTCTGCGCCGAGACCTCAGTTCTACCTTCCAAGTAGCCGTTCAGACCGCAGCGGGCACCGCGTACAGGGCCACGGCGAGGAAGTGGAACACGCTCGCCAGCACCACGAATACGTGGAACAGCTCGTGGTAGGAGAAGGTCCGTGGGAACAGCCTCGGCCGCTTGGTCATGAAGAAGACCGTGCCAACCGTGTAGAAGAGCCCTCCGATCGCGATCAAGAGGATTGCCCCACCGCCCAGGGACGTCCAGATCATGGGCAGCCAGACGATGACCGTCCACCCCATGACGAGTTGCAGGGTCACGGACAGGCCGGTCGACACGCCGGGTAGGGCGAATTTCAGGGCGATCCCCACGATCGCGATCGTCCACACCAGACCTAGACACAACCAGCGGGCGGCGCCATCGAGGCCGGCGATGGCGATCGGGGTGAAGGTGCCGGCCACGACGAGGTAGATCATGGAATGGTCGACACGCTGGAGGCGCCGCTTCCACGACTCTCCCCATGGGATCGAGTGATAGAGGGACGAGATGGTGTACATGGTCAGGAGAGCGATCCCGAAAACAACCGAGCCGATGAGAAGGGCGGTGTTTCCCCAGGTCAGGAAGACGAGATAGAGAGTGCCGACGAGGGCGGCAACCGCGGCCGTGCCATGAAGGAACCCACGTATCGGGTTCTGCATGCGTCCGAGAGTGACACGCTCCATGCACCGACAGGATAAGCCGCACCGGTCGGTATCCAACCCTCGGGGACTCGGGCTGGCGGTGGGGTAGCGGTACGATATGACTTCGGATATGGCCCTCGGTCTTCTCTATCGCATCTATGAGCGCAACCTGGCGTCGGAGCTCGACCCAGCACGCCTGCCCCGGCACATCGGAGTAGTCCTCGACGGACATCGCCGCCATGCCCGCGCCGAGGGGCTTCCCTCCTACAGCGTCTCCTATCAGGAGGGTATGAGCCGCTTCGAGGACTTCCTCGGTTGGGCAAATGACCTGAAGATCCCAGCCGTCACCGCCTGGGTCCTGTCACCGGAGAATCTCTCCCGACCCGCCGAGGAGCTGGACCCCTATTTCGACGTCCTCATCGACCTCTTCGGGCGTCTCCCGGCCGAGTGCGAGCAGTACGACATGGCGTTGAAGTTCATCGGCAGCCTCGACCTCCTCCCGACCCGTCTCGTCGAGGCGGCGAAGAACGCCGAGGAACAGCACCCACTCGGGTCCCGGCGACTCAACATCGCCATGGGATACGGGGGCCGGCAGGAGATCGTCGATGCTGCCAAGGACCTCGTTGCCCGCCTCGCCGATGAGGGTGTGCCCGCCGAAGAGATCGCCGACCACATCGACGCCAATGCCCTCGCCGCCCACATGTACTCGGCCGACCTGCCCGACGCCGACCTGATAATCCGCACCTCCGGTGAGTCGCGACTCTCCGGATTTCTCCTGTGGCAGTCGGCCTACTCGGAGTTCGTCTTCGTCGACGTCAACTGGCCGGCATTCCGCCGCGTTGACTTTCTCCGCGCTCTTCGTGACTACGCGGGACGAAGTCGCCGCTTCGGGCAGTGACGACTGAGGGGGGACGACCCCCTCGAACCCCCCGCACGTGAGGACCCCGCATTCTGTGAGGGTTTTTGCCCCGAAACCGGACAGAAATCCCCACAGAACCGGAAGTCGCCCCGATGATCCCTGGTCCTCCTACGCCGTGACCATCCCCGGATGGAGGTGAGTCACATCACCCAGCTGGCGGAGGGAGAAAGCCCACCCTGTGCTCACCCGAAAGGTGGTGAGACGGGAGACTCCGGTGTGGGGTTGACGGAAGCGGTCCCACTCCCAGGGCACCGGATCGAGTCCGAGGAGATGGCCGAGGATCACGGCGTTGGTCCCGGCATGGGCGACGATCACGACTCGCTTGTTCGGCTCGTCGACGTTCCAGAGACGACGATCCTCCGGGTCGAGGGGATGCACGCCGTGGCTGTCCAGCGTGCCGATCAGCCCTCCAACGACCCGTTGATGGAAATCGCGGAAAGACTCCCCGCCCGGCACACCGTCCCACATGGCGTCGATCTCCCGGAAGTTCGCTTCCTCGAATGCCTTCTCGATCTGCTCGACCGGCTCGCCGTGCCATTGCGGCGGGTTCTGGATCTCTTTGAGCCACTCACAAGTCTCTCCGACTATGTGGAGGCCACCGGCCACCGGACCGGCCGTCTCGGCGGCACGGTTCATCGGCGAAACCCAAAGCTCGTCGACACCGTCGACCTGTGAGAAGCGATGACCCACCCGGGTCGCCTGCTCGCCACCGAGCTCGGTCAGGTGAGGGTCGCTGTCAACCAGACGATCGGGTGCGAAGTCGGGCTGGCCATGTCTGACTAGGAACAGGTCCATGGCATCACCTTACGTTGCCGATTCGTCACGCTCACCCAATACGATGGAGCCGTGGCCCGCCAAGCGCTCATAAGCCATCTGAAGGAAAACGCTCTTCGCACCGATGGACCGTTCACGCTCCGAAGCGGTGCCGTGTCCGATTGGTATCTCGACGCCCGGCAGACGACCTTCGATGGCCCGGGCGCCATGCTCGTGGGGGCGGCGGTGCTCGAAGTCCTCGATCCCCGCGCCCGAGCGGTGGGAGGTATGACGATGGGTGCCGATCCCATCGCCATCGCCACCGCCATGGCCGCCTCCGTGGTGGGACGCGATCTGAAGGCCTTCTCGATCCGAAAGGAGGCCAAGGACCACGGCATCGGCGGCCGCCTGGTTGGCCCGGTCGACAAGACGTTTCCTGTCGTGGTGCTCGAGGACACCACCACCACGGGCGGAGCGGCGGTCGAAGCAGCCGAGTACCTGCTCGCCGAGGGTTTCGAGATCGTCCAAGCGGTCGCACTGGTCGATCGCTCGGGGGGACGGGCCGCCGCCAACTTCGAGCGGCTGGGGATTCCCCACGTCGCTCTGGTCACCCCATCCGACTTCGGGGTGAACGAGTGACGGTGGTGGTGCGCCGCTCTGCTCTGAGGATGTGGCTGTTGGCGATCGCCGGGATCCCACTCCTCGTCATCTCGCTCGACGTGCTGACCGAGAGGCGGATAACCCGTTGGTTGACCGACATCGTCTTCCGCCCCGAGGACGTCCAGATCTACGAGCCGCGAGACGTGATCTTCGCATGGGCCATGTTCCTCTTCTCCGCGTTCTTGGTCCTCTGGGGTCTCAAGGAGCTGTTCATGCCGGCCAAGGTCATCGAGTGCACCGACACCGGTCTGGCGCTCAACATCAACGGTCCGTTCCGCAAGCCTTCGGTGATCCCCTGGGAGAACATCAAAGACGTGGGTGGTGCCGACATCGAGGACGAGGGTGACGTCATCCCTCTGTTCGTGGTGGGTGTCTTCGGACGGGAGGGTCTCCCCGACAACCCGTGGGGGGCGCGCTGGGTCGATGACCGGGAGATAGGTGTCCTGGCCGAGGACTGGTCCGAGGATCCCCAGGATGTCGCCGAGAAGGTGGCCGACTATGCCGTCGCCGCAGTCAGGCGAACGAGGCGGGAAACGACCGCGAGTCTTTGGCAGGGCGGGGGCACCTTGCCCGAGTCCGGGGCCAGCGTATGGCAGGGCGGCGAGGAGGAGGAGTGATCCAGGTCGGGGCGCACACCCCTTCGGAGCAGCCTCTGCTCGAGGCAGAGGAGCGTGATGCCGACCTCGTTCAGATCTTTCTCTCCAACCCCCAATCGTGGAAGAAGCCGGCGCCCCGTCGCGACGCCGAGGAACTGCGCATGGCCACCATCCCGATCGTCGTCCACGCCCCGTACCTGATCAACGTCTGCGCCGACAACAACCGGGTGAGGATCCCGAGCCGGAAGATCCTCCAGGACACCTGTGACGCCGCATCCGAGATCGATGCCGAAGCCGTGGTGGTCCACGGCGGGCACGTCACCGGTGACGGGCCTCAGGAGGATGGCCTCATCCGATGGCGCAAGGCGCTGGAGACGCTCGACACCGACCGTCAGGTCCTGATCGAGAACACAGCAGGAGGGGACAAAGCCGTCGCCAGGCGGGTGGAGTGGATCAAACGCCTCTGGGAGGAGATTGGCGAGTTCGGGGTGGGTTTCGTCCTCGACACCTGCCACTCGTGGGCTGGCGGTGAACCGTTCGACGAGCTGGTGGAAAGGGTGCTGGATGCCACCGGCCGCATCGACCTCGTTCACGCCAACGATTCGAAAGACGAATTCGACTCGAGACGCGACCGTCACCAGAATCTCGGCGCCGGCGAGATCCCCAAAGAGGAGCTGGCCCGTGCGATCGTCACCGCGGGTGCCCCCGTAGTCGTCGAGACACCTGGAGGGGCCGCGGAACAGGCGGCGGATATCGAGTGGGTCCGGAGCCTGGTCTGACGATGGCGATAGGGAGAGCGGAGCGGCGAGCGAGCCGCCGAACCAAGGTCGCGGTGCTCTTCGCCGATCGCACCGACAGGGCGCTCGACCTCCTCGAACTGCTCGAGCTCGCATGGCACGACGTCTATGGCGACGTGACCCCTCCTGAGGAGGTGATCGACGACGTGCTCACGGTGAGCCAGGGAACACTGCGAGGCCTCATCCGCGCCGCCCGTCTCGCGGTCGCCGACCATCGTGACCTGAGGCTCCAGGCCGCGGCGATCCGCTCCGAGCTCTAGACCGTCACAGGGCTCTTCTGTGCCGCGGCGTAGGCCACGGCGAGAAGTCTCGCCAGCAGATCGCGCTGCTCGACGTCGGTGCGCTCGGCGGAGGTCTGCACGGCGTCTGACAGACGCATCTGGACGTACTGAATGGAAGTCATGGGGAGGGGCATTCCCGTTGGATGCTCTGGCGGCGGCGTCCGGTTCCCCAGCGTGTTGGTGGTTTCCGGGCTCGGGTAACCTGAGACGCGACATGGCGAAAGTGACAGTCCCGGCGATCAGGGACCGCAAAGGCGGTCCAAAGATCGCCGTGGTCACCGCCTATGACTACCCGGGCGCCGTGATAGCCGATCGGGCCGGGATGGACATCATCCTCGTCGGCGACTCCGTCGCCAACGTCGTCCACGGGATGGACACCACCCTCGAGATCGGGATCGACGAGATGATCGTTCACACCCGTGCGGTGAACCGGGCCAAGCCCCAGGCGTTGGTCGTGGTCGACATGCCGTGGCTCAGTTTCCACATCTCACCTGAGGAGTCGGTCCGCAACGCCGGTCGTCTGGTCCGCGAAGGTGGCGCAGAGGCCGTGAAGTTGGAGGGGGGACGTAAGCGGCTCCCGGTGGTCGAGGCTCTCCTCGACGCCGAGATCCCGGTGATGGGTCACGTCGGGTTGACCCCGCAGTCGGTGCACGCCATGGGCGGCTTCAAGGTTCAGGGCAAGGTCGTCGATGCCGCCCGCGAGCTGATCGAGGACGCCAAGGCGCTCTCCGACGCCGGATGCTTCGCAATCGTCATCGAGGGCGTGCCCGACATCCTGGGCGAGTTGATCACCAAGGAGGTCGACGCCCCCACGATCGGGATCGGAGCCGGGCCGCAGACCGACGGCCAGGTCCTGGTCTTCCACGATGTCCTCGGACTGGGCTCGGGAAAGTACCCCAAGTTCGTGCGTCCCTACGCCAGCCTGGCCGACGAGGCCGTTGCCGCCCTCGAGCGATACAAAGCCGACGTTCAGAAGGGCGATTTCCCCGGAGACGACGAGAGCTACCACGTCACGGACGAGGTGGCGAGCGAGCTGCTCAAAGACTCCTGAGACGTCTCTTCGTTCTGCTTGCCGTCCTCACGGCTTGCGCCGCTCCGACGGTCGAGGGATTCGACAACATCGAGATCTCGATCGCCGACGAGAGGTTGACCGTGGCCGAGGCGGCCACCTCCGAGCAGCGTGCGCAGGGTCTGCAGGGTCTCGATGGGCTGCCTGGGGGTCTCGGTGGCATGCTCTTCGAGTTCCCCGACGCTCGTGAGACCAGCTTTCACATGCGTACCGTCGGCTTCGATCTCGACATGTGGTGGTTCGACGCCGACGGAGTTCTCATCGGGTCGACCCTCATGGAGGAGTGCCTCGACGGTGCTTGCGTCAGCTACCCATCGCCCGGGCCGATCAGATGGGCCCTGGAGACCGAGGCCGGTGTCTTCGACTTCGAGATCGGCTCGGTCTTGGAGACTCCGTAGGAAACTCTTGCCTGAGCGGAGCTCAGGCGGACACTCTCGAATGTGGAAAACGGCTGAGCGCAGTTACCATTCGACCCCTATCCGGCGACACGCGCCGCCGGCCCCTGCTCCACCGAGTTGGTGGGGCCTTCCGTATGGATGTCCACAGGAGGTGCAATGCGCGACTATGAACTGATGACGATTCATCGGCCTGACCTGGCCGAGAATGACGTCGAGGCCAAGATCGGCGAGCTCGAGACCTTTCTCTCGAGCAACGAGGCTGAAGTCACCAAGAGAGACCTCTGGGGCAAGCGTCGTTTCGCATACGAGATCGACCACCTGAGCGAGGGTTATTACACCGTCGTCTCCTTCAAGGCCGGCGCCGACGCCGTCGCCGGGGTCGATCGCATGCTCTCGCTCGCCGACGAGGTAGTCCGCCACAAGATCGTCCGCCTGGGCGACTGATTGATTCTGTCTCCGCCAACCGGCATAGTCGGTAGCGGGACGAATCAGAGGAGAACTCGATGTCAAACAACGTAACCCTCATTGGAAACCTGGTCGACGACCCGGAACTGCGTTTCACGCCTTCCGGTGTGGCCATGGCCAAGATCCGCCTGGCGGTCAGTCGGCGCTTTCAACGCGACGGCGAGTGGCAGGAGCAGACCAGCTTCTTCAACGGGACCCTCTGGCGGGAGCAGGCCGAACAGGCCGCCGAGTCCCTGCAGAAAGGTACTCGGGTCATCGTCACCGGCCGTCTCGAACAGCGCAGCTGGGAGACCGAGTCGGGTGAGAAGCGATCGGTAGTGGAGGTCCAGGTCGACGAGATCGGCCCGTCCCTTCGCTGGGCCACGGCCACGGTAAACCGCACCCAGCGCGAGGACAGCTGGGGTGGTGGCGGTGGCGGCCAGTCCGGCGGAGGTGCCAGCGCACCGACCGCCCGTGACGATTACGGGCCCGACGAGGCGCCCTTCTAGGAGATTCGAATGGCTCGTAAGAACAGAAGAAACCCGAAGACAGCACCGCGGGGACGTCGTCAGGACTTTCGACGTGGCAAGCCACGTCCCTGTTCGATCTGCCCCGAGGGTGAGGTCGACTGGAAGGACACCGCCTTTCTCCGCAAGTACGTGTCCGACCGGGGCAAGATCCGTGGCCGTCGCGTGACCGGGCTCTGCCCGCAATGTCAGCGCAAGGTGGCAGTGGCAGTCAAGAACGCCCGAGAGATGGCCCTTCTCCCGTACGTAGGTGGGCGATGAAGCTGATCCTCACCGCCGACGTGGACCCCCTCGGGAAGCGGGGCGATGTCGTGGACGTGGCCGATGGCTACGCCCGCAATTTCCTGCTTCCGAGGAAGAAGGCGATCAAGGCGAACGAAGGCGCTCTCGCCCAGGCCGAGGCCATCCGCGAGGCTCGAGTCGAAGCCGATCGCAGGGCCAAGGAATCAGCCGAGAACATCGCCACCCAACTCGTGGGCTCCCGGGTCGTCCTCGCCGCCCAGGCGGGCGACGAAGGCCAGCTCTACGGGTCGGTTGGTGCCGGTGATGTGATCGAAGGCATCAGGCGATTCACCGGGATCGAGTTGGAGCGAAACCAGGTCGAGATCGGCAACCCGATCAAGGCGATCGGCCTCCACGAGATCCAGATCAAGGTCCACCCCGAGGTGGAGTTCCCACTCACACTGGACGTCATCCCGGCATAACTGCGAACCCCGGGTTCTACAGCCCATATATGGGTCGAATCCGCTCACGTTGGTGAAGGGCCACCCGGTCTGGATGGCCCTTTCGCGTCTAGCGTGCGTCACATGGAGATCGCAGCTTGGATCGCAGTCGGCCTGATCGCAGTAGTCACCGTCTTCCAACTCGCCCTGGCGTTCGGTGTTCCGGCCGGCGCAGCGGCCTGGGGGGGAAATCATCCCGGCGTCCTCCCCACACGTCTTCGCATCGCCAGTGGATTGGTCGCCGTGTTCTTCTACCCGGTTCTCGCCCTCTTTCTCCTCGACAGCGCCGGGGTGATCGACATCGGGATGGACCTGAACCCACTGTGGCTATGGATCTTCGCCGGTCTCTTCCTCTTGGGTGCCCTGGCCAACTTCGCTTCGAAATCCAAAGTCGAGCGTTGGTGGGGTCCGGTGTCGCTCGTGATCGCCATCTGCTGTGCGATCATCGCACTCGGGGTATAACGATTGGTTTCGCGACTCAACGTCGCTTTTCCCGATCTCGGCCCAATCTCTTCCAGCGCGAAAAACAATCAGCAAGTCGGGAAATTCAATGACCATCCCACCTTGGTGATGCGCTCGGGCACCGCCTAAGTTCCCTACGCACTTCCCCCGCTGCTGGCGGCACGGCTTCCCCGCCCCAGCGGGGTCTTTCGCGCAGACCCCAAGAATCTGTCGGTGGCGCGTGCGTGAATGGAGGAAGAGGACATACATGACCACTGTTGGCGAACCGACCCAGATGCGACCCGGCTACAAGCAGCCTCCTCACTCCCGTGAAGCTGAGGAGTCGGTCATCGGGGCGTTGCTCCTCTCCGAGGACGCAGTCAACGAGGTCATGGATCGGATCCACCCCGAGGACTTCTACGTGCCGGCGCATCAGGCCATCTTCGAGTCGATGCGTGAGTTGTTCGACACCAGCCAGGCGATCGACGCCGTCACCGTCTCCGAGAGCCTGCGTCGCAAGGGGGAGCTGGACAAGGTCGGTGGGGTCCAGTACCTCACCAGACTCGTCGACATCGTCCCCTCGACGAGCAACGTCGTCTACTACGCCGGGATCGTCGAGGAGCACGCCAAACGCCGGGAGCTGATTCGGGCCGGCGCCTCCGTCACCGAGTTCGCTTTCAGCATCGACGAGGAGATCGCCAGCGTCCTGGACCGGGCCGAGCAAGCCGTCCTCGGGGTCGCCGAGAAACGCTCATCCCAGACCCTCCTCGAGGTCGGCCCGATGTTCCAAGACGTCCTGGAGCACATCGAGTTGCTCGAGCAGCTGGGGAGTGAGATCACGGGTCTGGCGACAGGCTTCGTCGACCTCGACAAGAAACTCGCCGGTCTCCAGCCGGCCAACCTCGTGGTGATCGCGGGCAGACCGGCGATGGGAAAGAGCTCCCTCGCCCTCAACATCGCCACCAACGCCGCCGCATCCGGGGAGCCCGTGGCGATCTTCTCTCTCGAGATGTCGAAGGAGGAGATCGTCCAACGAATCCTCTCCTCGGTGGGCAAGGTCGACTCGATGAAGCTGCGTTCTGGCCAGCTCGGGCCGCTCTGGCAGAGGGTGGTCGACGCTGCGGGTCGCATGTACAAGGCACCGATCTACATCGACGACTCACCGGTGGTGACAGTCACCGACATCAGGGCCAAATGCCGGCGGCTCAAGAGGAAGAAGGGTCTGAGCCTGATCGTGGTCGACTACCTCCAGCTCATGGAGGCCCACGGCCCGGAGAACCGCCAGCAGGAGATCGCTCAGATCTCGCGGAACCTGAAGAACCTGGCCAGGGAGCTCGAAGTGCCGATCATTGCCTGTTCGCAGCTGAACCGGTCTCTCGAATCGAGGGAGGACAAACGCCCGAGACTCTCCGACCTCCGAGAGTCTGGTTCGATCGAGCAGGACTCCGACGTGGTGATGTTCGTCTATCGACACGAGTACTACCACCCGGAGGATCAGGACAAGAAGGGGATCGCGGAGATCATCATCGCCAAGCACCGTGCCGGTTCGACCGGCCCGGTGGAGATGACCTTCCAGCCCGAGTTCACCCGATTCGCCAACCTCGGAAGAGATGTGACCTGACCCCTCTTGACTTGTCTAACGGTATTAGGTAGACTGCCTAATACCATTAGACAGAGAGGTGACCGATGTCAGACAAAGAACCGTTCCAGATCACTACCGAGGTCGCGATCGCGGCGACCCCAGAGACTGTGTGGAGCCAATTGACCGACTTCGAGGCGTTCGCCAGTTGGAATCCGTTCATGATCGAGGTCTCGGGCGACCCAACCTTGGGATCGAAGCTCCAGGTCCGTATGCAGCCGCCCGGGGGATCAACGATGACATTCAGACCCACGGTCACCGAGGCCACGGCGCCGAATCGATTCGAGTGGCTGGGAAACCTCCTGTTCCGTGGTCTGTTCGACGGTCGGCACCGGTTCGAGCTCGAGAGCGCCGGATCGGGAACACGACTCGTCCACTCGGAGCAGTTCACCGGCATCCTCGTTCCCCTTATGCGCAAGGCACTCGAGACGAGGACACGAGCCGGGTTCGAGGCGATGAACCATGCACTCAAAGAGCGGGTCGAGTCGTTGCAGTCCAGCTGATGGCTCGGAAGGCGGGCCTTTCCCGAAACGACGTGGTCGACGTCGCTGCTGTCATCGCCGACTCGGAGGGGCTCGAGGCAACCTCTCTCGGTGCAGTCGCTCGCCGGCTTGGGGTCAGAACACCTTCCCTGTACAGCCACGTCGACGGTGTCGACGGACTGCGTCGCGAACTGGCACTGCGTGGCGCCGCTCTCCTGACCGGGTCGATAGCGACCGCGATGCAGGGGAAGTCGGGCCGTGGAGCGCTCCGTGACGCGGCACGGGCCAACCGGGAGTTCGCCTCCCGACACCCCGGTCTGTACCAGACCTTCACGCCTGCTCCGCGGGAGGAGGATGATCCTGAGCTGTATTCGGCGATGGCGGAACCGGTATGGGAGTTGGCCAGGGTCCTCGTCGAGATGGGTGTCGACGAGGGGTCAGCAGTGCACCTGATCCGCGCCTTCCGTTCGATGCTCCACGGCTTCATCGTCCTCGAAGCAGCGGATGGCTTCGGGATGCCGGTCGATGTCGATGCCAGCTTCGATGCTGCGGTCGATCTCGTCATCGACGGGATCGAAGCTCGAGCCCTGAGAGGCTGACCAAACGAGTGCGTCCAGCTGGAAGGCTGACCACAGAATACGTGCGACAGCCTGAGGCTGGCTGTGAATACGTGCGGCAGCCTGAGGCTGCCGCGGAGGGGTTCGTCACATGCCCTGTGAAGCCTGTGAAAGCTTCAGAGTGGGGACTCAGTTGGGCAGTTGGACCAACAATCCAAGTCTCGCAAACACGACCGCTGTCGTGTACGGCTCAACCGGGACCAATCCGAATATACGCACTCGCGCTAGTGCCGTGGTCAATCGTCGAAGTCACGGTGGGAGCGACTGGCGGTCGGTCCCGACTGACCCTGGTACTTCGATCCGAGCTCGGGCGATCCGTAGGGGTACTCGGCGGCGGTCGTCATCTGATAGAAGCTGATCTGGCCGATCTTCATACCCGGATAGATGGCGATCGGAAGGGTGGCGACGTTGGACAACTCGAGGGTGATGTGACCTTCGAACCCGGGGTCGATGAACCCAGCAGTCGAGTGGATCAACAGCCCCAGCCGTCCCAGAGACGACTTCCCTTCCAGGCGGGCCACCACATCCTCACCGAGCTTGACCCGTTCCAGGGTCGACCCGAGCACGAACTCGCCCGGATGCAGCATGAAAGGGTCCTCGCCCACCTCGACCAACTGGGTCAGGTCCTCTTGGGGGGAGCGCGGATCGATCTCGGAGTACTTGTGGTTGACGAAGACCCGGAATCCGTCGCCGACCCGAAGGTCCACCGATGAGGGCTGGACGAATGAGGGCTCGTAAGGATCGATCTGGATGGTCCCCGCAGCCAGGGCTTCCTTGATCGAGCGGTCGGAGAAGATCATCGAGGCGGCATGGTAGGCGGGGAGGTCTGGCGTGACGACTGTGCCAGGAGGCGCCTCTGCGGCACATCCCTTCACGCTCGGCGAACACCTGGAGCGACTGTGCCAGCAGGGTGCCTCTGCACATCCCTGCACGCTCGGCGGGACTTATGGAGCGGGTGAAGGGAATCGAACCCTCGCCCCGAGCTTGGGAAGCTCGTGTTCTACCATTGAACTACACCCGCGGGGTGCCCCAGGCTAGTCGTCGGTCCGGTGAACACTCCATCCCCGATGAGCCAGGCGGTCGGTTATCCGCCCCTTACCATCGGGTAAAACGGAAAGCCTGGTCCGGAAGGAGTCGACAGCATGCTCAACGGCGCATTCCGCGCCTTCGTGGTGCGATGGGGTGACCTCGCCTGGCGGCTGGTCGCCATCGGCGTTGTCGTCTTCTTCGCCTTCCGCATACTGAAGACGGTCAGCGTGGTGGTGTTCGCGGTCGTGTTCGCGATGTTCCTCGCCGCGATCCTGTGGCGACCGACCCAATGGCTCGTGACCAAGGGCTGGAAACCGGCTTTGGCTGCGATCGCCACCCTCCTGATGTCATCGCTGGTCCTGGCCGGTCTGATCGTTTTCATCATCCCCCAGATCGGCGCGAGCGTGGAGACACTGAGTCGGGACGTCACCGAGACCTGGGAGACGTTCCACGACTGGTTGATCGAAGGCCCCCTGGGACTGACCCAAGCCGAGATCGACGAGTACACCCAACGAATAGGGGACTGGTTGCAGTCGTTCGGCGGTGAGAACCTCCTGGGCGGCGCCGCGGTCGTGCTCGAGTTCGTAACCGGGGCGTTTCTCGTCGTGATCATCACCTTCTTCCTTCTCAAAGACGGTCGGTCGTTGCTCCAGAAGACCCTGGATCGGAGCACGGACGATGCCGCGCACAAGATTTCGGTCAGCGCCCGGGTCGCCCGTGACTCTCTGGCCCAGTACATGGGAGGGGTCGCCCTCGTCGGAGTGTTCGATGCAACCCTGATCGGCATAGCTCTTTGGATCGTCGGGGCACCCCTCGTCTTCCCGTTGGCGCTCCTCGTCTTCTTCGGGGCGTTCATCCCATTGATCGGCGCATTCGTCTCCGGCTTGCTCGCCGTGGCGGTGACATTCGTGAACGTAGGACCGGTCCAGGCTCTGATAATCCTCGGAGTGGTGATCGTCGTTCAACAGTTCGAGGGCGACGTCATCATGCCTCTCGTCTTCGGCTCCCGACTCCGGCTGCATCCGCTGGTGGTTCTGCTTGCGGTGACCGCCGGCGGTCTCGCCTTCGGTCTGGCCGGTGCTTTCCTCGCAGTGCCCCTGATCGCAGTAGCGGTGTCGATCCACGAGGAGATCTCCGTCGCCCCCGAGGACTCCTACCTCAGTCTCGCCCGAGGGTGATCTCTGCTCTGATCAAGTCAAGAGTGTGACCGCGCCCCAGACTGCGAGCAGCAGGCCGACGACCATCAGAAACCCGACACGCCCCGAGCGATACGTCGCGTTCGGGACGTCTTTGGGGGCTTCGCCTTTCCGGTGCTTCCACCAGGCGAGACCGTTACCCACGAGGAGTGCCAGGCCGAGTGCCAGGATCATCTCGGGGAGCAGATTCTCGATGTCGAACAGGTCGCCCACGAATGGCACGCTAACCCTGAATAGGCTTCGAACGTGAACCAAGCCGCCACTGCTTCCGCTCCGGCCACGACAGCCAATCTCGGTCCAGCGTTCGATTGCATAGCGCTCGCGCTCAGCCCCCGGTGCATCGTCACCGCCCGAACGGCCGACGTGTGGTCGGTCGACCACAACGGGACCCATCGGGTCTCCATCGGGGAGGTCGACGGCGTCGTGGCAGCCGCCCAACGTGCTGTGGGTGACCGTCCACTCGCCCTTCAGGTCGACAACCACGTGCCGATGGGCCGCGGCATCGGGTCGTCGGCGGCGGCGTCCGTGGCCGGTGCCGCTGCGGCGCTGCGTGCAGTGGGCGAGGAGGCGTCACCCGACCGGGTCTTTCGCATCGCAGCCGAGATGGAGGGTCATGCCGACCAGGCGGCGGCAGCGGTCTACGGGGGGCTGATCCTCATCCCCGCCGAGGGGATGCCGCTGCGACTTCCCATCCATCCTTCGCTGCACCCCATCGTGGCGGTCCCCGAGACCCGTCTTCCCACTGCGGAGGCCCGTGCGGTTCTCCCCGCCTCGTATGACCGCGATGTGATGATCCGGAGCCTGGCCCGAATGGCGGCCCTGACCGCCGGTCTCACCACAGGCGATCCCCAGATGTTGGCCGCAGCGCACGGGGATGAGGTGCACGAGGCCCACCGGGACCGACTCAGCCCCGAAGTCCGCGAGTTGATGGACGTGGCGCGTGGCGCCGGCGCCCTGCATGCCGCCCGGTCCGGCGCCGGACCATCCGTGATTGCGTTCGCCACCCACGACACCGCAGCCTCCGTGGCTCGCGCCCTCGGTGAATGGGGGGCTGAGGTGATCGACACGCCAGTGGAGGCAACCGGGCTCATCTGAGGGCGATTGAGTAGGCGGTCCGGGCCTTTTGAGTATCAACACTCAGCCAACGCGGCCTTGGTTTCGAACCGGCTGTGTTTGGGGGTTCGAAATGCTGAGGGTTCTATTTTCTGTGCGGGCTGACGCTCGTTGTGGCCGCATGCGGTGATGACATCGGGGAGGAGGCCGCCGGCACCACGACGGCTGCCGGCAGTGAGACCGAACAGACCGCAGCGCCGGACACACAGGCAGATTCCGGCGGCACCGAGGAAGGGGTCGTCAGACCAGGGATCCGCTCAGGGTCTGCCACCGGGCGGGACCGGAACCGTGACCATCGACGGCGAGACGATCGAAGCTCAGTGGGTAGGCAACTGCATGATCGATGAGATGTTCGATCCCCATCCCGTCGATCTCGATCTGGTTGCCGCATTGGACGGCGGCCTGAACGCGTTCCTCATCGAGGTCGGCTTCGAACAGCACCTTCGGACCGGAGGGGCAGTACCTGCTGGCGCCGGACGGCAACCGGTATCGATGGCGAGGGTGGCCTGTACATCGCACTCTTCTACGGCGAGCCTCACGAGAACCCCGCTGTCGAGGCGCCCGTCGTGGTGTAGAGCGGCAGGATCAGCGGATCCTTACCCATGATGTCGGACTCGGGCACCGTGAACGTCTCGTTCGACCTGACATATGTCGAGCCCGTCGACTGCGGTCTGTAGGCGCCTGGTTTGACCTAGCAGCCTGGAGTACGCGACCATTGAGCAGTCTTTCCCCTTTCCAGAGAGGTTTGTTCGATGGGTTCGCTCATAAAGAAGCGCCGCAAGAAGATGTCCAAGCACAAATATCGGAAGCGGCTCAAAGCCAACCGACACAAACGCAAGAAGTAATGAGATGCCGGCCCTACGGGGCCGGTTCTCTATTGGTCCTTGAGGAAGTCCTCGATCTCCTCGAGCAGGAGTTCGCCGTCGTCGGCGTCCTCCGCAGCCTCGTGCTCCAATTGCTCCACGTACTCCTGGAGCTCCGAGTTGTCCTGGATCGCCTGATCCACGGTGTCCCGGAACATCCGGGACCGGGTCGCCAGGTCACCGATATCGAGGGACACCTCCAACAACTCCGATGCTTTGATTGCCAGAGCCTCCACCGCCGGCGGATAGTCCTGGTTGGAAAGGTAGTGAGGGACTGCCGCCCAAACCGAGATCACGTCGATCCCGGCGCTCCCCAATGCATGGTTGAGCACCCCGAGGATGCCAGTCGGACCCTGATACCCCGAAGGCAGGAGGCCGTGCAGAGACAGGGCGTCGGGTTTGGTTGCCGACCCGACCAGCGGCACGGGAAGTGTGTGGGCAACCTGACCGATGAATGCACCCAGCGTGACCGCCCGCTTCACCCCCAGAGTGAGCATGGCGTCCACGAGCTCGTTCGTGAACGCCTTCCATTTGTAGTTGGGCTCCTCGCCGAGCATCACGACGAGGTCCCGTTCGGTGCCGCGGACCACGCGAAGCTCGTTCTCCGGCCAGTCGATGCGCCGCGTGCCGCCATCGTTGAGTAGGACCATCGGACGACGGACCTGGAAGTCGTAGTGCTCGTCGGGGTCGAATGCGGCGATCAGCTCCGATTCGGAGATCTCGAGAAACCGCCCGGCAGCCATGCTCGCCGAGTCACCAGCGTCGCCCCAACCCTCGAAGGCGATGAGCGCGACCGGATCTCTCAACACGGGCCGGTCAAGCCACTGCAGAGAGCTCATAGGTCCAAACTACACCGCTGACTGACGTACGCGGCTGTCCTCGAAGAATGGCTTGAACCGGCGAAGCCGGAGTGCATTGAGCACGACCGAAACCGAGGAGAGGGCCATCGCCGCTGCGGCGATCGTCGGGTTCAGCAGCCCGATCGCCGCCACAGGTATGGCGACCGTGTTGTACAGGAATGCCCAGATCAGATTTCCCTTGATGGTGCCGAGTGTGGCGGTGGCCAGTTCGACCGCCACCGGAGCCAGCCTCGGGTCGTCTCTGAGGATGACGATGTCTCCGGCTTCCACTGCAACTCCGGTGCCGGATCCGACCGCCAGGCCCAGATCTGCCTGGGTCAGGGCGGGTGCGTCGTTGACACCGTCCCCGAAGAAGGCGACCACCCGGCCTCGTTCCTGGAGTTGGCCGACGTGCTTCGCCTTCGAGTCTGGTGTCGCACCCGAGTAGACCGTCTCGATCCCCACGATCTCGCCGACCCGTTCGGCCGTGGCCTGGTTGTCACCGGTCGCCATCTCGACGTCGATGCCAAGAGCTTCGAGACGCCCGACCGCCGCCGGCGACTCCTCCCGAATCGAATCGGAGACGGCCAGCACGCCCCTGACGTTGCCGTCCCAGCCGGCATAGAAGACGGTGTGGCCCTCCTCCTCGGCTGCGAGGAGATGGGGTCGCCATCGGTCGACGCCGGCGAGACCGCGCTCGGCCATCAAAGCCTCGGTCCCGGCTGCCATGTGGTGGCCGTCGACGATCCCGAACACTCCCAGCCCTGGCACCGACTCGATCGTCTCCGGTTCGGTGAGGCTCACGTTCTCCTCATCCGCGGCCAGGCCGATCGCAATGCCGATGGGATGGCCCGAGGCCACCTCCAGTGAGCCGACGAGACGAAGGAACAGGTCGCGGTCCTCGTCGGTGATCACGGCTTTCGGAGCCATGACCCCGGTGGTGAGGGTGCCGGTCTTGTCGAACACGACCGTCTTGATCTCGCGGGCTCTCTCGAAGACTTCCGCCTGTTTGAAGAGGATCCCGAGCTCGGCACCTCGACCGCTGCCGACCATCACCGCGGTCGGGGTGGCCAGTCCGAGCGCACAGGGGCAGGCGATGATCAAGACCGACACCGCGATGCGCACCGCGGTCCCGACATCGTCGCCGGCGAACATCCAGAACCCGAACACGCCCAGCGTGATCAGGAGAACTGCGGAAACGAACCTGCCGGAATAGACGTCTGCCAGACGCTGGATCGGCGCTTTCGATCCTTGCGCTTCCTCCACCAATCGAATGATGGAGGCGAGAGTGGTGTCTGAGCCAACGTGGGTGGCCCGTACCGTCAGACGGCCGGCCTGGTTCACGGTGGCCCCGATCACCATGTCGGAGACGGTTTTCGACACCGGTAGCGGTTCTCCGGTGAGCATCGATTCGTCGACGGTCGACGCCCCCGACTCGACGATGCCATCGGTCGGGATGCGCTCTCCGGGTCGAACCACGAGCAAGTCACCGGGTATGACCTCGTCGACCCGAACCCGCTTCTCGCCGTTCTCGGTCACGATGGTCGCCTCGGTTGCTCCCAGTTCCAGCAAACGATGCACCGCGGAAGAGGCCCTTCCCTTGGCCCGTGCCTCGAAGACCTTCCCCAATGTGATCAGTGTGATGATCATCCCCGCGGTCTCGAAGAAGACGGTGCCGTGACTCATCACCACCGCCGCGGAGTAGAAGTAGGCGGCCAATGAGCCCAGGGAGATCAGCGTGTCCATGTTCGCCGAGCCGACCCGGGCCTGTCTGAGCGCCCTGCGGTGGTATTGCATGCCCGGCCCGAACACCACGGGCGTGACCAGAAGCCCCTGAACGATCGAGTTCCACAGGGTGTGTGGTCCGAAGAGGTGCAGGATCATCGCCGGCGCGGTGAAGACCAGTGCGATCCAGAACAGACGGCGCTGGCGGACCTCCTCCTCTGAGTACATGTCGACGACG
Organism: Acidimicrobiia bacterium; assembly: GCA_035762545.1. Taxonomy (GTDB): domain Bacteria; phylum Actinomycetota; class Acidimicrobiia; order Spongiisociales; family ZC4RG35; genus JANQRA01. Next base: position 78,909 of record DASTOM010000001.1, read on the forward strand.
TCACGGCTCTCGGTGTCCGGGTCGTGGACGCTCAGCCCGTATCCGATCTTCTCGACCGCGGCGGTGAGCCCGGCGACATCGACGTCGGGATCGATCCGGGCGGATGCCGACGCTCCGGCGAGATTCACCGACGCATTGCTGACCCCTTCCTGACGTTCGAGGACGCGTTCGATCCTCACAGCGCACGTGGCACAGGTCATACCGTCCACGTCGAAGAGGACGGTCTTGGGATCAGCCGAAGACGGCGTAGCCCTGCTCCTCGATGGTCTGCTTGATGATGTCCAGGCTCACGGTGGACTCGTCGAAAGTCACCTCGAGAGTTGCCTCGGGGACCGACACCTCGACGCGCGAGACGCCGCCGAGGTCGCCGACAGCGCCCTCGAGACTGGTCTTGCAGTGGTCGCAGTGGACCTCCGGGACCTGGAGAGTGGTTTCAGTGCTCATGTCAGTTCTCTCACCCTTCTGGTGGTTGGGATTGTCTGGCAACGGTTGGGGTCGTCGCAGCGGGCAGGATCCAACGATCGGGCCCTTTCGACGATGTTCTCCAGACGCTGCCGTGTTCTCTGTAGCTCCGCCATTTGTCGATCGACGTCCGCGAGGTGCATCTCGAGGGCGGTGATCACGTGCCCGCAGGTCGACTCACCCTCATCCCGGAGGTCGAGGACCATCTGGATCTCCAGAAGCGATAGTCCCGCGGACTGCGCGTCCTGTATGAAGGAGATGCGATCCGCAATGTTGGCGTCGTAGATGCGATAGCCGTTGGGGGCACGGTCCGGCCGGGGGAGGACCCCGATGTCCTCGTAGTACCGGATCGCCTTGGTCGAGACCCCGGTGGCCTCAGCGAGCTGTCCGATCTTCATGCCACCAGTCTACCAGCCAAACCTTCCAGTGAGCTGGAGGGTTGGGGAGAGAGGGAGACCGATCTGGACGGATTAGACCCCGAGCTTTCCGCCGGTATCCACGCCCAGAACCAAAGAGGCCCCCGAACGGGGGCCTCTCTTGCAAACTCGGGTGCTCTATTCCTCGCCGTCGACGATCTTGCCGCGGACGCGGGGGAATCGCACCGGGGCGTGGGCGTGGCAGTACTCGGCCTTGTTGTACTGGCTGAGCTTGGTCTCACAACCCGGCTTGGCGCATACGCGCCCGGTGGTGAATCGCTTCGACGGGCGGGTCATGCCTTTTATGGCTGCGCCTCTCACTGTGTCTGTCATGTTGGCCCTCCTGGGATTGGGCCGGCACTGAAATCAAATTACGGGTCTACAGGTATTTCTCACCTGGCCCGGCCGAGGCCTCTTACCTCGATGTGCACTCCAAAGTGTGCGTGCCGGAACGCTAAACGGGGCTAAATCGTCCCCATCCTGTTGGTATTAAGACGAAAGAACCGCCTCACTCGGTTCCCGAGATACCCAGCTTGTCGAGGAACGCCTCATTGTTGGGATCTCTTCCCAGGAAGTTTACAAGCATGTCGTCTGCGTCCAAAGCGCCACCACGCCCGATGACCTCATTTCGGTATGCCATACCCACCTCGGGATTGGTCACACCCTCGGCCAGGAAACGGGAGAACATGTCGTCTCCGTACACCTCCGACCACATGTAGCCGTAATAGCTGGCGTCGTAGCCACCCATCAGATGGCCGAAACCCGCCAGGGCGAAGGTCCCCTCATGAAAGGGGAGGAGCGAGATCTGGTTTCCCTCACGGAGGATCTGGTCGAAATCCCGGCCGGGGCCGGCGTGGATCTGCTGGTCCCACCATCCGAGAGCCATCTGCCGGAGGTACCAGCGGCCCTTGTTCAGATCCCGAGCGGCAACCAGTTGCTCGACGAGCTGGGTCGGTATGGGCTCGCCGGTCTCGTGGTGTCTGGCGAAGCGGCGGAGCACGTCGGCGTCCCAGGTCCAGTTCTCCATGATCTGGCTCGGAGCCTCGACGAAGTCACGTTCGGTGTTCGTCCCGGAGAATCGAGCGAGCTCGGTGCGTCCCAGGTTCTGGTGGAGAACATGTCCGAACTCGTGGAACAGCGTCTCGACTTCTCCGTGCTGAAGGAGTGAGGGCGTCTCTTTCGTCGGCTTGGTGAAGTTGGTGACCATGGCGCAGACCGGGTTCTGATAGGTACCGTCCTCGAGCCGGCGGCTGGGGAGCAGTGGGAACTCGGCGGCATGCCCGAACTTTCCCTCCCGGGGAAAGAGGTCGAGGTAGAACCGGGCCAGCTCCTCGCCTGTGGCCGACTCCCTGATGCGGAACAGTTGAACGTCGTCGTGCCAGGTGTCGAACTCGGCGATCTCCTCGAAGGAGATCCCGAACATCTCCGAAGTCAGCTCGAACATCCCCTCGAGCACCGCAGGGAGCGGGAAGTACTGGGCAACTTCGAAGTTGTCGACCCCGAAGTCGGTCTTTCGCTGCTGGGTGTCGTAGTACGAGAAGTCCCAGGCCTGGACTGTTCGGTCCCCGGTGTCCGCCTCGAGAAGGTCGGCGATGACGGCGATCTCGGCCGTGCCACGCTCCTTCAAACCGGCTTCGAGGCTGTCGTAGAACTCCGAAACGCGCTCGGGTGACCCCGCCATCCGTATCTCCAGCCGATGATGGGCCCAGGTGGGATGGCCGAACGCCTCGGCGATCTCCTGGCGCAGCCGAACAGCCTCCTCGAGAATCGCCCGGTTCTCGTCGACTGCAACGGTGTCGTACTGGAACCGGAGGGCCTCCCGGAGGTCTCGTCGAGGCGAGTTCTCGAGAAACGGGATGAGGTTCGGGTAGTCGATGGTGACCTTGTACTTCCTCGAGTCCTCGTCGACATCCAGACTGTCGATCCATGTCTCCGGCATGCCCTCGAGGTCGTTCCGACTCGCCAGGATGAACCCCTCCCATTCGTCGATGTTCTGTTGGAACCGGACACCCAGCTCGACGAGCCGCTGGGTCAGTTCCCGGACCCGCGCCCTGGTGTCGGGGTCGAGCTCGTGCCCGGCCCGGCGGAGGTCGCGCTGGACGAATTCGAGGAATCTGGCCTTCTCGCCCTCCAGACTCGCTGCCTCGTCGGTGGCGGCGTACTCCTGGACCGCAGAGTTCAGGTCGTCACGGAACCAGACGTCGGTGGCCCATTTGTCGGCCTTCTCTTCGGCGTCCTTCCCCGCCGAGCGGACCTCCCTGGCGGGATGGACGTAGCCCATGAAGTAGAAGTCGTGGTTGGCATGCCCGAGGATGTCGCTGATGCGATCTAGTGGCCTCAGGGTGTTCTCGAAGGTGCGCGAGTCGTCCACAGAGACGATGGCCTCGACGACCGCTTCCGCCTCGGCGATGGCACGGTCGACGCCTTCGGTGATGTCGTTTGGGGTGAGTAGCGCATAGTCAGGCATGGGCTTGGCCAGGGTAGTGAGGGGCTACCTTCAACAGACATGTGGTCGCTTTCGCCAGGTGTGAGGCATCTGAATCATGGTTCGTTCGGTGCGGTGCCGGTCCCGGTGCGGGAGGAGCAGGACCGATGGCGGGCCCGGTGGGACGCCGACCCAACCGGTTTCGTCTACCGGGATCTTGTCCCTGGTTTGGAGCGGTCCCGGATGGCTCTGTCCGATTTCCTGGGTGCCGACCCTCGAGGTCTGGCATTCGTGCGCAACGCGTCCCAGGGTGTGGCCTCGGTGGCCCGCTCGATCGAGGACACCCTCGGGCCGGGCGACGAGATCGTCACGACGAGCCAGGACTACAACGCCGTGCGTCAGACACTCGAGTTCACGGCCCGGCGGAGTGGAGCGACCGTTCGTGTCGTCGCCGTGCCTTTCCCGATCGACGACGCCGCCGAGGTGACCCGGCTCGTGTGTGAGTCGGTCGGGGAGAAGACGCGTCTGGTCGTCATCGACCACATCACCTCTCCGACGGCCCTCCTCTATCCGGTCGACGAGATCGTCTCGATCCTCGAGCCGGCTGTTCCCGTGCTCGTCGACGGGGCCCACGGACCCGGTCAGGTCGCTCTCGACCTCGACGATCTCGGGGCAAGTTGGTACACGGGAAACCTCCACAAGTGGGTGTGCGCCCCCCATGGCGCAGCCTTTCTCCACACTCGTGCGGATCGACTCGACCAGACAGTGCCCACGGTGATATCACATGCCTGGAATGCTCCTCTGATCGAAGACTCCAGCCGCTACCTGGGTCTCTTCGATTGGACCGGGACCGACGACTTGTCTCCTTGGTTGGTGGTCCCCGAGGCATTGGACGTGGTCGGATCGCTCGAGCCCGGGGGCTGGCCGGCGCTCATCGAAAGAAATCATCAACTGGCCCTGGCAGCCCGGTCGCTTCTCTGCATCGCCATCGGGATCGCACCCCCCGCGCCGGACTCGATGATCGCGACGATGGCGGCGGTGCCTCTGCCCGATTACGTGGGACCCGATCCTGGAGGGCTCCTCGCTCCCCTGAATGGCGAACTGATCGACGACGGGTTCGAGACGATCGTCGGCTTCTGGCCGCAATGGCCCCACCAGGTCCTGCGGGTCTCGGCCCACCACTACAACGACCTCTCCGAGTATCACGCTCTGGCCGAGCACCTCAGCGAGCTGGTGGGCTGAACAGAGCTTCGGACTGTTCCCGGCTCAGGGCTTCGGATGGGTTGATCCCGTGACGGTCGACGGCGGCGTGGATCCCCGTCTCGGGGTCCGGCAGTTCCACCGGGGAGTCGCTACCACCGAGAAGCGGTATTCCCGCCTCGAGCATCGACCGGAACGGGTACGCCCTGTCCATGCGGTCGGCACCGAGACGCTTCTCCAGCCACGACTCCTCTGAAGCCAGGAAGGCCGGTTGCACCGAAGCGGTGACACCCATCGATGCCATCCGGCTGATCGTCTCCGGCGTGAGGACCGAGGCGTGTTCGACCCGAAGCAGTCCGGGGTCGGCTCCGCTCTCGAGCAGGTCCTGATGGACGTCCAAGACCAGGTCGTTGGCCCGGTCTCCGATGGCGTGGATAGCAACGTGGCCGCCGGCAGCCAACGAGGTTCGGCCCATCTCCACCATCTTCGAGTGGTCGTACCGCTCGGTGCCACGGGTGTCGGTCATGTCGGCGAACGGCTCGTACATAGCTGCGGTGTGACCACCGAGACTGCCGTCGATGAAGTCCTTGTAGCCCCAGAACCGCACCGGGCCCTGGGCCCGATCGATGCGTTCCTTGGCCCTGAGAAAGCTCTCGGGTGAATCGGCGATCAGCAACACGTCGATGTCGATGGGAAGGTCGGGTGCCAGCCGCACCAACGTCCCCACCTCGTCGTCGACCCCACACCAGACGTTCGCCGACACGGAGATCATCCCAGTGATCGAGCCGATCCCCATTCGTCTCAGGCCGGCGAGTGCGGTGATGATCTCGAGGTCGGATGGCGGTGTGACCAGCGGCTCCAGGGCCTTCGAAACGGGGTTGATCGCGGTCTCTCTGAGAATCCCGTTGGGTTTCCCGGTTGGGTAACGGTCGAACGAGCCGCCGGGTGGGTCCGGTGTGGTCTCGTCGAGACCTGCGAGCTTCATGGCCGCGCTGTTGGCGACTGCGATGTGGCCGCAGTAGCGGTAGAGGAGCACAGGACGGTCGGAAACGACGTCGTCGATGTCAGATGCCGTGGGGAGACGCAGATCGGAGACGCCTTCGTCGTTGAGTCGCTGGCCGATGACCGCGCCGGACCGTCCTTCTCCGTGGTCACGTACGCGACGCATCACCTCCGCGAGATCTGCGGCGTCCATCAACTCGAGGCCGTTGACCAGAGCGGCGTAGCCGAACGGGTGGAGGTGGTGGTCGTGGAAGCTCATTGCAGGTGCTCCGGCATGGTGCGTGCCACGATGGAACGTAGCTCCTCGTGGACCTTGCCGTTGCTGGCGACGTGGGCCCGTGCCTCCAACTGGTTGATCTCGCCGGACTCATTGGTGTAGGTGCCGCCGGCCTCGGCGATGAGGAGGATGCCGGCGGCGACGTCCCACGGTTTGATCCCCTGGGTCCCTCCGTGCTCCCAGTAGGCGTCGTAACGTCCGGCGGCTAGCCAGGCGAGATCGAGTGCGGCGGCTCCGAGACGTCTCGTCCCCTGGCTGTTCAGCATGACCTCTTCCACGACACGAAGGTAGGCGCCGGCGTGCTCACGGCGGTCGTAGGGGAATCCGGTGGAGACGAGGGAGTCGGAGAGCGTCGCCGTCTCCGACACGTGGATCGGCTCGCCGTTGAGTGTGGCCCCCTCGCCGCGCACGGCGACGAACTCGTCGTTGCGGGCCACGTCGATGATCACGCCGACCATCGGCTCACCGTCATCCCACAGAGCAACGGAGACCGCAACTTGTGGCAGCCGGTGCACGTAGTTGACCGTGCCGTCGAGGGGATCGACGATCCAGACTCGACCGTGACGCCAGTCGCCGCCACCCTCCTCCTCGCCGAGGATCCCGTCATCGGGGAAGTGGCTTCCGATCACAGAGCGCACCGCCGTCTCGGCGTCCCGGTCGATCTGAGTGACCGGGTCCACAGCGCTCTTCATCTCGGTGGTGAGTGGCTGGAAGAAGCCGGTTTGCACGATGTCCGCACCCGCCCGCGCCGCCCTCAGTGCCACCCAAACATCACCTTCCCACATGTGGCGGACTCTATTGCGGGGCGCCGATACCCTCCATTCGGTGCTGCTCCTCCTGGTCGCCGCCGTTCTGGGCGCCATTCTCTCCTTTCTGGCCTTTCCCCCGTTCGGCCCGGGGTTGCTCATAGTCCCGGGGATCGCAGTGTTGCTGTCTGCCCTGCGTCTCTGTCGGGAGCGAAGTCATGGTGTGCTGGTCGGCGCTGTGTACGGGCTGGTGTTCTTCGGCGGGTTGATGTGGTGGCTGGCCGAGCTCGAGCTCATCGCCCTCGTCCTCATCCCGGTTCAGGCCGTCTTCCTCGCCGTCTATGGCTGGTGGCTGGTGCGCTTCAACGAACGGTCACCCTGGGTCTGGCTCACGATGGCGGTGGGGAGTTGGGCCGTGATGGAACTGGCGAGGTATCACCTCCCGGTGGGCGGGCTGGAATGGGGCGCCGCGGGCTACGCACTTGCCGACTTCGATCTCACGAGAATGCCGGCGTGGGCGATCGGCACGTCCGGGCTCACCCTCGTCGTGGTCCTGGTGGGAGCCCTTTTTGCCGTGGGCTTCACCACCGGATCATGGCGGTGGCTGCTCTCACCGATTCCCGTGGTGGTCCTGGCTGGCTCCCTGGCGCTCTTGGCGCCCGGTGTTGAAGGTGGCGCCTACCCGGTTGCTGTCGTCCAAGGCTCGACGCCATGTCCCTTCGAGCACTGCCCCCCGAATGAGCGTCTCAGGACGTTCGCACAACACCTCGAGTTGACCACCTCTCTGCCTGATGGCTACGGCGGTCTGGTGGTGTGGCCCGAGGGTTCGACTGGGTCGACAAACGCCGACCCGATGCTGAATGACGAGGTTCGTGAGGCGATAGCGGATCAGGCGCGGAGGCTGCGCTCGACGATGGTGATCGGTGGTGACAGGGTGCTCAGCGACACCGAATGGATAAACGCCAACGTCTACTTCGACAGCAATGGCGAGATCGTGGGCGAGTATCGCAAGTACCACGGGGTCCCGTTCGGCGAATACGTCCCGCTCCGGCTGCTTTTCGATTGGATTCCAGCCCTGGCCCGGGTCCCACGGGACATGATCAGGGGGGAGGGGCCATTCGTCTACGAGGGCATCGGTTCGGTGATCTCGTTCGAGGGCGGCTTCTCCCGCTACACCTACGAAGTGAGGAAGGCCGGCGCCGATGTGATCATCGTCAACACCAACGAAGCGTCGTACGGTCCCGATGCCCCCACCTCGGACCAGTTCATCAACATGACCAGGATGCGCGCCGTCGAGCTCGGAGTGCCGGTCGTACACGCCGCCGTGACTGGCAAGTCGGTTGTCATCGACGCATTTGGAGATCTCGGCCCCACGACCGGGCTCGGGACGATGGAGATCCTCGACGACACCTACGGCTCATCTCGATCGACTGTCTACATGGCGATCGGAAACCTGGTCATGTGGCTTGCCGCTGTCGCCGCCGTCGTTGTCTGGAGCAGGTCACTGGTAGGTTCTCGGCCAATGCAATTGGCTTGCGGTTCGATGAGATCGAACACGGGCCGACGCGACCAGGAGGACTGAATCAATGTCGCAGGCTCTCGAGAACCTGCTCCACGAAGAGCGCACCTTCCCACCCAGCGAGGAGTTCACGGCCCAGGCCAACGCCCAACCGGGTATCCACGAGGAAGCGGCAGCCGACTACCTGGCGTTCTGGCAACGGCAGGCGCTCGATCGAATCACGTGGTTCACCGAGCCGACCGAGGTTCTCGACGATTCCAACCCTCCGTTCTTCAAGTGGTTCAACGACGGCGAGCTCAACCTCGCTTACAACTGCCTCGATCGCCATCTCGAGAGCCATGGCGATCAGGTCGCCTACCACTGGGTCGGGGAGCCAGGCGACACCAGGACCCTGACCTACTCCGACCTGGCTCGGGAAGTCAACAGGCTCGCCAACGGTCTCAAGAGCCTCGGGCTGGAGAAGGGCGATCGGGTCGCCATCTACATGGGGATGATCCCGGAATTGCCGGTGGCGATGCTGGCATGCGCACGCCTGGGTCTCGTCCACTCCGTCGTGTTCGGGGGTTTCAGTGCCGAGGCACTGTCTTCACGCATCCTCGACGCAGAGGCTCGCATCGTCATCACCCAGGACGGCGCCTGGCGCGGTGGCAACATCGTGCCGCTCAAGGTGAACACGGACGACGCCCTGGAGTCGACTCCCGGCATCGAGCACTCGATCGTCGTTAGACGGACAGACCACGGTGTCGACATGCAGGACGGCCGGGACATCTGGTGGCACGATCTCGTCGAGGGTCAGTCCGACGTGTGTGAGCCCGAGGTGCTGAGCGCCGAGGACCCCCTTTACATCCTCTACACCTCCGGCACGACCGGCAAGCCGAAGGGAATCGTCCACACTCAGGCCGGCTATCTCACCGGTGTCACCACCACCCACTCCTACGTCTTCGATCTCAAGCCGGACACAGATGTCTACTGGTGCGCCGCCGACATCGGGTGGGTGACCGGGCACAGTTACATCGTCTATGGCCCGCTGGCGAACCGAACCACAGGAGTCATCTACGAGGGTGCGCCGAACTTCCCCGACCTCGATCGGCTGTGGCAGATCATCGACGACTACGACGTCACGATCTTCTACACCGCACCCACGGCGATTCGGGCCTTCATGAAATGGGGCGACGAGCACGTCGACAAGCACGATCTCTCGTCGCTTCGAGTCATCGGCACTGTCGGTGAGCCGATCAATCCCGAGGCATGGATCTGGTACAACCAGCATGTCGGTCATGGCAAGCGCCCGATCGTCGACACCTGGTGGCAGACCGAGACAGGGGCCATCATGATCACCCCGCTCCCCGGGGTCACAGCCACCAAACCTGGCTCCGCCACCAAGCCATTCCCCGGGATCTTCGCCGACGTCGTTGATGACGACGGCGTCTCCGTCCCCCTGGGAGGCGGCGGCTTCCTGGTGATCACCCAGCCTTGGCCCTCGATGGCGAGGACGATCTACGGCGACGACGAGCGTTACGTCGAGACTTACTGGTCGCGGTTCGAGGGCCGGTACTTCCCCGGTGACGGCTGTAAGCGCGATGAGGACGGTTACTTCTGGCTCCTGGGCCGGGTCGACGACATCATGCTGGTGTCGGGCCACAACATCTCCACGACCGAAGTCGAGTCCGCACTGGTCAGCCATCCCGCCGTCGCCGAGGCAGCTGTGGTGGGACGCAAGGACGAGATCACAGGGCAGGCGATCGCCGCTTTCGTCACCCTCCGCTCGACCGCCACGGGCGACGAAACGCTGATCGAAATGCTGCGCATACACGTCGCTGAGTCGATCGGGCCGATTGCCAAGCCCAAGTCGATCGTCTTCACCGGCGATCTCCCCAAGACCCGGTCCGGGAAGATCATGCGACGTCTGCTGAAGGACATCTCCGAGCATCGTCAGCTCGGAGACGTGACCACATTGGCCAACGCCGAGATCGTCGCCGAGATCGCCGACAAGTCGTCGGCCGGCAGCGAGGACTGAGTCTTGAGGCGAGGGCTGGTTGGGGGGTTGATCACGGCCCTCTCTCTGACCGGCTGCGCCGGGCTCGAAGATGCCACAGCCACGCTCAAGGAGTCCATTCAGGGCCTGGACCTGGACGCCGCCCTCGACGATCTCCGTGATTGCGAGGCTCTGGCCGACGGCTTCGTGGCTGTCGTGCGAGAGGCTGTCGCCAGGGTCGACGAGGTGGGCGGGGCGGGCAGCGTGGCAACCAGCGACATGTCTGACATCGTCGACGAAGTGTCGGTGAGCAAGTACTACGACCTCGCCGAACAGCTCGGATGTGCCCGTCTCGAAGCTCAAGTGGATCTCATCGACCGACTGCGGACCCTCGACGGGGACACCGGTGCGGGAGACGCCTTCCTCGACGAGATGATCGATCAGGCCCAGCTCGGCGGCTGATCAGGTCAGAAAAGCCCCCGCTACGAAGACGATCAGGATCAGAAAGCCTCCGGCCAACTCGATGCCGGTCGACGTCAGCACCGCCTTCACCGCTGTCTTGGTCGACGGCCAAGCCTGCTCGCGGCCTCGTCTGATCCGTTCGAAGACGTAGACGGTCAGGATGAACCCGATCGGGGCGCCGACCACCGGAATCACGAACAGGCCGACGACCGCGACCAGCACCGCGGTGAAGAGGACCCATCCGGGAACTCCCTCGCTGCGCAGCTGTCTGTGGGGGAAGGCGTACTTCAGCGCGGTGGCAGTCAGGGCCAGCGCGATGACGATCCCCAGCACCACCCAGGCCACCGCGGTGGACTCCTCGAACGCCCAGATCGTCACGGCGATCACCTGAAGCACCAGCCCCGGCAGGAATACGACGACGATGCCGATCAGTCCGATGAGGACCGCGAGACCCGCCAGAAGGTCGTGTAGCTCCAAGCGGTGATTATCCCAGGGAGGCAGCCAGGTCGGCGACAGCCGTCGACGCACCCGCGAGAAGAGGCTCGCCGTGCCCGAAGAGAGCCACCTCGTAGTCGAAGGACGCCAGGTCTTGCACCGAGAGGTTGGCCGTCTCGATGTCCTCGGAGAACTGGGCGTTGGGGCCGGCGACGCCGCCGTCGGAGCCGTTGAGGGCGTCCCCGGCGATGAGGACCCCGGCAGCGGTGTCGAGCATCGAGATATGGCCGGGGGTGTGCCCCGGGGTCTCGATGGTCTGCAAGCCAAAGATGGTCGCTCCGTTGGCGAGGGGTGTCCCCTCGGCTGAGGCGCTGATCGCCGGGATATCGGCCGCTCCGGCATACCACGGAGCACCGGTGGCGGCTATCACGGCCTCCAGGCTGCCGATGTGATCGGGGTGCTTGTGGGTGGCGATCACATGTGCCACGTCACCCCAACCCAGACCGATCTCGCCCAGACCTATCTCTATGGCCGTCTCGCTGCCCGCAACCCCGGTGTCCACGATTGCCGCCTCCCCTCCGCGGTAGACGATGTAGGCGGAGACGAAGTCGAGGTTCACCCGATGCCAGACCTGACCGGCCTCAGCCGAGGTCGTCGTGACGGCTGCGATCGTGGTTGTGGCGACGTTGCCCTCGGTGGTGCTGCCGGATGGCGTTGTGGATGAGTTTCCCGGGATGGCGGTGGTCGAGGAGCCACCAGTCTCATCAGGGCTGCAGGCGGCGGTCCCGAGGAGCATCATCGCGAGCCCGGCCTTGCCCATGTCCTTGAGGAGCATCCGTCTCGTGATGAACGCCGGGGCGGTCATGCCCAAACCCTACGCCCGATCGCGTTTTGTGCACGCGTAGGGTTCCGGCCATGACGACCAAGATCATCCTGCCCGAGTCGGAGCTGCCCACACACTGGTACAACATCGTCCCCGACCTCCCCAGCCCACCCCCTCCCGTCCTCCACCCCGGGACCCACGAGCCGGTCGGCCCCGAGGACCTCGCCCCGTTGTTCCCGATGGATCTCATCCTGCAGGAGGTGGCGACCGACCAGTACATCGAGATCCCCGAGGAGATCAGAGAGGTCTACCGGATGTGGCGGCCGTCGCCGCTGTATCGGGCGCATGGTCTGGAGAAGCTGATCGGTGGGCCGGCCCGCATCTACTACAAGTACGAGGGAGTCAGCCCGGTCGGTTCGCACAAGCCGAACACAGCCGTAGCCCAGGCCTATTACAACGCAAAGGCCGGGGTGAAGAAGCTCTCGACCGAGACCGGGGCCGGCCAGTGGGGCTCGGCGCTCGCCTTCGCTTGCTCGCTGTTCGGGCTGGAATGCGAGGTCTATCAGGTGCGTGCCTCGTACGACCAGAAGCCGTATCGCAAGGCGCTGATCGAGACCTTCGGCGCCACGATCTATCCGTCACCTTCGACGAACACCAACTACGGCAGGTCGGTGCTCGAGTCGGATCCGGACACTCCCGGGAGTCTCGGCATCGCCATCTCCGAGGCGGTGGAGGTGGCGGCCACGAACGAGGACGTGAAGTACTCGCTCGGGTCGGTCCTCAACCACGTTCTGATGCACCAGACGATCATCGGTGAGGAAGCCCTCAAGCAGCTAGCGATGGTCGACGAGACACCGGACGTCATAATCGGCTGCGCCGGGGGAGGTTCGAACTTCGCCGGTTTCGCCTTCCCCTTCGTCAGGGAGAAGATGGCAGGAACGATGGACCCGGTCGTCCGGGCAGTCGAGCCTGCGGCTGCCCCATCTCTGACCCGAGGGTCGTATCAGTTCGACTTCGGCGACACCGGGCAGATGACCCCGCTCGTCAAAATGCACACCCTGGGCCACCCGTTCATCCCGGCCCCGATCCACGCCGGCGGTCTTCGCTATCACGGGATGGCGCCTTTGGTGTCCCATCTGCTCGAGCTCGGCTTGATCGAGGCGCAGTCTCACCATCAGACCGAGACCTTCGCCAAGGCGGTCGAGTTCGCTAGGGCCGAGGGCATCATTCCCGGCCCGGAGCCGACCCACGCCGTGGCCGAGGCGATGTATGAGGCGGAGCGGGCCAAGGAAGCCGGCGAGGAGAAGGTGATCGTCTTCAACCTCAGCGGTCACGGCCACTTCGACATGGCGTCGTACCAGGCCTACTTCAACGGCGAGCTCGTCGACTACGAGCACCCCGAGGCCGAGATCGAGGCCGCCATGACCAAGGTCCCGGTCGTGGCGGGCTGAGCAAGCACGTTCTGGGCGCATTTACCCCGCGGAAACGGCGGGCTTATGCGCCCAGAACGGATTGAAGCGTCCTACCCGCAGGCGGTCTCGCCCGGGATCAGAGGTCTGACGAGGAGAGTGATCGGGTCGGAGGTGCCGTCGGGGTGGGTCCAGACCGTGGCCTGGGTGGCGCCCTCGAATGAGGTGAGGACGTCCGACTCGTAGGTCCGGCAGTACCAACCGTTGGGCAGTTCGGTCCACTCGGCGAACGCTTCGTCCTCGAGGGGCCATTCCCGTTCGTCGCCGAACTCGGGATCGACGAACCCGAAACCGGCCACGACCCGGATCTCCTCAGATGAGTACGGCTCGGCCGGCGCCTCCGCGGTGAATCGGTCGAGCGTCTCGATGAGCTCGAGGAACGTCTCGTTGCGCTCCGAAGGCTCCTCCTGGATCCCGAGCGCGTAGACCGAGTACTTGTGCTCGCCGTTGTCATCCCAGAATCGGATCACCTCGGTGGAGGCGTCGGCGACGAAGTTGAGCGCCGAATCGTCGCTCTCTTCGACGATGTCGGCGAGTCCCATGTCCTCGACCATCGCAAGGACTGCGTTCATCTGGGAGTCGCTGAGTTGGGCGACCATGTACGGGGGCACCAGCGGTCCTGGGAATTGCATCGTCTGGACGCCCTGGAAGATGAGGCGGCCGTCACCGAGCACCGTGTACCTGGGCCCGTTGCTGAGGGCGAACTCAACGGGGACGAACCCGCCTTCGGAGGTGATCTGGATCACCGCCGCATCGGGATCGAGGTCAGTGCTCTCACCGCCGCCGCATGCGGCGAGGGCGAGCGCGGTCAACACAACACCAAGTGACTTCCTTCTCATGGAGCATTAGATGGCCGACGACGATTCCCGGTTCCCGGGTCATACCCGGCTTCACGCCCGAATCAGCGGTTCTCCCAGGTCTCCAGACCTTCGCCGACCAGGTCGATCGCCCAGTCGAGCTCCTCCATGGTCGTGATCAGCGGCGGGATGAACCGGAGCACGTTCCCATCGGGCCCGCATTCGATGATGATCAACTCGTTGTCGAATGCGTGAGATGCCACGTGCTGGAACGCCTTGGCGTCAGGACGCCGGCTCTCGGCGTCTTCGACGAACTCGACCCCGATCATCAGCCCGAGCCCTCTCACATCGCCGACGGTCTCGTAGCGATCAGCCAACTCGTTGAAGCGACGGAAGGCATGCTCCGACAGCTCACGAGCGTGGGGGAGGAGGTCGGCCATGGTGTCGATCACCGCCGCACTCGCCGCGGCAGCCACCGGGTTTCCACCGTAGGTGGTCCCATGCGATCCCACGGGCCAGCCGTCGATGATCTCCCGGCTCGAACCGTACGCCGAGAGTGGGAACCCGTTGGCGATTCCCTTGCCGAAGGCCATGATGTCGGGCTTGGCGTCGTAGTGGTCGGCGGCGAACCATTCCGCGGTCCGGCCGAACCCGGTCTGCACCTCGTCGAACACCATCAGGATGCCGTTCTCAGTGGCGATGGTCCGCAACTCGTCGAGGAAACCGGCGGGTGCCGGGTAATAGCCGCCTTCGCCCTGCATCGGCTCGATCAGGAAGCAGGAGATGTTGTGCGGCGAGACCACATGCTTGAACATCATCTCCAGCTCGTGGAGTGACCGTTCCACAGCGCTCTCTTCGTCCATCCCCCAGCGGTAGGGATGGGGGAAGGGAGCCACGAACACCGAGCCGAGGACGGGGTGATAACCATCCCGGTACTTGGCCTTGGACGTGGTGTACGAGACCGAGCCCATGGTGCGACCATGGAATGCCCCCCGGAACGTGATGACACCCTGTCGCTTGGTTGCGTACTTGGCCATCTTGACGGCCGCCTCCACAGCCTCGGCGCCCGAGTTGGCGTATCCGAACTTCTCGATCCCTGGAGGGGTGATGTCCCGCAGCCGTTCGGCCGCCTCGACCAGCGACTCGAAGTGGAAGATCATCCCCGAGTGGACCAGTTTGTCCAGCTGTTTCCGGGCCGCTTCGACGACGGCCGGGTGGTTGTGGCCGAGGTTGGTGACTGCGGTGCCACAGGCGAAGTCCGCCCACCGATTCCCGTCGGGGTCGGTCACCCAGATCCCCTCCGCCGAGACGGCGTGGATCTTGGTGTTGAAACCTATTACTGGGGCGAGAACGTCGTTGTGACGGGATAGAAGGTCGGCCATATGGGACTCCTTTGCGACCGAAGACTCGATGTGTCGGCGAGCGCGAAGACAGGCTACGGAGCGGCGAAGAGCCCTTGTCGGGCCGCCCGCGGCGACGGGTCTCTCATCCCAGCAGGTTAGCGGGCGGCATGCCCGTCTTACTTGGCGATGATGGCGAGGACTGCCGCGGCCAGCCCCTGGATCATGAGGATGATCGCAATGATCGTCACGAAGACGTCGAACGATCCCTGCGGGTAGAAGATCAGGAGTAGACCGATTGCGATGGTCACGATCCCGAAAAGGAAGCTGCCAAAGCCACCGCCGCGGAAGCCGCCGACGATCGCCACCACACCACCGATGACCGAGAGAATCCCCAGCACCACGGCCAGGGCGCTGCCCAACAGCTCACCTGTCTGGACCGGGTTGGCGAGCACGACGAGGCCGGCGGTGACGCCGATCAGGCCGAGGAGGAGCTTCCACCACATGTCCGTTCGGTCGATGAACACCGAGAACACGAGGAACGCGCCCTGGATCAGCCACCAGAGACCGAGGAGGAGTGCAACGATCCCGATGGCGGCCTCCTGGCGCACCAGGAGGATCAGTCCGAAGATGAAGGCGGTGATGCCTCCCAGCAGGAAGGCGTAATTGAGTGTCCTGTCGGTGGTCTGCTCCATCGTCATGTCTGACAACCTACCCGCTGGGTAACTTGATTTGATGGTCAGTTTGTCATCGAGCCGCGTCGTCACCGCGGACGGTGTTCGATCCGCCACGATCAGTGTCGAAAACGGGCAAATCGTCGATGTCGGCAACGGTACCGCCGACCACGACTACGGCGATCTCGTGATCATGCCGGGACTCGTCGACTCTCACGTCCATGTCAATGAGCCGGGGCGGACCTCGTGGGAAGGGTTCGCCAGTGCGACTCGGGCCGCCCTTGCCGGCGGGACGACGACCATCGTCGACATGCCGCTCAACTCGGTTCCGCCGACGACGAGCGTTCTCGCTCTGGAGGAGAAGCGGAACTCGGCGCGGGGCCAGATTGCCGTGGATGTGGCGTTCTGGGGTGGGATCGTCCCCGGTAGCACCCAGCAGATCGGACCGCTGGTCGATGCCGGTGTGTGCGGATTCAAAGTGTTCACCACCGACTCCGGTGTGCCGGAGTTCCCACCCGTGGACGCCGAGATGCTGGGCGGTTTGAGTCTCGATGTTCCTCTTCTGGTCCATGCCGAGGCTACCGACCTGCTTCAGGAGTCGGGCGCCGACTACCCGTCCTACCTGGCATCGCGGCCACCCGAGGCCGAGGCGGTTGCCATCGACCGGGTCGGCTCTGTCGACGCCCCTGTCCACATCCTCCATGTCTCTTCAGGTGACGGGGTAGACGCGATCGCCTCGCATCCGGGGATGTCCGGTGAGACGTGTCCCCACTACCTGACGTTCACCGACGACGACGTCACCGGAGTCGAGTTCAAGTGTGCCCCACCGATCCGCGGAGTCGAACACCGCGAGGCCCTCTGGGAAGGGCTGCGGAGTGGCACCTTGGCGATCGTGGCATCCGATCACTCGCCAGCGCCACCGGAACTGAAGCAGGGCGACTTCGCCACCGCCTGGGGTGGGATCAGCTCACTCCAGATACGTCTGCCTGTGGTGTGGAACGGTGCGGCACGTCGCGGGTTCGACCTAACCGATCTCGTCGACTGGCTGGCCTTCGGCCCGGCCCGACTCGCCGGACTGGCTGACCGCAAAGGGGCGATCGAGGTGGGCAAGGACGCCGACCTGGTGGTGTTCGACCCCGACGGCGTCACTCATGTCACGGGTCGGGACCTGGTCCACCGGCACCCGTTGACCCCCTACGAAGGCATGGAGTTTCGGGGCCGTGTCGTCGACACCATGCTCGGCTCTCCTGCGAGGATGCTCACTCGAACATGATCGATCTCGCCTCTGAACGCTCTGGTGGCCGCATCGAGCAGTGCAACGACGAGTTCTTCGCCGAAGCGGCCAACCTCATCGCCAACTCCGACCCGGTCTGGCGTGAGGGCGAGTACACCGACCGGGGCAAGTGGATGGACGGCTGGGAGACCCGCCGACGCCGCGAACCGGGACACGACTGGTGCATCGTCGAGCTTGGGATTCCCGGCATCGTGCGACGTGTCACCGTCGACACCTCGCACTTCACGGGCAACTATCCCGAGCAGTTCTCCCTCGAAGGCGCGGCCGCCAATTCGGATTGGGTCGAGTTGATCCCGAGGACGGACCTCAGCGGCGATTCGGTCGCCAGCTTCGAGGTGAGCGACCGGCATCGCTTCGAGAAGGTCCGACTCAACATCTATCCCGACGGAGGAGTGGCGAGACTGCGGGTCTCGGGCGATCCGGTGCCGTCCATGGACTTGGTCTGTGCCGAGGGCCCGGCCGACTTGGCCTCTTCGGTGCTGGGCGGGGAGGTGATCGACGCATCAGACGTTCACTACTCCCATCCGTCCAACTGCCTCCTCCCCACGGAGCCGGCGGGGATGTGGGACGGGTGGGAGACGAAGCGCCGCCGAGACTCGGGCCACGACTGGGTGGTCGTCCGGCTCGGTCTGGCCGGGACGGTCGAGTCTCTGACCGTCGACACGACTCATTTCAAGGGAAATGCGCCGGGCTGGGTCTCTTTGGACGTGTCCCCTGACGGACTGACGTGGGAGTCGGTTCTGCGACGGATTCCGGTGGCCGCCGACCGGCGCAACGAAATCGAGTTGCCCGCACCGGTCTCTGCTTCCCAGATAAGGCTGTCGATCCATCCGGACGGGGGCGTGGCGCGGCTGCGCGTGCTGGGACGCCCCGATCGCGCCGCAGCCGGGGCAGCCCGGGCCCGTTATCTCAACGCAGTTCTCGACGAGACAGCCCGAGGGTTCTTCGCATCGACTTGTAGCTCGAAGACCTGGATCGACGCCATGGTCGCCGCCCGACCCTTCGCGTCGGTGGACGCGGTCTTGGAGATTGCCCGACTCCAGTTCGCCGGGTTGGCGGAACCGGATTGGATGGAGGCCTTCGCCGGGCATCCCCGGATCGGTGAACGCGGTGACTCGACCGAGAACCGGGAGCAATCGGGCACCGCGACCGCATCTCGAAACGTGCTCAACGAACTGGTCGAGGTGAACCGGGCGTATGAGGCGAAGTTCGACTTCACCTACATCGTCTACGCCACTGGCAAGAGCGCCCCGGAGATGCTCGACGATGCCAAGCGACGACTCGGCAACGACCGGGCCACCGAGATAGCCAACGCCTCGGCCGAGCAGCGCAAGATCACCGAGACCAGACTCCGTCGTATGTTGTGTCAGGAGCCGCAATGACCAGCCTGAGCACCCATGTCCTCGACACCGCCACCGGAGCACCGGGCTCGGGGATGGAGGTGCGGCTGACGCGTTGGTCGGGCGATGGCTGGGTGGACACCGTGACCGAGACGACGGACTCCGACGGGCGGGTGTCCTTTGGCGAGGTGGGCGGCGGTCGGTTTCGTCTGGCGTTCGAGACCGGCGCCTATGGCAACGACATGTATCCCTACGTCCATGTCGTGTTCGAGGTGTCGTCTGACCGGGATCACTATCACGTGCCGCTGCTTCTGAGCCCCTACGGCTATTCGACCTACCGGGGAAGCTGAGATGCCACTGGGGGCCAACCGATGGGGCAAGAGTGGGGTCCGGGTGTCCAAGGTCATCCGGGGCGACGGCGGAGACGACTTCATCGATGCCACCGTCCAGGTGCTGCTGACCGGCGACGTCGCAGACGCCCACACCGTAGGTGACAACGCCGCGGTGGTGCCCACCGACACCATGAGGAACACCGTCTACGGGTTGGCCCAGGAGCATCTCACCCACGATCTCGAGGGATTCGGCGATGTCATCGCCGCACACCTGCTCGCCAAGGAGGGGATCGACGGTGTCGAGGTATCCGTCGCCGAGTCCCTCTGGCAGCGGGCCGATCCCCACGGATACATCGGCGGCGGGTCGGAACGCCGCACCGCCCGGATCGGTCGTGGAACGACGGAGTTCACCACGGCCGGGGTCGAAGGCCTGATCGTCCTCAAGACGACGGGGTCCGCCTTCGAGGGCTTCCCGAGAGATGAGTACACGATCCTCCCGGAGGCGTCGGACCGCCTCCTCGCCACCTCGATCACGGCCGAGTGGATGTACTCGACGATGCCCGCCGACACGACCAGCGCGTGGGCCACGGTTCGTACCACCCTCGTCGACCGGTTCTTCACCGACTGGTCTGCCTCGGTCCAGCACCAGGGCTACCTCATGGGCGAGGAGGTGTTGCGAGCCGTCCCCGAGGTGAGCGAGATCAGCCTCCGTCTCCCCAACCAGCACCACCTCCCCTTCGACCTGACCCGCTTCGGCCTCGACTGGAACAACACCGTCTTCCACCCTGTCTCCGAGCCCTTCGGCGACATCTACCTGACGGTCACGCGGGACTGATTCGTTCTGGGCGCAAAAACCCCGCTCAATCCGCTGGTCAATGCGCCCAGAACGAATCAGAGGTTGATGAATCGGCGTAGTTCGGCGATGAATTGGTCAGGTTCGCGGCGAATCATCCGGGCGCTGAAACGGCGGAGCTCCACCCCCAAGTCCATGAGTCTGTTCTGACGTCGGAGGTCGTGGTCGAGTTTGTCGGCTGAGTCGTGTGCGTCGATACCATCGATCTCCACCGCCTTGTTCGGGAGCGGCCAGTAGAAATCGGGCACGATGGGTGTCCCATCGAGAGCGACGAAACGATGTTGGAGCACAGGTACGGGGAGATCTGACCGGCGAATGTGATATAGCGCCTCGGTCTCGGACCCGCTTCCGGTGGTGGTCTCTGAGGATCGGGCGTTCAGGACCCTTCGTAGGAGCCGCGTCCCTTTCACTCCACGCCCACCGGAATCCTTGAGAAACCGGTGGAGCTGATCTTCGGTGGTCAACCTCTTTCGCAGGGCGCTTTCGACAGCCTTCGTGAGGATCAACGGGCCGAGCGTCGAGGCGCAGTCGAGAAGCGTGCGCTCGATCGACGTCACGGGGACACTCGCCAGCACCGTACCGTCGATCGGCCTTCGTGTCCGGTGGAGAACTGTCTCCTCTGGAACAGGATTGTGAGAGTGGGGAACCGTGATCTCAACTGGTGCCGATGACATTCCGTCCAAGCCCCAGAGAACGAGGGCTGCCCGGTGCGAAGCGAAGGCACCGGGGCCAGCAGCGAGGGTTGCCGCCATGAGGTCGTCCTCCCAGGAGGAGGGTCGATGATCTACTTGATACACGCCCGCCTGAACCCTGATCCATCTTCCTGCCTTGACCCGACGTTCTATGGAGTCTTCGTGAACACCGTCGTCGAGCAGTTGTGGTCGCGCTACTAGGTATCGCTGAACCCGCCCCTTGGCCATGGCCTCCTTGTCGAGATCTCTCACATCTCGAACATGTCGGCGCTCCCGCTTCGAATCAACCCTCCTGTGCCGCCGGCCGCATTCTGGGCGCATCTGACCGCGGAATCCGCGGGGTTAATGCGCCCAGAACGGTTTAGGAGCCCCCTCGACGCCCCTCCAGGATGCGGAGGAAGCTGCGGGTTTGGAGTTCGGGGATGGTGAGGCCGGTGCGGGAGGTGGCCTCGGCCTGGGTGATGGCGCCGCAGTTGATCGCACGCAGGAAGTAGTTCAACAGGCCCTGGCCGGTGGCGGCGTCGTCGAACACCTCACCCACCAGCGTCGCCTTGGCCGCCGACTCGATGAAGTTGGACAGTCTGGCTCCGGCGGCGTCGAGACCCTCCAAGAAGAAGGCATAGACCGCGGCGTACCGCGTGACGAGCTGGGCCGGATGGAGGTCCCAACCCTGGTAATAGCCATGGGACAGCGAGTGCCGGTTGTGGTCGTAATGCAGACGCATCGCCCCGTGCACCACCTCCGGGTCGTCGCCGACCGGCATCACGTTGGTGGCCCCGTCTGAGATCCAGATCCCTGTCCCGGCGAGACTCACCTGCTGGACGTGTCGGGCGAAGTCACAGGCGGAATGGTCCATGGTCTGATACGACGCGGTGATGTTGAGCGACGCGGTGTAGTCGTAGGTGCCGAAGTGCGCGCCACGGACCCGCCCATCAGCCACCTCGACCCACTTGCGGACCCCGCCGTTGCCGTCCACGTCGAAGATCATCTGGGGGGTCTCGACCATCAGCTCGATCGGGATGCGGTCGATCCCGAGGGCCGACTCGAGCTCGGTCAACGCCTCGCAGACGACCTCGACCTGCGCCACGTCCTGGAGCTTGGGCACGGTGACACAGAAGCCCTCCGGGAGGCGACCGGTCCCGGAGAGGATCGTGGTGACGAAGAGGTCGAGCGTCCGGAGTGACCGTCGGTGCAGTTCGGAGGAGAGCGACTTGACCCGGATCCCGATATAGGGCGGCAGGGTGCCCTCCGACATCCCGGCGATTACCTCGCGGGCCGTCGACTCGGCGTGCCCGTCCTCCTCGTCGTCGGGACGATGGCCGTAGCCGTCTTCGAAGTCGATCCGGAAGTCCTCCACCGGCTCGCGGTTCAGCTTGTCGAGGACTGCGGGATGTACCCGATCGGCCAGGTCGGGTGAGATCCCGACGATCGAGGCCAGACTCCCTGGGTCCGGCACCCACTTCTCGGCGAATCCAAGGGCCAGCTCACCCAGCTTCGACGTCGTGGTGGCGGCGAACAGCTGGGCGCCGCCGTAGACGGTATGCACCGGCTGGCGTTCCGGTCCGTCCCCGGGAAAATCGGCCGAGACGCGGGAAGAGGCATCCCCCAGCCGTTGGGCCCATCCGGTGAGTGAATCGGGGTTCAGGGTCATGGCCAGGACTCTATGGGCACGGTTAGCTTGGTGTCAGAATGAGCTCGCTTCTCGTACGCAACGCCCACGTCCTGGCGACGATGGATGGTCGTGAGATCGAGGGCGGCGGCATTTACATCGAGGACGGCATCATCGTGAACGTCGGCCCGTCCGACGACATACCAGCCGTCGCCGACCGGGTGGTCGACCTCACCGACCATGTCGTCCTGCCCGGTCTGATCAATACCCACCATCACCTCTATCAGACTCTGACCAGGGCGTATCCCGGCGCCCAGGACGTTGGACTTTTCGACTGGCTCCGGATCCTCTATCCGGTGTGGGCCCGCATGACCCCCGATCACGTCCGTGCCGCCACCCGGCTCGGACTGGTCGAACTGGCCCTGTCAGGCACCACGACCGCGTTCGACCACCACTATCTCTGGCCCAACGGCTCCCGAATCGACGACCAGTTCGAGGGGGCGGACGGGATCAACATCAGGTTCGTCGCCTCGCGCGGGTCGATGAGTCTCGGCGAGTCGGATGGGGGCCTCCCTCCAGACTCGGTGGTGGAGATGCCCCGGCGCATCCTCGACGACACCGCCCGCGCGATCGACGAGTTCCACGACCCCGGGCCGATGGCGATGCGTCAGGTGGTTCCCGCCCCCTGCTCGCCATTCTCGGTCACCGGAGAGCTGATGAGGGACACGGCCACACTGGCGAGGGATCGTGGTGTGCGTCTCCACACCCACCTCGCCGAGACGGAGGACGAGGAGTCGTTCTGCGTCGAGGTGTTCGGTCACCCTCCCGTGGCCTACATGGAGACCCTCGACTGGGTTGGCCCTGATGTCTGGTATGCACATGCGGTACACGTCGACGCTGACGAGGTGGACCGGATGGGTGCAGCCGGCACCGGTGTGGCTCACTGCCCGACCTCGAACATGCGGCTCGCCTCGGGAGCAGCGCCCATCGCTCGCTACCTCGAGGCGGGCGTGCCGGTAGGGCTGGGTGTGGACGGGTCGGCCTCCAACGACTCGTCGAACATGGTCGACGAGGTCCGCCAGGCACTCCTGCTCAACCGTCTCACCGGCGGCCCGGGCTTCACCGCGCGTCAGGCCCTGGAACTGGCCACGGTTGGTGGTGCCCGTGTTCTGGGGCGGCCCGAACTGGGGGTTCTGGCCCCGGGAATGGCCGCCGACTTCATCGCCATCGACCTCGATCGGATCGGCTTCTCCGGGGCATGGCACGATCCGGTGGCGGCGGTGGTGTTGTGTGCCCCCTCGACCGTCGATCACTCCTGGGTCGGTGGAGAGCCGCTGGTCGAGGACGGTCGCGTAGTCGGGGTCGACCAGGAGTCACTTCGCGAGGCCCACAACCTTCTCTCTCGCGATCTCGCCGATTAGTTTCCCCTCCGTGCAGGCCCACCATCCGACGTCTCTCGGAGAGGCCCTGGCTGCGGTCGCCACGGGAGCGAGACCACTGGCCGGTGGAACCGACCTCATGGTCGAGGTCAACTTCGGTCATGATCGACCCGACCATGTGGTGGGGTTGCGCCGGGTTCCCGAGTTGAAGACCTGGGAAGGCAACCGGATCGGCTCTGCGGTGACCTGGCGTCGCATCGAACGAGACGGCCCGAACGCCTTGGCCCAGGCGGCTCGGACCGTGGGATCACCTCAGATCCGCAACGCCGGGACCATCGGCGGGAACCTGGCCACGGCCAGCCCGGCCGGTGACGGGCACCCTTTCATCGCCGCAGTGGACGCCTCCATCGAGCTGGTCTCCCAGAGTGGGAGTCGGGTCGTGCCCTGGCACGAGTTCTTCACGGGGGTCAAGAAGACATCCATCGCTCCCGGGGAGCTGATCGCTTCGGTGGTTCTCCCTGCCGAGCTTCCCGATAGGCACGAGTTCGGGAAGGTGGGCGTGCGAAGTGCCATGGTGATCTCGACGGTCTGTGCCGTGGTGACCCGGAATCCCGACGGCCGGACGACGGTGGCCCTGGGCTCGGTCGCCCCGACGCCAATGCGAGCGGTGCGGGCGGAGCAGATGATCTCCTCGATCACGACGCCGTCCACCTCGGATCTGGACGAGTTCCGACGTCTGGTCTCGGAGGAGGTCTCGCCGATCACGGACCACCGCAGCACAGAGGAGTACCGCAGGCATGCGGCGGGCACTCTCGCCCGACGTCTGCTCGAGAGGTGCCTCAGGTGATCGTCGAGTTCACCCTCAACGGAGAGCCGGCACAGGCACGCGTGGTGAGTCCGGTGAGTCTCCTCGACGTCCTGCGTGATCAACTTCAGCTGCCCGGCTCGAAGAGCGCCTGCGCTCAGGGAGAGTGCGGGTCGTGCTCGGTGGTGTTCGACGGTGAGGTCATCTGCTCTTGCCTGGTGATGGCTGTCGATGTTGCCGGATCGTCGGTTACGACTGTCGAAGGGCTTGGTGAGCCGGGCGTCCTCAACGCCGTACAGGAGGCGATGGTCGACGCCGGCGCCGTGCAGTGCGGCTTCTGCACGCCCGGGATCGTCGTCGCCGCCACCGAGTTGTTCAATGCGAACCCGTCCCCCGACGTCGAGGAGATCAAAGAGGCCCTGGCTGGGAACATCTGTCGCTGCACCGGGTACGGAGCCATCGTCCGGGCGCTGCAAGGCCTGGCGGAGGGCAGCCGGTGACGGCCCCGACCCGACAACGACCCACAACCGGTGAAGCCGGCATTGGAACCTCGCCGGTCCGTCCCGATGGGGTATCCAAAGTGCAGGGCACGTTCGCCTATGCCCAGGACCTGGAGCGTCCTGACATGTTGTGGGGGGCGACGGTGCGAAGCCCTCATCCGCACGCCCGAGTGATCGGGATCGACATCGCTCCGGCCCTGGCCATCGGGGGCGTCCATGCGGTGATTACGGCCGACGATGTCCCCGGACGCGGAGTGTTCGGTCTGGAGCATCCGGATCAGCCCGTTCTGGCCGACGAGACGGTCGCTTTCTGGGGAGAACCGGTGGCGGTCGTGGCCGCCGAGGACGAAGAAACGGCACGACGCGCCGCTGCGGCAGTGGTGGTCGAATACGAGGAGCTGGAGCCTTCGGTCGACCCCGAGGAAGCCGATCGCGCCGATGACGTGTTTCGACGGATGCGGATTCGACGTGGCGATCAGACGCTGCGTGGTGAGGTCGTCGTGGAGGGTGTCTACGAAGTCGGGATGCAGGACCAGGCGCCGTTGGGGACCGAAGCGGGTCTGGCCGTTCCCGACGGACAAGGCGGGGTGGACCTCTACGCCACGAGCCAGTTCGTCCACGTCGACCAGGAGCAGGTCGTGGCCAGCCTCGGGCTCCGTCCCGAACAGGTGAGAGCGCACCCCACCGGCGTTGGTGGAGCCTTTGGGGCCCGGGAGGATGTCAATCTCCACATCCACCTCTGCATGCTCGCGTTGCACACGGGACGCCCGGTGAAGATGGTCTACAGCCGGGCAGAGTCGTTCACCGGGCATGTCCACCGGCACCCGGCGAAGATGTGGTATCGCCACGAAGCCGACCGGGAGGGCCGCCTGGTCAGGGTCGAGGCGAGAATCCTGATCGACGGAGGGGCATACGCGTCGACCACATCGGCGGTACTCGCCAACGCCTGCTACTTCGCGGTCGGTCCGTATCGGGCGGACTCCGTCTCCGTCGATGGGGTCGGAACCCGCACCAACAACCCGCCCTGTGGGGCTATGAGAGGCTTCGGCGCGGTCCAGGTCTGCGTCGGATACGAGGCGCAGATGGATCGTTTGGCGGAGGAACTCGGTATCGATCCTCTCGAGTTGAGACGTCGCAACGCCCTGGCCACCGGAGACCGTATGCCCACGACAGGCCAGGTCATCGAGACGCCTCTTCCCGTACTCGAGGTGATCGACTCGCTGGCAGCCATGCCTCTGCCTGACGCCGCCCCCGGGACCGACCTGCCGGGTGGCAGTGGCCTGACCACCGAGCCGCAACATGTCATCCGCGGAGTCGGCTACGCGTTCGGCATCAAGAACCTCGCGTTCTCGGAGGGCTCCGACGACTATGCCGAGGCGCGGGTGCGGCTCGCCGAGGAAGGCGCGGTGGTCGAGACGGCCGCGATCGAGGTGGGTCAGGGCCTGGTCACCGTCCTCGCCCAGATCACCAGGTCCGCCCTGGGCGTCAGTCGAGCCGTCGTCCGCCATGTCGACACATCCCGGATCGGTTCGGCAGGTTCGACGTCGGCCTCGCGGCAGACCCAGATGTCAGGCGGGGCGACCCTGGAAGCGGCCACCCGGTTGCGCGATCGGATCCTCGAGCGACACAGTGGCGACGACCTCACCGACGAGGGAGTGGTGCGTGGGGATGACGTAGTCGTCCCGATGACTGACTTGATAGCCGAAGCCTGGGAGGAGACGGTCACGTTCCGTCATCCGGCGACCGAGCCATCGGACGGGGACGGACAGGGTCGGGTTCATGCCGACTTCGCGGTAGCCGGCCATCGTGCCGTCGTCGACGTCGACCCCGAGCTCGGCCTCGTCAACGTGGTCCGCGTCGACACGGTCCAGGACGTCGGTCGCGCCCTCAACCCCGAGTCGGTCCGCGGCCAGATCGAAGGAGGGATTCTCCAGGGGGTCGGTCTCGCGGTCATGGAGGAGTTGGTGATTGAGGACGGGGTGATCCGCAATCCGACGTTCACCGACTACCTCCTGCCCACGATCCTGGATGCACCCGATGTCGAGGCCCTCCTCATCGAACAGGACGGTTCGTGGGGCCCATACGGCGCCAAAGGTGTCGGGGAACCGCCCACCATCTCATCCACCGCAGCAGTGGCCGCCGCCATACGGGCGGCCTCCGGCAAGCCGATCCACCGGGTCCCGGTCCGTCCCCAGGACATTGCGTTCTAGCGTCGGTAGCGTCACGAAATGGAAGACTTCATTCGACGACTCCCCAAGGCGGAGCTCCACCTTCACATCGAGGGCACGCTCGAGCCTCAGATGATGTTCGACCTGGCAGCCCGGAACGGGTACGAGCTGCCGTATCCGGATGTGGCCTCGGTGGCGGCCGCCTATCACTTCCGCAACCTCCAATCATTCCTCGACATCTACTACCAGGGGGCGGCGGTCCTACAGACTCCCCAGGACTTCTACGACCTCATCACCGCCTACTTCGACCGTGCCGTAGCGGATGGGGTCCGCCATGCGGAGATCTTCTTCGACCCCCAGGCCCACACCGAGCGCGGGGTCGGATTCGAGGTCTTCATGGAAGGGTTCAAATCGGGGATCGCCGATGCCCGGAGTCGACATGGCATCTCGGCCGATCTGATCCTCTGTTTTCTCCGCCATCTGGGCGGTGACGCGGCCCTGGCGACCATCAAGGCAGCGGAGCCGCATCTCGACGGTGTCATCGCTGTGGGTCTCGACTCCTCCGAGGTCGGATTTCCCCCAGAGCTGTACGTGGCCGCCTATGACCACGCCCGTCGCCTCGGGCTCAGGGCTGTCGCTCACGCCGGGGAGGAAGGGCCACCGGAGTACGTGTCGGGCGCCCTGGACGTTCTGGGTGTGGAGCGGATCGACCACGGGGTGCGGTCCATCGAGGACGCCGACCTCACGGAGCGGCTCCGAAACGAGAGGGTCCCTCTGACCGTGTGCCCACTCTCCAACGTCTCGCTCCGCGTGGTGGACAAGCTCTCGGACCACCCCCTACCGCGCATGATGGAGGAGGGCCTCCTCGTCAGTGTCAACTCCGACGACCCTGCCTACTTCGGGGGCTATGTCGGGGAGAACTACCTGGCGGTGAACGACGACCTCGGCTTCGGGGAGCAACGTCTGGCGATGCTGGCGGCCAACTCGATCGAGTCCTCGTTCCTGTCCGCGGAGCGGAAGAGCGAGTTGCTCGACGAGATCGAGCGGGTCGAGCCCTAGTTCGGCTACCGGGGGACCAGGGCGAGCTGTCGAGAGAGGGCAACGATCCGACCCGACTCGTCCCAGAGACGACCGTCCTCCTCGAGCATCCCGTCCGTCACGAACTGCGTTGTGAACACACAGCCCAGCCAACCGGTAGGGGTCGGATTCCTGACCTGGACGGTGAGGTCGATGGTCGGCGTCCATCCGACAGTCAGACGGGAGTTGAAGATGGCCGGAGGGAAGGCGTCCACGGCCATCACCACCGAGAAGGCATCGAGTGGCTCGTCGTCGCGGAGACGGAACCAACCCCTGATCCTCGGCTTCTCCGACTTCGGCCCCATCAATGCGGCCGCATCATCCGGATGGGTCCGAATCTCGATCTTCCCGGAGAACGGGGGCGGGATTGGTGCGTCCCCCGCAGGTTCGACCGGCACGCACTCGTTGGGCGGAGGAAGGTCGGGTGGCGTCTCGGTCACCAGGTCGGCGTCGCTGACCGGTCGCTCCGGGTCGGAGTACACGCCGGTCACATAGACGAGGTCTTTGTCGTCGCGGGCGATCGTGGCACGCAAGGTGCTGAGGCTCCGCCCCCGCTTCAGGACTTCGACCCGGATCGATACAGGTCCGGCGCTCGCCGGGTTCATGAAGCTGCCCGTCGCTGAGATCAGCGTGCGTCCCCCTGACTCGTTGCCCATCGCCCGTGCCGCGATGGCCATCAGGTAGCCACCGTTGGTGACGCCGAAGATGTCCCAGCCCTCGGCCAGTTGGGCGGTCCA
>DASTOM010000002.1:0-58971 GCA_035762545.1 Acidimicrobiia bacterium
CCGGGACGCGGGTGTGGCGGAATTGGCAGACGCGCAGGGTTTAGGTCCCTGTGTCCGAAAGGACGTGGAGGTTCAAGTCCTCTCGCCCGCACATCTCAGTCGGACCTGGTGAGGCCCAATGCCCCGGCTCCGGCCAAGACGAGAATTGCGGGGCCCACGGCGACGATCCAGCCTGCAAACCT
This sequence comes from Acidimicrobiia bacterium, assembly GCA_035762545.1. GTDB lineage: Bacteria > Actinomycetota > Acidimicrobiia > Spongiisociales > ZC4RG35 > JANQRA01. The sequence continues at coordinate 183 of DASTOM010000002.1, forward strand.
CAACCCCCTGGACTCCCAGGTCCGGTTGAGCTCGTCGTCGAACTCGTCGAGGTGGATCTGCTCACCTGACCGATCCTCGAACACGCATCGGTAGTCGCTGAACCTCAGCCCCGTGAAGTACCGCTTGCGGTTGTAGGCGATGCTGCCACTCGAATCGACGACCTCGAGGCCGTTCTCATCGGCGTGGGTTTGACACACGTGGTCAGCCGCCGCATGAAACAGGGGGTCGGAGAAACTCAATCCCACCCAGAGGCCTGCCGCGAGGGCCATGAAGGCAATCCACGACTTCATTTTCCTTCAGAAGTTCGGCAGGAATTGGAGGTTGCTGAAGGCGGCTCAACGTGGCCCGTCGCGATGATCATCCGCGATCGACGGCAGAACCGGAAACAGTGCCAGGCCATCGCCGCCAGATCGCCCGCACTGGCTCAGACGAGGATCAGGATGAGCCAATTCATCACGATGGCCCCGACAACAGCGGTGATCGAGGCGCCCAACACCACCATCAGCAGAGCCACGGGCCTCGGCACCTTGACCGGTCCTTGCGAATCGAAGTGGTGATCGATCATCGTTCACCACGGCCGACGCGCGTCGCAGCCTGCCCGTTCTCTTCCTGAATGCACTCGGAGCCCCGGCCGAAGTGCCAGCCATTTCCCATTTCGCCCTCTTCCCTCCTCGCCTATCCCGCACCACCCCGGTCGATAGGCCAGCCACAGACGTAAGCGATCGTCGGCGCTCTGAAGTTACGGTCCGCATCCGATTCAAGGGCGAGCTCTCCACTTGCCGTTGACCTCGAACCGTCACTCTGCCTTCGGCACCCTGGTGATGATCCGCGCTCCGCGGCGAAAGGTGATGTAGTGCCAGGCCCACCCCACCAGCACGAAGAAGCGGTTCCGAAACCCGATCAGATAGAAGATGTGGATCGCCAGCCAGGCGAACCACGCTAGAAAGCCCCCGAAACGCAATCCTTTGATGTCCGCTACCGCACGGGCCCGTCCGATGGTCGCCAGGGACCCTTTGTCCGAGTAGCGGAACGGCTTCCGATCCCCGGTGCGGACCACCCGACCTGCATGACGACCCATCTGCATTGCGGCAGGGGCCACACCCGGGACTCCATCCACCGCGGCCAGGTCACCAGCGACGAACACTTCGGGGTGTCCGGGGATCGAGAGGTCCGGCTCGACGGTCACCCGACCCGCACGATCGACCTCGCCCAGCATCGCACCGACGGGAGACGCGGCGACACCGGCCGCCCAGAGAACAGTTCCGGCCTCGATCCGCTCACCGGACGTGAGCGTGACACCTCGCTCGTCGATGTCCTCAACGAGTGAGTCCGTACGCACGTCGACACCGAGATCCTCGAGCTGTCGTTGGGCCGATGCGGAGAGAGAAGGCACATACGGTGGCAGGACCCGGTCCGCCCCTTCGACGAGGATGACCCGAGCCCGTGCCGGGTCCACGTCGTCGAAGTCATCGCCCATCGCATGAACGGCGATCTCCACCAAGGCACCCGCGAGTTCCACGCCCGTGGGACCGGCCCCCACCACTACGAACGTGAGCCACCTGTCAGCCTCATCGGGCATGGCATCGGCCTTCTCGAAGGCCTCCAGAACCCGGGCCCGAATGGTCAGGGCGTCCTCGAGGGTCTTCAGTCCCGGCGCCAACTGCTCCCAGTCGTCGTGTCCGAAGTACGAATGGGTGGCACCGGTGGCGACGATGAGATAGTCGTACACGACCTTCTCCTCCCCGACTGAGACCTCCCGGGCACCCAGGTCGACATCTGTCACCTCGCCCAAGAGGACCTTGACCACGTTCGGCTGGCTCTGAAAGACCGACCGAATCGGATAGGCGATGTCCGAGGGATTCAGAGCGGCCATCGCCACCTGATAGAGCAGTGGTTGAAAGAGATGAAAGTTGCGCCGGTCGATGATCGTGATGTCGACTTCCGCGTTCTTCAGCGCCTTCGCGGCGTTGAGTCCGGCGAAACCTCCCCCGAGGATCACGACTCTCGGTCTCAACTCCCCACCGACGCGGCCAGTGCTCGGATCGCACGGGCCCGGTGCGAGAGACCGTTCTTCTCCTCCAGCGTCATCTCGGCGAGAGTCCGTCCCTCCACTTCGAACACCGGGTCGTATCCGAAGCCGACCGTCCCTCGAGCTTCATGCGTGATGACACCTTCGACCGATCCATCGGCGAGGATCTCGACACCATCGGGAAAGACCAACGCGACGACACTCCGAAAGCGGGCTGTCCGGTTGTCCTGCCCGCGCATGACCTCGAGCATCTTGGCCACGTTGTCCTCGTATCGAGCTCCCTCACCGGCGAAACGCGCGGTGTGGACGCCAGGTGCGCCCCGCAGCGCCTCGACCTCGAGGCCGGTGTCGTCCGCCAGCGATGGGAGGCCGGTTGCCTCCGCGACTGACCTCGCCTTGAGCAGCGCGTTCTCCTCCAGCGTCGCCCCGGTCTCCTCGACGTCTTCCCAGTCGAGACCGCGGACGATCTCATCGACCAGGCCGGTCTCGATCAAGACCGCCTCCATCTCCGCGATCTTGTCCGGATTCTTCGAGGCGACGACGAGCCGGGGAATCACGGTGTCACGGCACGACGCTGCATGTCGTGCAACTCCTCGATGCCCAATGCCGCCAGGTCGAGCAGATCATCGAGGTCCTGACGGGTGAACGGAGCCCCCTCCGCAGTCCCCTGGACCTCGACCAGAAGGCCCCGGCCACTCATCACTACATTGAGGTCGACCTCGGCGCCGGCGTCCTTCTCATAATCGAGGTCGAGGAACTTCTCCCCATCGACAATCCCGACCGAGATTGCTGCGACCTCGTCGAGTATCGGGTTGGTCTTCAAGACACCTCGGGCTACGGCGTCCTCGAGAGCCTGATGCAAAGCGATCCATGCGCCGGTGATGGCGGCGGTCCTCGTCCCGCCATCCGCTTCGATCACGTCGCAGTCCACCCGGGCCATGGCCTCCCCCATGGCCCGGAGGTTGACGGATGCGCGCAGGGCTCGACCGATGAGACGGGAGATCTCTTGGGCCCGGCCGCCGGAAATATGGTCGCGCCGGATCCGCTCACTCGAGGACCCGGGCAACATCGCATACTCGGCAGTCACCCAGCCCCGGTTGGTATCGCGCATCCACCGGGGCACATCGTCCTCCAGTGACGCAGTGCACAAAACACGGGTGCGACCCATCGAGATCAGCACCGATCCCGGTGTGGCCTCGGTGAAGCCGAGTTCCACGCTGACAGGCCGAAGTTGGTCGAAGGAGCGATCGGACATGGCAGTCACGGTAATTAACAGGTTCAGACGTCGAAACTCGTGCCCGGCACTGCGAGCTGGACCGGTCGGTCGAAGGTTCGCTCTGCTTCGGACACCGCCACCGCAGGGTCGAGGTACGGCGGAATGTGGGTCAGAATCAGGCGCCTCACTCCCAACCTCCGGGCGATCTCCCCCGCCTCCCCGGCCGTGAGGTGCTGGCTGAAGGTCTTGGTCTCGGTCGGGCCCTGAACCGAAGCCTCGCTGAGCAGGACATCGACGGCCGCGGCGGCCTTCTGCCAATCCCCCTCGGGGCCGGTGTCGCCGGTGTAGAAGAGAGTCCGGTTGTTGGCCTCCCATCGGGATCCGACGGTGGGGACCGAATGATCCATCGCCACGAACTCCACGGACATATCGCCGAACTGGGCCGAATCACCCGTATCCACCGGGTGAAACTCGAAACAATCCGGCTCCTTCTCGATGAATCCGACCATCCGGTCCCAAACCGACTGCGGGGCATATAGCGGAACTGGATCCCGAGGCACCGGGCGGTAGGTCCAAGCGTGATAGGCGGCCATCAGATCGATGCAGTGGTCGGGATGCTGATGTGACACCACGACGGCGTCGATGAGGTCGCTGTCGAACGGGAGCGACATGAAGGTCCCCGGACCCGCATCGCACCAGACCCTGACGTCTCCTTGAACGAGTACAAATCCAGCCGCGGGGCGGCCGGGCGCGGGGAAGGTCCCCGACGATCCGACCACATAGACCCTCACGGAGCGAGCCTCTCGGTCATCCAGACACCGTCCTGCAGGTAGTACCGGATGCGGTCGTGGAACCGGTTGGGTCGTCCCTGCCAGAACTCGACAGACTCAGGTGCGAGCCTCCATCCTCCCCAGTTCTCGGGACGAGGAACGACCCCCCCAAACGACTCGTCCAGCTCCTGGTAACGACGCTCCAGGCTCTCCCGATCGGCCACGACTTCGCTCTGACGAGAGGCGTGGGCGGCGATCTGCGCACCCCTGGGCCGGGAGGCGAAGTATTCATCTGCAGTACTCGAGTCGACCTCGTCCACAGTTCCCTCGAACCTCACCTGACGATGCAGTGGTGTCCAGACGAAGGTGGCGGCCGCGAGCCGGTTCTCCCGTAGCGCCCTGCTCTTCCGACTCCCCAAACCGGTGTAGAACACGATTCCCTCCGACGAGACGTCCTTCATCAGTACGGCACGAGCAGACGGTGAACCATCAGCATCTGTCGTGGCAAGAACGAAGGCGTTGGGCTCGTCGATCCCGGCGCTGATCACTCCGTCGAACCAGTGCCGGAACTGCGTTATCGGATCGGCGGCCATGTCGGATTCCACCAACCCCTCAGCCTCGTACTCCCGTCTGAGCCGGGCAGCCTCTTCGCCAATCACCGAGCCGACGATACCCTCGCATCGGTGAGTCGAGACCCCTCCGCGACCCGTGGCCAGATGATCTCCAGGGCATTGCGTCGCCGGTGCCCGCGCTGCGGGACGGCTGCCTTCGCATCGTGGTTCACCATGCATGACCACTGTCCCGGTTGCGGACTCCACTTCGAAAGGGAGCCCGGCTACTGGGTTGGAGCCGTGACCATCAACACCGTTGTGATCTTCGCCACGTTTCTCGTGACCTTCGGTGGGCTGACCCTTCTGACCTGGCCGAACGTGCCGTGGGTCGTGGTCCTGATCGTGACACTCATCGTGAATCTCGTCGTTCCGATCGTCTTCTACCCGCTGTCGAAGACGGTGTGGCTGGCCCTGGAGATGTCGTGGCACCCCCTCGAACCCGACGAGATCGAGGCTGCCGCAGCGAGGCTCTAGCTAGAGCCGCTTGGCGACTTCCTCCAGCATCACCTCGGTGGCCCCGCCCCCGATCGAGTGAATGCGGACATCGCGATACATGCGTTCGATCGCCGTCTCTGCCACGTATCCCATCCCACCATGGAACTGGACACAGTCGTAGAGCACAGAGTTCACGAGCTCACCTACGAGTGCCTTGACCTCGGAGACCTCCCTCACGGTGTCCTCGCCCTGGTCGGTGAGCCAGGCAGCCCGATATACCAACTCACGGGCTGCGTCGACTTCGGCCTGGCGCATGGAGAGACGCTGGCGGATAGCCTGCTTGTTCCATAGGGGTGCGCCGAAGGCGCGACGCTCCTTCACGTAGGCCACAGTGAGGTCGATCGCCGTCTGTGCCTCACCTATCGCCTGCCCCATGATCGCCAAGCGCTCGTTCTGGAAGTTGCCCATGATGTAGTAGAAGCCACGGTTCTCCTCGCCGATGAGGTTGTCAGCTGGGACCCACACGTGGTCGAGAACGAGTTCTGCGGTGTTGGACGAATGCCATCCCATCTTCTCCAGCGCCCGGCTGGCCGAGAACCCTTCGGTCCCCCGCTCCACAGCGAACATCGAGAGGCCCCGCGAGCCCTTCACTTCGGGGTTGGTTCGAGCGGCCACGAACACGACATCGGCAGTGCCTCCGTTGGTGATGAACATCTTCGTGCCGTTGATCCGCCAGCCTTCGCCGTCCCGCTTGGCGAAAGTGCGGAGCGCGGCGACATCGGATCCGGCGTCTGGCTCGGTGACACCTATCGCTGTGATCGCCTCGCCGGACGCGAACTTGGGGAGCCACCGCTCCTGCATCGCCCGAGACCCGAAGTTGGTCACGTAGGGCGATGCGAGGTCGGTGTGCACCAAGACCGTTATGGCGAAACCCCCGGAAGTGCTCCGACCCAGCTCCTCGGCGAAGACGACAGATGCGACATGTCCCAGACCGACACCCCCGAACTCCTCAGGGATCCGGAGCCCGAAGAAGCCGAGCTTGCCCATTTCGTCCAGTACCTCACGAGGAACGGCCTCGTCGGCTTCCCACTCGTCCACATGAGGACGGATCTCGGCGGCTACATACTCCCGGATCTGATGGCGGATCGCGGCCAGGTCCTCGTCGATGTAGATGGACTTCATCTGCGGTCAGGGTAGAGAGCGGACCGGCACTAGAGGGTTGCCAGAGTGGCCCGACCGGCTCGGCTGTTGTATGACAGACCCTGAGAATCGCAAAAGTCCGAGGCGACCCGAGCCACGCCGGCCAGATCCACGCCATGTTCGATGCCGAGCCCCTCGAGCAAGAACACGAGGTCCTCGGTAGCGACATTCCCTGAAGCACCCGGAGCATAAGGACAACCCCCGAGACCTCCCGCCGAGGAATCCATCTTGTCGATCCCTCGACCGAGAGCGACCACTGTGTTGGCGACGGCCTGTCCATAGGTGTCGTGGAAGTGAACACCGACTCTTTCCACCGGAACCCTTTGCAGTACCTCGTCGAGCAGCCGTTCGACGTCGGCAGCGGTTGCCTTGCCGATCGTTTCGCCCAGGAAAACCTCCTCGATCCCCCACTCGACGAGGGTCTCCACGAGATAGGCCACCCAATCCGGGTCCTGGAGACCTTCGTAAGGGCAGTGGGTCGCCGTGGAGACGTATGCCCGAAACCTCAGGTCCAGCGGCCCCTCGAAGACGATCCGCCGGATTCGATGCATCGACTCGTCCACCGTCGCGTTGATGTTCCGCTCACTGAACGTGTCAGATGACGAAGTGAGCACCCCGATATCGGTGATACCGGCTTCGACGGCCTTCTCCAGACCGACCATGTTGGGCACCAGCCCGAGCATCCGGATCCCGGGAGTCTGGACAGCCGCTACCACCTCGGCAGCGTCGGCCATCTGGGGGACCCACTTCGGGCTGACGAAGGACACCGCGTCGAAACTGCTGAGGCCGGTGGTGGCCAGATCATCGATCAACCTCGCTTTGGCGTCGGTGGGGACGAAGACACCGAGCGACTGGAGGCCGTCACGCGATGCGGATTCCGTGATGGTGACCCGTTCCGGATGAGACACGAGGCGACGGTACTAGAGCGCGGTCAGCCGTCTCAGGCGGTCCTCTCCAGGAAATCCTCGAGGACTTCGGTATACCGGGCGCGGGCGTGTTCGGGATCGATGTCACGGCCCATCGACCTCCATGCAGGAACCCACATCGCTATGTCCGGCATCGGTCGACATAGACCCACAGACTCCCAGTGGGCGAGGTTCGGCAGCGACTGTCCACTCTCCTCCCTATAGCTCTTCACGAAATGATCCGCGACCCGATCCATGCCCAGATACCGGATGTCGAGTGCGCAGTAGGCGACGTCCATCTCCCTGTCCCCCGTCGCCGGCTCCTCCCAGTCGATGACAGCCGTCAGCTTTCCGTCCTCCCAAAGGGTGTTGCCTGGCCAGAAGTCGGTGTGGCTGAACACGGGGTCGGTGGGAATGTCGCGCTGCCCGAGGAGAACCCTTCGTCGTAGGAGCTCCTCACCGAGGGGGTGCTCCAGGATCGCCTCCGGGTGTTCCTGAAGTCGCTCGACATCGTGTCCGGCACCGTGCGGGAAGAGGTCGACGTCATCACCCTCGAGCCGTACCTCATGGATCCTGGAGAGTACCGAGGCGAGACGCTCCGCCCAGTCGAATGGATTGGAAGGGGTGAGATCCGGTGACCCCTCGATGTAGGAGATCACGATCGCGTGCTCGTCGAACACGCCCTCTGTGTCCGACCAGATCGGTGCGGGCGCGGGAATATTGGACCGTTGCATCAGCTCGAGTGCCCTCGTCTCCTTGGCTATGGCGGTCCGGTTGTCACCGACGGACCAGGCGCCGTACCGGCGCAGGATCATCCTCGTCCCGCCCTCGCTGAGCACGTCCATCGTGCAACTCAGCCCACCCTCGATCCGCCGGACATGGCGAAGCGAATCAGCGCCAATGGCATCGCGAACGCGCTCCAGCTGTTCTTCTGTGGGGTGTGGTGCGTACTGCATATGAACACTTGTCGGGGTCTGCGAGTGCAGACTCCCATGTACCTGGAGTCTGCAACGCAAACTCCCAAGCGTCCACGGAGTGGACGCACGTGGAGGTGCGGGGAGTCGAACCCCGGTCCGCTGAGCCGTCAGCGCTGGCATCTCCGAGCGCAGTCGTCAGCGAGCTTCGGACGCAGGAACTCTGACGACGAGTTTCCCCACGCCTATCCGGAATTGGTCTTAGCCGTCCGGTCCCGAAACCCCGGACGGAGCATCCCGCATTACGGCGCCCTGGTCTGATCGGGCGGGAACCGACCAGGAGGACGGGCTACTTAATTAGGCAGCCAGTGCGAAGTTATCTTCGGCACTTATTGGTGTTTCCGGTTTGTTGACGGGGCCCCGGAGACCCCGGCTCGCTTCCAACGCCTCAACACTCAACGTCGAAACCGTTTCACCCCCTGGGTGAGGTATCCATTCTAGATGGGTCGCTTGCCTCTCCCAACTGCAGGATGAGCGGATTTGACCCGTATGTGGGCTGACGTACCCCGGGTTCGCTTCTCAACGCTGACGTCGTGTGGCGCGGTCCATCTCGCGTTGGTGCTCGCGGTCGCGGAGGGTTTGGCGTTTGTCGACCGTGGTCTTGCCCCGGGCCAGGGCCAGTTCGACCTTGGCCTTGCCGTCCCTGAAATAGACCCGCAGTGGGACGAGCGTCAATCCTCTCTCTGCCAAGGCGCCAGCGATGCGGTCGATCTCCCGGCGATGGAGCAACAGTTTGCGCTCCCGCTCCGGCTCGTGGCCACCGTCCCGGGCGAAGTTGTACGGACCGATGTGGGCCCCGATCAGATAGGCCTCTCCGCGACGTATGTCCCCATAGGAGTCCTTGAGCTCCATCCGACCATCACGCAAAGACTTGACCTCGGAGCCGAGCAGGGCGAGACCGGCCTCATAAGTGTCGACAACCGTGTAGTTGCGTCTGGCGTTCCGGTTTGTCGCCACGGTCTTCATCCGCCCGGCCTCCTCCGGGTTGGCCATGACTCAGAACCCGGTCGGGACGTCCGGGCCGGTGCCGTCGGCGTCCCGCAGGTATTTGCTGAGACCCAACATCGAGCCCATGATCCCCGCAACCGCTCCGAACACGAGGAACAAGGCGCCCCAGCGGAAGAAGAACTCCTGGCTCACATCGAGCCGGAAGAGAGCGAATGCTTCGCCGGCGCGCGCCAGGTTGCTGGCCCCCAACCAGACGGCGAAGACCGCCAAAGCGGCGCCCACCAACCCTTCGATCATGCCCTCGAGGAGGAACGGGACGCGGATGAACCAGTTGGACGCCCCGACCAGTTTCATGATCGACACCTCGTCACGCCGGGCGTAGATAGCGAGACGGATGGTGTTGGCGATGAGGACTATGGCCGCGACACCGAGGACGATCGCCATGCCCAGACCGAGGACATTGAGCACGTTGGAGAGGTTCTGCAGTTGCTCGATCGACTCGGCGGCGGTGGCCACCTGACGCACGGTCCCGGTCTGCTGTTCCAATCGGAACCGGACCGAGCTGTGCAGTTCGATGTCGACCAGCTCGATTCGGATAGAAGCCGGGAGGATCGTCGGATCGATGTCGAGGAGCTCTTCCTGTCCGGCGAACAGCTCCTGGTACTCCTCCCAGGCCTGCTGTTTCGACCAGTAGAAGGCATTGTCCACCTCTTCCCAGCCCTGGACCTCTGCCAGCATGTCGTCGTGAGCACCTGGTGGGATGCCGTTCTCGCCCTCGTCGTTGAGGAAGGCGATGACGTGAACCCCTTCCTGCCAGGCGATGGTGTTGAGTCGGAGGATCTCGTTCACTACGAGTGCGCCGAGAGCCAGAGACAGGGAGATGAAAACGGCGAGAACCGCACCGACGACGATCAGCATGTTGCGTCGGAGCGAGACCATCGCCTCCTTGAGAAGGAAGAGGACCCGACTCATTCTTCCTCGGCTTCTGACAGGATCGGCTCGGTCGGTAGCGCCGGGCTGGCCGGCAACGTCTCGCGCACCGCCTCGTAGCCGCCGGTCTCGTCGTCGCGAACCACTCTGCCGCTCTCGAGAGCCACCACTCGGCGCTTCATTGCGTCAACGATGGCGTGGTCGTGGGTGGCCATGACGATGGTCGTCCCGGTGCGGTTGATTCGGTCCAACAACTTCATTATCCCGACCGAAGTACGCGGATCGAGGTTTCCCGTCGGCTCGTCACAGAGCATGATCGGCGGACGGTTGACGAACGACCGCGCCACCGACACACGCTGTTGCTCACCACCGGAGAGCTGACGGGGATAGCGAGCGGCCTTGTCCGCGAGGTCGACGAGCTCGAGCACCTGATCCACCTGCGGTCCGATGACCGACTGGGGGCGTCCGAGGACTTCTAGAGCGAAGGCGACGTTCTCCCGAACCGTCTTGTTGGGTAGGAGCTTGTAATCCTGGAAGACAGTCCCGACCGAACGGCGTAGGTAAGGGATCTTCCATTTGGGAAGGGTGGTTATGTCCTTGCCGGCCACCCAGATCTTGCCTCTGGTCACCGGCTCGTCGCGCAGCATCAGCCGGATGAGGGTCGACTTCCCGGAACCTGAAGCGCCGACGAGGAAGACGAACTCACCCTTCTGAATGTCGAGGGAGACGTCATTGGCAGCGACGCTTCCGCCCTCGTACACCTTGGTGACGTTGTCGAGTCTGATCATGTGGATCGGAGAGAGAGCCTCGGGGCACCTTGACGGGCACCCGCGGTAGACCAGACGGTAACGACCTGCTCCGATTTAGCTGGAATTGTCGCCAGCCTCGTATTCGGATCGCCGCCAGCGCAGGTAGGCCTCGACGAACCCGCGCAGGTCACCGTCGAGGACGCCCTGGACGTTGCCGACCTCGTAGTCGGTGCGCAGGTCCTTGACCATCTGGTAGGGCTGTAGGACGTAGCTGCGGACCTGGCGACCCCAGGCGGCCTCACCCTTCTCCCCGCGGATCTCGGCAAGGTGCTCTTGTCGCTCGAGACGGGCCCGCTCGGCGAGACGCGACTTGAGCATGGCCATGGCTCGTGCCTTGTTCTGTAGCTGGCTCCGTTCGTTCTGACATTGCACGACGATCCCGCTGGGCAGGTGGGTGATGCGGACCGCAGAGTCGGTGGTGTTCACGTGCTGCCCGCCAGCGCCCTGTGACCTGTACGTGTCGATGCGGATCTCCTCCTCGTTGATCTCGACGTCGACGGCGTCGCCGAGATCGGGCACCACATCCACCCCGGCGAAACTGGTGTGGCGTCGCGCATTCGAGTCGAAGGGGCTGATCCGAACGAGTCTGTGGACCCCGCGCTCGGACTCGAGTGTTCCGTAGGCCCGGTCGCCTTTGACTGTCATCGTGACCGACTTGATGCCGGCCTCCTCGCCCTCGGTCGCCTCCTCCACCGTGACCGCAAACCCGGCATCACTCAGGAAGCGCTGGTACATCCGGGCCATCATCTCGGCCCAGTCCTGGGCGTCGACACCTCCGGCGCCGGCGTGGACGCTCAAGATGGCGTCCGCTTCGTCGTACTCGTCGAAGAAGAGGGATTCGAGCTCGAGGTCGTTCAGCGAGCTGGACGCTCCCCTGAGCAGCTCCATGGCCTCCTGACGGGAGTCGGCGTCGTCGGCCTCGGCGGCGAGCTCGAGCAGGACCTCGGCATCCTCGATCTGCGTTTCCAGACCCTCGACACGCTCGAAGAGGGCTTCATAGCGGGCGAGACGCTGGCTGACGACTCTCGCCTCGTCCGGGTCGTCCCACAGATCAGGTGATGCGGCGCGGGAGCGGAGCTCTTCGAGTTCGCCGCCCTTCCCTTCCAGGTCGAGAAAGACGCGCGCCTCATCGAGACGCCGACGCTGTTCGGCTGCAAAAGCGGTGGGGTCACTGATTTCCACGGGTAATGCAGCATATGTCGACATCGGTCTATAGCGATGTCGATCACCTGGCGCAGCTACCGTGCCGCCGCGATGGAGATCCTCCCGAAGTCCTTCGGTGAAAACCTGAACGAGTGGTTCAGGGTCCTGGGTCGAACCTGGAAACCCCTCCTCATCGCCTCCCTCGTTGCCTTCGTCCCGATGAGCCTGGCGCTAGCCGGCATCCTGATGTTCACAGGAGCGGCGGATGTCTTCGCCGACCTCATGGACCCGGAGTACCTGGAGAGCATCCCCGACACCGAGATACTCGAGGAATTCGTACCGCTGATCTGGGTGGGCGCGATCTGGATCTTGCTGCAGTCCATCGCGACCCTCTTCGTCTACCTCGCCGCCTCCCGCACGGTCGCCGAGGACCGAGCGGGGCTCGCCTCGACCTGGAGAACGGCGGCGAGCCATGCGGGCCGCCGTCTCGTCCCGGCACTGCTGGCCGGTGCGATCGCATTCATAGGCCTCGTCGTGCTGATTGCGCTCGCTGTCGCGGTGGGCTGGATCCTGATCGAGCTCATGGGCACCGAGTTCCTGGCCATCTTCGTGACCTCGGTTGCAGCATTGACCACGCTCGTGATCTTGGTATGGCTCGCTCTCGCCCTGTCTCTGTACCCCCAGGTGATGACTATGGAGGAGGCCGGTCCGACCGAGGCTCTCCGGCGCAGCTTCGTGCTGGTTCGACAGCGGTGGTGGGTGACCTTTGGTTTCGTCCTCGTAGCGTCCGTCATCGCCTCAGCGGTGTCTCAGGTGGTGGGGTTCGTTTTCGCCCCTCTATCGATCTTGGCGATGTTCAACCCCCAGGCTCTCGCAGTGGTCTACGTGCTGGTGGGTCTGATTCAGGGCCCGGTGGCTGCAGCGATCGCGGCGGCAAACGCCGTCTGGTACTTGGACTTGAGGAGCCGTAATGAACCGCTGGCGAGCGATCAAATCGTCTAGTCGGATTGGTTCAGGCCGCGCCGTGACAGCGCTTGTACTTCTTGCCGCTCCCACAGGGGCAAGGATCATTCCGTCCCACCTTCTCCGAAGTGGCGGGTTGTGAAGGGCCCTTGCCACCGGTGGGGTTCGGTTGGACTCGCTCGGGTTGTGATTTTGGCTGGGCCACCTCGACGTTGAACAGGTACCGGACCGCGTCCCTCTTCACCGATTCGACGGTGTCCATGAACATGTCGTAGCCCTCACGCTGGTACTCGGACAGAGGATCACGCTGTCCCATCGCTCGCAGGCCAATCCCTGCTCGGAGATAGTCCATCTCCGAGAGGTGCTCCCGCCATTTGTTGTCGATGACCGAGAGCATCACCGACTTCTCGACTTTCTCGAGCACTTCCTTGCCCAACTCGGACTCGCGCTCTTCGTACCGCGTCAGGGCTTCGTCGACGGTGAAGTCGACAACATCGTCGACGTCGTAGCTTCCGGAGAACTTCGACTGGTCGACCTCGGACGGGTAGATCTGAGACAGCTCGAGACGCAGTGCATCCCAGTCCCAATCGCTCTTCGGCAGGCCCTGGAGATTGGACTCCACCACGCCTCCGATGGCATCTGCGATCCAGTCATCGATCAGGTCCTCCGAGGCGGTTCCCTCGAGTATCGACTTGCGCCACTGATAGATGTTCTCGCGCTGGGTGTTCATCACCTCGTCGTACTTGAGGACGTTCTTCCGGATCTCGAAGTTCTGGGACTCGACCTGACGCTGGGCCCGTTCGATCGACTTCGAGACCATCTTCGCCTCTATCGGCTGATCCTCGGGCATGCGGAGACGTTCCATGATCCCCGCCACCCACTCGCCCTGGAAACGACGCATCAGTTCGTCATCCAGGGACAGGTAGAAGCGGCTCTCGCCAGGGTCCCCCTGACGACCAGAGCGTCCTCGGAGCTGGTTGTCGATACGGCGAGACTCATGTCGTTCCGTGCCGACGACGTATAGGCCACCTGCGTCGATGACCTTCTGCTTGTCGGGAGTGATCTGCTCGGCGTACTCCTCGGTCAGCTTCTTCTCGAGCTCGTCATAGGAAGGGTCATTGGGATCGACGCCGCGACGCTTGAGCTCGGTCCTGGCCATTCCCTCCGGGTTGCCACCAAGCATGATGTCGACACCGCGGCCGGCCATGTTGGTGGCGACCGTGACAGCTCCGGGACGACCGGCCTGGGCGATGATGTCGGCCTCCCTGGCGTGCTGTTTGGCGTTGAGGACCTCGTGCTTGACACCGACCTTGTCGAGTGCCTTCGACAATTGCTCCGACTTCTCGATCGAAACGGTTCCCATGAGCACAGGCTGACCTCGCTCGTTCCGCTCCTTGACGTCCTGGATGAGTGCGGCGAACTTCCCGGCTTCGGTCTTGTAGACGAGGTCGCCCTCGTCGAGACGGGCGATCGGCTGGTTGGTCGGGATCGCCGCCACTTCGAGGCTGTAGATCGAGGCGAGCTCGGCGGCCTCCGTCTCCGCGGTACCGGTCATGCCGGCCAGCTTGTCGTAGAGACGGAAGTAGTTCTGGAGGGTGATCGTGGCGAGGGTCTGGTTCTCCTCCTTGATCGCCACCCCCTCTTTGGCCTCGATCGCCTGATGAAGGCCCTCCGAGTAGCGCCGTCCGTCGAGCACGCGGCCGGTGAATTCGTCGACGATCTTCACCTCGCCGTGATCGATGAGGTACTCCACGTCGAGGTGGTACAGCGTCTCCGCCTTCAGGGCAGTCTCGAGGTGGTGAACGAAGTCGACCGCTGCATGGTCGTAGAGGTTCTCGACGCCCAGTATCTGCTCCACGCGGGCCACACCCTCCTCGGTGACGAGGACTTGGCGCTTCTTCTCGTCGACCTCGTAGTGGAGCTCGGGCTGGAGCCGTCGGGCGATCTTGGCGAAGTCCCGGTACCACTTGGCTGAGTCGGAGAGCTTGCCTGAGATGATGAGCGGCGTTCTGGCCTCGTCGATGAGGATGGAGTCGACCTCGTCCACGATGGCGTAGACGTGGCCACGCTGCACCCGGTTCGCCGCCGACATGGCCATGTTGTCCCGCAGGTAGTCGAACCCGAACTCGTTGTTCGTGCCATACGTGATATCGGCCGCATATGCCGGATGACGATCGGCGGTGGGCATGTTGTTGAGGATGAGACCCACGCTGAGACCGAGGAAGCGGTGGATGTGGCCCATCCACTCGGCGTCTCGACCGGCCAGGTAGTCGTTGACGGTGACCATGTGAACCCCGGTGCCGGGGAGGGCGTTGAGATATGCCGGCATCGTCGAGACGAGGGTCTTTCCCTCACCGGTCTTCATCTCCGCGACCATCCCGCGATGCAGCGCGGCGGCGCCGACGATCTGGACGTCGTAGTGACGCTGACCGAGGACGCGCTTCGCTGCCTCGCGGACCGTGGCGAATGCCTCGACCTGTAACTCTTCGAGATCGGCACCGTTGGCGAGCCGCTCCCGGAACTCCGCTGTCTTGGATTTCAGCTCTTCGTCGCTGAGGGCCTCGAACCGCGGCTCGACGTCATTGACCGCCGCGGCTACCCCCTGGAACTCCTTGAGGGTCTTGCCTTCCCCAGCACGAAGAACCTTCTGAAAAATGGGCATCAGGCGAAACCAATTGTACCGGCCGTCATATCTTGAACCGAAGCCCGTCACTCAGCGGATCTCTAGAGGCGGGCGACCGAGCGCCTCGGACGCCCACCTGAGATCTCGGATCAGGGTTCGACTGCCATCGAACCCTCACCTGATTTGTATCAGGCCCTCTCTGTACGCCCAGTTCACAGCTTCGAAGCGTGACTTGAGGCCGAGTTTGTCGAGGATGTTGCGCACGTGGTTGCGGACGGTGTTCTCGGAGATGAACAGCTCGTCGGCGATCTCCTTCGACGTCTTCCCTTCACCTACGAGTCCGAGTATCTCGATCTCTCGCCCGGTCAACTCCGGACTCCTCAAGGCCGTGGTCCCGGTGTGACGGAGCAGATCGCGCAGAGCCGAGAACAGCTTTCCCCCCATGGCAGGGGATACGGCCGCCCCACCGGCAAGCACATCTCGCATGTCAGAAACAAGTCTCGGCAGTGGGGTGTCCTTGGTCAGATAGCCCGATGCCCCGGCCTTGACGGCGGCCAGGAGGTCCTCGGCAGACTCCGACGCCGTGAGCAGGACGACACGGCTTCGAGGGCTGGCTTTGAGGATCGTCCCAACGACCTCCAGACCGGACATACCCGGCATGAGCAGGTCGAGCATGACCAGGTCGGGCTCATGCTCGCGTGCCAGATCGATCCCGGACATCGCGTCCGCTGCCACGCCGACGACATCGAAACCTTCTTGGTTGAAGGCGGCGCGCAGCGCCTCGCGAAACAGTTCCGCGTCGTCGACGATCAGGACCGTCGCCACCGTCAGACCCTACCTCTGATTGGACTAGTCACTCGGGGCGGAAGGTTAGACACACCGAAGACGGCGCTAGCCGTCACGGCCATCTGGACCCGGGATGCGCCGATGGCATCGGCCGCGGCGGCCAGGGTGGCACCCGTAGTGAGAACGTCATCGACCAACACGACCTCCCCGGCTACCTCCCCTGCGCTGCGAAACGGCTGGGATCGGCGGGAACGGTTGTGACCCGCCCGTCTCGGTGAGTGAACGGGTGATGCCAGGGCGCGGACCACGGGCTCACCATTCTGCTTGCTGAGCGCGCGAGCCATCTCGAGGGCTGGATCTATCCCGTAGCGGAGACGCCGACTCCAGGCCCGAGGCACCGGGACCAGGGGGAGTCCCGGAAGCCGAGGAGCCAAGGATTCGGCGACCAGCCCGGCCACTGCTACCACGCCCTGGTATTTGAGCAGGTGGATCAGACGTCGCGCCACACCCTCATGCTCGAACGCCGCCAACACCGGGATCCCGGTCGGAAGTAGGCGATCCGGTGCGCTGCGGAGCGAACGACGACACACCACACATAGCCAGCCGGCGGCGGGGCCGTGACACGTCAAGCACAACATGGCTGAGAAGCTATCTCTCATGTCCGACAGACTCTCAGCCCTTCGCCGCGTCGCCGCTCAGGTCCCCTCTTGCCAGCCGCTCAGATAGGCGATCTGTTCCTCGGTCAGCGTCTCAAGACCCCCGCCGAGATGGCTGAGCTTGATCGACGCAACCTGCTCGTCGATCTCTGGTGGGAGGGTGTAGATCTTCGCCTCGAGGTCGTCCTTGTTGACGATGAGGTACTCGGCCGCCAACGCCTGATTCGAGAACGACATGTCCATCACGTCGGCGGGGTGACCTTCGGCGGCGCCCAGGTTCACCAGACGTCCCTCCGCAGCGACCAGGATGCGGCGACCATCCGGCATGTCGAACTCCTCCAGGTTCTCGCGAACCGGTCGACGGGCCGTGGACTCCCGGTGAAGGGACGCAAGATCGAGCTCGATGTCGAAATGGCCGCTGTTGGCGAGGATCGCCCCGTCCTTCATCTTGTTGAAGTGCTCCATGCGGAGGACGTGCTTGTTTCCCGTGACGGTGATGAATACATCGCCCACCTCGGCTGCCTCGGCTGCGGTCATCACCCGATAACCCGACATCGCCGCTGAAAGGGCGCGAACCGGGTCGACTTCGACCACGATCACCTTGGCGCCGAGACCGTCCGCGCGATCGGCGACCCCACGACCACAGTCGCCGAATCCGACTATCACCATGTTCTGACCGGCCAGGAGGATGTTGCTGGCACGGATGATCCCGTCGAGGGTCGACTGACCGGTGCCGTAGTGGTTGTCGAACAGGTGCTTGGTGGCCGAGTCGTTGACCGCCACCACTGGCACGCGGAGGGTCCCGTCGGCGGCCATGGCCCTGAGACGGATGACGCCTGTGGTGGTTTCTTCGGTCGAGCCGATGACTTCGATATCCCTACGGTCGGTGTGGAGGATGGTGGCCAGGTCGGCGCCGTCGTCCATGGTCACCGCCGGCGCATGGTCGAGGGCAGCATGAATGTGCTTGTAGTACGTCCCGTCGTCCTCCCCCCTGATGGCGAAGACGGGAATCCCGTCGGCTACGAGGGCCGCTGCAACGTCGTCCTGGGTGGACAAAGGGTTGGAGGCGCAGAGGACGGGCTCGGCTCCACCGTCGCGCAGGGCCAGCATGAGGTTGGCCGTCTCGGCGGTCACATGAAGACAGGCGGCGATCACATGGCCCTCGAGCGGCTTGTCGTTTCGAAAGCGCTCCCGAATTGTCTCCAGCACCTGCATTCGACGGCCGGCCCAAGCGATTCTTCGCGCGCCGACCTCGGCGAGGTCCGGGTTGGCAATGTCATAGTTCATCATTCAGTCCTCGGCTAGGAGTTGCTTCAGGTTCTCGATCGTGGCCACCGGCACCGGGTCAACGCCAAGTCGTTCGGCGAGCATCCAGGACACCAGGTCACCAACAACCGTCAGTGAGATGAGTCGCGCCAGCGTCGATGTGCCCGAAGACCTCACCTCGGCGACCCAAGGGACGGCATCAGCTGTGAGTTCGCGGGTGAACGAAATCCGCTTCTTCACCCGATCATGGTCGGTCTCGTCCGTAAGGGCGACTACCGCGATCGTGTCGCGCGTCAGTTCGGTGAGGGTCTCCCAACCAACGATTTCGTTGTGGTCGAGTTCTGGGAGCGTCGAATACCAGGCAGGGACCTTTGCGTTTTCATTGATCTGGGTCTTCCATCTCTGGGCGACCACCGAGGACACCGGACCACCTCCGTAGATGATCGGGATCCGGCCCTCCAGGGCTTCGGCGATCTCCTCGGCCTGCTGCCAGGCAGGACTGCCCTCACTCGCCATCTCGTCGGCCAGTTGGGACGCCTCGATGAAGGCGAGACCATGGTCGTCGATCGATCCGGCTCCCTCGAGGAGCCGGATCGCTGCGCCGATCATGTACCCCGCGGCTGCACGCGGCTGAAGGCCGGACGGCACCAGGATCGTGCCCCATCGTCGTTCGGCCGTGAGTTCGCCGAGACGACCCCCAGTGGTGACCGTCGCCACCGTCAACCCCGATTCCGAGGCCGAGGTGACGAAGTCGAGTGTTTCTTCGGTGTTCCCGGAGTACGAGGCGGCGACGACCAATGGGCGGACGCGGATCGCCCACGGCGGGATCGGCCCGTAGCCCTTGTGCACATGGACGCGGGTTCCGATCGCGAGAGAGGCAGCAGCGGCGTAGTCGCCGGCGATCCCCGATCCACCCATACCTGCGTACAGGACCTCGGAGAAAGTCCCGATATGGGGCGGCTCCATCTCGGCCGCCCAGCGGAGCTGGTCGCCGAGGGTCCGGATCTGGTTCAGCATCTCACTCATTCGGACCTCCCTCGGCCTCTTCGACGAGCATGATCGGTATCCCGTCACGCACCGGATAGCGACGACCGCACTCGGTGCACACCAGTCGTCTCTCGGCGAGATCCTGGTCCAGGTCAGCCTTGTCCACCGGACAAACCAGGACCTCGGCCAGCGTCTTGTCGATCAAGCTCAATCTTCGGTCTCCATGATTCTCTTCACCCGTTCCACCAATTCCGCGACGTCGTCGGAGGTCGGGGCCTCGGCGTTCAGCCTGAGAAGCGGCTCGGTGTTGGACGGACGCATGTTGAACCAAGACTCTCCGAGATCGACGGTCATGCCATCGAGGGTGTCGACCTCAGCGTCCGGGAACCCGGCGGCGACGGTTGCCATGGTGGTCGCGGCATCTGCGACGGTGAAGTTGATCTCCCCCGACGCCGCGTATCGCTCGACCTCGGTGCGTATCTCCGAGAGAGCACGACCGTCTTCGCTGACCACCCGGAGCAGGAACAGCATCGCCAGCATCCCCGAGTCGGCCCGGAAGTTGTCCCTGAAGTAGTAGTGCCCACTGTGTTCCCCGCCGAAGACTGCCCCACTCTCAGCCATCACCTGCTTGATGTAGCTGTGGCCGACCCTGGTGCGGATGGGAACGCCACCGGCCTCCGAGACGATCTCGGGCACCGCCTTGGATGTGATCAGATTGTGGACGACCGAGCCGCCAGGATTGTCCGCGAGGATTCGTCGTGCCACGAGTGAGGTCACGGTGCTCCCGCTGAGGGGCTCGGCATGATCGTCGAGGAAGAACGCCCGGTCGGCATCCCCGTCGAAGGCGACGCCCAGATCGAACTCCCCTTCGGACACCAGTCGGCGGAGGTCTTCCAGGTTCTCCGGCACGAGTGGATCTGCCGGGTGGTTGGGAAACGAGCCGTCGGGCTCGAGATATAGACCATCGAGGGTGGCGGGGATTCGATCGAAGACCTGCACGATTGCGATCCCGGCCATGCCATTGCCCCCGTCGACTGCCACACGGAGAGGCCTGATCGAGGTTGCCGGGACGATCGAGAACAGATGCTCTACGTAATCGTCCACGATATCCACCGATGACATGGTCCCCGCCGGGCCGGTCGGCCGTGCATCGTTGGCGACCACTGACGCCTTGATGTCGGCAAGACCCGAGTCTTCGCCGACCGGAGCCGCTCCGGGACGGCACAGCTTCAGACCGTTGTACTCCGCGGGATTGTGCGAGGCCGTGACCACCGCGCCGTGGACCTGATGGGCACCCGAGTAGTAGTAGACGGCGTCCGTGGGCACCTCGCCGAGATCGATCACGTCAGCCCCAACGGAGAGCACACCGTCGGCGAGTGCCGACGCCAGTTCGGGGCTGGAAGCCCGGCAATCGCGGCCGATGGCCACTCGGTCAGCTCCGAGCTCCGATACGACGGCCCTGCCGATCCGGCGGTACAGCTCGACGTCGAGTTCACCGGTGTCGACGCGACCGCGCACGTCGTAGGCCTTGAAGACTTTGTCGGGTTCCACGAAGGCCGGGAGTGTAGGGAAGCCCGTCGCGATCCAGGAATGCCCCGGAGCCGTAACACCTGGAGACGTCATACACTCGCTGGCTCCGATGAACCCTTCGCTCTCCATCGTCGTGCCGGTCTACAACGAGGCAGGATTCCTCCCGACGGCTCTGCCCAGGATGATCGAGGCCGTGGAGTCGGTGGACGCCCCATTCACGATCAGGATCGTCGAGAACGGCTCCTCGGATGACACCGCCGCTCTGGCTCGTGAGATCGCCGGGGATGCCCCCGTGATCGTCGACTCGCTACCGGAGCCGGACTACGGAGCGGCTATGCGCCACGGGTTTCTCGCCTCGGACGGTGACTGGATCGTCAACTTCGACATCGACTACTTCTCCGCAGACTTCCTGTCAGAGCTCCTGACCCAGCCCGACGACGTCGATCTCGTCATCGGATCGAAACGCGACCCTCGATCGGAGGACCGGCGCCCGTGGCTGCGCAGGGTGGCGACGACGGTTTTCAACGTCCTGCTCACCGTCATCCTCGGGTCAGGAGTCTCGGACACGCATGGGATGAAAGGGTTTCGACGAAAGCTGGTCGACGACATCGGGCCCCAGGTAGTGAGCACGAAAGACCTCTTCGACACCGAGTTGGTGGTCAGGGCCGAGCGAGCTGGCTACTCGATCGTCGAAGTGCCTGTTGTCGTCGCTGAGATTCGCCAGGCCAGATCGTCGCTGCTCAAACGGGCACCGCGGACGATCATGGGTTTGTTCCGGATTCGGAGTCTGCTTCGGTCGGACTGACATCCCGCTTCCACCACAAGACCACGGCCACGGCGATCAAGCCGACGACACCGACAACGGTCAACATCTTGCCCGTCGTCTCAGCCCATGTGTCTTGAAACTCGAGTACCACATCGTTCTGGGTTGGCACCACCACCATCAGGGAGGGTGTGGCCCGCCACGGACCCTCGGCGCCGGTGGCAGTCCAGTTTGGGAAGTAGGAGATCTTGACCATGTGGGGGACTCCCACCGCCTCTGTGGTGAAAGAGATGCGATGGTCGGAGACCTCGATGTCACTCACCGCATCCGGAGGGACCGTCAGCTGGACATCCGGTCTTTCCTCGAGAGACTCGACACGCGGCCAATCAGAAGGCCCGTCGGCCACGACCCAGCGGTCCATGTTCTCGATGTCCTCGTACCAGTCGAGGGCCATCTCATGGAACCCGGGAAGCGGCTCACCGTCGGACCCGGAGACCTGCCCATCACCCACCAGAGAGCCGAGGATCCCTCGCTCCGGCACCTCGTATACGGATGGCTGGTGGGTGGCCGGGACCACGAGATCGGTTTCCGGTAGCCGGAAGATGTGAAACGGCTCGGTGACCGTTATCAACTCGAATCCTTCGGTCTGAGCTGCCTTGGATGCGGCCTCCTCGGTGAAGGACACGTAGTAGTCCACCCCGTAGACGTCCATGTGCTCCAGACCGCGCTCCATGTCGAAAGTGTGATACCTCAGCCCCGGGATCGGATTCGACGGCTGATACGACATCTCCGAGTGGTTGATGAAATGGAACGGGGTCGTCAGCGACGACTCGAAGAAGAGACCCTCCATCGACTGATGTGACCCCTCCGTCCAGTAAGGGATGAGCATCGGCGACATCGGTGTCCCGTACTTGTTCAGGTCGCTGTTCGCCTCCCACTGGACCCGCCCATCGGGGAGTGTGTCCAACTCGGACATCAACGCTTCGTACTCAGGCCAGGGCTCCTTCGCTTCATAACCCTCGTAGTTCCACTTCGACCAGCCGTCGACGAAGGTCACCCCCGCGGTCGCCCCAAGCACGATGACGGCGGCTGCGGTGGCGGTGAGGAAGTTACGCGTGTTGACATTTGGCCTGAAGAGGTATGTGGTGGCAAGGGCGATCAGACCCGCGCCGACGACGATTATCCAGGCCCAGTCAGGAAATTCGGTCGAATCGATGACCAACCCGGTGGCGACCCCGAAACCGACCACGAGCATCGCTCGGGGCAGGTTCATCGAAACCCTGCTCGGAAGTCTCCGTGACATCCACATCACCGCTGCTCCCACACCCAGGGCGGCGAAGAACGCCAGCCCGAAATACCAGTACGGCATCAGCCGCCCGTTGTAGAGCTTCCACCTGGCGTCTCCGAACACAGAGGGCAGCAGGTCGGGAAGTATCGAGGGAAGGGGGTAGTACAGGATCGGCAGAACGGTCGCAGCGAGGAGAGGAACGGCTCTCGAGGTCTTGCGCAGGGCCCACACGGCACCGGGAATGGCGACCGGGAGCAGCAGCCAAACCTCTACGGGGAAGACCTCCTCCCAGCGACTGAGCGGATTCCAGGCCATGTCGGACGTGAGCCCGATCCGTGCCAGGAGAGGCAGCGCCCAGAACCCGGCGATTGCGAAACCCCAGAGCCAGATCACCAGGGTTCGACCCACACCCTTCTTCCAGCCCAGAACGAACAGGGAGGCGAAGATCACGACCAAAGTCGTGAGGACATGACATAGGGCTGTCAACGCCAGGGTGAGCGCTGCCCACTTCACGTACTTGCGATCGTCCCTGACCGCCTTTATCAGAAAACCGAGGTAGACGAGCGATAGGGCGAAGGACCACGAGTACGAGAACTCCCCTGCCAGTGTCGATGCGATGTTCCCGCCGTAGATCGAATAGCTCTCATAGAAGGCGAAGACCGCCCCTGAGCCGGCTGTGATCAACGCAATGTGCCGTCCGAAGTTCAGCGCCCGTGTGTGGAAGTAGATGGCGGGCGCCATGGCGAGGAGGCCAAGGATCGTGGCGATCTTGAACGCCACCCCATAGGGAAGGAACACGTCGAGTGCGACGATGAAAAGGGAAGGGAGAGGAAAGTAGAAGTAGAAGGCGGGAAACCCTGCGAACCAGTCGTTCGACCAACCGAGGATCCGGCCCTCGGGAAGCAGACTGTCCCTGAGATAGGCGGGCCCGAAGACGTGGGCGCCGGTGTCACCACCCGTGGGTGTGGTGGCGGAGAAGATCAGAGCCGGGTTCATCACGATGAAGATGACCAGCGATGTCGCGATCAGAATGACCGCCGGAAGGGGTGGGATGCGACGGAGCGCCTCCCTGATCTGGGTCATTCGCGTGACTGTCGGACTATCTCCAGCACCTGGTTGACGTCGATGTCGACGCCTTCCCGATTCCACCACTTCTCCTCACACCCATGGCACCAGAAAAAGAGCACCTCGGTCCCGTCGGGCAGGACATGCTCGATCTCGAGGACGTTGTTCTGGGAGCAGCTGGGACAGTCCATCCGGGGGCATGGTAAGACGGAGTCGGGTCCTACTACAACGACTCGTCGAGCAGCCGTCCGACGTACCGGCTGCGTCGCCGTCCTCCCTCGGTCCAATACGCATACCAGTAGGGCCCGTGGGGGCACTTGGTGCAGCCGTCCTTGCCACAGCGGACCATCTGCTGACGGAGGCTGACCCTGGACTCCGTAGGATCTACCGCACCGGATCGCTCCAGTTGGGCTTTGGTGAGGATCTGAAGACGCCGGAGACCGTGCTCGTCGAGATCTTTGACCGCGTCGAGCAGATCGCGGTCGAGGGTCATCAGGCCACTTGGACTGGTGCGAACAGCCTGGTGACCGTGCGACGGTCGGTGAGGGTCCAGCCGAGGGGCGGGGTCATCCGATCGCCATGGTCCGAGCAGAACAGGTACCCGAAAGCGTCGATGGGCTCGACGACGTCATCCATCCAGACGGCTCCGTCCGTGTAGTCGAACGTCATAATCGAGGCCGCAGGGGCCCCACATCTGATACAGCTAACCGTCATGGACGCCACGGTAGAAGTCGCGAAAATGTCAATCAAGGACCTCCGGCTCCGGGTAGTCCTTTCGGTACCCCGGCGTACAGCGCTGCCGACCCATCATTCGTCACCACGAGGGTGGCCGGCACCACATCAACCCGCATCGATTCGAACAAGGCCGGGCGCTCCTCCCAGGCGAACTCGGTGAACGTTCCCGGCACGACTATCCGGGATAGCGCCTCACGTGCCGCGTCACATGTGTCACATGTGCTCGCGGAGAAGAAGTACACCCCCGGGCTGAGTTCGACACCGTCCAGATATCGCACCGGACGCCGCCCATTGCGACGAAGAAGCAACGACACCGCCCCGGCGATGACGAGGGCGCCAGCCACGACCACGACCCTCAGCCAGACGTCATCCATCCTGTATGGGGACCCCGAGCGCCGCCGTTCGGGCGGCACCAAGCTGCGAGGTCCACATCGCCACGATCGGGCCGGTCGACTCGATCCGGTACCCGTTGGCCGCGACCAGGTCGACGGAGAGGACCCTTTCCGACGGAAGGGTGAAGTCGCGTGTCAGAGACTGATCCGTGAGCGAACGAAGGGTGACGGTCACCTCCTCGAGCCCCGAGTTGAGAACCACCGCCGAACCCGATCCCCCCGCCGGTCCCGCCGCCCCCGGCAACAGCCAGACCGGAGCGTCGACCGGGCTGGCCGAGGTGGCAGCAAGACCGGTCTCGGACTGCATCCAAAGGTCGGCGACCACCGGACCCGTGGCGATGATCCGGAACGCCGCAGCGGTCGTCGTGACTTCATCGAGTGGAATCCGCGCCTGTCCCCGCGATCCGAGAACGCCAGTCTCGAAGGCCTCCTGCAACCCCTCGGGACCGTAGAGATCCACCTGGTACTCCACGTCCCCGCTGCCGACACTCGAGATGAGGAGCTGCTTGGGATCGGCTCCACCCGGCACCGGCAGCCACCAGTCCTGTCCGGGCGCGACCGCGCGCCAGATCGCCGTCTCCGACCCGATGGTCTGCCGGCCGAAGACGAGCACCGAACCACGGGTCGTCTCCACGTCGACGCCAATCGACTCCCGTCCTGGGATGATCGTGGTGAGATCGAGGGTCAGCGAAGTCAATGGAGGCACGATCACCGAATCGAAGCGCGAGTCCGACTCGATTCCGGCGTCTGTCGTCACCGTGACTTCGAGGGTCGCCTCACCCGCGTAGGGGTTGAGCAGCTGGAGCTCGAAGGCTGATCCGCTGGCAGTCGACCCACCGGTTAGGGCCGCCTGGCTGGTGGGGATGTCGGCACACGACTCGCTTGCCATGGAGTCAGGCGAGTTGACCAGCACACCGGCGGCCGTTGCATCCGAAGGGAGTTCGACCAGCCCACCGGAAACGCCGATTGCACCGGCATCGACGGCTGGAACCACAACCGATCCCGATCCACCGGTCCTGAATTCCAGGGAGCCGGTCTCGCCTCCGGCGGCGAAAGTCGTGAGTCGGCCCAGACCGTTGACCGAAGAGAGCACCGCGACGTTCGTCGACCTGCCTCCCACCTCGACGATCGGACACACCGAGATGGGTGGGACAGCCGTCGCGGGCTGGCTCTCGTGCTGTGCCGGCTCAGGAGAAGGCAGGATGGCGATCCCGACGGCAAACGCGAGGATCAGAGCTGCGGCGAGATACTTCATCTCCCTCGCCTCGCATAGACGATCCCACCCAAGCCGGCTATCACCAGGACGGCGACTGCAATATTCATGGTCAGATCGAGTCCGGCCGCCGGGTGGTTGGCCATGCCAGAGGAACCGTCGACCGTCATCGACCAACCGCTCTGGGACACATCGGGCGACCATCCCGCGTCGAAGTTGAACGCGAGCGGCACCGGGCCGTCCACTGCCTCACCGGCGTAGCCGACTCCGTCGCTGACCCATGGCTGGTCCCGCGTTCCCGCGATCGCGACCGCTTTGTCGTTCTCATATACGCGTGAGTCCGGGTCGAGGGGGACGGGAGGGAGGTCCAACTGGGGAACGAGAACTTCATCGAGGAAGAACGTCGGTCCTTCGATCACCACCCACGAGATTGCGAATCCGGCCAGACGCTCTCCGGGACGCAGGTCTGTGCCTGAGGCGATCTCGTCCAGAGCCTCGCTCAACTCATCATCGCCCGTCCGCGGCTCCGGCAACCAGACTTCGTCGAGAGTCGTGCCGGATCCGTCGAGCACGCTGTACCAGAAACCGGGACCAGACCTGACTTCACCGGGGATCAGCTCCCGGTCGACCGAGGCAAAGAGGATGCGCCCCGGATCCGGCTGATCGGAGAGGGTCTGGGCGAATGAGAGCCGCGCGTTGACATCTCCGGCCGGGAGTCCCAACCTGCCGTTGCCGACGGCGATCACAGAGGCCACCACGAGGGCCAACCCTCCGATGGCGGCAACGATGTGAAACACATTGCGTGACACCCTGTCAAGGGCGGCTGCCACCGCCATCGCCGCACCCAGTGAAGACGTTATGAGCAGCGCCTCTTGGATGCCGGGGCCCACAGCGACTGTGGTGGCCACCAGAAGCGTGCCCAGGCTGAGGACGCCCCCGGCGAGTCCCAGCTCTCTCGATCTTCCGCCGAATGCCACGGCGGGGACTGCGGCAACTGCAACGAGTGCGGGCCAGAGGAGCTCTGCCTCGAGGTCGAGCCGACGGGACGGGTCGGCTATCCAACCCGGATCGCCGGCGACGAAGGCAAAACCGGCGAGGCCACCGATCAGGGCGACGACACCGAGGAGGATGCTGCCCCGGTCACCACCCAAAGCCCGGTACAGGAGCACCGCGAGGACGGGAACCACTGCGAGTGCAGGCGAGAACATGGCGACCAGCACTCCCAGGAGGAGAGCCCAGCCGGCGAGACCGAATCTCTCCCCGCGGCTGTACCCCGGTCGCACCAAGGCAGCCCGGACCGCCCATGGAAGGATCGCGGCGCCGGCCAGAGCCAGCCAGGACCCGCGGCCCACGAGCAGAGCTGTCCCCGGTCCCGCGATCAGGACGATGCCGGCGAGGTATCGACCGGGGCCACGGATTCCTATGCGGCCGCCCAACCGACCCATTCCGGCGACTCCGATAACGGACAGACCTACGGTCAACACGGTGCGGGCGGCGCCTTCGGCGCCAAACCAGAGAAGCGAGAACAGTCCGGTTGCTCCAACGGCAGGGTGAACCGCCGAACCTGCACCGAGCCCAGCTTCGTTCCATCCCTGAAACCACCGTTGAAGCGCCACCGTCGGAGGCTCGAACGGGAACGAGTACCCGACGTTCGGCATCCCGGTGAAGACGATCGACCTTGCGCTGAGAAGCACGAGGATGGCCGCGATGATGGCGCCCCAGATACCCGGCGACCCCCAGACCCTCCGCGTTCTACGGGCAAGTGCCTGGTCGTCGTCGAAAATGGAGAGGAGTTTGCCGCTCAGCTCCTCTCCTATGACCCGGAGCCGAACCGAGCCGTTCGCCTGGAAACGGAACAGCTCCTCGTCGCCTTCCGCCCTCACCGCATGAAGACGGCGACGTTGGCGAATCGTCGAGGGCAGGTGATACAGGTTCCACAGCCAGGCATACCCGTGCCTCACCGCCGGCCGCCAGCGCAGGAGTGCCAGGTTGGCGAGTGAGTCCAGCAGCGAGACCAGGATGTCGTATGGAATCACCCAAAGAAGTGTCAGCGGGCTATAGGCCGTCAACATGGCGCGGAGCCGGCCGGCCTGTTCCCAACGGCCCTCTCCTCTCGCACCACATCGGGCCTGGTGATAGACCTCCGAGGACGGAACGCTTATCACCCGTCCGCCGGCGAGACGCGCCCGTTGAGAGAAATCGAGACCAGCGGCAACCGGAGGCAGCAATGGGTCGAGACCCTTGAGACCCTGGGCCAGGTCGCGTCTGACGAGCATGGAAGCCGACTGCACGAAGGCGACCTCTCTGACGACGTCGTACTGCTGGAGATCGATCTCACCCTCGTCGAGACCTGAGTAGGGCTCGCCGAAAACATCGGTCGCTCCGCCAACCGACTCCAATTCGTCCATGGTCCCGGCCTTGAGCAGCTTTGAACCCGCCAATGAAGCTTCGTTCCGCTCGATCTCGGAGACCATCGCGGCGAGAGCGTCCGGGCGGGGTCTCGCATCGGAATGGAGCAGCCACAGATAGTCGACGGAGGAATCGGTGCCGGCAATCGCCTCCTCCAGAGATGCGGCCGAAGACACGGACTCCGTCTCGGCCCCAACGACCACCACCTCGGGAGCCGGCTCGTACACTTGCCGACCCACGACGGCGAGAGCAGCGCTCAGATCGGCCCCGGCGACAGCGGTGAGCAGCACCCTGACACGGGGCGCGTCCGGACTGTCCACGACGAGTTCGGTGTCCGCTACCTGCGGAGTGGTTTGGGACATGCGAACTGCCATTGTGAACGGGTGCGCGACACTGAGCAATATCTGAGCCGGAGAAATGAAGGTCGTTGAACTGTCAGGAGGCGTGGGGGGATCACGTATGGCGCGCGGTCTCGCCGCGATGGACGACGTCGATCTGACTGTTGTCGTCAACGTCGGCGACGACTCCGACAACCACGGATTGGCCGTTTGCCCGGACCTCGACACGGTGGTCTACACCCTGGCCGGAGTCGAAGGTCCCCATGGTTGGGGCAGGGCGGATGAGAGTTTCGTATTCAACGAAGAGATCGCCAGATTCGGCGTCGACAACACTTTCCTGCTCGGAGACAGGGACCTCGCTTTGAAGGTCTTTCGCACCCACATGCTCGAGACCTCACCGCTGTCGGAGGTCACGGCGGCCGTCTGCCGCGCATTCGACCTCTCCACGAGGGTCCTTCCTGCCACGGACAACCGGCTCCGTACCCGGATACGTATAGATGAAGGCTGGATCTCCTTTCAGGAATACTTCGTCGAGCGACGTCATCGGGACACGGTGCTGGAGCTCGAGTTCGAAGGTGCCGGGAGTGCCCTCCCGGCACCCGGGTTCCTCGAGGCAGTGGCCTCGGCCGACGTCGTCGTGATCGCACCGTCGAATCCCCCTCTGTCGATATGGCCCATCCTGGCGATCCCCGGGGTGCGTGCATCAGTCGCAGCCCATCCGAACGTGGTGGCAGTGAGCCCTCTCATCGGTGGCCACACGGTCAAAGGGCCGGCCGATGTGGTGATGACGTCGCTAGGTCTCCCGCCGGGTAATGAAGGAGTGGCAGCCGCCTACCAAGGTCTCATCGACAGACTCGTCGTCGACGAGGCCGACCGTGACCTGCTCCCCCGCGTCCCGGGGGTGGATGTCGTCGTCACCCAGACTCTGATCCCGACCCGGGAGGACGGAGCACGTCTCGCCAAAGAGATCCTGGCGACGTGAAGCTCGAGATCCACCCGTTGACGGGAATCGGCCGGATAGTGCAGGGAGACGATATCGCGACCGCTCTACTCCCCGCCCTCGATGATCTCGACCCACGATCAGGCGACATCCTGGTGGTGACCCACAAGATCGTCTCCAAAGCCGAGGGGGCGATCCGGGTCGTGACCGGTGACGAAGAGGAGTTCAAACTCGCCTTGGTCACCGAGATTGCCCGCTCCATCGTGCGCCGACGAGGGCCCCTGATCATCGCCGAGACCAAACATGGCTTCGTGTGCGCCAATGCGGGCGTAGATCGGTCCAACGCTGAAGAGGGAACGATGATCCTGCTCCCCGACGATCCGGACCGGTCCGCCCATCGGATCAGGCTCAGGCTTTCCCAGGCAATCGGGGTGGACATGCCTGTGATCATCTCCGACACCTTCGGTCGGCCTTGGCGTCGGGGGCTCACCGACGTCGCTATTGGAGTCTCAGGCCTGGAGCCGATCCTCGATCTGAGAGGGACCCGGGACTGGTCCGGCCGAGAGCTCGACGTCACCGAGGTTGCGGTTGCAGACGAGATCGCTGCCGCCGCCGACCTGGTGATGGGGAAGGCGAGTGGCATCCCGGCTGCGCTCGTACGCGGCTTCGAGGGCTCACGCGGTGAAGGTAAAGCGTCGGAGCTGATCAGACCGGTCGAGGAGGACCTGTTTCGCTAGGCCGATTACGCCCTGGGGCGTCCCAGACCCCAGTAGTCGAGCCCGGCGGCCCTGACCGCTTTCGGGTCGAGGAGGTTCCGAGCGTCGACGACACGGTGACCCTTCATCACCCGGGCGACATCCGCCATCTCGACGGTGAGGAACTCGGGCCACTCGGTGGTGACCAGCAGGACGTCGGCGTCGGTCACGGCTGCGAGTGGATCGGATGCCATGGTCAATTCATCAGATGAGGCTTCAGGATCGTATGCCACCACCTCAGCACCATCGGCCTGCAGGTATCTGGCGATCCTCAATGCCGGAGACTCGCGAACGTCGTCAGTACCGGCCTTGAACGCAACCCCCCACATGGCGATCCGGCGTCGATGCAGTCCCCCACCAGCGGCCTGACGCACCTTCTCGGCGACACGGCGTCGCTGATCTTCGTCGGCCTCTATTACCGACTTCAGGAGCTGGAAGTCGTACCCGGCGTCTTGAGCAACGGCGATCAAGGCGGCAGTGTCCTTGGGGAAGCATGATCCCCCATACCCTGGTCCGGGTTGCAGGAAATGCGGACCGATCCGGTGGTCCAGCCCGATGCCGTGGATGACGTCGACCACGTCCGCTCCCACGGCTTCGCACACATTGGCCAGGGCGTTGGCGAAGGTGAGCCGTGCTGCGAGGTATGCGTTGTTTGCGTACTTGATCATCTCCGAGGAGGTGGGGTCGGTGACGACGACCTCAGTTTCGAGACTGCGGTAAAGGGCGGCGACCCTCTCTGCATCACCTTCCTCGTAGGCACCGACCACGATGCGATCCGGCTCCATGAAGTCGTCCACAGCCTTGCCCTCCCGAAGGAACTCCGGATGGGAGACCAGGCGCGCAGCACTGCCCAGGTCGGCGAGTCGTTTGCGGAGGCTTGCGGCTGTGCCCGGCGGCACCGTCGACTTGATGACGAAGAGGGTGTCGTCTTCGACTTGTTGAGCCAACTCGTCGATTACCTCGTGCACGAAGGTCAGATCGGCCCTCCCGTCCGGCGACTCGGGAGTCGGGAGACAGAGGAACACGAGGTCAGCTCCCTCAATCGCCTCGCTGTTGGAGGTGTGGAAGGAGATGGTCTCGCGCTCGATAGCCCGGTTCAGCAG
The DNA here is from genome assembly GCA_035762545.1 of Acidimicrobiia bacterium. GTDB lineage: Bacteria > Actinomycetota > Acidimicrobiia > Spongiisociales > ZC4RG35 > JANQRA01. The sequence goes on from DASTOM010000002.1 coordinate 31,966, forward strand.
GTCGGGCAGGCCCTGTTCGTAGATCGGAACTCCGCCAGAACGGAGAAGGTCGACCCGGTTGCTGTCTCGCTCACCGATCCGGACGACATGGCCCAGATTGGCCAGTCCGGCTCCGGTGACCAGACCAACATAACCGGCACCGATGATGGCTACATTCACGATTCCCTCGATGGTAGATGGTGTGCCGTGGGAGTCAGGCGTCGGAGCCGACGATCACAACGGCGTCGTACGCATTATCGACAGACCCGAACTCAACTACACCGAATCCGAGGGCGCCGACGATCCTCTCCCCGTTTTCACTGCCCTCAGGGACGACGATCGTCGTGCGCTCGTAGGTGTCGCTCCCGGCGTTCCCGATCGAACCAACCTCGAAGCCGTGCGATTGGAGTATCTCGGACATCTCCCCGGCGGCGCCGTTGCGCGAGCTGCCGTTGAGGACCTCCAAAGTCAACGTGTCCGACACAGTCGTGGTCCCGGCCCGGAAGGAAGCCAGCATCTCATCGGCCTCCGGCTCCTTCGCCACAAGGACGGAAGCGCCACCGATGGTCCGGCCCGTGGTGGGGAGTGTCATCCCGTCCACCGATCCTGTGATGATTCCCTTGAAATCCCAGACCATGGACGCGATCGACTCGTTGGCCAGGTTCGAGTCAACGGTCAGGTGTTGGGACATCGCCGAGGCGAGATTTCCTGCCTCGGCGATCGAGGACGGGCTCTTCAGCTCGGCGAGCATTGCCTTCATCACCTCTTGCTGGCGCCCGGTGCGTCCAATGTCGTTGGCGTCGACCGACTGCCAGGAGCCGTTCTGATTCTCCTGGTAGTGACGAGATCGGGCGTATGCCAAGGCCTCCTCACCATTCAGGGTGGTGGTGCCGGCGGGGATGTCCAGACCTGACTTGCTGTCGCGGGCCGCATTGGGAAAGTCGATGTTGATCCCACCGAGCTCGTCGACCAGTGCCTGAAACCCGACGAAATCGATCTCTACGTAATGGTTGATGGGCACGTCCAGATTCTGCTTGACGGTCTCGACCATCAGCTTGGGGCCACCAAACGCATAGGCGGCGTTGATCCTGTTCTCACCGTGCCCGGGAATGCTGACCCAGAGGTCTCTCGGGATGCTCAACATCTGAGCCGAGCCCGATGAGTCGACTTTGACCAGCATCACCACGTCGCCACGGGCTCCACTGAACGACCCGAAGTTCTCGAGATTGTCGAGGCCTTCCCGTGTGTCCGACCCGACGACCAAGAAAGTCCTCGCCCCGTTGTTGGCCGGGTCGAGAACGCCTGTCACCGCTTCGTCGGTTCTTGCCTCGGCGAAGAGGGAGTTACCTGTCTGCACCAACCATATGAAGCCCAAAACGGCGATATTGGCCAACACCAGCATCGTGATGATGGTGACCTTGAGCCATTTGGGCAGCCCGGAACGGGCTCGGGTGGAGGGGGGTGTGTCTGACATCGAAGACTTAGACGCTTTCAGATTAATGGGGGTTCCTGGGTAACCCTCGGATCGAGAGATCTCGGGCGGTCAAGAGTTGGTGCCACCCTTGTCGGCGTTATTGTGCCGCCAGACCATTCGGAGGTAGCCCTTGGCAGTTCTGTCCCACGAAGGGACATACCCAATCATGTATGGCGCCATGCCCGTGCCCGTCGGCGCCGCCCATCGATCCGGGTACCTGGCCCGTCCGGACGAAGCAGGGAAAGTCCCCGTGATCTTCGTGCTTCCCGATCTCGATGGTATGGGCTCGCTCGAGAAGGATCTCTGCAGACGGCTGGCCAGGTCGGGCTTCGCCGCGTTCACCATCGACATCTACGGCTCACCCGGCGACGGTCTCGACCGGTACAACTCTCTCACCGACGACCGGGCGCTGGCGGTACTCGACGAGCTTCACCAGTTCGTCGTGTCAGACGATGTCGACTGGAACAACGGGACCGGGGTCGGGCTCCTCGCCACGGACGTAGGCGGGCGTTTCGCTTTGATCAAGGCCGCCACTCGTGACTGGGTCAAGTCGCTCGTCATCTGCTACACGCCTCTCACCGGCGACGAGGAGCGGGAGCATCATGTGGCCGACTATCTCGACCATCTCCCGGTCCCCGTCCTTGGTCTGTACGGCGCCGATGACGAACTGATCGATGGCTCTACGGTGGATGAGGCTCAGCGACGAAACGATCACGGACAGTGGCTCATCTACGACGGAGTCGGCCACGGGTTCCTCGACCTGAACGGGCCGGGGTTCGATCAGTCAGCCGCCGACGACGCCTTCGCCCGCATCATCGCCTTCTTCAAGGCCACGCTCCCACCGGCCGACATCGAAGAGCTGGGCTGAGCTAGACGAGGCGAACGTGGCGGATGGCGCCGGCAACGACGCGCTGTCGCCCGGCATCGCCTTCCACGATCAGGGCACCGTCCTCGTCGACGTCGATCGCCCGTCCCCGACCGTCCGACTCCCATACGATCTCTCGGCCCAGCGTGACACAGGCCGTCCGATACTCGTCCACGGGCCAGCCGGGCGTGTCGACCAGGGCGAGCACCTCGGCAGCCCATAGCGTCGCTGCCTGGTGAGCCGCCGCAACACCAGGATCGTCATCGTGGACCGCCGCCATACCTTCAGGTGCTTCAGGCCAGAAGAGGTTCAACCCCATCCCGATCACGATCGATTCCTCGTTTCTCTCCACCAGGATCCCGCCGACCTTCGACCCATGGCGCATGAGGTCGTTTGGCCATTTGAGGTCGATCCCGTCCATCATTCGGATGGCGGCGACGCCGGCCATGAGGGACAACGGGCGGTCCTCGCCGGAGTCGGGATGAAACGCGATCGAGGCTGCCATCGCCACTGGCGCGTTCAGCCAATTCCCCGCGGAGCGACCCCGTCCCTTGGTCTGGCGGCGAGCGGAGACGACCACAGGCAAGTCAGCCAAGTGTTGACGGGCGACATCTTGGGTAGATGCCACCTCGTCGAAGCGCATCTGGAAATATGGTGTAGCCAACTTGTCTCCAGGCGAGTCTTAGACACCAACGCAGGCCGGATCGAGAATAGGGAGAAGTCTTGGGCACAGAGGCGCGCATAGATCAACTCAGGGCCCTCAAAGACGAGGCACTCCACTCCGGAACCCAGAGAGCGGTGGCCCGCCAGCACGAGGCGGGCAAGATGACCGCCCGGGAGCGAATCGAAGCTCTTCTCGACAAAGACTCTTTCAACGAGATCGACCAGTTCGTCAAACATCAGTCCACCGGGTTCGGCATCGAGGACAAGAAGCCACCGGGCGATGCGGTGGTCACCGGACACGGAACGATCGACGGCCGGCCTGTCTTCCTCTTCGCCGAGGACTTCACAGTGTTTGGAGGAAGTCTCGGCAAGGTCGTCGCCGACAAGATCTGCAAGATTCTCGACATGGCGCTCGACACCGGGTCACCTGTGATCGGCCTCAAGGACTCAGGTGGCGCCCGGATCCAGGAGGGTGTCTCTTCGCTGGACGGTTACGGCCGCATATTCGAACGCAACGTCCGGGCCAGCGGGGTCATCCCCCAGATCTCGGTGATCATGGGCCCATGCGCCGGTGGCGCGGTCTACTCCCCCGCTCTCACAGACTTCGTGTTCCAGGTCGACAAGACCTCACACATGTTCATCACGGGACCGGACGTGATCAAGGCGGTCACCGGCGAGGAGGTGAGCATGGACGATCTCGGCGGCGCTGGCGCCCACGCCTCGAAATCGGGCGTCACACATTTCGTGTACCCGAACGGCAAGGAAGCTCTCGAGGCGGTCCGCTATCTCCTCTCATTCCTCCCTCGCAACAACATGGAGATGCCGCCGTACTACGCCCCGGCGGATCGATCCGACCGCTCCGACGACGATCTCGACTCGATAATCCCTGACGAGTCGAATCAGCCGTACGACATGCGGTCAGTGATCGAGACGATCCTCGACTCCGAGGAGTTCTTCGAGGTCCATGACCAGTGGGCCAAGAACATCATCGTCGGTTTCGGCCGGCTCGATGGCCATGCAGTCGGCATAGTCGCCAACCAACCGGCGGTGCTCGCCGGAACGCTCGACATCTCAGCATCCGAGAAGGCAGCCCGGTTCGTTCGATTCTGCGACGCCTTCAACATCCCCATCCTCACCTTCGTCGACGTTCCCGGCTTCCTGCCCGGAGTCGACCAGGAACACGGCGGGATCATCCGCCACGGGGCCAAGCTCCTCTACGCCTACTGTGAGGCCACGGTTCCCCGAATCACGGTCATCACCCGCAAGGCCTATGGCGGGGCTTATCTGGTCATGAATGCCCGGGGCATTCGGGCCGACCTCGTGTTCGCCTGGCCGTCCGCCGAGATCGCAGTCATGGGTGCCCCGGGTGCGGTGAATATCATCCACCGTCGTGAGCTCGCCGCGGCGTCCGACGAAGAGGCAAAACGTTCTGAGCTCATCGCCGACTATGAGAAACGCTTCAACAATCCATATGTCGCCGCGGAGCTGGGCCTGGTGGATGAGATCATCGAGCCCCGACAGACCCGGGTGAAGCTGATCCGCGCCATGGAAATGCTCCGGACGAAACGCGAATCTCTTCCCCCGAAGAAGCACGGCAACGGGCCGCAATGAAGAGTCTTCTCGTCGCCAACCGTGGCGAGATTGCCGTTCGGGTTATCCGAACTGCCCAGGACATGGGAATCAGGACCATCGCCGTCTTTTCCGAGCTCGACCGTGACGCCCTCCACGTCGACATCGCAGACGAGGCCTGGAACGTCGGCGGTGCCCCGGCCGCCGAGAGCTACCTGAACCAAGAGTCGATCCTCAGGGTCGCCCACGAATCGGGGGCGGAGGCGATCCACCCCGGCTACGGCTTCCTGTCGGAGAACGCGAAGTTCGCCGCCGCGGTGGAACAGGCCGGGATCACCTGGGTCGGACCGCCCCCCGGAGCCATCGAGGCCATGGGCGACAAGATCACGTCTCGCCGTTACGCCGAGGAGTTCGGTGTCCCCACGGTCCCCGGCATCACCGACCCGGTGACGACGATCGAAGAGGTGACCGAGGTCGCTGAACGCTTCGGCTATCCAATTGCGGTGAAAGCAGCCCACGGCGGTGGCGGCAAAGGCCTGCGGGTCATCTGGAGTGCCGACGAGGCAGCCGAGGCCTTCGAGGGAGCTCGTCGCGAGGCCGATGCCTACTTCGGTAATCCCGAGGTCTACGTCGAGAAGTACCTTGAACGCCCTCGACACGTCGAGGCCCAGGTCCTGTTCGACTCGGCCGGGACCGGGCTCTTTCTCGGCGAGCGTGACTGCTCGGTCCAGCGTCGGCATCAGAAGCTGATCGAGGAAACCCCTTCTCCCGGCCTCACCGCCGACCAGCGGTCTGCCCTGGGCGAAGCTGCCCTGAACGCCGGGCGCTCGTGTGGCTATGTGAATGCAGGGACCGTCGAGTTCCTGGTCGACTCCAACGGCGACTTCTACTTCCTCGAGATGAACACGAGGCTCCAGGTAGAGCACACGGTGACGGAGATGGTCACCGGACTCGACCTGGTCGAGTGGCAGCTCCGCATCGCATCCGGCGAGAAACTCGAGATCGATCGAGTTGAGCCGAGGGGTCACGCCATTGAATTTCGCATCAACGCCGAGGACCCCTTCCGTGGCTATCTGCCGACGCCCGGCCAGGTGGTCGAGTGGCAGGAGCCGGCGGGGCCAGGCATCCGGGTCGACTCCTGGATTCGCCCAGGGACCAGTGTCTCCCAGTACTACGACAACCTGATGGCGAAACTCGTTGTGTGGGGCCCGGACCGTCAGTCGGCCATCAACAGGGCCCGGCGAGCTCTCAAGGAGTTCACAGTGTCGGGAGTGTCGACGACCATACCGGCCCATCTTGCTGTTCTCGATCACGACGACTTTCGGGAAGGGACCCACCACACGAAGTGGATGGAGGACGTCGTCTCCCTCGAAGGAAGGCCGCCCGCCGCCGCACCTGTCCTTCCCGAAGACGAAGACCTCACCAAGCGCGACATCACAGTCGAGATCGGGGGTCGCAGGTTCAGGGTGTCCTACTGGGCTCCCGAAGCCCCCGTGGCCGGTCAGGTGCGACGACGACCGCCGAAGCTGACTGCCGCGGGGCCAGCGGCAGCGTCGGATGGGGTGATCGCGGCTCCGATGCAGGGAACGATCGTCAAGGTGAGTGTGAAGGCGGGGGCTTCGGTCAAGGCCGGCGACCCGATCTGTGTCCTCGAGGCGATGAAGATGGAGAACGAGGTCTCCACCCCGAACGCAGGCGAGGTCGTCGACCTCCGCGTCGAACCCGGCGACACAGTCTCCGCCGGCCAGGTCATCGCCATCATCAAGTAGACAATCCGCGACCCAGGGCTGTAGACCGCGCTGAGCGAAGTCTGTAGCCCAAACCTCGCGACAAGGGGGTTCCATGAGCGTTTTGGATGCGGCAGGTTGGACACATGTCCATCCCAGCCGATGCAATACGTGTCGCCTCTCGTCAGGGCGGCCACATATCGCGAGCTCAACTCCAAGAGGCAGGTCTGTCACTCAGCGCAATCGATCGGAGGGTGGCGAGCGCTGAACTCGTGCTGGTCGCCGACGGGGTCTATCGAATATTCGACCCGAACGGGCATGAAGACGTGATCCGAGGCGCCGTACTCGCTCTCCCCGGGGCCGTGGCGTCACATCAATCGGCGGCACACCTCTTGGACCTACCCAAAACGGTTCGTCTCGACCCGACTGTCACGGTCGTGTCGAACACGACACACAAGTTTCCCGGGGTGCGAGTTCGTCGGGCCGACGATCTTCAATCGCACCACGTTGTCGAAGTCCACGAGATTCCCGTGACATCGATGGCGAGGACATCGTTCGACCTGGCGGGCATCCTTCCCTATGGCGAGTTCGACTCGGTCGTGGAGGCCGCAATCATCGCCGGACGTCTCAGTGTCAGACAGTTCGAAGCAATCACGGCCGAAGTGGCGCGATCCGGGAAACGCGGAAGTCGTGCTGCGAAGGACTTCCTCGCTGCCCGCTCAGGTTCGAACGCGAGGTCGACGGTTCTCGAACGACGTGGTCGGGCAGTCCTGACCCAAGGTGGCCTGCCCAAGCCGAAAGCCGAGTTTTCAATCCCGTGGAGTCCCCGGAAGCGCTTCGACGATGCTTACCCGGACAGGTCGACCGCAATCGAATGGGACTCCCGTGGGTGGCACGAACAGCGAGCAGCCATGCGCGCCGATCGGGCCAGGGACCGAGAGGCAGCACTTCACGGATGGGTGGTGCTCAGGTTCACCTGGGAGGATGTGACGAAGAGTCCCGACGAGGTCATTCGAACCGTTCGTCGTCTTCTCGAAGAAAGACGCCCCTGACGCGAGGTTTGGGCTGTAGACGTCGCCCAGCGACGTCTACAGCCCTGGGTCGCGTCAGTGGAGCTGGTAGAAACGCCAGAGGTCGTTGGCGATGGGGAGGACGGAGATGCCGGTGAAGCCGGCGCTGATGGCGTACGCCTCCAGCTGCGCAGGTCGCATGACGGTCCCTGTGCCGACGCTGTTCTCGTGGGAGAGCCCATCCGGCAGGCATATGAACAGGGAGAACCCGTACATGAGACGCTCGACCTCGTCCTGCCGATCGCCGAAGGCGTCGCCAACCGCCTCGTCCATGACCACGACCTGGCCATCTTCCTTGGCAAGACGCCGGGCGGTATCGAGGACCGAGACCGGGTCGGACATGTCGTGAAGGCACTCGAAGAGCGTCACGACGTCGTATTGGCCCGCTTCGGATATATCGGCTCCGTCGACCGTGTGGAAGCGGACCCGATCGGCCACACCTTCGGCAGAGGCGTGTCCCCGCGCCGCCGCCATCGATGCCTCGTCGACGTCGTAACCGTCGACCGTCAGCCCGGGATAGGCCTTGGCGATGGCGATGGACGACCAACCCTCCCCGCACCCGATGTCGGCGACGCGGGCGTCGGGCCGGGACAGGCGCTCGTGGAGGGCGGGAACCGTCGGGAACCATGACACCCCGATCTCGTTCATGAACCAGGGGCGGTTCATCTCGGCCTGACCGGTGCGCATGTCGGGGCCGAACTGCTCCCAGGAGACGCCACCGCCCGACCTGTAAGCCTCGAGCAGGGCGGGCAGTTGGATCCCGCCTGCGGTGACCAACCGTACGAACGGGGTCAGGTAGTTGAGCGAGTCGCGGTCGGTGAGAACCTCCCGGTGCCCGGCCGGCAGGGAGTAGACCCGCTCCTCGGCCGGTGCCGCGGGATCGTCGACCTCGAGGATCCCGGTCGTCACCTGCTGTTCGAGCCACTCCCCCACGTACCGCCAATGGGTCGATGTCTCCGACACCAACTCGTCACGGGTCAGCGGTTTGGACGCCAGCGCCTCGTACAGGCCCAGCTTGTCGCCGACGTAGATGGACCATCCGTCGAGCATCCCGATGACGGATTCGAAGATCCTCCCTGCAAACGCCTCAGCTTGTTCTGTGCTCATGTCCTCTTGTTCTGTGCTCATGTCCTCGATTGTCGTCGTCACGTCATCTCCTGGGTCGGGGAACCTCGAAGAGACCCTAGGAACTCCTGGTTGCAGCAACTTGTAAGGCGACTCCGGCGCCTCGCAGCCGAGGTGATCGAGACCCAGGCGCCCGGCCATCGCGAAGGGGTGGTGGGCCTCCGTCTCTCCCAAGCCACCGATCTGGCGTTGGAAAGCAGCCGGTCGGCTACTCGGCTGCGTCGCTGATGGCTTCGATCATCGATGGGTGGACCAAGAGGGTCTCGACGACAGTCTGAGTGGTGACTCTCGCCTGCACGGCGAGAGCGATTATCCCGATGAGCTCCGATGCGCGATGCCCCACGATCGTGCCCCCGAGCACCACGCCCGTGGCCGGGTCGGAAGTCACCTTGACGAAACCTCTCGTGAATCCCTGGAGAACCGACCGGGCGTTCGAGGTGAACGGGACCTTCGTCGTCCTGACTTTGCGCCCCTGCGCGGCAGCGTCCACCTCGGCCAGCCCAACCGAGGCGATCTCGGGCTCGGTGAAGATCGCCTCTGTCACCTTGTCGTAGTCGATCGGTTGCACCGGGAGGTCAAGGGCATGCCGTGCGATCTTTCGTCCCTGCATCGAGGCAACGGAACTGAGGGGCATCTGCCCGGTGACATCACCGGCGGCGTAGATGGTCGGGACGGACGTGCGTTGGAACTCGTCCACCGAGACATACCCGTTGTCCGTCGCAACGCCTGCCTCGTCGAGGCCGAGACCGTCGGTAAGGGGGACCGAACCCACCGCGAGGAGTGCGTGTGATCCGCGGATGATCCGGCCGTCGTTGGTGTGAACGAGGACGTTGTCCCCGTCGACCTCGATCGACTGAGCCCGTGCGCCGATGACCAGATGCACCCCACGTTCGATGAAGTCCTCTTCGAGCACGGCGGCCACCTCGGCGTCGCGATACGGGAGGATCTGCTGACGGGAGACCACCAGGCTCACCTCGGCGCCCATTGCCTCGAAGATATGCGTGAACTCGACGCCCGTGACCCCCGAGCCGATGACGATCATGTGCTCCGGTACCCGGTCGAGGTCGTAACAGTCACGGGTCGTCAGGACTCGCTTGCCGTCCACCGGCGCCCACTCGGGGACCCTGGGAGCTGAGCCCGTCGAGATCAGGGCCCGGTCGAAAGTGAACCTCCGCTCTCCGTCGATCGTGTCGGCAACTGCGCTGTTCGGCGAGGTGAACCGGCCGGAGCCACCGACCATCTCGACCCGCTGATCCGCCAACAACTCGACCCAATTGTCATTGATATCCGACGTGATCTCCTTGATTCGGGCCGCCAGCATCTGGGGGTCGACCTCACCCGGGTCGTTGATGAGACCGAGCTTCACCGCATTCCGCACCGACGTATGACGCAGGGCACTCGCAGCCATCGTCTTGGACGGGATGCAGTCCCATAGGTGGGCGGCACCGCCGACGATGTCTCTCTCGATCAGTGTGACCCGGGCTCCTTTGGCGGCAGCAGTGGTCGCCGCCTGTGTGCCCGCCGGGCCGCCCCCGATGATGAGGAGATGGGTTCTGAAGTCTGTCATTTTGGTGTTCGGACGCTAACCGCTGGGCCGATGCACACCGAACACGTCACGGAGGACGTCGGAGACCTCGCCGATCGTGGCACCGGCCGCCAACGCCTCCCTCATCGGCACCATGAGATTGCCGTCACCGGCGGCAACCGACCGGACGTGCTCCAGCAGCGAAGCCAGGTCTCCGTCGTCCCGACGGGTGCGCCACTCCACCAGTCGCTCCACCTGCTCACGCTCCAGGCTGGGATCGACCTCGAGGACCGGAACCGGCTCGGAGTCAGCATTGGCGAAGGCGTTCACACCCACGACGATGGACTCGCCAGACGACTGCCTTTTTGCATCGCGGTAGGCGGACTCCTCGATTTGAGTCTGCATCCAGCCTTCATCGATCGCGGCCACAGCGCCGCCCATGTCGTCAACCGCCCGGATCAGATCCACCGCCCGCTCCTCTATCTGGTCGGTCATGCTCTCGACGAAGTAGGAGCCGGCGAGTGGGTCGACGGTGTTGGCCACTCCAGTCTCGTGCGCAATCACCTGTTGGGTCCTCAGAGCGAGCAGGGCCGAATCGTCGGTGGGGAGACCCAGTGCCTCGTCGTAGGCATTCGTGTGGAGGGATTGGGTTCCACCGAGGACAGCCGCCAAGGCCTGCATGGTTGTCCTCACCACGTTGTTCAGCGGCTGCTGGGCAGTCAACGTCGAGCCGGCGGTTTGCGTGTGAAACCTCATCGCCCACGCCTTCGGATCGGTCGCACCGATGTCTTCCCGCATCAATCGGGCCCAGATCCGACGGGCGGCCCGATACTTGGCGACCTCCTCGAAGAAGTCGTTGTGACCGTTCCAGAAAAAGGAGAGTCGTGGCGCGAACTCGTTGACGTCCAGCCCCACCTCCTGGGCGGCTCGGACGTAGGCGAGGCCATTGGCGATGGTGAAGGCGAGCTCCTGAGCGGCCGTGGCCCCGGCTTCTCGAATGTGATAACCGCTTATCGAGATCGTGTTCCACTGAGGAATCTCTGAGGCCGCGTATTCGAACACGTTGGTGACAAGCCTCATCGAGGGTGCGGGCGGGTAGATGTAGGTGCCCCGAGCGACGTATTCCTTGAGGATGTCGTTCTGGATGGTCCCTCTGATTCGATCGCCGTCCACGCCCCGCTCGGCGGCGACCAGTTGGTAGAGCAGAAGAAGCAGAGGCCCCGTGGCGTTGATCGTCATCGAGGTCGAGACCTCGTCGAGGGGGATGCCATCGAAGAGCCGTCTCATGTCGTCGATGGAGTCGATTGCAACACCCACTTTGCCCACCTCGCCGACGGAGAGGGGGTGATCGGAGTCGAGACCCATCTGGGTCGGGAGGTCGAAGGCAACACTCAGGCCGGTCTGACCGGCGTCGAGGAGATCCTTGAAGCGCCGGTTGGTCTCCTCCGCCGTGCCGAAACCCGAGTACTGGCGCATGGTCCAGAGACGGCCCCGATACATGGTTGGGTAGGGGCCACGGGTGAATGGGTACTCCCCGGGCGCCCCGATGTGAGACGGTTCGACCGGGTCCTGGTACACGACGTCCACCTCGATATCGCTCGAGGTGCGCCGGGATTCATTCATAAGCCCAGTATCCTGACACCGTCTCGGATCGTAGGGAACTACTCATGACCCGAGAACGTCCAATACCCCCTAGATGGCCCTAATTCTGCATGGCTAGAAAAGCCCTCATCCATCAGATCGAGGCGCGGGAACGGCGGGGCCGCTGGTTTGGCGCCCTGGCGACCCTCCTCTCCATATCCCTCCTTCTCTCCGGTTGGGTCGGCCTGTTCGCGTTCATGGGGGCCAACTCGGCTTACGGGACCTTCGAGGACCTGGCTGAAGAGTGGGTTCCGGACACGCGCTCGATGCAGCTCACCCTCCCAGACCTCAGCCGGGTCAGCCGGGTGTACGCCGCCTCCGGAGAGGTGCTAGCTGAGTTGCACGATGGCAGGAACTCGGAGCCGATTCCTTACGACCAGGTTCCCGAGGTGATGGTTCAGGCGGTCCTCGCCGCCGAGGACGCCGACTTCTTCGAACACGACGGTGTCGACTTCTCCGCGATCGCCTCGGCCGCGATCGACAACATCCTCTACGACACCACACGAGGCGGGTCCACCATCACCCAGCAGGTCGTGAAGAACGCATTTGTGGGTAGCGAGGTGACGATCCGACGCAAGGTCAACGAGGCCTTCGTCTCCGCCGAGTTGGAGAGAAGATTCCCCAAAGAGCGGATCCTCGAGTTCTACATGAACTCGGTGTACTTCGGCTCAGGGGCATACGGCGTCAAGACCGCATCTGAGGAGTTCTTCGACAAGCCACTCGCTTCGCTGCAGGTCCACGAAGCCGCGGCCCTGGCCGTGCTGGTGCGCAACCCGTCGCTCTACAACCCCCGCACCCGGCCCGAGATCACCCTGGAGCGCAGGGACGACGTGATCTCACAGATGCAGGAAGAGGGCTGGATCACGGAGGCCCAGGCCACGCAGGCGATAAACCAGCCTCTCGACGTCGTCGACACGCCACCCCTCCGTGGCGAGGCTGACCACGTGGTGGCCGAGGTGCGACGTCAGCTGCTCAACTCACCCGAGTTCGCGTTCCTCGGCGAGACCAACGAGGAGCGCAAGAAGGCGATCTTCGGCTGCCCCGCCGACGATGTCGCCTGCGAGGGCGGCGGTGGACTCCAGATATTCACCACGATCGACCTTCGTCTCCAGAAGGAAGCAAACCGGGTCCTCAACGAGTGGCTCCCGCTGCCGCCGTACGAAGAGAACTTCAGAGCTTGCGGTGCAGTCTTCGACGACTTCGAGGAGAACCAGGAGTTCTACGCCAAGTACGCCGAGACACATTCCTGCAAGCCCACTGGCGCCATAGCAATGGTCGACAACCACACCGGAGCAGTGAAAGTCATGGCGTCGGGGCTCGACTTCGAGTTCAGCCAGTTCGACCTGGCGATCCAGGGACGAAGGAACCCGGGATCTGCATTCAAGGCGATCGGTCTGGCCGCAGCCCTGGAGCAGGGAATCACGATGGGTCACCGGTATGCGGGAACAAGCCCCTTGCGGGTCGAATGTGAGTTCATCTGTGCGCCAGACGGTTCCAACATCTGGACCGTGTCGAACGCCTCCGGGAGCTCGACCGGGGTCATCTCTGTCGAGGAGGCCACATACCGATCGGTCAACACGGTCTATGCCCAGATCTCGAGAGACACCGGTCCCGAGAACGTCGTCGACATGGCCCGGCGAATGGGAATCACCGACGCGGCACTCGATCCGGTCCTATCTATCGTCCTGGGGTCATCGGCTGTTTCCCCGCTGGAGATGGCATCCGCATACTCCAATTTCGCCACCAACGGTGTCCACGCCGATGACTACATCGTCGCTCGAATCGTCAACCACGAAGGCGATGTCGTTTACGAGAAGGAGCCGGAGCTGACTCAGGTCGCCGACCCCGCGATCTTCGCAGCGGCGCGCCGTGCCCTCGTCAAAGTCCCGACGGACTCGGGTACTGCGGCCAGGGCCAATATCGGACGTCCCCAGGGAGGCAAGACCGGTACCCACCAGAGCTACCTCGACGCCTGGTACGTCGGGTTCACTCCCGAGTTCTCGACGGCGGTCTGGGTCGGCTACGAAGCCGAACAGATCCCTCTCGAGGACGTCGTCATCAACGGCCAGGAGTACGCGAGGGTGTTCGGTGGCTCAGTTCCGGCGCCGATATGGGCAGAGTTCATGAGCATCGTCATGGACGGGCTCCCGGAGGCACAGTTCCCCGGCGATCCCGACAACATCGAAGAGTTCTTGGTACCTCCGCCTACCACAGTCCCGATCGTGGTTGGACTCGAGCGGGGTGCCGCCCTCCGCGAACTCCAGGTGGACGCCAAACTCAACGTCGCCATCGAGGAAATCGCCTCTCTCGAGCCTGCGGGCATCGTCGTTCGCCAGTCGATCGAGCCGGGATCAGTCGTGCCACAGGGCACAACCGTCACTATTTGGGTGTCCAACGGCGAGACGCCGGTTGCCGCCCTCCCCAACTTCGTCGGACTCACAGTCGAACAAGCACAGGCAGTGGCCGAGGAACTGGAACTCGAGACGGGTGTTCAGCTGACGCTCGTGCCCCAGGACCTCGAAGTCCCCGACCCGACCGGCGTTGGGCTCATCGTCCAGACGAACCCGCCACCCGGTACCCAGATCAGCGAGTCGGCTTCGATCGTGGTCTTCGTAGGGATTCCGGCGCCGGCGACTCCGCCTTAGCGTTTTCTTTCGCGCCTCCGTCTACGAGGGTTGACGGTAGTTAACGGTACTTGTAGGTGTCTCTCGTATGAGAGCCGATGCACCTGCGGGTGGCCAGAATCGTCCTCCGATCAACAGCGCCGCGGAGCACGCAGGTGCTCGGCTCCGACCCACGGCCCGGATCCGACCCACGGTCCCGGTCCGGCTGATCGAAACCGAAGTCGGACTCAGTCCCGCCGATCCATATGTTCGAAAGTTCTGGGTGGCCGCGCTGGGGCCTGGCGCGGTGGCCGAGCTGCTCCGCCTGGTGAATGCCGCCGGGAAGGGGGAAGACGTGCGGCTGCCCAGATACCTCCCCCACCTTCTCCGCGCTGGTCTGGTCAGAGTTGTCGATGGCATGCTCGCCGTCCCCGACCACATTCCCGAGGTACCGCGAGAGATGCGTTGGCGCTTCACCCCTGACGTGGCGGCAAAGCACGCCGCCTGGTTGGAGACCCGGGAGAGCTGAATCCGGAGGGTTACCTGGCGCCGGCGCCGGTCAGCACCGTCCAGATGCTCTTCCAGAAGATCCGCAGGTCCATCACCGGTGACATGTGCTTGATGTAGTAGAGGTCGTAGGTGAGTTTCTCCACTGTGTCGACCTGGTCATCGGCATACCCGAAGTTCACCTGCGCCCACCCGGTGATACCGGGCCTGACCATGTGACGATGGTCGTAGAAGGGGATCTCCCGCCGGAACTCGGAGACGAACGGCACCTGCTCGGCCCGGGGCCCGACGAGGCTCATATCGCCCTTCAAGACATTCCACAGCTGGGGAATCTCGTCGAGACGTGACTTACGCAAGAACTGACCGCCCCGGATCATCCTCGGGTCATCCTCCACGGCGAACCGTGCCCCATCCTTCTCCGCGTCCAAGTCCATGGTCCGGAACTTGTACATCGTGAAGACCTTGCCGTTGTACCCCACCCGGGGCTGGCGAAATATGGAGAAACCCGGGTCGGCGATCCTGACGTAGGCGGTGATCAGGAGCCCGAGGGTGATCCACAGGGGTGCCGCGATCACGGTGATGACGATGTCGAAGAACCTCTTACCGGGGAGCCAACGTGCCACTTCGAGGAGCGGTGCTGAGATCTCCCAGCCCTCCGTGAGATGGATCAGGGGGACCCTTCCGGTGTGCTCTTCGTAGATCGAAGAGAAGGGTCGGATGGTGTATCCGGCAACATCACAGGACGACAGATATTGGGCCATCGACTCGGACAGGACCGCTCTCAGGTCGATGGCGATTGTCATGTCGCGATCCGGCAGTTCGAGAGGGCTCTCTGCACTCGGTTCCAACACCCACTCCACTTCGGCATGATCTGATTCGTTGAGATCGTCAGCCAGTTGCTTTTCGTTGGTGATGACGCCGAAACGCTCGCGCCACGGTCGCCGGCGGCGGACTACCCGATGCGCCGTGGCCGGAACCAGCCAGAGAGTGGCGGCCAGAGGCACGAAGACACGGGAGAAGTAGGTCTCCCGAAAGACGAACAACAGCCCGGCGGTGAACAGGAGGGTACCGGCCCAGATCGCCACCATGCGCCCGTAGGTTGGGCGAGGGACACCGGGACCTGACATCTGCTCGGTCAGCATCGAAGTGACGACCATCGACACGAACATGAAGATGAGCATCGGGATCGTCGATCGACCACCGGTCAAGACGAACGATGCGTCCCACGGGAACGGGGCGCCGAAGACGTTGAGGGAGGCCACGATCATCGCTCCGGCGAGCGAGATCAGGTCGGTTATGGCAACCGAGACCAGGAACCGGGTCCGCATCGTCCGATAAGACTAGGTATGACGGGAGGCTGTCAGTCGGTTTCGGCCATGCTCCGGGCAACCTCGATGAGGGTGCGGACGGCGACACCGGAGGCCCCTTTCACCGACTCTCCGACGGTCTCGGTGGCCCGTGCCGGGCCGGCGATGTCGAGATGTGCCCAGGGCCCGTCTCCCGCGTACTCGGCCAGGAACAAGGCGGCGACGATGGCTCCTCCATAGCGAGCACCCGACACGTTCTTGATGTCGGCGATATCCGAGTCGATCGACTTCCGATATCCGACGTGAAGTGGGAGTTGCCAGAAGTTCTCCCCGGCCCGACCGGCGGCGTCGAGGACCGTGGCCGCCACGTCCGAATCGGAGGCGAACACAGCGGCCACTTCCTTGCCCAGGGCCACTGCGGCGGCGCCGGTGAGAGTCGCCACGTCGATGGTGAGCTCAGGTTCGAAGCGTTTGGCCAGTCCGAGACCGTCGGCGAGGATCAATCGGCCCTCGGCATCGGTGTTGAGCACCTCGATGGTTGGGCCGGCGACCGGTCGTAGGACGTCTCCCGGTCTGGTGGCGTCACCACCGACTGCGTTGTCAGTGAGGGGAGCTATCGCCGTGACCGAAACAGGGAGACCCATGCGTGCGATCCCGATCACCGCAGCACAGACCGCGGCGGCACCGGCCATGTCGTCCTTCATCTCCTCCATGAACGCCGCCGTCTTCAACGACAGGCCGCCGGTATCGAAGATGATGCCCTTCCCGACCAGGGCCAGGTTCCCCTGGGGGTCATCCGGTCGATACGACACGAAGACGACCCGGGGGTCACGATCGGAACCTGCCGCCACACCTAGCAACCCGCCCAGTGCCTCCTCTTCGATTCTCGTCCTGTCCCAGACCTCCACTTCGACGGGAGCATCGGCTGCCGCCGCGGTGATCAGGTCGGTGAGCGTCGAAGGTGACTTGTCCTTGGCGGGAGTGTTCACCCAGTCCCGGGCCAGCATCGTCACCTCGGCCATGATCTGTGCCGTCGCCGCCTCGCCGGGATCGGCACCGACCATGTCGATAGTTGTGAGATCGAGCGGTTCCCCCGAGGTCTTATAGGTGCGGTACTGGTAGGCGCCGAGGAGCGACCCCTCCGCGACCGCCCGGGTCACACCATCGAGGCCGATCGAGGAGAGGAGGGTCACGGCCCGTTCGGTCTTGACCCGGCGAGCGGCATCACCCGAGGCGGCGCGGACCACGTCGAGGCTCACCTCCCCGCCGAGACCGGCTACCAGAAGCGCTTCGGCATCCGGGTGTGGAAGCGAGACGACCTGGCCTGGCTTGCCCTCGAAGCCGAGTGCCTCGAGCAGGTCCCGGTCGATGGCCTCCAAGACCGCCTCCGATCCCGGAGCGGGATCCAACCCCTCGAGCACCCCCGCGATCAGCGTTGCACCCTCGAGGTCGACACCTCCATCTACGACATTCGTCTTCAACTCACCACTCCTGACTCAGAATGCGAACGGCCCGAGCCCTGCGGCGATCGCCCGTCCAACGAACACGGCTCCAAGGGTGGTCAGCAGAGCGAGATACGACAAACCGGTTGCTGCCATGACGCCGCTGTACGCCGGATATCGGATCGCCGCGATGACCGCGCCCATCAGGACGATCGAGGTGATCAGAAGAACCCAGAAGCCGAGCGCACCTCCGTCGAACCCGATGCCGAGAGAGATCTGGAGAGCGGCTTCGGCGACCAGGCCGGCGATACCGACGATCGCCAGGTTTCGCAACGCTGACCGCGGGAGCCGGGGATCGACCAGATACCAATGGCCCAGCATCATCTCGCCGGAGACACCCCCCAGAGCCATCGTGGCGGTCACGGCGCTGATCAGACCCCCGAAGAGCGCCGCCTCTCCGAGGAGGGCGACCCCGCCTGCGAGGAGGCACACGCCGGCGAATGGCCGGTTGCCCGCCCAAACCACCCCGACGAGAACTGCGAGCAACCCGATCCTCGCCAGCCACGCCCCGTCGGCGAGGGCACCCGGAAGGGAGATCAACGCCGAAGTGCCCCCGGTGAGCCAGGTGAATCCGGGTCCGACGATGCGGGCAAGCGATATCGACCCGGCGACCACGCCGAGACCCGCGGCCCACGCCAGCAGAATGAGGCGCGGATCGGCGATTGCCTGGAGATCGGTGGGCACGGCGGGGCATGATATGGCGTGGTGATGTCAATCCAACCGACGGTCTCCGTGATCATCCCTGCTCGGGATGCTGCGGACGCGCTCCCAGGGGCACTCGAGGCCGTGCGAAAACAGGACTACGGCAACGTGATCGAGGTGATCGTCGCCGCCGCCGACGAAAGCACTGCCGCTGTATCGGACGGTGCCACGGTTGTCTCCAACCCCGGGGGATCGACACCTTCAGGCCTGAATCGGGCCCTGGCGGCCTCGTCGGGCGAGGTGATCGTCCGCTGTGATGCCCAGTCGACGCTTCCGCAGGGCTATGTGTCACGGGCCGTCGAGACCCTGGCCCGAACCGGCGCCGCCGCTGTTGGCGGAATGCAGGTTCCGGTAGGTTCGACCCCGTGGGAGCACGCAATCGCCGCCGCAATGAGGTCCCGTCTTGGTGCCGGCGACGCCAGGTATCGCGTGGGAGGGTCTGAAGGACCGGTCGAAACCGTTTACCTGGGCGTCTTCGCCCGTGAGACATTGGTTGATCTCGGGGGCTACGACGAGCAATTCATCCGAACCCAGGACTACGAGCTGAACCATCGAATCATCGCCGCAGGCGGTGTCGTCTGGTTCGACCCGGCGCTCGCCGTCGAATACCGACCCCGGGGCAGCCTGGTTCAGCTCTGGCGCCAGTACTTCGAGTACGGGCAGGCCAAACGACAGTTCCGCGGAAAGCACCCGGGATCACTTCGCTGGCGCCAGCTCGCCCCTCCCGTGCTGGTTGTGGCGCTGGCGGTCGCGATCATCGCCTCGTTCTGGTGGCCGCTGGCCCTCGTTGTCCCTATCGCCTATGCCGCGGCGTTGCTGATCGCCGCGCTCGCGATGGGACAGCCTCGATCCACTCTCGCCCTGGCCACCATGCACCTAGCTTGGGGGCTCGGCTTCCTCATGAGCGGTAACACTGAGAATCAATGACCCTCGAAATAGCGATCATCACGACTGCACACTGGTCGGGCGATCCCAGATTGAACCGCCATTTGAAATACCTGGCAGCCGCAGGCCACTCAGCCGAGCTGGTTTCCTTCGCCGAAGATCCCAGGGTGCACGCGGTTCGACGGGCGCTGGGTGAGATCGCTCGCTCTCGATCGAGCGTGGTCTTCCTTCCCGACCCGGAGACATGGGTTCTGGGGAGCCTCCTGGCCCGGGTGACCCGTAAGCGACCGATCATCGACATTCATGAGAACTATTCGGCGGCAGCCAAAGCGAGACCGTGGGTGCCCGGTCTGCTCAGACCGATCGTGTCGATTGTGGCGGCGGGGAACGAGCGAATCGGCCGTTGGGTGGCGTGGCGGGCCCTGGTAGCAGCACCGGAGTTGGCGACAGGCACGGACTATCTGGCGACGAATGTCCCCGATCCGACCACGATGAGCTACCAGCCATTCGATGGTTCCCGTCGCCTGGTCTACATCGGGGATGTGACCGAATCGAGGGGGGCCAGGACGATGCTGGAGGTCTTGGCAACACTCGACGACTCATACGACATGACATGGATCGGAAACGTCAGCGAGAGCCTGCTGGACGAATTGACCGCTACAGCCAACGACCTGGGCATAGCGGAGCGACTTCACATCACGGGCCGGCAAATCCACTCCGAAGCTTGGGGGGCCGCCGCGGGAGCTCTCGCCGGGTTGAACCTCCTCATGGATGTACCGGCCTACAGGGATGCGGTGGCCACCAAGCTCTGGGAGTACATGGCGGTCGGGCTGCCTCCGATCGTGAGTGACCTTCCCGGCCAACGCCGGGTGGTCGGAAACGTCGACCCCCGTCTTGTCTGTGCCACGGCTGACGCAGCCGCTGAGGCGATCGACAGTCTCGCCTCGGATGTAGACCGACGGGAGCGGCTGGGACGAGTCTTTCGCGAGCATGTGGAAGCCGTCTGGGCCGAATCGCGCCCGGACCTCGCGGTTCAGTCGATCGTCGAGCCCTGACCGATGATCATCAGGCGACCGGGCGCATCTACCCAACGAGTCCTGTCGAGTACTCCCCGGCCGTCGAAGACCACCGATGCACCCGGCAGATCGTCAGGCCCGATCGCTCGGTACTCCTGGTGGTCGCTCTGCACGACAACGGCGTCGACCGATCCGCCATCCCACGGAGCGAGCCCCTTCGTCCTCAGCTCGTCGTCGGTATAGAGCGGATCTGCAACCACCGGTTCGCCTCCAAGTTCGCTGATCGAGTCGACGAGATCGAAAACCCCTGAGTAAGCGGTCTCCTTGACGCCACCCCGGTATGCCGCGCCGAGGACGAGGACCCTCTTGCCACCCAACCCACCAAGAGCCTCGTCGATTGCGCCGACCACACGACCCGGGACGGCGAGGTTGACTCTCCGCGCCGTCTCCACGAGCTCGGCATCGGGGTGACCCGTGAGGTAGAAGCGGGGATAGACCGGTATGCAGTGGCCTCCGACTGCAACACCTGGGCGATGAATGTGGGAGAAGGGCTGACTGTTGGAGGCCTCGATGACCTCACCGATGTCGATCCCGCTCCGCTCCGCGTACTCGGCGAACTGATTGGCAAGGGCGATGTTCACGTCGCGATACGTCGTCTCCGCAAGCTTGGCCAGCTCAGCGGCTTCAGATGACGTCATGGCCCACACTCCATTGGGTCGATCGAGATCGGGGCGGACATCGAAGTCGAGGATGCGCTCATAGAACTCGACACCATGCTGCGTCGATACGTCATCAACGCCGCCGACCAGCTTGGGGTACTTGCGAAGGTCAGCGAAGACCCTTCCGCTCGACACCCGTTCCGGGGAGTGGACCAGGAAGAAGCCCTCGCCGACGACCAGGCCGGAGCCTCGCTCCAACATCGGACCGAAACGACGGCGCGTGGTACCAACAGGAAGCGTGGTTTCGTATGAGACGAGCGTGCCGGCAGTCAGGGCCGACGCGACCCGACCGGTCGCGGCGTCCAGCGCAGAGAAGTCTGGGCGACCTTCCTCGTCAGTCATGAGAGGCACGACGACGACCACCGCATCAGCGGTCCTGACGGCTTCCTCGGTTGAAGTCGTGGCCGTGAGCATCCCTGTCGACACGACGTCGGCGAGCATCTCTGTCAGCCCCGCCTCACCGGGGAACGGCGGGATCCCGGCCGCAACAGACTCCACGACCGTCTCGGAGATGTCGACTCCGATCACATCCACACCCTGGGTGGCGATTTGGACCGCCAGCGGAAGGCCGATCTTGCCCAAAGCCACCACCGCAACGGTCACGTTCGTTCCCCCACGATCATCTCGGCTACCTTCAGGATCTCGACACCCTCTTCCAGGCTCACGACACCCTCGGCCTCTCCCCCATCGATCGCCTCGAGAAAGGCCTGGTGTTCTACGGCCAGCGGCTCGCGCTTGGGGAACGCATAACGCACCATGTCACCTTCGCTCACGCCGCGGAGTTGGGCTATCTGATCCCACTGGCTGTCGACGTCGGCATTCGCATAGAAGAAGAGGTCGCCAGCCAGCAGGTCGGCCACGAACGAGCCCTTCTCGCCGAGGACACTGACCGTCCGTCGTTTCACGGGGGTGAGCCAGTTGACGTTCATAGATGCCACCACCCCGTTCCCGAGTCGCCCGGTAGCCAAGACGAGATCCTCGTGTGGACGTCCCATCTTGTGGGCCAACTGCCCGTGCACCACTTCGAACGAGCTCCCGCCAATCCAGCTGATGATGTCGATGTCATGTGTCGCCAGGTCTTTCACCACACCCACATCCTGGATCCGATGAGGAAACGGGCCGACCCGCTCCGTGGATATCGAAATGACACGTCCAAGGGCTCCCTGATCCAGGCGCTTTTTCATCTCCTGAAGGGATGAGTTGAAACGCTCGACGTGGCCGACGGCGCCCAGGACACCGTTAGCCGCAAAGGCGTCCACTATCACCTCAGCCGACTGGACGCTCTCCGCGAGCGGTTTCTCGACGAGAGTGCTGACACCGTTTTCGGCGAGTTTCACTGCGACATCCCGGTGATCCGCAGTCGGGACGGCGACTATCGCCGCATCCAAGCCGGCATCGATCATCTGACTCACTGTGTCGAAGACAGGGCCACCATGCATGACACCGTGACGGTCACCCTCCGGGTCGACGGCGCCCACGAACTCCACAGTCGAGGAGTCACTGAGCAGACGGGCATGATGTCGGCCCATCTGTCCGAGGCCGACCAGTCCTACCCGCATCACGCGACGGCTCCGTTGAGTGTCGTGACGATCAGTTCGATCTCCTCGTCGGTCAAATCGGGCCTCACGGGGATAGACAGGACCCGATCCGCCATCTCTTCGCTCACCGGCAATCGGTACTCGGGTCCGACGTAGGGGTCTTGCTGATGGGTCGCTTTGGGGTAGTAGACGTCGTGGCCGATGTCTGCCGAACGCAAGGCGGCTCGAACCGCCTCGCGATCCTCGGGCGCGATCGTGTATTGGTGATAGACGTGTACGGCGTCTTCACGCTCATGAGGGAGTCCCAGACGGGGGTCGAGCTTGTTGGCGTAGATCTCCGCGATCTCACGTCGCCTTCGGGTCCATGCGGGTAGCCGCTCCAGTTGCACCAGGCCGATCGCAGCCTCGATCTCGGTCATGCGCTCGTTCAAGCCGATGACCTTGTGGACGTAGCGTTCGACCATGCCCTGATTGCGCAGCCATCGGGCTCTTTCGGCCAGTTCGGGATCGGAGGTCGTGATCATCCCGCCCTCGCCCGTTGTCATGTTCTTGGTGGGATAGAACGAAAAGGCACCGAGCCGGCCCACCGAGCCGGCCCGCCGACCGCCACTCTCCGCCATGTGAGCCTGAGCGGCATCTTCGAGCACATCGATCCCGGCTCGTCTCGCGACTTCAGCGATCTCGTCCATCGGCGCCATCTGCCCATACAGGTGAACCGGCATCACAGCCCGCGTCTTCTCGGTGATGAGACCCTGGATGGTGTCGGCATGGATCGTGTAGTCACGCCTATCGATGTCGGCGAAGACAGGCATGGCCCCGGTCAGCCTCACCGAGTTCGCGCTCGCCGCGAATGTGAACGAGGGGACTATCACCTCGTCTCCGGGGCCCACCCCCAGGGCCAGGAGCCCCACATGAAGGGCCGCGGTCCCGCTTCCGACCGCCACCGCCTCCGTGGTGCCGACAAGCCGTGCGAACTCTGCTTCGAAACGCCGAACTCTCTCGCCTGAGGCGAGCATCCCCGATTCGAGAACCTCGACAACCGCGGCTATCTCTCGAGGACCGATCGACGGTCTCGACAGGGCGATCATGCGGGCACGAGCCTCCCGTCTTCTTCGCGGAACGTCGTGCCTGTCGCCCTGTCCAGCCACATTCCACTTTCATCAGACATCCGCTCGCCGGATACTCCAACCCAACCCACGTGTCTCGCGGGAGTTCCGGCGACGAGAGCGTGAGGCGCAACGTCACGGGTGACCACGGCGCCCGCCGCGACGAGGGCCCACTCTCCGATCTCGACCCCGCCAAGCACCACAGCTCGTGCCCCGATCGAGGCGCCCCGTCGAATAGTCACACCCACCCTGTGCCAATCGGATCCAGTCTTGACCGTTCCATCCGGGTTGATCGCCCGTGGGAAAGTGTCGTTCGTGAGGACAGCCCCTGGTCCGACGAACACACCATCCTCGAGGACCGCCGGTGCATAGAGCAAGGCATCGTTCTGAATCTTGCAGTTGTCGCCGATGATCACCCCGGCGTCCACATACACACCGCGACCAATGATGTTGTGCTCCCCAATGACCGCGTTCTCACGCACCTGAGCCAGACCCCAGATTCGCACAGAGGCAGCGATTCGAGCGCGCTGATCAACATCTGCGGATTCGGCAATCACCTGGGAGATCTCCGTGTCAGGGGCGGACTCACGTTACTGCGGGTCAGACCCGTAAGGCTTGACATGTCAGAAGCTGGGGTACCGTAATCAGAGTGAACATCCTGGCGTGGCTAGTGCCCCTACTACTCGCAGCTCCGACGCCGACGCCTGCCCCGATCGAGGGGGTGAGTCTCGAAGTCGTGGATGACTCTTTCTCGGCACCCCTGCTCGTAACGGCTCCGGAGGGAGATGACCGACTATTCGTCGTCGAGCGTGGAGGCCGGGTGAAGGTGGTGCTGAACGATGAGGTCATCAGCACTTATTTCGATGTCGCGCACCTGCTGCCTTCCTCACCGCAGAACGAACAGGGACTCTTGGGTCTCGCCTTCCATCCCGACTTCGCCAGCAACGGGCGCCTGTTCTTCAGTTACACGAATACAGCCGGGCATCTGGTCGTAGCCCGCTTGATCGTCAACCCGAGTGCCAACACGGTGAGTGTGGCCAACCGTGTCACGGTGATCCAGGTGAATCAGTTCGCAGCCAACCACAATGGCGGGAACATCACATTCGGGCCGGATGGGATGTTCTACCTGGGAACCGGCGACGGTGGTGGCAGCGGAGACCCACAGAACAACGGGCAGAACAAGAACACTCTGCTGGGTGCAATCCTTCGACTCGACGTCGACGTCGACGGATTTCCCTCCGATGGGCTCCGCACGTACTCCAACCCCAGCGACAACCCCTTCGTCGGTACGGATGGAGCAGACGAGATCTGGGTCTACGGGCTGAGAAACCCCTGGCGATTCTGGTTTGACGACGACACCGGGCGGCTCTACATCGCAGATGTCGGCCAAAACGCAAGGGAAGAAGTGACGGTGCTCGAAGCGAGCGCCGGGGGCGCAAACCTCGGTTGGGATCGACTCGAAGGGAGTATCTGCTACCCCCCGGGAGCCAGCTGCTCGAGTGCCGGCACGGTGTTGCCCCAGGTCGAATACACCCACGCGATCGGTGGCAGCGTCACCGGCGGAGTCGTCTACAGGGGAACCACGATCCCCTCCCTCCGGGGCACCTACTTCTACGCCGATTTCGTCAGCGGGTGGGTTCGATCGTTCCGTTACGACGGAACGGTCACGAGCCACTACGACTGGGACAGCCGATTCAACACGAACCTGGTGTCATCCTTCGGCGTCGACGGTCACGGTGAGATGTACATCGTCTCGCTCGGCGGAACGGTCTGGAGAGTGACAGGTCCACCCCTAAGCGACGAGTTGTTCTTCTACCGCGACTCTGGATCCTTCCGCTACTACGACGTAACGCCGCAGGCGGACCTCGTCCCGATCCGCACCGGTGAGGGGTATTCCCCGAACTGGGACATCGTCACCTCCGTCGATTTGGATGGTGATGGGGACGACGAGATGCTCTTCTATCGGAACTCTCAGGGCACCTACAAGTACTACGACGTGACCCCTGCTGCGAACCTGATTCCGATCCTCGATGGTACCGGCTACTCCCACAAGTGGGACTCGATCAGCTCGGTGGACATGGACGGTGACGGGCAGGACGAGATGTTCTTCTACGACGGCGACCTGGGTCTCTACTCGTACTACGAGATCAGACCCAATGGCACCCTCGGCGCCAAGATCAGGTCCGGCGACGACTATTCGACGGGCTGGGACTCCGTCACTGCCGTGGACATGGACGGCGATGGACAGGACGAGATGTTCTTCTATAGAGAATCGGGGTCCTTCCGGTACTACGACGTCACCAACACGGGTGGTTTGATCCCGATCAAGGTCGGCGACGGGTACTCCACGGGATGGGATTCGATCACGGCCGTGAACATCGACGGTGACGGTGCCGACGAGATGTTCTTCTACCGGGAATCAGGTTCGTTCCGCTATTACAACGTCACCCCAATCGGTGGTTTGATCCCCATCAAAACGGGTAACGGGTACTCCCTCGGCTGGGATTCGATCACGGCCGTCAATCTGAACTGACAACCCAGACCTCAAGGTTCCCATCGCCGATGACGATCCCTAGTTGATGCGCTTGTTCCGGTTCGCGCTGGTCTTGTTCGCCCTGCTCGTCGTGGCGGTGCCGGCCGGTGCAGACGAGGTCTATCCGATCACCTTCCCCGTCGACGGCGACTCCTACTACTACTCCGACACCTATGACGCGCCCCGGGGTGGGGGTCGACTCCATGAGGCAACAGACATCATGGCTCCCAAAGGCACGCCGGTCCTTGCCGCAGCGGCCGGAACCGTCGACTGGATGAGCAGTGGGAATTACACCGACTGCAACGGACATACGGCGCCGAGCTACACCCTTCGTCTCATGCACGACGATGGCTATCAGAGTTGGTACATCCACCTGAACAACGACAACCCCGGCACCGATGACGGGCTGGCCTACGGTTATGCACCCGGTATCCAGGTCGGAACTCACGTCGAAGCCGGACAACTCGTGGGATGGCTCGGGGACAGTGGGAACGCCGAATGTGTGACGTCCCACCTCCATTTCCAGTTGCACTATCCAACGGGCGAACGCTTCAACCCATACCCGAGCCTTCTCGCGGCTGAGGCTGCCGCTGATGCACAGGTGCTCGACGACGAGATCTTCTTCTACCGGTCGACCGACGGTGCCTTCCGCTACTACGACATCCAACCCAACGGAGCCCTGGGCAGCCCGATCCTCTCCGGCTCGGGTTACTCGACCGGTTGGGATTCCATCTCTGCCATCGACCTCGACGGTGATGACCAGGACGAACAGTTCTTCTACCGATCCTCCGACGGCGCCTTCCGCTACTACGACATCGGATCGGACGCGAAGCTCGGGTCCCCCATCCAATCGGGCACCGGCTACTCCACCGGCTGGGATTCAATCTCCGCCATCGACCTCGACGGAGACGGATCCGACGAACAGTTCTTCTACCGATCCTCCGACGGCG
>DASTOM010000003.1:0-28316 GCA_035762545.1 Acidimicrobiia bacterium
GGTTGCACAGCCCACATTCGGGCTGTGCAACCCCGGGTTGAGGTCGACCCCCACGACATTGCCCGAAGTTGAGCGGATATCGCCCATATCCGGGCTGACGTACCCCGGGTTCGCAGTTAAAGCGAGGCGATCAGCTTGTCGACCCGCTCGTCTTCGGATTTGAACGGGTCCTTACACATCACGGTTCGTTGCGCCTGGTCGTTGAGCTTGAGGTGGACCCAATCGACGGTGAAGTCTCGTTTGCGGGCCTTGGCCGCCTTTATGAACGCCCCCCGGAGACGGGCCCGCGTGGTCTGGGGAGGGCGCACCACGGCATCTGCGACCTTCTCGTCGGTCACGACGCGGTCGGTGAGGCCCGCGTTCTCCATCAAGTAGTACAGACCCCTGGTGCGATCGACGTCGTGATACGCCAGGTCCATCATCGACATCTTGGGGTCGGACATCGGGATTCCACGTCTCGTCGAGTACCGCTCCAGGAGCTTGTACTTCATCACCCAGTCGACCTCCCGGTCGAGGGTCATCGGATCCTTCTCCAGCCCGGTCAGGAGGTGTTCCCACCGGTCGACCGCGGCCTGCACCTGTGGGGGGAACCCGGGACTGCGGGCGAAACGCATCGCCCGGTCCAGGTACTCCCACTGGATGTCGAGGGCGCTCAACTCGCGACCATTGGCGAGACGCAGCTTGCGGGTGCACGTGGTGTCGTGGGAGACCTCACGGATTGCCCGAATCGGGTTTTCCAGTGTGAGGTCGCGGAACACAACGTCACGCTCGATCATCTGGAGCAAGGCGACCATCGTCCCCACCTTGACGTAGGTGGCGTACTCGCTCATGTTCGAGTCGCCGGCGATGACGTGCAGCCTCCGGTACCGCTCGGCGTCGGCGTGCGGCTCGTCCCTCGTGTTGATGATCGGCCGAGACCGTGTCGTCGCCGACGACACTCCCTCCCAGATGTGGTCAGCCCTCTGTGCCACCGTGTAGCCGGTCCCCCGTGGGGTCTGGGTCAGCTTCCCGGCCCCGACGAAGATCTGACGCGTCACCAGGAACGGGATGAGGACGTCGACCGTCCGATGGAAGTCCTTGTGTCTGCTGACCAGGTAGTTCTCGTGGCAGCCGTAGGAGTTGCCGGCCGAGTCGGTGTTGTTCTTGAAGACGTAGATCTCGCCGCGGATGCCCTCCTCTTCGAGACGCTCCTCGGCACCGGAGACGAGACCCTCGAGGATCCTCTCCCCCGCCTTGTCGTGGGCGACGACGTCTTCGATGCTGTCGCACTCGGGGGTGGCGTACTCGGGGTGTGACCCGACGTCGAGATAGAGCCGTGCCCCGTTCTCGAGGAAGACGTTGGACGACCGACCCCACGAGACAACCCGACGGAACAGGTAACGGGCGACCTCGTCCGGGCTGAGGCGGCGTTGACCACGCAGCGTGCAAGTCACACCGTATTCGTTTTCCAGCCCGAAGATCCTGCGGTCCACGCGGTCAGGCTAAACCGAACACTGGAGCTTGCGGAACGATCTAATGCGGACCCGATCGCTTTCTCTCGTCGAACCTGCACCGCGTCCCGAAAACCGCGACGCCATGCAGGCTCGACAGGGATGGTTCGCTTCTTCGATCATCGAACCTGCACCGCGTCCCGAAAACCGCGACGCCGTGCAGGCTCGAGGGAGAGGGGTTTACTCAGTTCCGATCTGAGACGGGTCCAGCCGACGGAACGATCGACGACCGTTTCCGCCTTCGAGGACGGCCAATTCCCACCCTTCGGACTCGCGTCCTTCCGCCCGACGAAACGCCTCGACACCCGCCCCGTAGGCGGCCTCGAGTGTCATGTCCTCGCTCCACAACTCGTCGAGCGCCTCCACCAACTGCTCCGCCTTGCCCCCGATCGCCACGTAGCGCCGCTCGTCGTAGAGCGTGCCGTCGTACGTCACCCTGAACAGTCGATGCTCTTCGCCGTCATCGGAGATCTCGGCGAGCAGGATCTCGACTTCGAACGGCTTGGGATCGCGCGTGAAGATCATTCCCAGCGTCTGAGCGAAGGCCGTGGCCAGACCCATCGCGGTCACGTCGTCGCGGGAGTAGAGGTAACCCATGAGGTCGGCCTGACGGATGCCGGCCTTGCGCAGAGTCTCGAACTCGTTGTACTTGCCGACTCCGGCGAAAGCGATGCGGTCGTAGACCTCGGAGATCTTGTGCAACGCCGTCGAAGGGTTCTCGGCGAGGAGAAGCACTCCGTTGGCATAGTCGACGGCAACGATCGACCTGCCACGGGCGATGCCCTTCCTGGCGAACTCGGCCTTGTCCCGGACCAGCTGCTCCGGCGCCACATAGAACGGAATGGTCATCGGATGTTCTCCAGGGCGTGCTCGGCGAGGGGGAAGATCGTTTCGTCCTCGATCTCGACGAGACCGTCCACGTCGATCCGCACGATGTTGGGGAGGATTCCACGCTTCAGGTCCGGACCGCCGGTCGCGGTGTCTTCGGTGGACGCCGAGACCAGGGCGTTGACCGCGGTGGCCACTGCGGCGTCACCGCTCATTCCTTCCTCGTACGCAGTCCGGAGATAGGCCTTGGCGAGACGAGAACCCGATCCGGTGCTGCCGAAGTCAGCCTCCTCGTAGCGCCCACCGACCACGTCGTAGGTGTAGACCCTCCCGATGCTGTCCCGATCGTCGTATCCGGCGAAGAGAGGGACCACCG
Organism: Acidimicrobiia bacterium; assembly: GCA_035762545.1. GTDB lineage: Bacteria > Actinomycetota > Acidimicrobiia > Spongiisociales > ZC4RG35 > JANQRA01. The sequence continues at coordinate 2,695 of DASTOM010000003.1, forward strand.
CGAGACCCTGAATGGCCATGGGCAGCTGGCCCCGTACCAGCCGGGCGAGGAACGAAGCCTTGCCCTCCAGGGAGAGGCTGATCCCCTCGATCTTCTCGTAGTGCTCGAGCTCGACCTGGAACAGTCGGACCATGTCCATGGCAAGCCCGGCGACGCCGGCGATCGCCACAGCCGAGTAGCGATCGGCGGGGAACACTTTGCGGATCCGGCGATGCGCTACGAGGTGACCCTCGGTTGCACGTCGATCGCCGGCCATGACCACGCCTCCCTCGTAGCGGAGGGCGAGGACCGTCGTCCCCTCAGGGACGGACGGCATCTGAGACCCTGCTGGTATCGAGATAGCTGGACTGATCCCCATCGCGTCGAGGAGGTCGGTGAAGCTGGATCCGGGGGCTGGAGCGTCGAGTGGCAGCGGGCCGCGAACCTTCTCGATCACTGCCCGCCCTTCTGGACGTAGTTCTTGACGAACTCCTCGGCGTTCTCCTCGAGGACTTCGTCGATCTCGTCCAGCAAATCGTCGAGGGCGTCGAGATCGGTCTCGGTCTCAACGGCCTCTTGCTTCTGCTCGTCGCTCTCGGGCTGGCGCCGGTTCTCGGCCTGGCCCCGTTCTCTGTCTGACATCTAAATCTTCCTTTGGCTCATCCTTCGAGACGCCTGAGCAGGTCTGCGGCGTCCTCGGCCTCGTCGAGAAGCTCGCCCACCAGGGAAGCATCTCCACGAAGCGGTTCCATCATAGGAACCCGTTTCAAGTGCGGTTCCCCGACGTCGAACACGAGAGAATCCCAGTTGGCGGCGACCAGCGACCCGGCGAACTCGCTGACACATCGGCCCCTGAAATACGCCCGGGTTCGGGTCGGTGGGTTGGAGATCGCGTCGACGATCTCCTCGTCGGTGAACAGCCTCCGCATCGACCCGCGGCTGGCGAGCCGGTTGTACAGGCCCTTGTCCGGGTCGACGTCGTGATACTGGAGGTCAAGCGCCCGAAGCTTGTTGTTGGTCCACTGCAGGCCGTCCCGGCTGACGTAACCCTCGAGAAGCCGCTTCTTGGCCACCCAGTCGAGGGTGTCCGCCAAGCGATCGGGATTGGTGTCGAGGAGCTCGAGTGTTCTCGCCCACTCCTCGATCACCCGGTCCCACACCGGATCGTCCAGCTCCTTCTCCGCGTATTTGGAGAGCCACTCGAGATAGCGGCCCTGAAGCTCGAGGGCGGTGGCCGTGCCGCCCCCGTCCAGGTCGAGAGGTCTGCCCAGGGCGATGTCGTGACTGACCTGCCAGCACGCTTCCACCGGATCGAACAGATCCAACGGGTCGGGGATGGCCCCGTCTTCGAGGGCGGCCAGCATCAGCGCGGTCGTGCCCAGCTTGAGGAAGTTGGAGTACTCCGACAGGTTGGCGTCCCCGATGATGACGTGCAGCCGGCGGTACAACGAGGGATCACCATGAGGTTCATCACGGGTGTTGATGATCGGACGCTTGAGTGTCGTCTCCAGCCCGACTTCTTCTTCGAAGAAGTCGGCTCTTTGGGTGATCTGGAAGTCGACATCGGCGCGGTCGTTCTCCTTCCCCACCTTGCCCGCCCCCGTGAATATCTGACGGGTGACCATGAAGGTCATCGCATATCGGATCAGGTCGCCAAACGGGGTCTCCCGGCTGAGCAGGTAGTTCTCGTGGGCCCCGTAGGAGTTTCCCTTGCCGTCCGAGTTGTTCTTGTAGAGCGAGATCGACCGCCCGGCGGCCTCGCTGGCCGCCACCGCGGCCCGATGCATCACGACCTCGCCCGCCTTGTCGTACAGGGCGGCTTCGAGCGGGTCATAGGTCTCCGGGCCGGAGTACTCGGGGTGGGCATGGTCGACGTACAGCCGGGCGCCGTTGGCGAGGACAGAGTTGACCACCGCGCCTTCGGGGTCGATCAGTCCGTAGGAGTCGTGCCCGAAACCGCGTGCGTCACGACCGGGTGACTCCTCCTCATACGACCACTGCACCTTGACCCGAGCCCCGGGGTAGTTGTTGACGACGAGGGAAGAAGCGACGGCAGGGTTGAAGCCGGGGTCGCCACGGACCACGATCCCGTATTCGGTCTCGGTCCCGAGCACCTTGTGGAGCGCCATCAGAGACCTCTCAAGTTAGGGACATCAGAGATACTGACCGCCGGACACCTTCTCGATGAGACGGCTGTCCTCATCGCCACCCACCAGAGTCCGGACGTAGACGATCCGCTCGCCCTTCTTGCCGCTTATCTTGGCCCAGTCGTCCGGGTTCGTGGTGTTCGGCAGGTCTTCCTGTTCACGGAATTCCTGCTTGATGGCTGCGATCAGGTCTTCCTTGCGAACACCGCCCCCCTCACCGGCTATCTGCCTCTTGATGGCGTCCTTCTTGGCCCGACGGACGATGTTCTCGATCATCGCTCCGCTGGCGAAGTCCTTGAAGTAGAGGGTCTCACGGTCGCCGTTGGCATAGGTCACCTCGAGGAACTCGTTCTCCTTGTCCTCCGAGTACATGTCGGCGACGGTGGCGTCGATCATGCGGACGATGGCCTCGGCGGGCGTCGAACTGCGGGTCTCCTTGGGGTCGAGAGGGGTCTCGTCGGTCATGTAGATCCGGAAGATCTCACGCGCCGCCGTGGGATCGGGTCGGTTGATCTTGATCTTCACGTCCAGGCGGCCGGGACGCAGGATCGCCGGGTCGATCAGGTCCTCACGGTTCGAGGCTCCGATGACCACGACGTTCTTGAGGGACTCAACTCCGTCGAGTTCGGAGAGAAGCTGAGGGACGATCGTCGACTCGACATCCGAGCTGATCCCGGTGCCCCTGGTGCGGAACAGGGAGTCCATCTCGTCGAAGAACACGATCACGGGCACGCCCTCGTCCGATTTCTCCTTGGCACGTTGGAAGATGAGGCGGATCTGCCGCTCGGTCTCTCCGACCCACTTGTTGAGGAGCTCGGGGCCCTTGATGTTGAGGAAGTACGACCTGACGTCGGGATTGCCGGTCCGCTCCGAGACCTTCTTGGCGAGGCTGTTGGCCACCGCCTTGGCGATGAGGGTCTTGCCGCATCCGGGCGGCCCGTAGAGGAGGATGCCCTTTGGTGGCTCCAGCTCGTACTCCTTGAACAGGTCGCGATGCAGGTATGGCAGCTCGACGGTGTCCCGGATCATCTCGATCTGGTCGGCGAGACCACCGACGTCGTGGTAGGTGATGTCCGGTACCTCTTCGAGGACGAGGTCCTCGACTTCGGGACGCTCCAGCTTCTCGAGGATGAGACCGGTCTTGGAGTCGATCCGTACGTAATCGCCGGGCCGGAGCTTCACATCGAACATGTTCTCCGACCGGTTGAGCACCCGCTCCTCGTCGGCATGTGCGATGACCACGACGCGTCCGTCGTCCATGACTTCGCGAACTCTCAGGATCTCACCGGCCGGCTCGAAGAAGCGCACGTCGATGATGTTGAACGCCTCGTTGAGCAGGACCTCCTGACCGACCTGGAGCTTCTTGACCTCGACAGACGGCTGGGCTGCGACGCGGAGTTTGCGGTTGCCGGTGAGGATGTCGACCGTGCCGTCCTCGGAGACCTTCAACACGGTCCCGAAGTTGTTGGGCGGCTGGGTGAGCTTCTCGACCTCTTCACGGAGAACGCCCAGTTGCTCTCGAGCCTCTTCGAGAAGCGTGGAGAGCTTGTCGTTCTGGGCGACGACCCGGTCGAGTCGCTCCTGAGCTCGATTGAGGTCGGCTTCGAGCTCGTCGGCTCTGGCAGGGGCCTCGCGGAGACGGCGGCGCAGGAAGGAGACTTCCTCCTCGAGTGCGGACACCACCTTGCGAAGCTGTGCGGCGTCTTCCTGCTTCCGTCCTTCGTCCACGGCTACCTCCTGGCTCTCGGTCGCCTCTCGTCAGTATACGAATGCCCCTGTTTAGTTCTCTGGGTTAGATGTACCAGGTTCATCGGTCACTTTCCGCATGAAGATGAGAAATCCCGTATGCCCGACCATCGAATGTTCCGGGCGCACCGAGCGCCCGCTGACGTTCCACTCACGCAGCATGAACTCCATCACCTCGATCTCGGCGAACCGTCCGAGGCGGTCTGCCGTTTCGATTGTCGTCTGGAGTTGGGGCACGGTCGGAACATACGCCGTGACGACACCACCATTGGGTTGGTGATCGGCTGCCGCCTCGAGGACCGGAGACGGTTCGGGGAGGTCGAGCACGATGCGCTCCGGCGCGACGCTCTCGACCTCATCCGCAACGTCACCGATCCGCAGCTCGACGTTCCCCGGGAAGTCGCCGTACCAGCGTTCGATCGCCTTTCGGGCGTGGGCCGCGTGGTCTTCGCGACGCTCGACGGTTACTACCCGACCCTCCGGTCCGACGGCCCGGGACAGTCCGAGGGTCAGTGCGGCCGATCCGGTTCCTGCCTCGAGCACGGTCATGCCGGGTGCGATGTCCCCATAGACGAGGATGGGCCCTAGGTCCTTCGGGTAGACGATCTGTGCGCTGCGCTTCATCTTCAGGATGAAGTCGGCGAGACGGGGACGCAGGAGCAGGAGCCGGGCGTTGCCAGTCGAGGTGAACCAGGTGCCGTCCTCTGACCCGATCAGCTCGTCGTGGGAGAGAGAGCCGTTGTGGAACTGGAAGGTGCGCCCGCTCTCCAACTTCAGGAGGAACTGGCGCCCCTTGCTGTCGATCAGGAGTGCCGGCTCACCCTCGCGAAAGGTCATGAGAGGATGGCGATGGCTGCGATGCCCATGCTCAGGATCATCCCGATGACGACGATCCAGATGACGACTTTCGTGAATTGTTTGTTCTGCATAGTGTTTGTCCGTGTTGACTGTCGGCCGAGGGTAGACGCATGGCAAACCGGACGAAGAAGTTGATCGACAGGGCGCTCGGCGCCCGCGATCCTCGCGAGGAGGGCTTTCGTCGCACGCTCACCGGATTGCGGGAGGGCAACCGCACCGAGCTCTACACCGGTCTCGCCCTGACCGCCCTCGCCTACATCAGCCGGACCCGCCCCCAACGCCAACTCCTCTTCCGCAAGTCGCTTCCCGAGGGCTCCGCCCTCGTCATCCACCACAAGAAACGTGGTGCCCCCCGTATCGAGGTGATCAAGCCCCCCAAGGGCTAGCGCCGCAGGGGGATGGACACCCGGCGAGGACACTCCCTTGCTTGTGAAACGCGTGGGGCCGATATCGCCCCCGGAGCATTGGGCAAGTGGGTCTAGACCTTGTAGACCTCGACCACCGTCTTGTTGCGGGAGCCGCGTCGGCGCCCGAAGATGAAGGCGGCGGCTACGACGCCGGCGACGACGAGGGCGCCGATGATTGCGGTGTTCCGGGCGGATTCGCGGGTCTGGTCGACCGCTCCGACCAGCTCTTGAGCCTTTCGCTCCAGGTCATCCCTGCTGACTGTCAACTTGGATCCTCCATCCAACGACTATGGCCGCACCCGCGCAGAGTATGGCTGTGACTCCGCGTGCGAACACGACCCACCACTGCGTCTCGGGTACCAGCAGCTGGATCCCGTAATACGCCGCCCAGGCCAGACAGACTGCCCCGATGGCGAGCATGATCGCCCCACCGATGCCCATGCCGGCCTGGATACCGAGCTGCTTGGCGGGTTCCAGCGTCTCCTGTCGCAGGTACTCCCGCGACATCTCGACGAGCTCGCTGGCGAGTTGTGGGATCTCTTGTGCGTTCGCCATGAACCAAAGAATCTAACAAGGGCTGGACAGTGCGTCACCCGAAGTTATCGTTCGAGGCGGTGCACTTCATAAGGTCGATGCGGTCCCTGGGGCCTCGATACATGGCGCTCTGGGTCGGTCAGACGATCAGCCAGTTCGGCACTTACATCGCCGTGCTGACAGTCCCATTGCTGGTTCTCCACATCCAGGAGGCGACCGGCGAAACCAACACCCTCGACTTTTCGATCGCCTACGCCCTGGAGATGGCGCCCACGGTCCTGGTCGGTCTGGCGGGAGGTGTTCTCCTCGACCGAGTCCATCTACGTCCGGTGATGGTCGCCACCGACCTCCTCCGAGCCTGTGCTTTCTTCTATCTCGCAGCCCAGGTAGGCACATACGGCACGGGAACCGTGTTCGTGATGGCCTTCATCGTCGGATCGATGACGACCCTCTTCGACGGCGCCCTCTACGCGATGATTCCGGCCTTGGTCCCGAAGGACCGTCTCACCGATGCCAACTCCTTCGTGACGGCCTCGATCCAGGCGATGTTCGCCCTCGGACCACTCGTCGCCGGTGTCCTCGCGTTCGCCTTCGCCGGGCCGGCGGTCGGGCTCTTCGTGAACGGGGTCACCTTCGTGATCTCGGCCTTCACCTTGAAGTGGGTGGGACGGGTCGCGCACCACGCCGACGACATGGAGCGGGAAGCCCTTTGGACCGATTTCGTCGCCGGGATTCGCCACATCTGGGAGGAGCCGCGTCTACGCATCTCGGCGATCGCCGCCGCGATCCCCAACTTCGTTATCGGGTTCATGGAGGCGACATTCGTGGTCCTCGCGACGGTGATACTGGAAACACAGACCGAGACACAGATCGGCATTCTCCTCGCCTTCATGGGTATCGGGGGTCTCCTCGGAGCCTTGTTCGCCCCACAATTCAGCCGTTTGATCGGGCTGGGAAGGTCGATGGTGATCGGTATGACTCTCGCCGGAGTCTGCTTGATGGCGTTCATGTTCACGACCTACGGCGTGGTTGCGATGCTCCTCCTCGCCGTGTTCATGGTCGGAATCTCGGTCATCAACATCCCACTCGTCACCATCCGCCAGCTGTACGCCGGCGACGCCATGCTCGGTCGGGTGATAACCGCTTCCCGGGCGATCGGCTGGGCCACCGTGCCGATCGGGGCGCTCATCGGTGGTTGGCTGGGGAACACCGAGGACACCTACCCGTGGGTTGCCCGCCTGTTCCCACTCATCCTCCTCGGCTGCGCCCTTTGGCTCTTCACGACCGTCATATGGAAGGACACCTACGGGCCCGAGTTCTCGAGGGGCGCCCACGAACGGACTTCACCAGGCCCGACTCCCGAGGAGCCTTCAGACGCGGAGAACCCGGCTTCCACGTAGGCGCCGGGTTCAACTGCGAGGTTCAGACCCTCGAGCTTTCAGTGTCATCATCCGCATCCAGAACTGCGCTGCACGAGTCTGCTTTTCGGCGCTCGCTGCAGCGCAGACGAAGAGACGCGAGAAGCCATCACCTTTGTGCTGCACGTCGTAGTCGTCGAGCAGCCCGGACGAGAACCACGCCGCCCCTATTTATACGACTCAGATCGCGTCGGCACCTCGTTCACCGGTGCGGATTCGTATGACCTCCTCGACGGGGACGACGATGATCTTGCCGTCCCCTATCTCCCCGGTGTGCGCAGCCTTCTCGAGCGCTCCCACCACCGGTGCCACCAGTTCATCCGTGACGATGACCTCCAGCCGGGCCTTGGGAACGAAGTCGATCTCGTACTCGGCGCCGCGGTACACCTCGGTCTGCCCCCCCTGGCGGCCGAAGCCTGAGATGTCGTTCACGGACATTCCCGACACGCCCACCGCCTTGAGGGCGTCCCGGACCTGCTCCAGTTTGAAGGGCTTGATGAATGCGATGACCAGTTTCAATTTGCTCTCCTCCTGTCAGCGACCGGCCAGACTGGCGCTTCCCGAGCTGTAGGCCGTCTCGGCATGCTCGGCGAGGTCGAGACCTGTGGCCTCGACGTCTTCGGACACCCGCACCCCGATCGTCGCCTTCAACGCCAGCATGATGATCGCGGTCACCACGAACGAATAGGCGATCGTGGCGGCATTTCCCAATGCCTGAGCGCCGAGCAGTTCGAAGCCTCCACCGTAGAACGCGCCGGCGAGGAAGTCGCCTCCGAAGTAGGCAGGGTCGGCAAGAAACCCGATGGCGAGCGAACCCACCAGACCTCCGACGAAGTGCACACCGACCACATCCAGAGCGTCGTCGTATCCGGCCTTCGTCTTGAGGCCGACCGCGAAACAGCAGATGATGCCGGTGGCCAGGCCGATCCAGATCGGCGACATCCCGGCAACGTATCCGGCCGCTGGCGTGATGGCGACCAAGCCGGCGACGATCCCCGAGGCGACGCCGAGGTTGGTGAAGTGGCCGTCACGGACACGCTCGACGAAACCCCATGACAGGCCGGCGGCGGCCGCCGCCAGGAACGTGTTCATGAATGCCTGAATCGCCTGACCGTTGGCCGCCACGGCAGAACCGGCGTTGAACCCGAACCAGCCGAACCAGAGGATGCCGGTGCCGAGCATCACAAGAGGCATCGAGTGGGGCGGATGCCCCTGACCGGGCCAGCCCCTGCGCTTGCCGAGCACCAGGACCGCGGCGAGGGCGGCGATGCCGGCGTTGACGTGGATTGCGGTGCCTCCCGCGAAGTCGAGTGCGCCCAGGTCGGCGATCCAGCCTCCGTACACCCATTTGAAGACCGGGGCGAAGACGAGCAACAACCAGACCGGGGCAAAAATGGCCCAGGCTGCGAACTTCATTCGATCCGCCACCGCCCCCGAGATGAGAGCCGGCGTGATCACGGCGAACATGCCGAGGAAGATGACGATCAGCAGGCCGAAGCCCCCGTCCTCGCCCGTGATCCCCATCCCTTGGAGGAACGCCAGGTCGAGATTGCCGATGAAGTTCCCATCACCCGACTGAGCCAGGGAGAAGCCGACAACCACCCATGCGATCGGAATGACGAGGAGACACCAGAAGTTCATCATCAGCATGTTCAGGACGTTCCTCGACCGGTCCATGCCTCCGTAGAAGAGAGCCAGACCTGGTGTCATGAACAACACCAGGGCCGAAGAGACCAACACCCACGCAACGTCACCTGTATCCACTTGGCTCCTCCAGATCGAGCGGGACTGACCGAGCACGATCATTTCGGAGCTTTGTTTCAGAAGTGTTTCTGTTTCCTGAAATTCGACGCAAAAAGCCAGATGGGAGCCCACGTCGAGGCAGGGCGACTTGACAGTGAGCTCACAGGTACGATCCGGCCCGACGCCAGATCGAACATGCATTTCGAATACTCGATCGAAATCGACGCCAGCCAAGGTCGTGTTTGGGAAATCCTGACCGACGTCGAGGCGTGGCCAGAGCGGATAGAGACGGTCGAGTCCGTCGAGCTACTCACACCGCCCCCACTTTCTCGAGGAAGCCAGGTGCGCCTCACGCAACCGAGGGTGCCGGAGGGAGTGTGGGACATCACCATCTGGGAACCGCCGTCGTATTTCGAGTGGCACCAAGAGTCGACTGGGGCCAACACGGTCGCCGGTCATCGGGTGGAGAACCTGAGTGACCACCGTTCGCGTCTCACGCTGACCCTGGAGATGAGGGGGTTGCTGGTCCCGATCTTCGGCAGGATGTACAAGGACCTGACCAACCGTTACATGACCCTCGAAGCCCAGGGTCTGAGACGAGCAGCTGAGAACGGCCCCTAGGGACCTCGTCCCAAGTCGACGGCTAGTTGGGCGTGGTGCGTCGTTGCCATCGGGGTTGGATCACACGTCGCCAAATGAACCAGAGGAGGGTCACGCCGATGACGATCAGCACGGCCTGTTGCAGCAACTCGATCGGTTCACCGGCCACTTCCCATCTGTCACCGAGCAGATAACCAGCCACGACCAGCGCGGTGTTCCAGACCAGACTCCCGACCAGGGTGTAGCCGGTGAAGGCAAGCAGAGGCATCCGACGCAAGCCTGCGGGTATCGAGATAAGGGAGCGCATGAGGGGAACGCAACGACAGACCAGCACGGCGCGGTTGGCTCGGCCGTCGAACCATGCCTCCGCTCGATCGAGGTCATCCTCAGTCAGCCCTAACCAGCGACCGTGCTCGACGACGAAGAGACGAAGCCGCACAGGGCCGATGGAAGCGGCGATCCCATAGAGGAGATACGAGCCGACCAGTGATCCGATCGTCGCCGCCCCGATCATGACCGTCAAGTCGGCCCCACCTGTGGCGGAGACGAAGCCGGCCAACGGGAGCACCACTTCGGAGGGGATGGGCGGGAACAGATTCTCCAAGACGACCAGAAGACCGACGCCAAGTGGTCCCAGCGCCTCCACGAGTTCGGTTGCCCATTCGACGATCCCATCCAGCGTCATGCTTTGGGCAATATAGGCTTTGGTCTTCGGTACAGGTTGAAAGTCACTTTCGTTGCGCTGAAAAGAGTCTTATGATGCTCGAAATGACAGCTAGCCCCATGGAGCAGGAGACTCTGAAGTCGTTGTACCGGCACGCCGGCCCGGAGGGTGTCGCCCGCCCCGGCGACCTCGCCGAGGCTCTCGCTGTGTCACCGGCGACGATCACTGCCCGACTCAAGAAGCTCGACGATCAGGGTTTCGTCGAACATCGCCCTTATCAGGGAGTCACCTTGACACGAAAGGGCCGTGTGGCGGCTATCGGTGCGATCAGACGCCATCGTATCGTGGAACGTTTCCTCGCCGACCTGCTCGGCTACCGCTGGGACGAGGCCGACCAACTCGCGGTGACATTCGAGCACTCATTGCCTGCCGAAGTGGTCCAGAGGATGTTCAACGCACTCGATCGCCCTGCAGCGTGCCCGCACGGCTTCCCCATCCCAGAGGCAGAAGCCGAGGAGTTGGCCGCTTTGCCCACACTCGCCGACGCCGACCTTGGGGAGACCATCGAAGTAGCTCTGCCCGGTGACACCCATCCAGACGTGGTCGAGTTCCTCGACACGATCGGGATCCGCCCCGGAACGGTGCTGACCGTCAAAGAGCGCCACCCGTTCGAGGGACCGGTGATCGTGCAGGTCGACGGTGTCGATCGGGTGGTCGGACACAAGTTGTCCACCGAGATTTACGCGTCGGAGCCAAGCGACGAGGGTGAATCGTGATTCTGGCCTCCGAGGGCGGGTTCCAGGAGTTCACCCTGGGGTCGGCCGAATGGATCTGGCTGATCGTCGCCGCAGCCACCGCCTTGCTGGCACTCTTGGTGGGAGTGCTTCTGGCCAGGGGTGTCCTCGCAGCGGACCAGGGCACCGCCAAGATGCGAGAGATAGCAGCGGCCATCCAGGAGGGTGCGATGGCGTACCTGCGACGCCAGTTCCGCACCATCGCGTGGATCCTGATCCCACTCATCGTCCTCGTGTTCGTCACCTCGACCAAGGTCCTCAGACCCGATGGCTCGGTCGCGCTCACGTTCCTTCAGTCCGGGACGGCCCGGACCGCGGCGTTCGTGGCCGGCTGCTTCCTCTCCGGACTGACCGGATTCATCGGGATGAGCCTCGCGGTCCGCGGCAACGTCCGTACGGCCGCTGCAGCCAGATCGGGATCGCTGCCCGCCGCACTGACCGTTGCGTTCCGCACGGGAGGCGTCGCCGGGATGTTCACAGTGGGTCTCGGTCTGCTCGGGGCGACGCTGATCATCATGATCTTCCAGAACACCTCGTCGGCGATCCTGGTCGGGTTTGGTTTCGGCGGGTCGTTGCTGGCCCTGTTCCTCCGAGTGGGTGGGGGCATCTTCACCAAGGCCGCTGACGTCGGGGCCGACCTCGTGGGAAAGGTGGAGCAGGGCATACCGGAGGACGACCCCCGGAACCCGGCAACCATCGCCGACAACGTCGGCGACAACGTCGGCGACTGCGCGGGAATGGCATCCGACCTCTTCGAGAGTTACGAGGTGACTCTCGTGGCATCGATAATCCTCGGTGTCGCCGCCTTCTCCTCGATCGGCGCCAACCCCGCACTCGGGCTCATCTTCCCGGTGATAGTGAGGGCGATCGGGGTCGTGGCCTCGATCATCGGTGTCTATCTGGTCAAGGCCCGAACTCGCGACCGATCGGCGCTGGCGCCGATCAACCGTGGGTTCATCAGTGCAGGGGGACTGACCGTGCTTGGGACCCTGGCGGTCAGTCTCTTCTATGTGGGGAACGACAACGGCAACGAGGGATGGAAGGTGTTCGGGGCCGTCCTCACCGGCCTCCTGCTTGCCCAGGTCACCAGTCGCATTACCGAGTACTTCACCTCGACCGAGCGCAAACCGGTGAAGGAGCTCGCCTCGGCTTCCGAGACAGGGCCTGCCACCACCGTCCTCTCCGGGGTCAGCTCGGGACTCGAGTCCTCGGTCTGGGCGATTCTCGCTATCGCTGGGGCGATCGGAGTGTCCATCGCATTGGGTGGCGGGAACATCCAGTTCTCGTTGTACCTGGTGGCGCTGTGTGGAATGGGCATGCTGGCCACGACGGGAGTCGTGGTCTCTGAGGACACCTTCGGCCCGGTCGCCGACAACGCCGCTGGCATCGCCGAGATGTCCGGTGAGTTCGAAGGCGAGGCCAGGCGGATCATGGTCGGCCTCGATGCGGTGGGGAACACGACCAAGGCCGTGACCAAGGGCTTCGCAATCGGGTCGGCGGTAATCGCAGCCGTGGCCCTATTTGCCTCATTCATCGAGACCGCTGCGGCCGAGCTCGGCATCACCGCCGATGGCTCGAACCTGTTCCTGCTCCCGGAAACCTCGATAAACGTCGCCAATCCCACCACCTTTATCGGCTTGCTGATAGGCGGTTCGATCGCGTTCATGTTCTCTGCCATGGCTATCAAGGCCGTGAGCAAGACGGCCGGGGTCGTGGTGCGCGAGGTGCGCCGTCAGTTCGCCGACGGTGCGATCATGCGCGGTGAACGTCGCCCCGACTACGGCCCGGTGATCGACATCTGCACCACCGCCTCACTTCGGGAGTTGCTGACACCTGCCCTACTCGCGGTGCTCACGCCTGTGATCGTCGGGTTCGGGATCGGCTACCTCGCACTCGGCGCGTTCCTGGCGGCTTCGATCCTGACCGGTCAGCTGATGGCAAACTTCCTCTCCAACTCGGGTGGGGCGTGGGACAACGCCAAAAAGTTCATCGAGGAAGGGCACCACGGTGGAAAGGGGTCGGAGGCCCACAAGGCCGCCGTGATCGGGGACACCGTGGGTGATCCGTTCAAGGACACTGCCGGCCCAGCACTGAACCCGCTCATCAAGGTTATGAACCTGATTTCGCTTCTCGTCCTGCCTGCGGTCATCGCCGCCCGAGCCTCCAATTGGCGCTTCGCAATCGCTGGCGTCGCTCTCATCGTCCTCGTGGCTGCCATCCTATGGTCGCGATGGGATACCGCCGCTGAGGTGACGGAGACCACGTTCGAGCGACAGGCAGCCTGAAGCCCAGGTCCTAACGGGAGTTTCCCCACCGGGTTGGAGAGGACTCGAACCTCCACGGGGCGATAACCCCAACAGATCCACAGCCACCGGGCGCCCAGCAACCGCTGCCGCCATTCCGGCGGAGCGGTCGTACTTGAGCGGATCTGACCCGTATATGGGCTTTGCAACCCCGGGTTCGCGAATGGTGATGGTGTCGGAGAGAGGACTCGAACCTCCACGGGGCTATAAACCCCACCAGGTCCTTAGCCTGGCGCGTCTTCCAATTCCGCCACTCCGACAGGAGTGATTTGGTCGGCGATTCTACCGACCGATCTAGCTCAAGACGAAGGTGAGAGCGAAGGTGCTGACTCCGAAGAGCACACCGACTATGACCGTGAGACGGTCCAGATTCCGCTCCACCACGGTCGAACCTCCCAGGTTGGAGGTCGACATGCCACCACCGAACACATCGGAGAGTCCGCCGCCTTTGCCCGAGTGCAGGAGCACCAACGCCACGAGGGCAATGCAGAGAATGATGTGAAAGATGATGGCGAAAGCCGTGACGATGTTCATGTTCGATCAGATCTCGAAGGGAAGATTCCGCCCGAATGAGCGGAGCTGAATTGTACCAGGCTCACATCGCTTCCCCTACCCGGCTTGTTGGCTGACCGCATCGGCGGCCGCCTGGGCTGCCTCGGGATCGCCCAGATACTCGCTGGAAACGGGCTGGAGGTCGTCGTCGAGCTCGTAGACGAGCGGAATCCCGGTGGGGATGTTCAACTCGACGATCTCCTCTTCGCTGATGTCGTCGAGATGCTTGACCAGGGCCCGGAGCGAATTGCCGTGGGCGACCACTAGTGGGGTCTTTCCCTCCCGGAGAACGGGGACGATCTCCTCGAACCAATACGGCAGCATCCGGTCGACCACGTCCGCAAGACACTCCGTGGCCGGCAGCAGATCGGGGTCGACATCCGCATAACGCTCGTCGTGGCTGGGATGGCGCTCATCGGAGACGTCCAGCGGTGGCGGCGGGGTGTCGTACGAACGGCGCCAGGCCAGCACCTGCTCGGCGCCGAACTTGTCGGCGGTCTCCTTCTTGTTGAGACCCTGGAGGTCGCCGTAGTGCCTTTCGTTGAGACGCCAACTGCGCTTGGTAGGGATGTCACGCCATCCCGCCTCCTCCAGAGCGAGATCGGCGGTGTCGATTGATCGGGTGAGGACCGAAGTGAAGAGCACGTCGGGCTTCAGACCCGCCTCAACCATCAGCCGCCCGGCGGTGCGGGCCTCGATGATCCCCCGTTCGGTGAGACCAACGTCGGTCCACCCCGTGAACAGGTTCTCCAGGTTCCAGGTCGACTCACCGTGACGCAGGAGGATCAGGGTGTGGGTCACAGTCGGTACCTCACGATCGCGGCGAACTGGTCGGGATCCAGTGAGGCTCCACCAACGAGAGCCCCGTCGATGTCCTTCTTCGCCATGAAGTCCTTGATGTTCACCGGGTTCACCGACCCGCCGTAGAGAATCCGGACGTCTTCGGCGACGTCGCTGTCGAACCTATCGCGTACGCCCTCCCGAATCAGCGCCGCGATGGTCGAGGCATCCTCGGGCAGGGCGGTCCGGCCGGATCCGATCGCCCACACCGGTTCGTAGGCGATGGCCAGCGAACCCGGTGAGGTGAACTCGATGCCACGCAGCGCGGCGGCAACTTGAGCGGCGACCACGCCCTCGGCCTCGCCGCTGTCTCGCTGCTCGATGGTCTCCCCCACACACACGATGGCGGCCATGTCGGAGCCGAGCACCGCCTTCGCCTTCTTGTTCACCATCTCGTCGGTCTCACCGAAGTGCTCCCGGCGCTCGGAGTGCCCGACGATCACGTGCTTGACGGCCAGCTTGGCCAGCATCGGCGCCGAGATCTCGCCCGTGTAGGCACCCGACTCGGCCCAATACACGTCCTGGGCTCCCAGCCCGATCGGTATGTGGTCCTGTTCCAGGACCACCTGGATCGACCGGAGGGATGTGAACGGAGGCGCCACTACCACGTCGACTCGCTCGTAGTCGTCGGCCTCGAGCCGGTACGAGAGCTTCTGAATCATCTGGATCGCCTCTAGGTGATTGGCGTTCATCTTCCAGTTCCCGACGATGAGCGGGGTTCGGTCGGTCATGTGACCCATCTTTCCAGAACGGCCACACCGGGCAGAATCTTGCCCTCCAGCAGCTCCAGCCCCGCCCCACCACCTGTCGAAAGATGACTGACGGTGTCCTCGAGCCCGAGCAGTCGGAGGGCTGCGGCCGAGTCGCCACCGCCGACGGCGGTGAATCCGTCGCACTCCGCCATGGCTCGGGCCACCAGTTCGGTGCCATTGCGGAAGGCTTCCCACTCGAAGACACCCATCGGGCCGTTCCAGAAGACGCTGGCCGAGTCCCGAATCAGGTTGGCGAAGTCGATGGCGGTGTCGGTGCCGATGTCCAGCCCCATCCAGCCATCGGGTATCTCACTGACGACCGTGATGGCGCCCTCGGCGTCCTCACTGAAGCTGTCGGCGATCATCACATCGGTTGGCAGGGCGATCTTGGGGTCTTTCGCCATGTCGGCGACTTCCTCGATCATCGAGTCCTCGACCAACGAGTTCCCTACTCCGTGGCCGAGCGCCTTGAGAAATGTGAAGCACATGCCTCCTCCGATCAGCATTCGGTCTACCCGGGGAAGCAGATTCCGAATCACGGCGAGCTTGTCGCTCACCTTCGCCCCGCCCAGCACCACCGTGTATGGGTGGTCGGTCTCGTCGAGGAGACGGCCGAGCGAGCGGAGCTCGTTGTCGAGGAGCGGGCCGGCGACGCTGGGAATCAGCTCGGCCACTCCCACGGTGGAGGCGTGGGCCCGGTGCACCGAGCCGAAGGCATCCTGGACGAACAACTCGAACCCGTCGGCGAGGTCGCGTGCGGTGTCCCCGTCGTTGGCTGTCTCCCCTTCGAGGAAGCGGGTGTTCTCGAGAACGGTGATGTCCCCGGGGGCGTCGAACCTGACGTCGAGACCGGTCAACTCATCCATGCGGCGGGCCACAGGCTCGAGCGAGAAGGCAGGGTCGGGCCCGTCGGGTCGTCCCAGATGCGAGCAGACCGTCACCGCGGCGCCGGCCTCGACGAGCCTCTCCAAGGTGGGGACGGCGGCCCGGAGGCGGAAGTCGTCGCTGATCGCCCCGTCGTCGAGGGGGACGTTGAGGTCGGATCGGACCAGGACCGTTTTCCCGGCGACATCGACATCGTCGAGGGTCAGGTAGGCGTTCATCTCGTTCAGCTCCCGGTCGTGGCCAGCTTCTCCAGGACGCGACCCAACTTCAGCGGGTCGTGTTGCGGCCAGTCTGACCACTCGTCGGCGAGATCCGAAACCACCAGCTCCCACCCGTACGCAGCCACCTCCTCCCGGGTCACGGTTACCGCCTCATGACCCGCGGGTATGTCGAGCGGACCCTCGTGGGCGACCACGATGCCGGGGCCACCGAGGCCGACATGGGCCGCCAGCGCTTCGAGGTGGTCGAGCCCGGTCATCCCCATGGTCTCCCCTTCCTGGGTGACGAGGTTGAGGACGAAGACGCGCTGCGCCGTCGCATCCATGACCGCCTCGCTGAGCATCTGCACCATGAGCGCCGAGATCACCGACGTGTAGAGGCTCCCCGGTCCGATGACGATCTGATTGGCGCCTGCGACGGCGGAGAGCGCTCGTCGGGAGGCCATGGTGTCCGGCGGGTCGATGCTGAGGGTGGAGACATTCCCTTGCGTCTGGGAGATCGCGGCCTGTCCCCGAATTCTCTTCCCATCGATGACCGCCTCCAACGTCACCGGGTCGTCGGCGACCGGGATCACCTCGCCAAGCGTCCCCAGCATCCGCGCCGCGGTGTCGACCGCGCTGGAGAAGTCTCCGAACAGGTCGGTGAGCGCTGCCAGGATCAGATTGCCCAGGGAATGGTCGCTGACGTCACCCGACGCGAACCGATGGGCGAACAGCTCCGACCAGAGGGAGGGTTCGGGGGTGAGGGCGAGCAGACAACGCCGCACGTCGCCGGGGGGCGGGATCCCGAACTCGCTGAGCCGACCCGAAGACCCGCCGTCGTCGGCCACGGTGACCAAAGCCGAGATGGAACCGGCGTAAGTCTGGATAGCCTCGAGCGCTGCAGCCTGGCCGTGCCCTCCGCCGATGGCCACCACTGCGGGGCCGTTCGGGTCGAGCAGCAGCGGCTCGAGGGCGGTTTCGGTTTGAGTCCTCACTTATCGAGATCGCGGTGCCGTACTGATGCGTTGATCCCGTGGGCCGACAGACGCTTGCGCAGCTCTTCGGCGACCGCCACGGATCGGTGGTGCCCGCCCGTGCATCCGATGCCGATGGAGAGGTAGGACTTGCCCTCGCTCTCGAACCTCGGGATCAGGAACTCGAGCAGCTCGTCCACCCGGTCGACGAACTCCTTCGCACCGTCGGAGGCCAGCACGTACTCGCTCACGGGCTGGTGTGTGCCCCTTTGGTCACGCAGCTCGGGCACCCAATGGGGGTTGGGGAGAAATCGAACGTCGAACACGAGGTCGGTGTCCCTCGGGGTGCCGTGCTTGAACCCGAACGAGCGGATCGAGACCCGCATGGGGCGGCCGCCCTCGTCCTCGGAGAACTGGGAGCTCAGCCGCTCCCGCAGCTCGTGGATGTTGAGCGAAGAGGTGTCGATGACGACGTCGGCCATCTCCTTGAGCTCGCCCAGGAGGGTCCGCTCCGCCTCGATTGCTTCCGAGATGGTGTCGCCGCCGAGTGGGTGGGGTCGACGGTTCTCCTCATACCGGCTGACGATCACCGAGTCGTCGGCGTCGAGGAAGACGATGCGGGTGATGACGCCTTCACGCTCCAACTCGATGATGGCGTACTTGAGCTCGTCGGTGGGGAGCCCACCGCGGGAATCGATGACGACGGCGAGGTGCTTGTGCGCCTCGGGGATGTCGTGCGCCTGGACGGCGAGCGACAGCAGTTGCGGTGGCAGGTTGTCGATGACCGTGTATCCGAGGTCCTCGAGGATCTTCGCCGCCGAAGACCGTCCGGCACCGGACATGCCGGTAACAACGAGGACATGTGGGGCGTCGTTGACGACGAGGTCCATTTGCGGTGCCTTGGTCAGCTGTGCAGCGCAGCGTACAGGTCGGAGGCCACCTGGCTCGGTACCACGGCGGTGAGATCCTCCTCCGACGCGGACCGCAACTTCTTCAGCGATCCGAAGTGTTTGAGCAAGTCCCTCTTCCGCTTCGGGCCCACCCCGGGCACGTCGTCGAGGACCGAGTCGACCATCGACTTCGACCGGAGTTGGCGGTGATAGGTGATGGCGAACCGGTGGGCCTCGTCACGGACCTGCTGGAGCAGGTAGAGGGCCTCGGCGTCACGTGGGATCCGGATCGGCTCCGGCTCCCCGGGCAGATAGATCTCCTCCATCTTCTTGGCGAGACCGATGGTGGGGATGTCCAGTTCGAGCTCGTCGAGTACTTTCACGGCCCGCCCCAACTGGCCGGCGCCACCGTCGATGACGACGAGGCCAGGCGGATAGGAGAACCTCCCCTGCTCGGTGATCGGCCGTCGCTGCTCGGCCAGATAGGCGGTGAATCGGCGGCGGATCGTCTCCTCCATCGAGGCGAAGTCATCCTGACCGTCGACTGTCCTGATCTTGAAGCGCCGGTAGTCATTGCGGCGGGGAATGCCGTCTTCGAGCACGACCATCGAAGCGACGGTGTTGGTCCCCTGAAGTGTGGAGATGTCGAACGCCTCGATGCGCAGTGGGGGGTCCTCCAGACCCAGGACCTCCTGGAGGGACCGCATCGCCTTGGCCCGGGCGTTGTGGTCCTTCTGCCGGCTGAGACGGTGGCGACCGAATGCGTCGGCTGCGTTGATCGAGGCCGTCTCCATCAGACGCCGTTTGGCCCCCCGCTGCGGGACCCGGAGACTGACGTTGCTGCCACGCAGGTCGGTCAACCACTCGGTGAGCAGCTCTTCCTCGTCGGGGAGGATCTTCACCAAGACCTCCCGCGGCGGCTCGGTGTCACCGTAGAGCTCCCTGACGATCCGGCCCATCAGCTCCTCGTCGGTGAGCTCTTCGACCCGGTCGACGATGGTGCTCCGCTCCCCCACGATCCTGCCACGCCGGATGTTGAGGACCTGAAAGGCGGTCTCCAGCTCGTCGCCATGATGGGCGATCAGGTCGAAATTCTCCGCCTTCTCGGTCACGACCTCCTGGCGCAGCATCGCTCGCCGCACGTCGTCCTGGCGGTCCCGGTACCGGGCGGCGAGCTCGAATTCCTCCCGTTCCGCGGCTGCCCACATCGCCGACTCGAGGTCGGCTATCACCCCTTCGGTATCGCCACTGAGGAAAGCAGCGAGACCGTCGACCATCTCCTGGTAGTCCTCTGGGGTCACCTCGCCGATGCATGGGCCGGAGCACTTCTCGATGTGGAAGAGAAGACAGGGTCGGCCCTGCGCCCTCTGCCGTTCCAGCATGGCGTTGGAGCAGGTGCGCACGGGGAACGTGCGGAGGAGCTGGTCGAGGGTCTTGCGGATGGCGTAGGTGTGGGCGTACGGCCCGAAGTACTCGTTGCCCTTGCGCTTCTTGCCCCGTATCACCATCGCCCGGGGCCACTCGTGGGAACGGGTGATGGCCAGGAAGGGATAGGACTTGTCGTCGACCAGCTTGACGTTGAAACGGGGCCGATGCTCCTTGATCAACGAATACTCGAGCATGAGGGCGGCGACTTCAGACTCGGTGAGGATCCAGTCGACCGTCCGGGCCGAGTCGACCATGGCCTGGGTTCGGGGATGCAGACCCACCCCGAAGTAGGAGGCGACCCGGCTCCGCAGGGACTTCGCCTTGCCCACATAGATGACCCGCCCACCCTTGTCACGGAACAGGTAGGCACCCGGGTGGTCGGGAATCTCAGACGTCTTGGGACGTTCGAACATCACCCTTCAGGGTAGGAGCGAGGTGGGACTGAACCGCCGGGCTAGGTGAAGCGCACCAGTGCGTACACGATGCCGGTGACGCCTGGCAGCGAACACCTGGTCGCCGCCCTCCCTCAGAATCCGGCTGGGAAACAGGAGCCGTTGCCGTCGGTGGGCAGATCGTCCCGGGGGGTGACTTTCACCGGCTCCGGACTGAAGAGGACAGCGATATCGTCCTCGTAGGCAAGGGTCCACTCCCCGGTCTCCTCGACAAGGTCGACCGCTGGTGATGCCGCCGGGGCGAGGATCCAGTCGGTTGGTGCCAGACCGAGGAGAACGTCCCAGTCGTCCTCGCCCTCCACGAAACTGAGGTTCGCTTGATAGACGGCCTCGGTGTACACCGTCTCTCTCCGCCCGTCCATCGACACCTGAACCTCAGGGCCGAGCTGCCACCGCAGGTACTCGCCCCAGTTGAACGAGACCACCGCATTCCCACTCGGATCCACGCCTGCCCACGACCCGACTGCCCTTTGTGGCACTTCGAACTGGGCGGCAACCACCTCGATGCAGGGGGTGAGAGTCCCGAAGCCGAGACTGCTGAGGACGACGGCGCCGCTCAATGCAACAGCCGTCACCCGCAGACCCTTCGAGCCCGGTGCCGGCTCCGTTGACCCGAGCCGTGATGACAGATTGGCGATGTACGAGGCTCCGAGAACGCAGATCGCAACTGCAGCGAGTTGGAGATGACGCCATGCAACCAGAGGAGCGGCCATCAGCGCCAGCAGGGGCAGCACGATGGAGAGGTCGAGGTTGCTCCGGTCGACGACCAGAGCGGCGACGCAGACCCCGGCCAAGAGCAGGTAGAGGATGCCCACCGGTGAGGTGAGGTCGAGGGACTGCCAGTCCTGGATCTCTGGTCGGGACACGGTGGCGGTTTCGAGGAGAAACCGAAGACGACCCCAACCCTCGGGGTTGACCATGGCTCCCAGCACCGACCCGGCGAAGGCGGCGAGTGGCCACCAGCGTGCTCGTCCCTTGGCGACGACGGCGTGCACAACGGCCCACGCCCCGAGTATCGCCAGACCGGCAAGGGCTCCCCCATGGAGATTGGTCCAGAGGACGAAGAGCGGCGGGAGGATCCAGAGCAGCCGGGTCCCACCCCGCTCCACTGCGACGATCACCAGCATAAGGACCATTGCGCAGAGGACCGTGAAGATCTGGGGTCGGAACGTCCCAAAGGTCGGAGTGAGGACGGCGACGAGCAACGCTCCCACAAGAGCGACCCGAATCGGCTGGAGACCGTTACTCAGGAGCCACCACACGAGGACGCCGACGATCCCGAGGGCGATCAGTGCTTTGAGGAAGACGAGCCCGCCCGACCCGAATGAGTCGTAGGCGAACCCCATGATCCAGTTGGCCAGCCAGTGGTGGTTGATCCACGGCTGCTCTCCACTCAGGTACGAGTAGGTGTCGGTACCGATGTATCCGCCCGCCTCCATCATGTCGAGGCCGTTGAGTACGTGCCCCCAGAGGTCGGGGTCGGCAATCGTGCGCCCGAAGCGCCACCCGGCCAGGGCGAGGACGATGAGGGCGACGAAGGCGGCTACCCAGGTGCCCGGCGTGAAATCACGACCCTGACCGGTCTCGGTGGGGGCTGATATCGCCGAAGGTTGCATCCGGTAACGGTACGAGTCGACTTGCCTCCGCAAAAGTACCCTAGAAATTCGCGACCGGAGCGACCATCATGTGCCTTTGGGGCAAGGGATGGCGAGAGTCAAACAGCGCTGGGTCGTTGGTGCGGTGCTGGTTTCCGCCGCGTTCTATCACCCTGTCCAACTTCTGGCGGCAAACCCGTGGGAAATCTCGTCTCCCGTGAAGCCGTTGGCCTTCGCAACAGGCACACTGGTCGTGGAGGTCATCGTGTTCGCCGTCCTGCGGCGATTCTCGGACCAGCCCACGTGGGCCGCGGCGGTCACGGGACTGGCGACGCTGGTGACAATGAGTTGGAGATGGATCGGGGTGCCGTTGTTCTTGGCGGCACTGTTTGCCGTGTTTGCACTCTTGCTCTGGAAGTCATCTCCGGTCGCTCGGACCGTCACCACCTACGTGCTCATCGCGTTTTTCGGCCTCGGCTCGATGCTGAACCTCGTTTTCGCACACACAACGAGGACCTCCCCCTACCCCCTTGCCACAGGCTCGTCCCAGCCGGGTCTGGCCGTGCCGACCGGATTGGCCGAGGACGTCTTGTTGGTAGTGGTCGATCAGTACCCAGCGCTCGATGTCGCTGCGGAGTGGTTTGACCACGAAGCGTCCGAACTGAAGAGCCATCTCGCCCGCCTCGGATACGAAACGCTCGATGTCGCATGGTCGACCAACACGATGACACGTCTGGCGATTCCTAGCCTCCTGCAACTCGAACAGGTAGGCGAAGAAGGGCCACTCGAATATGGAAACGAAGGTTCGATCCACCGACTGATCAGGGGCGAGAACTTCACTGCTGATGCCCTCAAGAGCGCAGGCTTCACCTATCACCATGTGGAGAGTGGCTGGGAAACAGGGAAATGCATCGACCCGGACCAGTGCCACGAAGGGCCATTCCTGGACGAGATGTTCTTCAAGCTCTACGACAATTCGATCCTGGGCTCATGGCTGGAGGAGTCGAGGGGTAGCTACTTCCGCGAGGGCGCCATCCACCCGTCGAATCGTTGGAGAGGCTGCAACCTCATTTCGGAGATGGAGACCACGATTTCGTGTTCGCCCACCTCTCTCTTGCTCTTGCGCATGACCCTTATGTGGTCGATGAAACGTGCGCCCTGGTAGATGACCTAACGCCTTCTCAGCGGATCGCCGCTCAGCTTCGTTGCAGCGACACACTCATCGCCCGGGTCGCTTCGCTAGCAACCGACTCGACGGCGGTCCTCATCACAGGGGACCACGGCACCAATGCCTTGAGCCAACGTTTCAAATACGGAGAGGATTGGACCGACAGGAGATCCTCGAGAGGTTCAGCGTGTTCTTGACGTACCAGCTACCGGACGCCTGCCGTCGCCCCGAGTCGAACGTCTCGGTTGCCCTCATGCGGACTCTCGTGAGTTGCGCCGTCGAGGTCGAGTTGCCACCAAGTGACTTCCGGTTCATGATCGGTGTCGAAGAGCCGGTAACGGTGGATTCGGCCCGAATGGATCAGATCATGACAGATGTCGGACGGACCCTCGGGGCTACCACCCCACCCTTCGCCAGCGGCATCCCAGGAGCCGTGGGATACCCGATTGGTCGGTGAGCTCGTGATGGGGCTGTTCGACCATCGCTTCCATTGACCATCCGGCGTCGGCTGCAGAATTGAGCAGCGCCGACATCGACCGGTGGTGGAACACCACGGTGGAATCCCCGGCAGGCATCTCGGTCACACCTTCGGAGAAGTATTCGCCCGGTCGCCACAAGACCTCGCCGTATTGGTCGCTGATCGGCGTCGCGTCCGGGGCGGTCCACACTGGATGGTTGACGACCACCGCCAGAACTCCGGACGTTTTCACCACCCGGGCGGCCTCAGCGAAGAACTTGCGGTGGTCCGGCACGTGTTCCAGAGTCAGGACCGAGTAAGCGCCGTCGTACGTGCCGCTGCGTATCGGCAGCTCGGGGAGACGAGCCACAACGGAGGGTCCTGGCGTGAGCGCAGCCAACGACTCGACGAGATCCACTCCGTGCACCGTCGCCCCGTAGGCGCTGACGACACGCATCAGCCGGCCTTCCCCACAGCCAAGATCCAGATACCTGCCCGGACCGGGATGTAGCAGAGTTGTGAGAAGAGGGTCGACTACATCGACGTACGCTGGGTCTGTCCTGATCTCGTCCAGCCACCATGGCGCCAGCTCTGGCCAACCCATCTCAGGTCTCGGCAGATGGAGCTGGCTTGCCCCACCTCAACGAGGCTACGGCTGTTCCGACGCTGATCCCGAACACCGCGCCCGGGAGGAGAAATCTGAGGTTGTCGGAACGAAGCCATCCGAGCCCGACTGCCTGTCCCAGGACCACCATCAGCCCGGCCAAAGCCAACATGCGCGTGTCTCTTCTCCACAGGCCGAGGACCATCACTATCAGGGAGATGGGCAGCAGCACTCTCAACAGCCCTTGCGTTCCCGGGGACGGTATGTGCCACCCGATCGGGTCGGTGATGATCACCTCCACATCGGTTCCGTCGTTGAACCTCTCTTCAAATCGGTCGAATCCATTCTGCTCGGCAAACGTATTCAGGTACGTCGGGCGGTCGATGGTCTCCCGGTTCGCCAGGACGATCTTCTCGACGGCAGCTTCAACGTCGTCCATGCGGCCGCCGTAGAGAGTGGACAACGCCGAGACGATACGTGTCCCTCCCGGGGACAACCCGGCCGCATCCAGCATGGCCCGTGTCTCTTCGATGTGACGCTGCTCGACCTCGTCATAGGGAAGTCCACTGTTGATCATCTCCACCAGGAAGTGCCGGCGCTGCCCATCGTCCCAGTACTCAGCCAAAGCTGGATCTTCCTGGTTCTCGGGCTGAAGTAGGAATACCTGATTCCACGCGTAGTAGTAACGGGTGGGCCCGCCTGAAGCCGATGGGGTGAACGCCCCGAATTCGCGATCGTTCTCGATGCTCATCGCGATCACCATTCCGGCCACAGCAACCACGAACGCGGCGAAGACCACGGCCATTGACCGTCGCAACCCGGTGTTCCATGATGCGATGAAGACGATCAGAGGAACCGCGCCGAAGACGGCGAACGAATATCTGAGACTGAAGAGTCCGGCGGCGATGACGGCGACCACGATCGCGCTGGCGATCACCTTCATGGTGTCGATCTCAGTTCGTCGAAACGCCCGAATGCAGTAGAGGGCCGGGAAGGTGATCAGGGCTGCCAACGGGAGGGCGAGACCTTCCGTCAACAGGAAATTCGTAAATGCGAGGGTCTCCGCGCTGAGCAGGAGGACGATCAGGGGCAGCGACCACCAACGCCATGTGAGCCATGCCAACACGATGACGAGGACGAGCAAGAGTCGCTGGATCAGGGCTGCGACGAGCATCGGGTCGACGCCGAAGAACTCGGCGCCTTTCCTGGTCAGGGCCAGATACAACGGGTACCCGAACTGCCGGTAGCCAGCCTCGATGAATCCTTTGGTCGGCAGGGCCCGAGAGTGGTCGAGGTAGATCGTCGAATCGTTGGTGATGGAAGGGAAGATGTTCACAGACAGAAGTGCGAGGCCTGCCCCCACCGCCAAGCCAATGAGCACACCCGTCCGGGTTACTTGAACTGCGAACAGAACACGCTCTGACGAGTTGGGCGACGGGGCTCCGCGACGAGCATTCTGCGTCGTGGTGGTTCCGCTCACTGGGACAGGTTAGGGACGGTTCATTTCGGTCGCCTGCCTGCCCAGCACCTCTTCGAACCACGGCAGCGTCCGCTCGAGTCCCTGATGGAGGGGAACACTGGCCTTCCAACCGAGGATCATCTCCGCACGCGTGGTGTCCGGACGCCGCACCA
>DASTOM010000004.1:0-29211 GCA_035762545.1 Acidimicrobiia bacterium
ACCCGCATCATCTTCGGACCCGAAGGCGAGGTACTGGACGTGGGACGCAGGACCAGAGTCTGGAGCCCGGCACAGAGACGGGCCATCACCGCCAGAGACCGTCACTGTCAGGGACCGGGCTGTCGAGCCAAGCCGGAACACTGCGACATCCACCACGAAACCCACTGGGCCGACGGTGGAGAAACCACGGTCGAATCGGAAAAACTGTTCTGTCGGCCCTGTCACACCACCGAACACGCCAAAGACAAATACCGACGACGCCGATCACGAACCTAGGGGTGGCCCCTTCCCCACCACCCCGGGAAACCCGAAATCCAGACACCAAGTGCCAGAACTTTCGCGCGTTCTATTCGGCAGACTCGAGAAAGACGACCGGGATGACGCGCTCGGTTCGTGACTGATACTCGGTGTATCCGTCGTAAGCGGCTTCGATCCGGGGCCACCAGATCTCTCGCTCTTCGGCTGTCGCAGTCACCGCGGTCATCTGAATTCGGTCGCCATTGACCTGGACGCTCACCCGGGGTTGGGCCATGAGGTTGTGGTACCAGGCTGGGTGATCCGGTCTTCCCCCGTATGAGGCGATGACGACCAACCGTTCACCCTCTCGCAGATAGAGAAGGGGCACCGTGTGAGTCCGCCCAGTGACATGCCCGACCGTCGTGAGCAGCAACATGTCGTTGTCCACCAGACGACGCCCGAGGAGTCCTCTCGTGCCCCTATATAGATAGGTGTGGAACCGCGACCACCGGCGAACCGCCGAGTCTCTCATCCAGGAAGATTCGCTCGCACGACCTCGCTCAGCAGGTGGGCGGGGTCGAAAGCAGTGGCCATACCGTCGACGCTATACGACTGTCAGTCGAATGACTCTTCGCAGGTGGCGTCGAGACCGTCACCGTCCAGAGTTGCCAAAGCGGCTTCTGGGTCCTCCATCAGCAACCTGGCATCCATGCGAAGTTGGTCGAGGTCGTACCGCTGGGTCCCCGGGTTGTTGCCACCTACCCCATAGTTGTATCTGGTGATTCGAAGCGAGGCCACCCTCGACGTGTGCACCTTGGGCAACAGCTCGACAAAGTCGGGAAGAGCCTCGACCGGGATGTCCGTAACGACATTCTCCTTCACGGCCGAAGCGAGCTCCTCGAACCCGCTGATGACGTCGAGTGGACCGGTTTGTCGAACCAGGGCGCCGAGCAGGCAACGCTGGCGATGCATGCGTGCGAAATCGCCTGAGTTTCGACGAATCCGTCCATATGCCAGAGCATGGTGTCCGTCGAGCAGTTGCACTCCTGGTTCGAACACGAGACTCTCGGTGCCACCGTCCTCGTGGGGATATGTCGGATCGGCGATGCGCTCAGGGATATCGATCGTGACTCCGCCCAATGCGTCGACCACATCGACGAATCCCTTCAGGTCCACCTTCGCGTAGTAGTGGACGTCGACGTCGAAAATGAGGCCTACCGCACCTTTGAGTGCGTTCACCGGAGGTTCGAGAGGGCCGGGGAAGGCATCTGGATACCACTCACCGTTTGCCCAGAGGTGAGCAAGGATGTCCGGGAAACAGTTGCAGTCCCACAAACCCATACCCTCGGGAAGAGGGGCAAACGTCAGGTTGCGAGGAATGGAGAACATGGCCACGTTCCCCGACTCGGGGTCGATGCTCACCAAGATCATGGTGTCGGTCCTCGTACCGATTCGACCCTCCCCGGCGTCGCTGCCGAGAAGGAGGATGTTGAGACGCTCCTGACCATCCCAGATCGTTGGAGCCGTGGTGCTGGTCGTGGGGACGAGAGTGGTCGAGGTAAGACCCATCACCGTCGTTGTGGGCCCTGGGTCGATTGCGGTGGTCGTGACCGGGGCGGCGGCCGTCGGTTGGCCGCCGCCGAAGACGGTGTCGATCAGGTCGTACTGCGTCAGAACGAGACTGCCGAGGAGGAGATGTGGTGCCAGCACGATCACCCCGGCGACAACACCAGCAAACCAGTCCCATGCACCTCTGCCACCGGCGCTGACGAACGAGTCGATGGCGGCCACCCCGCGATAGAGGAGGACACCCAGGTTCACCGCCAGAATGCCCAGGAGGGCTGTGGGTGTGACCCAGGCCTGCAGCAACTCGATTCGAAAGAACAGGACGAGGACGACGAGTACGACGACGAGTACCCCATCGATGACCAGCAAGACCCGCCCGACATTGCCGCGCCCGACGAGAATCTGACCCCAGCCGGGTGCAATGCTCGAGGCTAGGGCGGCCGCGCCGCTGCGGGCGTGGTTACCGCGATGGGTTCTTTCGGTCATGCCAGATCAGGAAACGACGAGATGGCCGGTGCAGGTTCCAGGGTTCATGGGCGCACCCGCGGCGCCATCTTCTCGAGATCGACAGACGCGGTGTCATCGACAGTGACGTATGCATACGGATTCACTTCGGAGATCAAACGCTTCACCTTGGTGAGCTGCCGGCGATCGACGACACAGAAGGTCAGGCGGACCTCGCCATCCATTCCATCCCCGTTGAACACAGTGGCACCAAACCCGAGATCGCGCAGTCTGGGCGCAACCTGCTGCGAGTCCACCGGTGCGACGATCCTGATCACACACTGGCCGATTGCCAGCCACTCCTCGACCTTCGACCCCAGATACGTACCCAGGGCGAAGCCTGCGGCGAAGGCGACCATTCGTGCCGGGTCGTCGATCCCATCGAGCACCCGAGCGACTGCGACCACCCAAACGATCGCCTCGACAAAGCCGAGACCGGCCGCGAGACCGCGTCGACCACGTCCCAGCACGACGATTCGAACAGTCGAGATCCCGACATCGAGGGTGCGCAGGGCGACGATGAGCAACAGGTCGGCTATCAGTTGGATGTCCATGGGTGCTCCTCTTCGACGTCAGAAACCCGAGGATGGATCCGAATCGCACGTCCCATCGAGACTGTCGAGACCCAAGGCGGCCTCGGCGGCAGCCGGATCGTCCATCAAGGCGTGCGCATCGGCACGGATCCGGTCCAGGTCGTAATAGACGACGCCGTCGCCCGAGCCGATCTTGTAGTCGGCACGCGTGATCCGGAGGCTGGCGATCCGATCGGTCGAGAGTTTCGGCAACAGGTCGATGAAGTCGGCGAGTCGCTCCTCCGGGATATCGGTGTGGAGACTCCTCTTCAAGGCCTCGGCGATGGCGCCAAACCGGAACAGGATCTCGGTCGGACTCGACTGCTCGATCACCGCCTCGAGGACGCAGCGTTGCCGATGCATTCGGGCGAAGTCGTCCGACTGTCGGCGGATACGGGCGTAGGCGAGAGCCTCGTGACCGTTCAGATGACGCGTTCCCTCCTTGATGGTGATGGTCTCGATGGTCCCGTTCTCGTGCGGGTACTCGTTATCGGTGATCGTGTGGGGCACCTCGATGGTCACCCCGCCCAGCGCATCGACGATGTCTACGAAGCCATCGAGTGTCACCATCGCGTAGTGGTGTATGGGCAGCCCGAATATCTCACCGACTGCGCCCCTGATCGCGTTGATCCCGGGTTCGTCCGGGCCCGGGAACGCCTCGGGGTTCTCCTCGGCCGTCCGATAGAGGTTGGTGACGATCTCGTCGAAGCAGTTGCACTCCCAGATCCCCATGTCTTCGGGCAGCGGAACCCCGGACATGTCCCTCGGCACGCTGAACATCGCGGCGTCACCGGTCTCTGGGTCGAGACTGACGAGGATCATCGTGTCGGTGCGAATACTGGTCCGACCTTCGCCGGCGTCTGCCCCCAACAGCAGGATGTTGAGACGCTCGAGGCCATCCCACAGCACCGGGTCGGCGGTGTCGGCCTGAGCGGCGGTCGTCGACACAACGCCTTCACCATTGGTCGAGGAGGGAACCACTGTCGTCGTTGTGTCGCCGGCTGCCGTGACCACCTCTCCCGGTCCCGAGCCGAAGACAGTGTTGATGAGACTGTATTGGGTCGCCGTGAAATACCCGAACGCCAGGTGCGGGACTATCAGGACGGCCGCGGTCGCGCCGATCATCAGATTCGTTTGCCACCTCGGGGTGAGACGATCGACCACCAATTGGTAGGCATCGGTTGCAGCCAGCCATCGATACCCGAGCAGCAGGAGATTGGCTACCGTCAGGGCGGCAAGGGCAGACGTAGAAACCCACAGCTTGAGGGCGTCGAGACGCATCCAGACGAGAGCGATGAGCGTGCTGAGGAATATCGCCCCATCGATCAGGAACAGACGGCGACCCCGGATCCTCCTTCCGGCGTAGACCTGCCCCCAGCCGGGCACCACAGCAGAGGCCAGGGCCGCCAGCGAACTGCGTCGCGGAGCGGATGTCTCTGAGGGGTGGGTTGTGGACGCCACGGTCAACGGGATTTTACGAAGCGGTTACATCAATCCGGAGGTTCATTGACCGGAGTTTGCCTCCTGAGGTAGCAAACTCCTCAGAACATCAGACGTCAAGCCCAAACACGTGATCGAATGACATCGGATTCCGGCCCGCCGGGCTCCGCACCCGAGACCAAATACGCATATCTGCGAAGCGACGGCACCGCATACATCGTCGCGGGCTCCGCGGTGGCCGGTATCGCCGCCTACGCATATCAACTCCTCGGCGGGAGAACCTTGGGGGCGGAGGCGTTCGCCCCCGTGTCGGTACTGCTGACGATTCACTTCCTGACGTTCATCGTCCTGCTCCTCCCAATCGAACAACTCATCGTCCGTCGTTTGACCATCGACAGGACCAATGCGGGGATACCTGCTCGGGCCTATTGGCTGGGAGGTCTCACCGTCGTCGGGGCGACGCTGTTCGCTTGGCTGGGCAACGACGCCTACCTCAACGGCGACCGCCGATTCATTCTCTTCACCACGCTCACGGTGGCCGGGCACTTCCTGTACTCGGCGGCGCGCGGGCACCTCGCGGGCTGGCGCCGTTTTCGCGCGTACGGTCTCAGTTCCGGGGCAGCATCGATTCTCCGCCTTGCGATTGCCGTCGCGGTCACGATCGTCCATCCATCAGCCTCCGGGTTCGCCCTCGGCCTCGTGATCGGCCCGGCCATCGTGATGCTGTGGAGGCCGTTCAAGCCGGTGGCGGTCCATCGCAGAGAGCTCGATCCACGAGAGCGCGAGTCCATGACCGAACGTGGCCTGCTCGCCGGTCTGGTTCTCGCCGCGGCTGCATCCCAGGCACTCCTGCTGGGCGGACCGCTGATCGTGGGCTTCCTCGGCGGCTCGGCCGTGGAGATGAGCATCGCCTTTGCAGCCTTCACCCTGGGACGAGCTCCTCTCACGTTCGGCTACAACCTCCTCGCCAGGGTGCTTCCCCCTTTCACCGAGATGGCAGCACGGGGCGAACGTGAGGAGCTTCGGTCATGGGCCAGGGGCATGGCGTGGGCTGCTGTGGGTCTGTCGGTGGTCGCCGGATTACTCGGATGGTTCCTCGGGCCCTGGGTCATCGAAGCCGCCTTCGGAAGCGAATTCGTCCCCACGTCTTTTGCTGCATGTGTCATCGCAGTTGGGGTCGTGCTGGCGGGAGCGGGGCTGTTCGTCGGGCAGATCCTGGTGGCCCGTAACCAGCCGGCCCGGCTCGGCATCGCCTGGCTCTCCGGCGTGGTAGCAGCCAGTGCCGCGGTGCTGCTTGCGATGGGACTCGACGCCGTCAGTCGAGTAGGGCTCGGGTTCGCCGTCGGCGAAGTCATCGCCCTGATCGCACTGGTGACTGGAGCGGTTGCGGTGGGAGAGGCTGCGCCTTACCGGAGGGGGACGACCGCGGCCTATGCGATGGCAAAGAGGACTCTGGATATCGGAGTGTCTCTGCTCCTCGGCATTCTCACCTTGCCCATAGTCGTTCTCGCCGCCATCGCGGTCAGGCTCGACTCACCCGGACCCATCTTCTTCAGACAGGTCAGATTGGGTCGCCATCTCCGACCATTTGGCATGCTGAAGATAAGGAGCATGCGTGCCGACGCCGACGAGTCGGTGTTCGCAGAGCATCTGGCCGAGCTCCAGGCGTCCCGACACTCCGACACGGCCGCAACCATCCGAATCGAAGACGATCAGCGCGTGACCAGGGTGGGCCATTTCATCCGCAAATGGTCGATCGACGAACTACCAAACTTGTGGAACGTCCTGGAGGGGTCCATGTCGTTGGTCGGCCCGCGGCCCTTGGTCGGGTCCGAGGCAGAACTGGTGGGGATCGAGAGCACACGCTTCAAGACCCGGCCTGGCATCACCGGTCTGGCCCAGGTCGAAGGTCGCGACACGATCTCGATCGAAGAGCGAACGGCCCTGGACGAGGAGTACGTCGCCAACCAGTCGATGTCGCTCGACCTGTCCATTCTTCGTCGCACCGTAACGACCGTGTTCCACGGCGGAGGCGACTGATCCAGTTGGCGCTTGGCCGCCTACTGGCTGTGGATGCCGGGGTAGGCCGAATGCCGGAGGCCTCTCAAGCCTTGCTCGAGAGGTGGGAGTCTTCGGAGAAGACTCCATACTGTCCGCAGGACCGGCGTCGTCCCCCCGCAATGTCATGGCTAACTTGCCCGGCCATGAGTCGCAAGGAACAAGCAACAACGGCGTTCTCCGTGGTAGAGCCGGAGCTCCGAGAGATCTCCAAATGGATGTATGAGAACCCTGAGCTCGCCCACGAGGAGCACGCCTCATCAGAGCGTCTCGCCCGGTTCCTCTCGGTGCAGGGATTCGACGTCAGTCATCCTGCCTACGGCATCGCCACCGCGTTCGAGGCGAACGTTGGCAGCAGCGGTCCCCGGGTCGTCATCTGCGCCGAGTACGACGCTCTTCCCGAGATCGGCCAGGCATGTGGTCACAACATCATCGCCACTGCTGCTCTGGGAGCCGGGGTCGCCTTGGTCGGCCTGGTGGATGAACTCGGGATCCGGGTCACCGTTCTCGGCACTCCGGCGGAGGAGGGCGGCGGAGGCAAGATCGACCTCATCGATGCTGGAGCCTTCGTCGATGCGACGGCTTCGATGATGATCCACCCCAGCTACCTCGACATCCTCGACCCCGCGGTCCTCGCCGCCCAGGGCTTCCGTGCAACATTTCGGGGAAAGACCGCGCACGCCGCCGGCACTCCTCACCTCGGGATCAACGCACTGGATGCATTCGTCGCCGCCTACAACAACGTCTCGACCTTGCGGCAGCAGTTCGAGCCGGGAGACCGGGTCCACGGTGTGATCGATGAAGGAGGCGTTGCCCCCAACGTGATCCCCGATCTCACAGTCTCCCGATGGATCGTCCGGGCGACCACTGCATCACGATTCGAGGAGTTGAAGCCGAAGGTGCTCGCCTGTTTCGAGGCCGCGGCGAAGGCGACCGGATGCGAGCTCGAGATCGAGTTCGAAGGGGAGCCGTACATCGATCTGATCACCAATCCGCTCATGGCCCCGCTGTTTGCCGCCAACTCGGTTGCCCTGGGTCGTGCCATGCCCACGCATGCAGAGGTGAGACCTCCCGGGACCGGCTCGACCGACATGGGCAACGTGAGCCACGTCGTCCCCTCGATCCACCCGTCGATTGCGATCGAGACCGATGCCGTCAACCATCAAGCCGAGTTCGCCGACGCCACCATCACCCCCAGCGGCGAACTGGCCCTTCGCGACGGCGCCCTCGCCATGGCCCACACCATCATCGACCTCGCCGAGCACGAACTGTGGAACCAGCTGTGACCAGCGTGGCTACGGTGCTGGCATGACCCGCAAAGACCAGGCCGAGGCCGCTTTCACCACCGTCGAGGACGAGCTTCGCTCGATCTCCCGTTTTCTCTACGAGAACCCTGAGATCCAATACCAGGAGTACCAATCCTCGGCGAAGGTGGCCGAGTTCCTGGGCTCCAACGGGTTCGAAGTGACTTTCCCGGCATACGGGCTCGATACCGCTTTCGAAGCGACGGCGGGGTCGACCGGTCCACGGGTGGTCATCTGCTGCGAGTACGACGCCCTTCCCGAGATCGGTCAGGCATGCGGTCACAACATCATCGCCACCGCGGCCGCCGGTGCCGGGGTGGCGCTGGCCGGTCTGGCCGAAGAGCTTGGTATCCGGGTCACTGTCCTTGGCACCCCTGCGGAGGAAGGGGCCGGGGGAAAGGTCGACCTGATCGAGGCCGGGGCCTTCGAGGACGCGGCAGCGTCGATGATGATCCACCCGGGGCCCGACGACCTCCTCGACCCATCCTTCCAGGCTCGGACATCGTTCACCGTCGAGTACTACGGCAAGGAATCACACGCAGCGTTCGCTCCCCAGCACGGCGTCAACGCCCTCGATGCCTTCGTCCAGGCTTACATGAATGTGTCGACCCTGCGCCAGCAGATACTCCCCAGCGACCGGGTCCACTGCATCGTCGACCACGGTGGCGACGCCAACAACATCATCCCCAAGTACACCAAGTCGACCTGGGGCATTCGCTCGGCCGACGGGGATCGGCTGAGCCAGCTCATCCCCAAGGTCCATGCTTGCTTCGAAGCGGCTTCCCAGGCGACCGGATGTCGGGTGGAGATCAACCAGGTCGGCCATCCGTACCTGAACATGTTGAACAACGAGGTGATGACCACCCTGTTCCAGGCGAACTCGACGGCGCTAGGACGCCCACAGCCGATCGAGGCTGAGGTGGGCGCGTCCGGTGGCTCGTCCGATATGGGAAACGTCTCCCAGGTCGTACCGTCGATTCACGCGATGCTGGGCATCGAGACCAACGGTGCGGTCAACCATCAGCTCGAGTTTGCCGCAGCCACGATCACCCCCAGCGGCGACAAAGCCATTCGCGACGGCGCCCTCGCCATGGCGTGGACCGTCATCGACATGGCGGAGCAAGACGTCTGGCAAGATCTGTAAAGCCACCGCCGGGGGGTAGACCGAAGGTCGGAGGGGGGTCGTCCCCCTCAGTCATCATGGCGTGGACCGTCATCGACATGGCGGAGCAAGACGTCTGGCAAGATCTGCATTCAGACCTTTCTTGCACCTACCGCGAAAGTTGGCGTTACGCTGCCCGCACCAAAACACGATGGGCAGCGTGTGACAGATACACAGGTACAGACGGTCCTCGACGTAAAGGACCTCGTGACACAATTCGACACCCAGGACGGCATGGTGCATGCCGTCAACGGGGTCAGCTTCGAGCTCCGCCGAGGAGAATTCCTCGGAGTGGTGGGTGAGTCCGGATCGGGAAAGAGCGTCACGATGATGTCGCTTCTCCGACTGATCCCGATGCCGCCAGGCGAGATCGTCAACGGCGAGGCGCTCTTCAGCGACCTCGACCTGCTGACACTCGACATCGACGACCTGCGCAAGATCCGCGGTGGTCGGATCGGATTCATCTTCCAAGACCCGATGACATCCCTGAACCCAGTGCTCACCGTCGGCGATCAGATCGAGGAATCACTGCGTCTCCACACCAACCTCACCGACAAACAACGCACACCACGTGCCAAGGAGCTCCTCGATCTGGTGGGGATCCCCGACGCTTCGACTCGCCTCAAGAACTTCCCACACGAGCTTTCGGGCGGAATGCGCCAGAGAGTGATGATCGCGATGGCCCTGGCTTGCGACCCCGAAGTGCTCATTGCCGACGAACCGACGACGGCTCTCGACGTGACCATCCAGGCACAGATCATCGAGATCGTCCGCGATCTCAGGGAGAAACTCGGAACGGCGGTCATCTGGATCACTCACGACCTGGCCGTCATTGCCGGTCTCGCCGAGAGGGTGCTGGTCA
The DNA here is from genome assembly GCA_035762545.1 of Acidimicrobiia bacterium. Classification (GTDB taxonomy): domain Bacteria; phylum Actinomycetota; class Acidimicrobiia; order Spongiisociales; family ZC4RG35; genus JANQRA01. Next base: position 9,706 of record DASTOM010000004.1, read on the forward strand.
TGTATGGCGGCCAGATCGTCGAAGAGGCTCCGGTCAGAGAGCTCTACGCCAATCCGATGCACCCCTACACCGAGGGTCTACTCGGATCGCTACCGCGTCTCGATCAGAAGGGAAAGGAGTTGGTCAACATCAAAGGCCAGCCACCGAACCTGTATGAGCCTCCCACCAGCTGTCCGTTCGCACCCCGGTGCATTTACGTCATGGACAAGTGCCGTGCCGAGAACCCACCACTGTTCCAGATCAGCGAGACGCGCAAGACAGCTTGCTGGTGGGATCTCGAGAAGGACCAGCCGCGATATGACGACTGAGCCTCAGACAGCCCCGGCAACCGAGTCCCACGGTGCCGAGGTCATTCTCAGCGTCAAGGGACTCAAGAAACACTTCCCGATCATGAAAGGTCTGTTCCGAAGACAGGTCGGAGCGGTTCGGGCCGTCGATGGCGTCAGCTTCGATATCTACAAGGGCGAAACCCTCGGGCTCGTCGGGGAGTCCGGCTCGGGCAAGTCGACCACGGGTCGGGTCATCCTCCAACTGACGAAGGCGACCGAAGGCGAGATCACGTTCGAAGACGTCGAACTGACCACGCTGAGCGGCAATGAGATGCGAGAGCTCCGGCCCCGTATGCAGATGATCTTTCAAGACCCCCACGCCTCTCTCAACCCGAGGATGACCGTGGCTTCGATCATCGGCGAGCCTTTGACCGAGCACAAGAAGGCTCGCGGTGATGAACGGGCGACCCGCATCGGAGAGCTGCTCAGGCTGGTCGGGCTGCAACCGCAACACGCCAATCGATACCCACATGAGTTCTCGGGAGGCCAGCGACAGCGCATCGGCATAGCCCGAGCCATCGCCCTCAATCCGGACTTCATCGTCGCCGACGAGCCAATCGCAGCACTCGACGTGTCGATCCAGGCTCAGGTCGTCAACCTCATGGAGGACCTTCAGGACAAGCTGGGCCTCACCTATCTCTTCATCAGCCACGACCTCTCGATGATCCGCCACATCGCCGACCGGGTGGCGGTGATGTATCTGGGCAAGATCATGGAGTTGGCCGACGTCGACACGCTATACAACGATCCGCTTCACCCCTATACCCAGGCCCTCCTCTCGGCGGTGCCGGTGCCGGACCCGGTGATCGAGTCGACACGGGAGCGTGTGATCCTCGAAGGCGACATTCCCTCACCGGCCAACCCGCCTCCAGGCTGCCCGTTCAACACTCGTTGCCCGATCGCACAGGAACGTTGTGTGGCGGAGGAGCCGGAGTGGCGCCAACTGGGAGAAGGCCACTGGGTGGCGTGCCATTTCGCAGAGAGCGCCCACCTCGTCGATCTTCCCTGACCGTCGAATTCTCGGCGGTACGGCTCCAGGAAACCCTCGGTGCCACCTGACAAAAACCTGACGCGATCGTTAGGTACCGCGTGAATAGCGGGCCACACCACTCTTTCGAATCCCCGGGTTTCTTGTGCCCAAGGGGAGGGACGGTGTTACCGTTTCGGATGATGCCGGACGAACGCTTCCGGCATATGGAGGAAATAACAATATGAAGAGAACCAGACTGCTGGCGCTCCTCGCCGTGATAGCAATGATTATCGCGGCCTGTGGCGGCGGCGATTCTGACTCGACCACCACAACCGCCGACGACGGCGGTCAGGGTGAAACCACCACCACAGCAGTGGATACCACCGAACCGACGGACCCGCCGGCCGGTGGTGGCGCTGGTGAGGGTGGTGACCTGGTGATCCTGCAATGGCAGGCGCCGTCTCAGGTGAACACCATGCTCTCATCGGGCACCAAGGACTTCTTTGCAGGGTCCATCGTGCTCGAGCCGCTGGCAGAGATCGACCCCGTGGGCAATCTCGTCCCCGCACTCGCTGCGGAGATCCCGACGGTTGAGAACGGTGGTGTTGCTGAGGACTTCACGTCCATCACATGGACCCTCAAAGAGGGTGTCCTGTGGTCGGACGGGACTCCTTTCACCGCGGACGACGTCCTGTTCTCCTACGAGTACTGCTCGGACGAGTTGACCGGTTGTCAGGCTGACTTCTCGACGATCTCTGAGGTCGTTGTGGTCGATGACCACACGGTGACGTTCAACTTCACCAACCCGAAGCCATACCCGTACGACGACTTCGTCACCGGGCTCGAGCCAGTGATCCAGCGCGCCCAATTCCAGGACTGCATTGGTGAGCAGGCGAGTGCTTGCACGGAGCAGAACTTCCACCCGGTCGGAACCGGTCCCTACATGGTGACCGATATCTCGCCGGAAGACTTCGTCAGCTACGAGATGAACCCGAACTATCGGGGCATCCCTGAGGGCAAGCCTTCTTTCGGAACTGTCACCATTCAGGGTGGCGGTGACGCCGAGTCGACCGCTCGGTCCGTCCTCGAGATCGGTGAGGCCGACTATGCCTGGAACCTCCAGGTGGCCCCCGAGATCCTCGGACCAATGGAAGCAGCCGGTAACGGTGTCGTGGTGACCTCGTTCACCGCGAACGTCGAGCACATCAACCTGAACCAGACCGACCCGCGTGGCGATCCGCCTTCGGAGTTCCCCTCGCAGCACCCGGTGCTGTACAACAACCCGGAGTTCTCCCGGGCGTTGTCGCTGGCAATCGACCGTGACTCTCTGGTTGCCGTGGGCTACGGCCCGACCGGCGTCCCGACCTGCACCATGTGGCCGGTCGGTGACCAGGCGTCGACGAACAACGACTGGTGTCTGACCCGAAACGTCGATGAGGCGAACAGCATCCTCGACGGTCTCGGTTACACCGACAGCGATGGCGATGGAATTCGCGAGCATCCGACCTTCGGTCCGCTCGTGTTCGACTTCGTCACGTCGACCAACGCAGTGCGTCAGTCCAACCAGGACATCATCAAGGCCAACTGGGAAGAGATCGGCATTGGTACCAACATGAGTAACCAAGACGCCTCCCTCTTCTTCGACGGCACGTCCGCGTCGGACTTCTCGATCTGGAAGTTCTTCGCCGACATGGAGATGTTCACCAACGGTGCGACACTGCCCGACCCGGCGGCCTACCTGTTCAGCTGGACCCAGGGAGAGATCCCGACGGCGGCGCTCGGCTGGCCTGCTAGCGGCAACGTTCCGCGCATGCAGTCCGACGAGTACGACGCCACTTGGGAAGAGCTGTCACAGACGGCTCCTGGATCAGAGGGATACAACGACCTCGTGATCCAGCTCCAAGACCAGATGGCAGCGAACGGGACCATCATCCCGTTGATCCATCGTGGAAACGTCTCTGCGATCGCAGCCAACATCGAAGGACTCGGTGAGCCCAACGGTTGGGACAGCGAGTACTGGATCATCGAGGAGTGGCACCGCGTCGACGGCTAAAGGTCGACGACGTATACACTCCACGTATTGACAAGAGAGCCTTCCGGGAAGCCGGAAGGCTCTCTTACTAAGTAGAACCTGGGCAGGTCGAATGGGCACTTACGTTCTGAGGCGGACGCTCTTTGCGATTCCGACGCTGATCATCATCAGCCTCATCATCTTCGCAATCCTCGACCTCGCCCCGGGCGACCCCACCAACCAACTCCCACTCACACTTCCAGACGAGGTCAAGGAGAGGATCAGAGAGGCTCTTGGCGTCAACGACCCGTTTCTCGTCAAGTGGCTCAAATGGATGAGGCTCATGTTCATCAACGAGCCGCTCAACCTCATCGACTCGATCTTCGGCACCTGCATCGGTGACTGTGAGAACCGCGATCGCATCATCTCTTGGTCCTCACGGGCCCCAGCCGTCGACATCATCTACCAGCGGCTCCCCCAGACGCTCTGGGTCCTCGGACTTGCTTTCATCCTCGGCACTCTGATCGCCATCCCGGTCGGCGTCATCTCGGCTTACAAGCAGTACTCGGCGTTCGACAACATCGGGACCTTCGTCACGATGATCGGGTTCTCGGTCCCCACCTTCTTCACCGGGCTGATCTGCATCCTGGTCTTCAGTGTCTGGCTGGGCTGGTTCCCGTCCTTCTACGACGGCAGCTACGTCGTCGACTGGTCCAGCTGGGAATCGATCTGGTTCCAGATAAAACAGATGATCATGCCGGTGGCGGTTCTCACCTTGTTCAACACCGCCGCCTTGAGCCGCTTCACCCGGGCGTCGATGCTCGACAATCTCAACGAGGACTACGTCCGGACAGCCCGGTCCAAGGGTCTCCGGGAGAACAAGGTCATCACCAAGCACGTCATGCGCAACAGCATGATCCCTGTGGTCACCTTGATCGCCCTATCCATCCCTGGCATCTTCGCCGGCGCCATCATCACCGAACAGATCTTCCGGGTGAATGGTCTCGGGGCTCTGCTGATAACGGCGATAGGTCAGGGAGACGTCCCGATGGTGCAGACCCTCACGTTCATCTTCGCCTTCCTCATCGTCGTCTTCAACCTCGTGGCGGACGTGACTTACGGACTGCTCGACCCACGCATCAGATACGATTGAACGGACCGGGAACCACATGGCAACAACACAGGAACGAACCCAGGAAGTAACTGCGGCACCCGCCGGACCGGAAAAGCAGAAGCACCGGTCGCTGAAGCAGGACGTCTGGCGTCAGTTCAAGCGGCACAAGGGTGCCATCGTCGGTCTCGTCGTCCTCACCATCATCGTCCTCGCCACCGTATTCGGCCCGTTCGTATACCCCCACGATCCGTTCGAGATCGACCCCACGAACACCAACCAACCCCCATCGTCCGAGCACGTTTTCGGGACGGACAACGTCGGAAGGGACGTCCTGGCCCGAGTGTTGATCGGTGGTCGCATCTCCTTGTCCGTTGGTTTCGCCGCCATGATCTTCGGGCTCTTCATCGGCACCGCCGTGGGAATCATCTCTGGCTTCTTCAAACGTCTCGATGCGCCGTTGATGCGTACGACCGACCTGTTCCTCGCCTTGCCGATCCTGCCATTGCTGCTGGTGGTCATCATGTTGTTCCGGGAGCCGTTGAAGGACGCTCTCGGCCCCGAACTCGGGATCTTCATCCTGGTGGTGTCGATCATCGGCCTCACGAGCTGGATGCAGACCGCACGAATCGTGCGCGGTGACGTGCTCGCCATCAAGGAGGAGGAATTCGTCCTCGCCGCCCATGCCGTCGGAACCAAGAAGCGCAATGTCATCATGCGGCACATCCTCCCCAACACGCTGAGCCCGGTCATGGTTTCCGCTGCGTTGGGAATTGCGGCGGCGATCCTCACCGAGTCCGCCCTGTCCTTCCTCGGACTCGGCTTCCCGGCAGACTTCCCGACGTGGGGCCGATTGGTTCAGGACGGGAGGAACCACCTCCAGATCAACCCGATGTGGGTCGTGGCTCCCGGAGCGCTCATATCGCTCACGGTGCTGTCCGTCAACTTCATCGGTGATGGTCTCCGCGACGCTCTCGACCCCAAGCTGCGAAGCCGTTAGACCGCCGGCATGAGCGACGAATCACCACGCGACCTCGAATGGCCAACGCGCCGCTGGCTCATCTGGGGCGTTGTAGCGGTCGCCATCCTGGCTGCGATCGTCTGGTTCTTCATCCAGATCGGCGACAGCGTCGAAGACCCGGGTGACACTGGCGACATCGGCACGGACGACACCACCCCGGCCGACGTCGAGCAAGTCGAGTGGACCATCGAGGTCAGCGAGATGGGCACCGAGCCGGGCGCCGTGATCCTCAAGGGTGACGAGCCTCTCGGTCTCTTCGTCGAGGTGTGGCAGGAAGGGTTCATGATCGCTCGCACTGCCGATGGAAGCCTGTTCGCTTGGAACATGGACGCGGACCCTGCCGTTCCTGAGCCGGTTTACGAGATCGACCAGGCCCAAGGATGTGACGAGCTCAACGCGATACTCAACGAATGGGCCCAAGCCAGCCAGGAGGCCTTCGGCGAAGCCCAGATCGTGGTGAGCCAGTCCTTCGCTCAATACGCTCTGAACACGCTTCTGGAACAGGGCTGCGAACCCGCCCTGGAGAGCTGACCCTGGCAACCTGACCGAGGTGATGTGGGCTTTCAAATAGAGAAGCCGGCACCCCAGTCGATGTCCAGAACCTCGATGCCGTCGTCGGCGAGGATCCCCTTCACCAAACCCCTGATCCAGGATCGGCCGCCCTCGGTGAGATAGAAGTCGTGGATCGGCAAGACATGAACAGGGCCGACCCGTCGCGCGAACTCGACGGCGCCGGTGACCGAATCCCAGGGGACCATCAACGGTAGAGCGAGTATGGGAGCAGTCGTAGACGGCTCCCTGCTGTCACCGGGATGAGTCAGTAGACCGTCGACCGTGAAGCTTCGATTGGGGGGCTGTGCTCCGGTGGGAAGCCGGCCGTGAAGCACGTCTTCGACGCTCACACCGGGTGGTGGGTCTACCGAGGCTTCGATCCCGGTCGTGGCCAACAGATCGACCACGACCTGGTTGCAGTGGACCGTCACGTCGTCCCCCCGGTCGATGAGCCACCTCACGAAGTCGGGATGCACATGGTCCCTGTGCTCGTGGGTTATCAACACGCGGGTCACGTCACCGATCTCCTCGAGGTCGAAGTCGCCATCGAGGAAGGTGTGGAACCCGGGGTCGAACAGGGTGACCGCGTCATCGGTGGTCACCTGGAGACAGGAGTCGGTCAGTCGCTTGATCTCGGCCATGGACCCAACCTACGCCTCGACCCCGTGGCGGGGATCAGATCCCGATGGCCCTGCCCAACAGATCTCGCTGGTGGTGGGGACTTCCCAGGAGAAGCGACGACGCCTTGGCCCGCTTGAGATAGATGTGGGCGTCGTGCTCCCAGGTGAACCCAATGCCACCGTGGACCTGGATGTTCTCGCCGGCGACCCAGACGTAGGCCTCCCCTGCCACCGCTGCGGCCAGTGGTGCCGCCACCGTCATCTCCTCTACGTCGTCGACCACTCGTGCCGCGTAATAGGCGGCGGAACGGGCATTCTCGACCTTCATGAGCATATTGGCGCAACGGTGCTTGATCGCCTGGTAGGAGCCGATCGGACGTCCGAACTGATATCTGGTCTTGGCGTACTCGACGGCCATGTCCATGGCGGCTCGAGCTCCACCGACTTGCTCTGCTGCGAGGGCGGCAGACCCGATCGAGAGCACCCGGGCCAAGCCCTCGGTGGCATCTCCCTCACCGAGTCGAGCGTCTGCTGCGACCCGGACTCCGTCGAGTTGGACCGTCGCCTGCCGCCGGGTCGGGTCGAGTGCACTCTCCTGGATGATGCTCACCCCGTCTGCCCCCGGATCGATAGTGAACATCCCGACCCCGTCCTCGGTCGTCGCGGTGATCAGCAGCAGGTCGGCCAGATGACCATCCAGCACGCCACGCTTCGAGCCCGTGATGACATACCCGTCACCGTCAACGGTCGTGGCCGTGTCCGGTTGGTCGTACCGCCAGCCACGCGGCTTCTCGAACACGCCCAAGGTGGCGATCGTCTCCCCTGAGGCCATCTGTGGCAGGAGTCGATCTCGTTGCTCTTCGGTACCGATCACCGACACCGCGGTGGTCGCCAGAACGGCGCTGGCGAAGAAGGGCCCGGGAGTCACCAGGCGACCCATCTCCTCGAGGAGGACGGTGAGCTCTACAAATCCGAGACCGGCGCCGCCGTGATCCTCGGCGATGGCCAGACCGGTCCAACCGAGATCGGCCATCTCCTTCCAGAGGCCCCGGTCGAAACCCTCGTCCGACATCATCAGTTCTCGGACCCGCTCCAGGCCGACCCTCTCCTCGAGGAACTGACGGGCGGTGCCGCGAATCAGTTCCTGGTCCTCGGTCGGGGCATAGGACACGCGCATCTCAGCCACGGGGCACCTCCACCCAAGGCAGGTCTTTGTCGACTCTGGGCTCTCCCGGCAGGCCGAGCACCCGCTCACCCAGGATGTTCAACATGATCTCCGAGGTCCCACCCTCGATCGAGTTCGCCCGCGTGCGCAGGAATGCCTTCTGCGGTTCGTGGGTGCGAAACCGCTCTGGAGCGCTGAGCTCGTAGCCGTTGGGGTACAGCGTCCCGTCCAGACCCATCAGATCGACGGTGAAGGCGGTGATTTCCTTGTTCAGGTTGGCCCAGGCGAGCTTACCGGTGGACCCCTCCGGGCCCGGGATGCCGGCACTGGCCATCTCGTTCGCCCGTTGCGCGGTGAGCCGGGCTGCCTCGGCGTCTGCCCACAACCGAAGCAACTCGTCCCGCAGGACCGGGTCGTCCTCACCCGTGTCCTTCCAGACCTCGACGGCCTGGCCGATGTAGCCGCTCTCACGGGGGATGCTGGCGCCACCGATGGCAACCCGCTCGTTCATCAGGGTGGTCAGAGCCACACGCCATCCGGCGCCGACGGCATCGATCCGGTTCTCGTCGGGAATCCTCACGTCGTTGAAGAAGACCTCGTTGAACTCAGCCTCCCCGGTGATCTGGTACAGGGGGCGGACATCGACGCCGGGCGACTTCATGTCGACGATGAAGTAGGTGAGACCCTGGTGTTTGGGTGCCTGGGGATCGGTCCTGGTGACCACCATGCCCCATTTCGCGATGTGGGCGATGGTCGTCCACACCTTCTGCCCGTTGACCACCCACTCGTCGCCATCCTTGACGGCACGTGTGGACAGCCCGGCGACATCGGATCCGGCACCGGGCTCGCTGAACAGCTGACACCAGAACTCCTCGGTGGTGAACATCGGCCGAAGCCAACGTCGCTTCTGTTCGTCGGTGGCGTGGGCGTCGAGAACACCGGCGCCCATGGCGATCCCCAGGAGGTTCAGATACCGATTCTCGATGGAGGCGCCCGCCTCCTCGAGACGCTGGTTGATCCGGGTCTGGTGTCGTCGCTCCAGGCCCAAACCACCAAAGCCCTCGGGGTGCCAGGCCCAGGCCAGGCCCTTGTCATACTGCGCTCCCCAGAACTCCTCGTCCGGCGTTTCTCCGGGCGGGAAATCGGCCACCAGGTCGTCGACGAGCGCGTCCACCTGCGCAAAGTCGCTGTCGGTCATATTTGATCCTTCGCTCAAACTCTGACCTACGGTAACCCGCACGGCGGGACGGTGTCAGCGGGATTTGACCTTGCGATAGCGCCGGATCGAAAGCGGGGCAAAGATCCCGATGAAGATCACGACCCAGATGAGGGTGTACAGGATCGGGTTCTGCAGCGGCCACACATCGGGCTCGGGTGTCCCCGGAGGGATGTTGCCGAACAGCTCCCGGGTCGCCTGGGTGACCGAAGACACCGGATTCCACTCGGCGATGGTGCGCAGCACCGAAGGCAACGTCTCCAGCGGGACGAAGGTGTTGGCGATGAATGTCAGCGGGAAGATGACGATGAACGAGGCATTGTTGATCACCTCGACGCTGGGTACGAGGAGACCGACGTACGCCATGATCCACGAGATCGAGTATCCGAACAGCAGCAGCAGCCCATAGGCGATGATGGCGTCGACGAAACCGTTGCGGATCGCCCATCCCACTAGTAGACCGGTCAACGACATGACCACCAGGGTCAACGCGTTGTAGATCACATCGCTGGCGGTCCGTCCCATCACGACGGCAGAGCGGGACATCGGCAACGACCGGAACCGATCGATGATCCCCTTCGACATGTCGTCGGCCAGCCCGGCTCCGGTGAAGGTGGCACCGAAGACGATGGTTTGGGCGAAGATGCCCGCAATCAGGAACTCCCGATAGGCGTCCCCGAGCACCGTTGCCCCGGCGAAGACATAGCCGAACAGCAGCACGAACATGATCGGGGAGATCAGGACGAACACGAGCACCTCGGGGACCCGCTTGATCTTGATGACGTTCCGCTTGGCGATGATCATGCTGTCGGACAGCGCTGCGGCGATACGACTCACGCTCCCACCTCCTGTAGGTTCTCGCCCTCTTCGGCGTGCCTCCCGGTGATGGCGAGGAAGACGTCGTCGAGAGTCGGACGGCGTAGCTGGACGTCGCTGAGCACGACCTGCTCGCTGTCCAGGGCTCGCAGCGCATCGGTCAAAACCGGGGCGCCACCGGTGATCGGGACGATCAGGCGCGGACTTCTCTCGTCCCGCTGGATCTCGCCATTGGCGAACCGGGTGAGGACTTCAGCGGCTCGAGCCACCTGAGTGTCATCGGCGAGCTCCACCTCGATGCGATCGCCGCCGAACTGGTTCTTCAGCTGGGTTGCTGTGCCTTGGGCAATGGCATTGCCGTGATCGATGACCAGGATCTCGTCGGCGAGGAGATCGGCCTCCTCCAAGTACTGGGTGGTCAGGAGCAGTGTGGTGCCCTCCGAGACGAGGTCGCGGATCATGTCCCAGAGATCGACCCGACTGCGGGGATCGAGTCCGGTCGTCGGCTCGTCGAGGAACAACACCGGGGACTTGGCGACCAAGGCTCCGGCAACGTCGAGGCGCCGGCGCATACCTCCCGAGTAAGTCTTGACAGGCCGGTCGGCCGCTTCCGACAGATCGAACTGGTCGAGGAGCTCCCGGGCGCGGCTCACCGCGGTCGACCTGGGAAGGTGATAGAGCCGACCGATCATGTCGAGGTTCTCGAAACCGGTCAGATTCTCATCGACGGCGGCGTACTGGCCGGAAAGGCCGATCCGCCGCCGCACCTCGCCGGGTTGGGTGAGCACATCGGCTCCAGCCACCTTGGCCGATCCTTCATCGGGGATCAACAAGGTGGTGAGGATGGACACTGCCGTCGTCTTGCCGGCGCCGTTGGGGCCGAGCAGTCCCAAGATCGTGCCTTCCTCGACGGAGAGGTCGAGACCGTCCAGGGCCACCACTTCTCCATATCTCTTGACGAGGCCGGTCGCCTCGATCACCTGGCTCATGTTTCCTTCTTCAGTTCCTACCCCTATGCGGATCGGAGATTATCCACCCGCACCGACAGATTCGCCAGACGATTTCTGTAATGTCCAAAATAGCCTTGACTCATTACCTGTGCTCCGGTAGCGTAAGGGGTGATAAGCCGTTAGCTCATTACGAGGAGGAGCTGATGTTTGCGCCATACTGTGACTCACATGGAAGCCAGGTCCTGTTGCCGACCGAGGCGATCACCGATCTGGTGTCCACCCCTTCGGGGATGATGGCCCACTTCGTCTGCCACTGTGGCACCGCCGGTGTTTGGAGGCCAGAGGTCTCCTACCAGTCGGTCGCCTGCTGAGCCCGATCAGAAGATCTCGTTGCACCAGGGTTGGATGTCGCCCCGAAACATGCGATGTAGCGTCGTGACCGGGCCCTGGCCACCACTGATACGACCGGCCCGGGCCAGTTGAATGGCGTCGCCACCACCCAGGTAGAGCGTTCCGAGGGCATCCGCTGAGAGTTCGAGTTCTGGTGACGAGGTAACCCTCTCGCATGACGCCTCCCCACCCTCGACGACCAATCGAAAGACACCGCCGGCGTCGGCGAACACCGGATCGGCCACCTCGAAGGTGACCACCCCGTCGTCGGCGAAGGAACGGGCCTCGATAGCCCGACCGACATCGATGAGCCTCACCCACAGCGAGTCTCCCAGGTTCAACTTCACTGCACGCGAGGCTCGAAGCATGGCCGGCAGCGGATCGTCGAGAGGGAGATTCCAGTACTCGACGTTGGGGAAGAGGTCGATGCTCGTGAGGTATGACCAGAGGCCGCGGTGCGAGTCCGGGTCGGTGGTGACGATCTCCTGAATGGACACCTCACCATCACCGGCATAGTCGTCCCATTTGGCTTTCTGCCGGTACATCGCATAGCCATGTGGCTCGCCGTCGGCCTCATAGATCGCGTAGCGGAGTGCTGACTTCCCACCCCTCCAGGACTCGACGTCGGCGAAGACCCTGTAGTCCCACCATTCGTCGCCGCGGGTGAGCATTCCCGGGGTGGTGGAGCGGGCGGTCTCGTAGACACTGCGTACGGCCTTCTCCGCCTCTTCCCGCTCGGCGAGGCGAATCCCACCGGGGTCCGCCGGCTCGAGGAAGTCGACCCTCCCCGACAGCATCTCGGCGCTGAACCTGTGAGTGGCCGGACCGAAGCCAAAGCGCCTGTAGATAGAGCTCTCCGATGCCCAGAGCCCGGCCACGGGGTCTCCATGTTCCCGCACTTCCTCGAGGTGACGGGTCATGAGGCCACGCATCACCCCCTGACGCCGATGAGTCGGCTGGACTGAAACGATTGTGGTCCCTCCCATAGGGACGCTCCCACCGCCCGGAACCGTCAAACCCAGAGAGAACGCGGCAGCGGTGCCCACGATGTCGGAGCCGTCGTATGCGGCAAAGGTGCGATCGAGCTCGAAGATCGCATCGAAACGAGAACGCGATTCGGGATCGGAGTCCAGGTCTCGACCGAAGCCGCGGGAAAGACGGGCCCGGAACAGATCGATGTCGTCGACAATTAGGTTTCGTATCTCGGCCATGGGCGGGAAACGGTACCTGTGCGTGTGTCCCGGTTGGCCACCAATTGGAGACAGGCCCCGAAGGGCCTGTCTCTGCGTCTCGTTGTCGGATCAGGTGGTGGGAGGGCTTCCCGGGCCCCCGGGACCCGCCGGAGTTGGCGGGGGCGGCGGAGGCGGAGGGCTCGGCGCCCGTGTTCCCAGGTCGCTGGGCTCTCCGTGTTTGGCCCACCACTTCTTTGCGGTGTCGATGCCACCCACACCGAAGGCGATCGCGAATGCGGCACCAGCGGCGATGAACAGGATCTTGACAATGTCCTCGGCGAATTGGATCCGCAGCAACTCGAGGGCGAAGAGGACGCCAAAGAGGATGATGCCGATCTGCACCAGCCTCGCCAGCCAACCCACGCCTGTCTCCTCGGCGAAGGGCCTCACCAGATTGGCGGTCCAATTGGCGATGGCCGCGGCGATGATCACGATCACAGCGGCGAGGACGATGAGAGGTATCCATGCGAGGAGCCGCTCGAGAAGATTCTCGATCGTGGTTATCCGGAGAATCCGGGTCACGATCAAGAACAGACCGACCATCAGGTAGGCGTAGACGATCGTGGCAACGATCGAAGCCGGCGTCTGATCGGTGTTTGCGAGCGCGGCCGAGACACCAGACCTCTTCCAGACGGGTTCGAGGAACCCGGCGCTCAGCAGCTTCTCTGTCCAGGTCCGGATGAGCCCGATCAACCAGCGGCCGACGATGAGGACGAGAATCGCGGCGAGGATGAGAATCCCCCACTCCACGATGAGCTCGCCCAATTGCTGCAGCCGCTCTACCAGGCTGTCCCAGAACGACACTCTTGTCTCCTTTCGGTTGTCGAACGAAAACAACCGTACGCATCAGATCTGATCGATGTCGGAACGATCCTCCGCCCGCCGTCGGGAGACGTCGACTCAGTCGCCGTGACGCCCGACCGGGTCTGATTCAGTGTGGATGGACCGCTCGCGGTGCGAGTGTCGCCCGTCGACTGGCTGGTGGGCAGGATCGTCCAGGAAGAGACGGCCTTTTTCGACATGTAGGAGCGCCTGACCATAGGCACCTACGAGATTCTCCTCGACCAGCACGTCGCCGGGGAGACCATACGCAGCGACTCTCCCCGAGAGGAGTACGACAAAGTCGGCGAGACTGGCCTCGCTCAGGTCGTGTGTGGTCATGATCACCGTGCAACCCTCCGAAGTCTCGGCATGGATGACGTCGTCGATGGCCTGAGCAGTGGTGAGATCGATCCCGGTGAGCGGCTCGTCGAGAAGGAGCATGTCGTGGCCCTGGGCGAGTCCCTGGGCAACGAAGACGCGCTGTCTCTGTCCCCCTGAGAGGTCCTGGATGTGCCGACCGCCGATCTCGGCTATCTCCATACGCTCCATGGCCTCGTCGATCGCAGCGCGGTCATCGACGCCCATCCGGCGGTAGGGGCCCAGTGAGGAGTATCTGCCCATGGCCACCACCTCGCGGACGGTCACTGGGAGGTTCTCGTTGACCTTCGTGGCCTGCATGACGTAGGAAATCCGGGAAGGCTCGGCGCCCACTTCGATCGATCCGGTGTCGGGTGTGATCAGGCCGGCGATCACGTTGAGCAACGTCGACTTGCCGGAGCCGTTGGGGCCGATGACGGCGACGATCCCGCCCGCCGGGATCACGAAGTCCGATGCGGCCAAAGCCACGGTCGATCCATGTCTCACGGAGAGCCCTGTGGCGGACACGGCTGGCCTCAGGCGCACTTGACGCACGTGCCTTCGATCTCGAGGGCGTGGTCGCTGGGATGGAATGACGCCAACGCGGCAATCTGTCGCACCAGCTCCCGCACACTCTCCTCCTGAAGCGCCGGGATCTCGATGTCCTCGACGGAGCCACAGCCGACGCAAACCAGGTGGTGATGGTGTCCCGCCAGCCATTCGGCAAGCTCATACCTGGTCAGACCCTTTGCGCCCAGGTGATGGTCCACGACTCCTGACTCCTCGAGTACCGAGAGCGTCCGGTAGAGAGACGACAAAGGAACATCGACGACATCGGCAAGCTCGGCAGCGGACATCGGCCCGGAGGCTGCGGCCAGGGCGGCAACGACGGCGCGGCGTCCCTTGGTGTACCGAACCTCTTTCTCGAAGAGCCTGAGCTCGATCTCGCGTTCGAGAGTCGTCTTGGTCATCGTTGCCTTTTGCCCTCATCCCAAGGAAATGGTTATGATTCTCATTAGCATGATAACGAGTCTCATTTCCAGGAACAAATCGAGAATAGTCGCTTTGCTTCTCGCGATGCTGGCGACGGCGTGTGGAGGAGGCGGTCGATCCAGCTCCGACTCACTCGATGTCGTCGTGACGACCTCGGTCTGGGGCGATGTCGTCTCCGAGATCGTTGGCGACGATGCCGTCGTCGAAGTCCTCATCCCCCGCGGCGCCGACGCCCACGACTACCAACCCACTCCCCAGCAGGTAGCGCGTATCGGCGAGGCCGATCTCGTGGTGAGCAACGGACTTGGTCTCGAAGAGGGGCTGGCAGATCTTCTCGAGACGGCCGAAGGCGATGGCGCCAACGTCCTCGAACTCGCCTCACAGCTGGACCCGATCGCGTTCGCCGAGCACGAAGAACACGGAGAGCACGAGGAAGAGGAGGGCCCCGAACATGGAGACCTGGATCCCCACGTTTGGTTCGACCCCACCCGAGTCGCCTCTGC
This sequence comes from Acidimicrobiia bacterium, assembly GCA_035762545.1. Taxonomy (GTDB): domain Bacteria; phylum Actinomycetota; class Acidimicrobiia; order Spongiisociales; family ZC4RG35; genus JANQRA01. The sequence continues at coordinate 24,764 of DASTOM010000004.1, forward strand.
GTCGGTGCTGATCGCGGAAAGCCTGACGGCCATCGACGACACGGTCGACTGGCCAGCGCGCGCTGCGGCCTATTCCAAGAGTCTCACGGAGGCGAATCTCGAGATATCCCTCTTGCTCGACCCGGTGACCCCGGATTCTCGGAAACTGGTGACCAACCACGACTCCCTCGGGTACTTCGCCCGGGCATACGACTTCGAAGTGGTCGGCGTCGTCATCCCGGGAGGGTCGACCCTCGGTGACCCGAGTTCGTCAGAGCTCGCCGCCCTCGTTGATGTGATCAATACCGAGAACGTGTCAGCGATCTTCACCGAGACCAGCCAGTCGAGCGACCTGGCCGAGGCGGTGGCTGCTGAGGTTGGCCATGAGATCGAGATCGTCGAGCTCTACACCGAGTCGCTCGGACCCGCAGACGGACCAGCTGGGACCCTCATCGGGATGCTCACAGAGAACGCCCGAAGGATCGGCTCCGCACTGAGCTGACGTGCCGCAGGTAGCTTCTGGCCCCGTGGACTGGATTGTCGAACCCTTTCAACTCGCGTTCCAGCAGAGAGCCCTGATCGGCGGTGCACTCGCCGCGGTCGTTCTCGCCCTCGTCGGCACCTGGGTCGTGATCCGCGGGATGTCATTCCTCGGGGACGCACTGGTGCACGGTGTCGTTCCCGGAATCGCCTTGGCGATCCTGTTCGACTTCAACGTGCTCGTTGGAGCCATCCTCGCAGCGGGGGTGATGCTGGCCGGTATCAACCTCGTCCACCGTCAGACCGCATTCTCGGAGGACACATCGATCGGTCTACTTTTCGTCGGGATGCTGGGTCTTGGGGTGATCCTGATCTCGAGGACCGACTCCTACACCGGCAGCCTCACCGCGATCCTGTTCGGCGACGCACTTGGCGTCACGGGCGCCGACCTCACGATGCTGGCTGTGCTTCTCGCCATCTCGCTCGTGGCGACGGCAATCCTCTATCGGCCGTTCCTCGCCCTCTCGTTCAACGAACAGAAGGCGCAACTGCTCGGTCTTCGACCACGGGTGGCCCACATCGCGATGCTCACCCTGATCACCCTGAGCATCGTTGGATCCTTTCAGACAGTGGGGACCCTGCTCGTATTCGGGTTGTTGGTGGGCCCTGCTGCGACCGCAGCCCTGGTGGTCCACCGGGTGCCGGCGATGATGGCGACGGCCGCTTTCATCGGGGTTCTCAGTGTGGCTCTGGGACTGATGATCAGCTATCACGCCAACACCTCGGGCTCAGCCACCATGGCGGTGGTGCCGATCGTCCTGTTCTTCGCCACATTGTTCGTGAAGAGTCTCACCGGGCGACGAGTCCCCGCCCCGGCGCGTTAGCGCTACTGCTGTTCGGCCAGGTGGCGGACATCCACCTCGGGTACGGCCTCCCTCACGATGCGCGATGTCGACATGGTCACTTCGGCGGCCAGCTGGTGCTCGCTCTCGCCGTAGTAGACGCCCCGAAGCGGCGTCACATCGTCGTAGTCCCTGCCGTGGCCGATCTTCACGTGCCGCTCCCCCACCGGCGATGCGTTGGTGGGATCGATAGCCCACCAGCCCCACTCCGGGACCGCCACCTCGACCCATGCATGCGTCGCCACCACTATCTCGTTGGTTTCGGAGCTCCGGCTGTCGGTGGGGTCGGAGGCGTAGAAGTATCCAGACACATAGCGCGACGCAATCCCGACCGACCTGAGCATGGCGATGGTGAGGTGTGCGAAGTCCTGACACACACCGACCCGATTCATCCAGAGTCGGTTGATGTCGACACCGATCTCGGTGGCGCCGGGCCGATATTCGATGGTGTCTCTCACCAAGTCCTCGATGGAGTTGACGATCTCCACCACGTCGATGGAAGCTCCCAAGGCCTCCTTGGCGGCCAGGGCAACGTCCTCGCCCCACGCGGTGTGGCGTGTCGCCTGGAGGAACCGCCAGCCGTCCTCGATGTACGTCATCTCCGCGGTGCCGGCGAGCGGGCCCGACATGGGCAACGGGGGCGCGGTCGTGGCCACTCTCGCCGCCGCCGTCACCACCAGCTCGGAGTGGGGCTGGGGTATGTCGAATGTGTCGACATGGGTTCCCCAGTTGTCCTGGTACGAGTACACGGGCACGGCGGGGTCGATGATCACCCGATAATCGAGGAGGGTCTGTCCGTCGCCGTCGCTGGGTCTGGCCCGGAGCGAGTTGTGCGATTCCCACACCGGCTCGGCGTATATGAAGTGGGTCACGTACCGGAGTGAGATCTCCATCAGAACGCCTCGTAACTGTGCATGAAGACGGGCCCGGCCGGCCGAAAGAAGGCCTTCTCCACGTCACCGGCCATCTGCAGAACGCCGGCTTCCAGGGACTGGAGGTGGCCATCGAGATCGGATCCGGTCATACGGGACAGGTCGGCGAACTCACCCTCGCTGCGGAGTCGGCCGGCACTGCGGCGAACGGGTGCGCCGACCTCTCCCATGCCGAGTTCGTCGAGCAGGTTCTCCACCATGCGAAGGCAGTGCAGCACGCTGCGCGGAAAATCCGGGGATTGGAGCAGGAATGCCATCACATTCGCTTCCTCTATGGCTGCCCGAAACGTGCGGAGGTACGCCTCGTATGCCGACACCGACCTGAGCAGTCTCACCCACTCGCTGAACGCCGCCTGGGCGCCGAGCTCGAGGGCGCGACGATGCCACACCCGTAGCACCCGGGTGGTGATGAGGGCTCGCTCCAGGCGTTGCCCGATCAGAAAGAACCGATAGCCCTCACCTCGGGGCATGCTGGCATCGACCGATCCGTTCACCGCCTGACACGATGACTTGACCCTGCGCAACACCTCGTACGGCCGTTCGCGGGCAAGCGTGACCAGGTCGGTCGCCACCAGGTGCAGATGCAGGTCGTTGATGGCCTCGAATACCTCGCTGGCGAGCAGCTCTCTCGTTGTCCGCGCGTTCTCCCGTGCCTTGCCGACTATCGAGACGAGCGATCCTGGCTCCGACCGATCGGCGATCAGCCGCTCTCCGACGGTCTCGCCGCCGATCTCCTCTATGCCCTCATCTTCGAGCATGAGCATCTCGAGACACTCCAGCCAGACCTCTGCAGCCGGGCGCTCGGAACCCGCTTCGAGGACACCGTGGTACGTGACATCCAGGAGACGCGCGGTGTCCTCGGCGCGCTCAACATAACGTCCGATCCAGAAGAGATTCTCAGCGTGACGGGACAGCATCAGTCGATCAACACCCAGGTGTCCTTGGAGCCGCCACCCTGTGAGGAGTTCACGACCAGCGAGCCTTCCCTCAAAGCCACCCTGGTGAGCCCTCCGGGTACGACAGTGATCCCGTTACGCCCGGAGAGCACGAATGGTCTCAGGTCGATGTGCCTCGGAGCCAGGCCCTCGTCTGTGAATGTGGGGTGGGTCGAGAGCTGAATGACCTCCTGGGCGATGAAGCCTCGAGGGTCGGCGCGGAGGTTGCGCTTGACCTCATCGAGGGCTCTCTCGTCTGACCCCGGACCGAAGACGATGCCCTTGCCACCGGCCTCGGCTACAGGCTTGACCACGAGACGCTCGATGTTCTCGATCACGTAGTCCATCTCGTCGGGCTCCCAAGGGAGGTACGTGTCGACGTTGGGCAGGATCTGCTGCTCACCCAGGTAATACTCGATCATCCTGGGAACGTAGGGATAGATCCCCTTGTCATCGGCGGCGCCATTTCCGACGGGGTTGGCGATACTGACGCTCCCCGCCCGCACCGCAGTCATGAGGCCGGGGACACCGAGCAGCGCGTCGGGACGGAACACCACCGGGTCGAGGAACTCGTCGCCAACCCGCCGGTAGATGACATCGACCCGATCGAGCCCACGGGTGGTGCGCATGTAGACCACCCGCTCGTCGACGACCAGGTCTCGCCCTTCAACGAGCTCTACCCCCATGAGCCGTGCAAGGAAGGCGTGCTCGAAGTACGCCGAGTTGTGGACCCCAGGGGTGAGGACGACCACGGTGGGATCCTCGACTCCGTCGGGGGCGAGGGACTGGAGGGTGGCCAGCAGGTTCGCTCCGAAATCGGCGACCGGCTTCACCCGGTATCGAGAGAAGGCCTTGGGCAGGACCCGGGTCATCGCGACGCGATTCTCCAGTACATAGGAGATCCCGCTGGGTACACGGAGGTTGTCCTCCAACACCCGGAACACGCCATCGCCATCCCTGACCAGGTCGATTCCGGAGATGACACAGCGTCCCCCGGGAGGCACGTGGATGCCGCCGACCTCGGGAAGGTATCCCGAAGATGACTCCACCAACCATCGGGGCACCACCCCTTCTCTGATCGCGGCCTGCTCACCCTGATAGAGGTCGTCGAGGAATGCATTGAGGGCGCGGACCCGCTGCTCCAGGCCACTCTCGAGATGGGCCCATTCTGTTGCCGAGATGATGCGGGGGACGATGTCCAGAGGCCAGGTTCGCTCCAG
>DASTOM010000005.1:0-72064 GCA_035762545.1 Acidimicrobiia bacterium
CGCTGGAGATCGACCACCTCCTCCCCGCCGACTTCAAGTTCCTCAAGGGTGGGTTCTATGAGGGGTACTCGGCGATCCTCGACCTGGCGGGTCTGATCTACCTCGGTGGTCTCGTCGCGGCGCTGGCCATTCGGTACGGCCTCCGACCGTGGCGGCTTCGTTCGAAGACGACCCCCCAGGACACCTTGATTCTCCTTACACTCGCCTCGATCGGAGTCACGGGTCTCCTCGTCGAAGGCGCCCGGATCTCACTGGACGGCCGCCCCGAGTTCGAGGTGTGGTCCTTCCTGGGTTACCCGATCTCATTCCTGTTCGACCCTGCCAACGCCTCCGACTGGCACCGGTTCCTCTGGATCACACACGTGCTGACGTTCCTCGCATTCCTCGTGGTCCTGCCGCTGACCAAGCTGCGCCACATGTTCACCTCGCCGGCGAATCTCTTCCTCTCTGCACACGACCGGCCAAAGGGGGCGATGCGTCCGATGCCAAACCTCATGGAGGCCGACGACATCGAGACGATCGGGGTGAGTGTCGCCACCGATCTCACCTGGAAGCAGATCTTCGACACCGACGCGTGCACCATCTGCGGTCGATGCACGTCGGTATGCCCGGCGAACATCACCGGCAAGCCGCTCGACCCTCGTGAGATAGTCCTCAAGTCCGGAGAGGTGGCGGCGTCGCTTGCCGGGGTGGCCGCCCCGGTCACTACCACCGCCGTCCTCGAAGGCGCCGGGTCCTTGTTCGAACGGATTCGACCCGAAGAGGTGTTCGCCTGCACGACGTGCCGGGCCTGTGACGAGATCTGTCCCGTCGACATCGAGATCCTCGATCGCATCACCGACATGCGTCGATACCTCACTCTCATGGAGTCGGACTTCCCTTCGGAGCTGGGGAAGGCGTTCGTGGCGATGGAGAACCAGTCCAACCCGTGGGGTCTCAGCCAGCAGGCGCGCGCCGATTGGACCAAGGAGCTCGACTTCGAGCTCCCGATCTTCGGCCAGAACGGGGTCGACTCAGCTGAGTATCTCTGGTTCGTCGGCTGTGCCGGGTCGTTCGACGATCGGAACACGGCTGTCTCGGTCTCGCTGGCTCGTCTGCTGCACAGGGCCGGGATCGACTTCGCGATCCTCGGCCAGCGAGAGCTATGCAACGGTGATCCGGCGCGTCGGTCCGGCAACGAGTTCGTGTTCCAGCAACTCGCCCTGCAGAACATCGAGACGTTCGCCGAGCTCGGCGTGATCAAGATCATCACGCAGTGTGCCCACTGCTTCAACACCCTGGCCAACGAGTACCCGCAGTTCGGTGGTGAGTACGAAGTGGTCCACCACAGTCAGATGCTGGCAGAGCTACTCGCCCAGGGCCGGATCGACGAGCCCCGGAAGCAGAACGGTGAGGTCAAGAAGATCGCCTATCACGACGCCTGCTATCTGGGCCGACACAACGATGTCTACCTCGCCCCCAGGCAGGTTCTCGGAGGGTCGGGGAATCAGGTGGTGGAGATGGAGCGTCATGGCACTCGAGCCCTCTGTTGCGGTGCCGGTGGGGCCCGGTTCTGGATGGAGGAGCAGACCGGGAAGAAGGTCAACATCGAACGAGCCGAGGAAGCTCTCGGGACCGATGCGGACGAGATCGCCGTCGCCTGTCCGTTCTGCTTCGTGATGCTCGACGATGGCGTGAAGGAGCTGGGAAGGGACGACGTCCCGGTTCGGGACATCGCCATGATCCTGGCCGACGGCTTGTAACACGGCCCTAGATGGGACGTCAGATCCGGCGAGTGGCGATCCTCCTCCCGGCCTCGGTGCTGGTCCTCAGTGCGTGCGCCGCCGGTGCCGATCGTCCGTCACCAGTGGAAGGTGAAGACCCTGCACCTTCGTCGACAACGTCGTCGACGACCGTTCCGGTGGCACCCACGAGCCTGTCCGGCTACCGGGAATGCCTTGCCGCCGAAGGGGTGATCATCCCCGAGATCACCTTCGACGGACGGGGGAGGCCGATGATGGCGCGCGCCATGACCAATATCGACCTCACCGATCCGGCTGTAGGCGCGGCTTTGAGTCGATGCTCGCCCCTGATCGCAGGGCTGTTGAACACTTCGGCTGATGCCGAACTGGAGTCGCTTGTGCAGGCCAACCTCGAGGAGTTCGCGGAGTGCGTCCGGGACCATGGTGTCGCCGAGTTCCCCGACCCCGTGCGGCGGTTCGAGGGTGTCGGCGAGCCGTTCCCCTCGAGCCGGATCCCCTGGACCGACCCGGACCTCGCCGGGGCGGTGAGTGTGTGTAACCGTCGCAGCGGTTCAACATCGCCCTGACGGCCAGGGATGGAGTCGACCGATTCGCCCCGACGTCGGTCGTGTGGAGTAGAGAACCTGATGCGACGTATGGTTGTCAACGCGCCATGCCAGCCCAGCCCACCCCGGTCATCGTCCCCGACAGCGACGACGCCCTCGACATCGATCGGCCATGGCAGGTCGTCGTGTGGAACGACCCGGTGAACACGATGCGCTATGTGGTCTATGTGTTCCGCAAGCTGTTCGGCTATGACGAACCGAAAGCCACCGAGCTCATGCTGCAGGTCCACCACGAAGGTCGGGCCATCGTCTCGGACGGGCCGCGTGAAAAAGCCGAGCTCGATTGCTTCCGGCTCCACAACCACGGTCTCTGGGCCACGGTGGAGCAATGACCCACTTCAAGACGGTTCGTGGCGGCATCAAGGCGCAGTTCAGCGCCGAAGAGCGAATCTTTCTCGGCGACGTTCTCCCGATGCTCGCCGGGATCGGGGCCCCGGGCGCAGATCCGGCCGCTGACCGCCTTCGAGTTCCTGTGTACCTCGACGACCCAGAGGCCAACGTCGAATGGTGGCGCCTCATGGGGGAAGATCTCGACGCTGCTCGACGGTTCGATCGGACCGTGTTTCAGAAGGTCATCGAGTCCGACGGTTCGGTCGTGCTGGACGATGACGACGCCAACGCCGTTCTGCGGGTCCTCAACGAGGCGCGACTGGCTCTCGGGGCACGACTGGGGATCGATGTGGAGGAGGATCATGAACGCATCTCCGATGAGGGGCGACAGGTCATGGACTACCTGGGATGGGTCCAGGAGGAGCTGACGGTCGAGCTGATGAAAGCTCTGTGACGTCACCACCGGCCGATGTGTAGGTTCGCTGGCGATAGGACAGGTCTCCGCTAGGTGCCCACGGAGGTTCAGTTGGAGGGCGATCGCATCGACGACTTGAGAAGCCCCCAGGGTTCGCTCATCTCCGTGTACGCGGGGCGGCCCAGTCCGGGCGGATTTGCCGCCTTGCTCACCGATCTGGTGAAACAAGTCAGGGAGAAGGCCGGTGGCCTGGGACGCGACGTCCAGAAGAGCGTGCGGTCCGACGGGGAGCGCATCCGTGACCTCGCCGATCAGTTCGAGTTGGACTCGGCGCCCGGGTACGCGATCTTCGCGTCGGCGCTCGATGACATCTTCGTGCTCGAGACCCTCGGGCACCCCGTGCGGAATGTCTCCTCTCTCGGTCCACGGCCCTACCTGCGCCCGCTGCGCGCCAGTCCTCGGGCGCTGCGATGCGGAATCCTGGTGGCCGACACGTCCAAGGCGAGGACATTCGTGGCGGTGGAGGGTCTGGTCGACGAACTCGAAGACCTGATCGACATAGACGTAGGGAACAGGAGTTGGGGGGGCTTCTCCGGGTACGAGGAGCACAACGTCCGAGGTCGGGTCGACGAGGCGAGCTCGAAGCTGTGGCGTGAGGCCGGGGAGCGGCTGCTCGAGCGTCACATGGAGCGGCCGTTCGATTACCTCGTGCTGGGCAGCCAGGAGGAGACGATCGATGAGATCACCCGACACCTCCACCCGTACCTGACCCGACTTCCCCGCCAGACATTCACGACCAGCCCTCAGGCGGTCTCCACTGTGTCGCTTCGGGCCGAGGTGGCCGAGATGGATCGCCAGGTGAGGAGGCAACGACAGGGCGCCCTGGCCGGTCGGGTGTGTGACACCGCTTGGAGCGGCGGGAACGCACTGCTGGGTCTCGTCGACGTCATCGCCGCCGCCAACGCCCAGGCGATCGACACCCTCGTGGTCGCCGGGCCGTACGCCAGGCCGGGGGCGATGTGCGACGTGTGTGGCCACCTGAGCAGGACCGGGGTGTCCTGTCCCGTCTGCGGAGCCGACTTGTTCGCCGTCGACGACGTCGTCGCCGCGGTGATGGATGCCGCGGTCGCCGCCGGAGGCAAGGTGTTCCAGATCTCGGTCGCTTCACCGCTCGATCGTGAGGGCATAGGAGCTCTCACCCGCTTCCCGGTCGCCGTCCCCGCCTGAACTGGACTGCACTACATTCGTGTCATGTCCACCGCCGCCGTCGTTCTCGCTGCCGGCGGCTCGAAGCGCCTGGGTCGGCCCAAGCAACTCGAACCATGGGGTGACTCCAACCTGCTGGGTCACGTCGTCTCCCGAACCAGCGAGTTCCCCGTGGACGAAGTCTGGGTAGTACTGGGCCATGACGCCGATCGCATTCTCGAAGAGACCGACCTAGGCGAGGCGTACGTGATCGAGAACCTCGAATGGGAGGAGGGCATCGCCTCCTCACTGCGGGTCGGACTCGACGCCCTGACCCGATTGTCGCGCTGTGACCAGGCCCTGGTGGTCATCGGCGACCAGCCGGATGTATCCGGTTCCATCGTCGAAGCCCTTCTCACATCACACGCCAAAGAGGGGCGCCCTGTGACCATTCCCAAATATCGATACAACTGGGGGAACCCGGTCATCGTCGACCGATCGCTCTGGGCCCGGGTGATGTCGCTGGAGGGAGACGAAGGGGCGCAGCGTCTGTGGCAGGCGCATCCGGAGTGGGTGAACGAAGTGTGGTTCTCGGAGACCAGCCCTCGTGATGTCGACACCGAGGCGGATGTCGCCGAAATGCAACCGAGGCATCTGGCCTGATTCGAGGGGCGACGCGTGGTCTATATTCGGGTCACGGTCTGAACAGGGAGACAGAAGGGCGAGATGGCGCGGATCGATCAAGTCGCTGGTATCGATCATCGGCAGGCGACCAAGTTGAGAAAGGCGGGGGTCAGGACCTCCAAAGCGCTCATCGAGCAGGCCGATACCAGACGTGGTCGCACCCAACTGTCCAAAGAAACCGGAATCAGCCCCAAGGACCTCCAGCTATGGGTTCACCACGCCGACCTTCTCCGGGTACGCGGCGTGGGGGCCGAGTATGCGGCTATGTTGGTCGAGGCGGGGGTCGACACCCTGCGTGACCTGCGTCGTCGCAACCCGACGGCCCTCCTCGCCAAGATCATCGGAATGAACGGGTCGCAGAAGGTGGTCGACCGGCTGCCCACAGAGGGAATGGTCGTGGGTTGGATCGAGGCCGCCACCGAGCTCGAGCCGTCGATCAGCTAGAACGCCGCCGGGTCCCTTCGGGCGGGTCGCGGCTGAAACGAGACAAGAGCCAATAAGAAAAGGGACCCCGAGGGGCCCCTTTTCTTCTGTGAGGAGGAGTGAGCTCAGGAAGTCTTGGCCTTAGCGGTCGACTTCGCTGGGCTCGTCTTCGCAGCCGTCGACGACTTGGTCGTCTTGGCGGCAGAAGTCTTGCTGGCGGTCGCCTTGGGGGCGGCCGGCTTCTTGGCAGCCGGCTTTGCGGCCGGCTTGGCAGCGGGGGTCTTGGCAGCCTCGACCGCCTCGGCCTTCTCGGGACGGAAGGACTGACGCCATGTGGCGAGCATGTCCTCGAGCTGGTCGCGCAGCTTGCTGACCTGCTCCTTGGCCTGGTCGAGATCCACCTTCTGGGTGATCTCCTCGACGACCTTTCCTTCGCGAATGCCGGAGACGACCTTCTCGCCTTCGACGGCCCAGCCGTCGATCGCCTTGTTGGCGACCTCGCTGTAGTTGGAGGTCTCCTTCGAGACCTTCCCCTTGAGCTCGTTCACCTGACCGGAGACCTTCCGGGCGGCAACGACGGGTGCACCTACAGCTGCATACAGAACGCTTTTGGCTTGCATCTCTATTACTCCTGTTCCTGTTCTGACATCTCTTCTTCTGGCCGGGCCAGAGCCCGGTACATGTCGAGAAGCACTCTCTTGTGCTCGCTCGTCAGGCGTTCGTCACTGTCAATCGCCTCGAACACCGTCGGCGGCGGCAACTCCTCGTCGATCAGTCCTGCTCTGCGGTACAGAGTGTTGGACGAGATCTCGAGGGCACGGGAGAGATTCTTGAGAATCTCGGCCGAGGGCTTGCGAATCCCCCTTTCGATCTGGCTGAGATACGGGTTTGAGATTCCCGCACTCTCCGCCAGTCTCCGGAGGGAGAGGTTCGCCCGCTCTCGCTGGGTTCGGATGAACTCACCCAGGTCGCCGTGCTTGCTCTCGTTCATCTGATGTAAGCATACAGCTAAGTGCTAACTATTGCAAGCGCATGCTAGCGAGATTTCTATTTCGGCTGGGTAACACGTGCATTAACAGAAACCAGCGCGAGCACTGGCGTCCCTCACGCCACGTTGGCGTCGAAGATCCGCCCGATCGCCCAGGCAATGGCACCACCGACTCCTGCGACGATCAGATTCTCGAACCCCGACCTGATCCATGAGGTCCTGGCGACATACGCCTTCACCACGCCCACCGCAAACAGTGCGATCAGCGAAAGCAGGGTCGCCCAGACCATCGCCGTGGTCACATTGCCGGCAATGGCGAAGGGGAGCACCGAGGGCAGCGAGCCGAGGACGAACAAGCCCCCGGAAACAGCCATGGCGCGGTAGGGGGAGCGCCGCTCGGAGTCGACGATCCCGAACTCGAGGGCACCCATCGCGTTGAGCAGGGCCTCGTCGTTGTCGACGAATCCGGCCATGACCCCGTCGAGATGGTCGTCTTCGACCCCCATCTCGGTGAAGAAGCCACGCAGCTGTCCCAGTTCCATCTCACGGAACTTGCGGATGTGAGTCTGCTCCAGCTCCAGTTCCGCGTCGAGCACCTCATCCTGGGACTTGGTGGCGAGGTACTCGCCGGCGGCCATCGAGACCGCTCCGGCTATCGCGCCGGCAGTTGCGGTCAGCAGGACCTGCTGCTGGGAGAGCCCGCCGCTGACGACGCCGACCACGAGGAGGAATATCGAGACCAGGCCGTCGTTGACGCCGAGGATGATGTCACGCCAGTACTGCCGGCTCTGCCCGATGTGGGGCACGTAGCCGGGGGGATACTCCTGGTCGATCTCCACACGGGGATGGTAAACCCGGCGTAGCGATGGCTTCCAGCCGACTCAGCCGTCTCCTCGGCTGGCGTCCACGAGGGCGAGGAGGGCGGCGGCACCCGCCTGGAGGCCGATCGGAATCGATTCCTCGTTGAGCCTGAAACCGGCAGAGTGGAGGTCCCCACCCCCCGATGCCGTGCCCAATCGGAGGAGGGCGCCTCGGGTGACGGTCAGGTAGTTCGAGAAGTCCTCGCCCCCCATCGACTGTGCCGTGGGCACCACCGTTCCGGCTCCGATCGTCGATTCGATCGCCACAGTCGTGGTCTCGATCACGAACTCGTCGTTGACCACCGGTGGTATCCCCTGCTGATAGTCCATCGTGTAACCGGCGCCGGGCAGGGCGAGAATCGATCCGAGCGCCTTGTCGATCAGGCCGGGCAGGACGTCCCAGAGGGCCGGGTCGAGGGTGCGGACCGTTCCTGTCATCACCACTTCGGTGGGGATGACGTTGGGGGCATCTCCTCCGTGGATCGAACCGAAAGCGATCACCAACGCCGAGCGGGCGTCGACCGACCGACGGACCGCTGTCGTCAGTCCGGTCACAACTCTCGAGGCGGCGTCGACCAGGTCGACGGTTCGATGGGGACGGGACGTGTGCCCTCCCGGCCCGTGGACCTCGATGGTGAAGCTGTCGGCGCTGCCGGTGATCGGTCCGACCCGCGCCCCGATGCGCCCGACCCGCAGGGAAGGATCGACATGAAAAGCGATGAGACTGTCGAGCCCGGTGACCGCACCCTCCGCCACCAACTCGATGGCCCCTCCAGGGTTCGATTCCTCACCGGGCTGGAACAGGAACCTCACCCCGATATCCGGGGCGAGTCGATGGAGGATCGTCGCCAGACCCACCGCGATCGCGGTGTGGGCGTCGTGACCGCAGGCATGCATCCATCCTTGGTTGGCCGAGCGGGGAGAATTGTCCGTCGGCTCCACGATGGGCAAGGCATCGAGATCGGCCCGGAATCCCACCTTGGGAGTGGCGCCGACGTCGACCCACCCGCCGGTCTTCTCGCCCCTGGTCCGAAACTCGAGACCTTCGGTCTCCAGTGCGGACCGAACCATGTCGGTCGTGACGAACTCACGATGTGCCGGCTCGGGTTGGGTGTGGAGCTGGCGTCGCAGGTCGATCACCGTCGGTATCACCTCCGCCACCAGCCCTGATATGTCCTCCAAAGCGGGCATTCGGCGAGCCTAACCCCGAGCAGTCACTCGTAGAAGATCGTTTCGAAGGTTCGCCGTGCCCTCCGTGTATACCGGCGGTAGTGCTCACGAAGCTCGCCGCTGCGGTCGAAACCGAGCGACGCAGCAAGGCGCGATGTGGCGTCGGCCACCATTGGGAGCGAGTCTGAAGGCCGACCGCTCTGCAGGTGGAGACGGAGACGCACCCGGGTGCAGAAGAGGTAGGCGTCGTGGAGCGCGTGGAACTCGCTGGGCTTGAGCAGCTTGGCCTCGCGGAGGGCATCGAGCGTCTCGAACGTCCCGGTGAGCCGGAGCTCGGGGATCTTGCCGCCATGTCTCAGTTGGAGCAGTTGGACAGCGAACTCGATGTCGCTGAGCCCTCCCGGACCCAGCTTGAGATGGAAGTCCGGGTCCTCGTTGGCCGGTATTCGCTCCGACTCGACCCGCGCCTTGATTCGGCGGATCTCGCCAACGGTCTCCCTCGAGAGCTCCGGACGCCAGACGACCGGCTCGATCATCTCGAAGTACTCAGCGAGGAGGTCTTCATTGCCGCCCCCTGGTCGGGCTTTGACCAATGCCAGCAGCTCCCACGGTTCGACCCATTCCTCGTAGTACCGCTTGTAAGAGGCGAGTGATCGAGACATCGGACCTTTGCGCCCTTCGGGACGAAGACCGGCGTCGACTTCGTAGGCATCGCCATGACGGTTGGGCTCCGCCAGGACGCTCCCCAGCCCGGCGGCGAGCTCGAGCCCTCTCTTCGTATCGTCTCCGTGGATGTACATCACGTCGATGTCCGACCCGTATGAGAGCTCTCTACCACCCCATCGGCCCATGGCGATCACCGCAAATGGCTCGTCGGGCTCGGCGATGATGTGGAGGGAAGCTCTAACCGCGGCGTCGGCGCTGTCAGAGAGGGCATGGATGGTCGCCTGCGGCGGGGCCACGCCCAGGATGTCCCGCGCCGCTATGCGGAGTTTGCGGCGTCGGACGAATCTCCGAATCGTCCCGATCCTGGCCTCTAGTCCCGGTCTGGCATCGAGGGTCAGAATGAGCCGCGTTGTGGCGTCGTCGAGATCGCGGATCCTGGCGAGGAGATCGTCGTCGGCGAGACGGGGCACGAACTCGGGGATACGGTCCATCAGATCGCCGACCAACTTGCCGGTCCCGAGGAGTGTGCACAGTCGTTCGCCGGCCACCGGGTTGGTCTGGAGGACGCGAATCAGGGCGGCATGATCAGTGGAATGAGCGAGGAGCAACCGGAGCTGCGCCAATCCGAGGTCGGGGTCGGGTGACTGCGACAGCCAGTCCAACATAAGAGGCAGCATCTGGTGCATCACCATCGACCGCCGACTGACTCCGGACATCAGGTCGTTCACCGTCTGAGTCGCCGCAACCACATTGCGGAATCCCAGTGCTGCCAGCCTGACGGCGGCGGCGGACTGGGTCAGTCGTGCCGTGTCCAAGCCCACCAGTGCGTCGAGGATCGGTCGGAAGTAGAGACGTTCGTGGAGATCACGTGCATTGGCCCGGACTTCGGCGAGCCGGGTCTCGAATTCCTCGGCGGGATTGTTGGCGAACCCCAGGGAGCGTCCCAGCCACTCTCTTCCCTCGGCGTCCGTCGGGATGCTGTGGGTCTGGCGGAGATCGTGTAACTGCAGCCGGTGCTCGACGTCCCGGAGGAAGCGATACGCGTCGTCCATTTTCGCCGCCTCTTCGACGTCTATGTAACCGTGGTCCCGCAGGGCGGCGATCGCGCCGAGAGTGGAGGTGACCCGAAGGTCCGTGTCGACCCGGCCATGGACGAGTTGAAGGATCTGGACCGAGAACTCGATGTCACGAATGCCCCCGCGCGATCGTTTGATGTCGTTTGTTGGAGAGCCCTCCTCCGCCTGGCTCTTCAGCGCACGGATGCTGCGCAGCGCGTCGGTGTCGAGACCTTCTTCCCAGATGATCTTGTCGGCGAGGGCCCGGAATCGGGTCCCGAGGTCGGGGTCGCCGGCGGCGTGACGTGCTTTCAGGAGGGCCTGGAGCTCCCATGCCTCGCTCCACCGCTCGTAGTAGCCGGCGTACCCTTCGAGACTCCTCGAGAGCGGGCCCATCGAGCCCTCCGGCCGCAAGTCGGCGTCGACGTTGAGCGTCGGGCCGTCGAATGTCGGGGTGGACAGCCTTGCCAGGAGCCGGGAAGCGATCGCCAGGGCGGCCGCCCGGCCCTCCGTCTCGCGTCCGGGCGCTGCCTCGTGAACGAACACGAGGTCTATGTCCGAGTAGTAGTTGAGCTCACGGGCTCCCCATTTCCCCATTGCGATCACCGCGAACGCGAGCTCGGCGGCTATGGGGTGACGCTCGGAGATCTCCTCGGTGACTGCGGCGAGCTCGTCAGCGACGATGAGATCCATGGAGTCGGACAGGCTTCTCGTGGTCGTCTCCAGATCGGCGGTGCCGAGGACGTCGGCGATAGCGACGTGGAGGAGAGCAGCCTGAACTCGAGCGCTCACGCTCGCTCCCGCATGGGCACCATCGACCAGGTCGGGTTGCCGGAGCAATGCCTCGGCGAGCGGTGGACTGACCCGCTCCAGCTGGTCTGCGATCCTCTGGCTATCCGTCACACGCCACAGGCTATGACCGTCGTCAATCGCACAGGTGCGGCGTAACGTGGCGGCATGCCGATGAAGGTCGCAGGAGCCCAGTTGAACCTGACCGTGGGTGACCTCTCGGGCAACGAACAGTTGATATCTGAGGCGATGAGCCGCGCCGAGGCGGCGAATGCCGATGTCGTCCTCCTTCCCGAACTGGCGATACCGGGATATCCACCCGAGGATCTCGTGCTGAGACGCGATTTCGTCGAAGCCAACGTCGAGGCCCTGCGTCGCTTGGCCCGGGCGTCGGGGAGCACCACCACCGTTGTTGGGTTCCTCGACTTCGCCTCGGGCCCCGGAAGCCGCGCAATCGACTCAGAGGATCGGGGCGTCGCCAACGCCGCTGCGGTGCTGCGCGATGGAGAGATCGTCGGTGTCTATCACAAGGTCCATCTCCCCAACTTCGGGGTCTTCGACGAGGACCGCTACTTCGTGACCGGATCCGACCCCGACCGCATCTGGGACATCGCCGGAGTCCCGACGGGCGTTTCGGTCTGTGAGGACATCTGGCTCCCCGACGGCCCGCCGTCTTTGCAGGCCCGGGCCGGGGCGAGGATCCTGCTCAACATCAATGCCAGCCCATTCCATCGGGGCAAGGCGTCGGAGAGGGAGGAGATGCTGAGGTCTCGGGCGCTGGCGGCCGGTGCCCCCATCGTCTATCTCAACCTCATCGGCGGTCAGGATGAGCTGGTGTTCGACGGGGCTTCGGTGGTGATAGCCGACACCGGCGAGGTGATCCACCGTTCCGCACAGTTCGAGGAGGACTTCTTCGTCCTCGACGTCCCCCTCCCCGGGGAGGGCGTGGAGACCGGGGACATCGCCCCATATCTGGAGCCCACCGAGGAGGTCTACCGGGCATTGACTACTGGTTTGGCCGACTACTGCCGGAAGAACGGTTTCGGGTCGGTCGTGATCGGGCTCTCCGGAGGTATCGACTCGGCGCTCACCGCGGCAATCGCCGCGGACGCTCTCGGGCCCGACTCGGTCTGGGGGGTCTCCATGCCTTCGCGATTCTCCTCACAACACTCGATCGACGACGCCCGGCTTCTGGCCGAGAACCTGGGAATCCGTTTCGACAAGATCTCGATCGACGGCGTCTTCGAGTCCCATCTCGACTCGCTGGCCGATGTCTTCGCCGGTACCGAGTTCGGCGTCGCCGAGGAAAACCTCCAGGCCAGGTCGCGGGGAGCGACCCTCATGGCGATCTCCAACAAGCACGGGCCCATGGTCCTGGCCACGGGGAACAAGAGCGAGATGGCCGCCGGTTACGCCACCCTCTACGGGGACATGGTGGGCGGCTACTCCGTGTTGAAGGACGTGTTCAAGGGTCTCGTCTACGAACTGGCGCGTTGGCGGAACAAGGACGGCGAGGTGATCCCGCAGAACACCATCGACAAGGATCCATCTGCAGAGCTTCGCCCCAATCAGAAGGACTCCGACTCACTCCCGCCATACGAGATCCTCGACGCCATCCTCGAGCGGTACATCGAAGACGACATGGGTGTGGCCGAGGTCATCGCGGACGGGTACGACCCCGACACCGTGGTCAGGGTTGCCAGGATGGTCGACCGGAACGAGTACAAGCGCCGGCAGTCGGCACCCGGGGTCAAGATCACCACCAAGGCCTTCGGCAAAGACCGCCGTCTCCCGATCACCAACCATTACCGGCCGTCCGCCCCGTGATCACCGACGTCCTCATCAACGGCGAGCCCTCAGACGGGCGCATCCCGGTAACCGATTCGTCGGTCCTGCGCGGCGATGGTGTCTTCGAGGTGCTCAAGGCCTACAACAGTGAGGCGTTCGGTCTCGACTTCCATCTCGATCGACTCGAGGCGAGCGCCCGCGCAATGCATCTCGACCTGCCGCCCCGTATCGAACTGGCGGCATGGATCGAACAGGTGTCGTCGCAACTGGGGGGCGGGGTCGTCCGGGTGATCGTCACCAGAGGTTCCAGCATTCCAGGTCTCGATGACCCTGCCAACGTCATCGTCTTCGGTCACTCCTGGGATCGGGAGTTCGGCCCCGCCAGGCTGTACCCGGTGGCGGCTCCGTGGCACGCCGCAGGAGTCGTGTGGGATCTGGCCGGGGCGAAGATCACCTCCTACGCACCCAACCTGTCGGCCACGAGGAGGGCCAAGGCCGAGGGGTTCGAAGATGCACTCCTCACGACAGTGGACGGCGTCATGCTGGAAGGTCCGACGTTCAGCGTCGCCTGGGTGGTGGACGGAGTGGTGGAGACCCCAGGTCTCCACCTGGGCATCCTCGACTCGATCACCCGAAAGGTGGTGGTCTCGGGGGCTCGCGAAACGGGGATCGAGGTGATCGAGGACGTATGGACCCTCGAGCGGCTCCGGAGCGCCGACGAGGTTATGGCTCTGTCCACCATTCGAGAGGTCCAGCCGGTGGTCGCGGTCGGCGATCTCGAGTTCGAGCCGGGCACGACGACCGAGAAGTTGGCTGGTGTATTCAGTGCCCTCGTAGGGTAAGGAACCATCCAGCACTAGCGTTTCGTTTGGTGGTCATGAGATTTCGATCGATAGCCGTGGTCGGCGCAGTGGTTTTGGCCCTCGCCGCATGTGACAGCGGGGACGCCGAGCTTTCAACGGACTCCACCATCATCACCGGTGGAACCAATGCCCCGGCCGCCACAACCACGACGACACCATCCGACGGTGGCACCTCCGGGAGCTCGCCGTCCACCACTCTCGTCGGCGAGCCAGTGGCGGCGTACGACGTCGTCCAGAGGACTCCAAACGACAACGGGGAGGCCGTGATCGTCGTCATCCCCGAGGGCGCCTACACCGATGTGGATCTCGAGAACTTCGTAATCGACCTGCTCGAGTCCGACGAGAACATCTACGGCGCCGAAGTCTTTGGTGACGAGACCGCGGTCGAGGCCTTTCTCATCGACCCGGCCTCACTCACCGAGGAGCAGACCGCGTTGATCGAGCGTTATCACTACGTCACTGTCGTGGGCCGGGACCGGATCGAGTACCGGGGCCCGTTCGCCGAGTTCCCCGGTGGGGCCATCGGAAGCTGACACAGGACCGTTCGCCGCGTCCTAGAGCATCAGGCTGGCGAGCAGCAGGAATCCGCCGAACCCGACGAGGTCGGTGATCAGTGTCAAGAAGATAGATGCGGCCAGCGCCGGGTCGAGGCCAAACCGTCTCAGCAACACGGGGATTCCGCTACCTACCACCGCACCGATGACCAGCACGGCGAAGGCCGACAGGCTCACCACCAGGGCGACGGTGAACGGGTGCCCTTCCTGCCCGAAGATCTCGATCTGGAGAAGGATCAGGCAGACCGTCCCGGCGAGCACCCCCAGCACCACCCCATTGAGCAGGCCGACTCCGAACTGACGGAATAGGATGCCCGGGACCTGCGCCGACGGGACGTCATCGGAGGCCAGCGAGCGGATCATGACAGCGAGGCTCTGATTCCCTCCGTTCCCGCCGAGCAGGGCGATCACCGGCATCAGGGCGGCGAGGACCGGCTCCTGACTGATGATTCCGGTCTGCTGTTCGATCACGAACGCCACCACCAGGGCGAGCACCAGGTTGAGGGCCAGCCAGGGGACACGCATCCGGAATGACGAGGTGACGTCGGTGTAGACAGTCTCGGCCACACCGGCACCGACCGCGGCAGCGAAGTCCTCGGTGGCCTCGTCCTGGATCGCCTCGATGACCGCCTCGGTCGTCACCATCCCCACCAGCCGTCCCTGGTCTGTGACCGGAACCCCATACAGGTGATATCGCTGGGCGAGCTCGGCAACCTCCTCCCGATCGCTGAAGATGTCGACCGACACCGGGTCCGGGATCATCACGTCGGCCAGAGGAGAACCAGGTCGGCGGAAGACCAGGTCGCGGAAGGAGATCACGCCCTGGAGTTGGTCCTCGTCGTCGACGACGTAGACATACGACAGGTCCTCGTAGTCCTCATGAAGCTGCCGGATGCGTTCGATGGCCTCCCCGGTAGTCAGCCCGAGCGGTAGGGAGGCGATCTCGGTGGTCATCAGACCCCCGGCGCTGTCAGGTGGGTACAGGAGGAGATCGCGGACCTCGTCCTCCGCCTCGTCGGTCATTGCGGCGAGGACGTCCTCGGTCACCTCGTCGTCCAGCTCCCCGATGAGGTCTGCGGCCGCCTCGCTGGGCATCTCGCTCAGGGCCGCCGCAAGGTCTTCCAGGGGGAGCTGTTCGATGAGCTCGGCGGCGAGCTCCGGCGCTATCTCCTCGAGGATCTCGGCGGCTTCGGCCGGGG
Source organism: Acidimicrobiia bacterium (assembly GCA_035762545.1). Lineage (GTDB taxonomy): Bacteria > Actinomycetota > Acidimicrobiia > Spongiisociales > ZC4RG35 > JANQRA01. The sequence goes on from DASTOM010000005.1 coordinate 15,317, forward strand.
ACAGGCCACTGAGCAGATCGGCGGCGGTCCCCTCCTCGAGTTGTTCGAGAATGTCGGCGGCATCACTGGGTGTGGCCGCGGCGAGGGCCTCCCACTCCTCCGGATTGGCGTCGAGATAGTCGGCCACCTGCTCGTGGTCGCGACGCGCGGCAGCGAGCAGTTGGTGGGCAAGTTGACGCGGGCTTCTAAGTCGAAGTCTCATTGGTGACCCCGGGACGAATGGACCGGGGTCAGGCTACAACGGGTATCAACCCTCGTAAGGTCGGACTGCGGTGACCTTCACGGTCATCTCGCCGGCCGGTGCCTCGTAGCTGACGTCGTCGCCGACCGTGGCTCCGATCAGGGCAGCGCCGAGCGGGCTTGCCGGAGAGGCGAGGAAGAGCCCTGGCACTTTGTTCTCCTGGGGGGCGACGAAATATTCCATCTCGTCACCGTCGGCGTCGACGACGGTCACGACCGAGCCGATCTCCACCCTTCCGGTGTCTTCGACCTCCCTCACCTCGGCGGTGTTGATGAGGTGCTCGAGCTTACGGATGCGTGCCTCCATCAAGCCCTGGTCGTTTTTGGCCGCGTCGTAGTCGGCGTTCTCGCGGAGGTCACCGTGCGAACGCGCTTCGGCGATCCGATCCTCGATCTCGGCACGGCCCTCGGTCTTCAGTTGTTCCAACTCCTCCTGGAGCTTCGCGAGCGCGGCAGGAGTGAGGAATGTGGGTGAATCGGTCATGCGAGGTCGCGAGATTAAGCCGCCGTCCGGCGTACCCGCAGTCCGATTCCTGGGCTGCCCTGCAGACCGACGTCATCCCTGGACGGTTGATGCCCCCGCCCGTGGCGTGTCGACCAAACGCGTTATCACGGGCTCGACCACCACCTTCGACTGGACGGATCGACTGATCAGGCAAGCATCGTCCGCTTTGGCGAGGACTCTCTCGGCGCGGTCGAGATTCGACTCTTCCCCGATCACGATCCGGGGGCGGAGGGTGATCGTCTCGATCGAGTAGAAGCCGTCGTCACCGCGTGCGAGGTGACCGACAGCGTTGTCTGAGTAGTCGAGCACCTGGACCCCGGACCTCGAGGCGATCGACCTGAACGTCGTCATCAGGCACGATGACACCGCTGCCACGAGGAGATGTTCCGGGCTCCAGAGGCGGCCCGGTCCGCCGAACTCAGGCGGCGATGCGACCTCCATCTCCCGAAGGCCATCCTCCTCGGCCGTTAGCATTCCTCGTTTCTCGTCGACGCCGATCAAGTCGACGCGGTAGTCGTGTGAATCGATCAACAGCACTCCTTTCGACGATGACGATCTTCCCCTCGAAGCGTCTTCGAAACCATGGGCCAACGGCTCCGATGCCAGGTCTTTGGTCCCTATCCCGATCTCATCGTGCACAACTAAGTTGCTTCCAGGTCAGTCCCCTAGGAGAGCAGATATGGCGCCCTATCACTTCAGCGTGACCGTCCACAGTGAGTTCCAGTCGGCGGTGGATTTGGCCAAACGGGCTCTCGCCGATCACGGCTTCGGAATCGTGAGCGAGATCGATGTTGCGGCGACGCTACAGAGCAAGCTCGGAATCGCCCATGATCCCTATTTGATCCTCGGCGCCTGCAATCCGGAGTTCGCTCGCGATGCCGTGGCCAGCGAGCCTTCGATCGGGGTCCTGCTGCCATGCAACGTCGTGGTGCGATCGACCGAAGGTGACGGTGTGGTCATCGACTTCATGGATCCGGCGGTGATGGTGGATCTGGTGGGCGAGCCTCGGATTCATGAGATCGCAGACGAGGTTCGACGCAACCTCGAGATGGCCCGCGACGCCATCGCCACGGCTCCTTCGTCGAGCTGAGATCCGCCGCTTAACCTCACGAGGTGACTGAGACACGTCTCACCCGCTACAGCCATGGCGCCGGTTGCGCCTGCAAGCTGAGCCCTGACGAGCTATCCCAGATCCTCGGTCCCGTCAGGTCGCATCCCGCTGCATCGCATCCTGATCTGCTGGTGGGCATCGAAACCGGTGACGATGCCGGCGTATTCGTCCTCGGCACCGGTCTCGCCCTCATCCAGACCGTCGACATCTTCACCCCGGTCGTCGACTCACCTCGAGACTGGGGTCGGATCGCTGCCGCCAACGCCCTTTCCGATGTGTACGCCATGGGCGGAAGGCCGCTCACAGCACTGCAATACCTTGCTTGGCCTCGTGACGAGCTGTCATTCGAGGCGGCGACCGAGGTCGTGGAGGGAGGCATGAGCGTCATGGCCGAGGCCGGGTGCACGGTCGTCGGGGGTCACTCCATCGACAGCCCGGAGCCCACATACGGGTTCGCCGTCACTGGTCTGACGGTCGCCGACAAGGTGGTGACCAATGCCGGCGCCGTGCCGGGGGATGTTCTCGTGCTCACCAAGCCGCTAGGCATTGGGATCATCACCACCGCGATCAAACGTGAGAAGTGCCCGCCGGAGCTGGCGGCCAAGGCAATCGAAACCATGACCGCCCTGAACGACGTGGCCGGCGCTGTCCTCGCCCCGGGAGGCGCCCACGCCGCGACCGATATCACCGGTTTCGGTCTGCTCGGCCATCTGAGGGAGATGTGTATTGCCTCCGGCGTCGGCGCCGAGATCGACGTGAGCTCGGTCCCTGTGCTCGACGGAGTGGGTGATCTCCTCGCCCAGGGGATCTGGGCCGGCGGTTCGCAAAGGAACCTCGAGTCGATCCGGGGTGACGTGGACAGCGACCTCGATGAAGAAATGTGGAAACCGTTGATCGACGCGCAAACCTCGGGCGGCCTACTGGTCTCGCTGCCCGCCGACCGCGTGGAGGCATACTTGAAGGCGGTGCCGTCCGGCACGGTGGTGGGGAAGGTGGTTCCGGGAGACCGGATCCGCCTGATCTAGATCTGGGAGATGAGGGTGGCGACGATGGCCACCAGCCGACGTGCCTCAGGCGTGGTCACATGTCCAGAGTGTCGGGTGGTCGACCGCAAGGGGTTCGAGCATTCACCATCGGCCGCCTAACTTGTCCCAGGTGGAACCACACCAGCGTCTGGAGAACATCGCCGATGCCCTCTCGATCCCGAGGGCTGAGCGTCACATCTTCCTCTGCGCCGACCAGACCAACGACAAATGCGCACCGCGGTCGGTGACCAACGAGCTGTGGGCACATCTGAAGAACCGGCTGAAGGACCTCGATGCCACCTCGGCGCCGCCCAAGTGGCAGGGAGACATGGACCAAGATCCCGAGCCGGTCGAGCCCGGCCGTGGGACGGTGCTGCGGACCAAGGCCGACTGTCTCCGGATCTGTGAGCAGGGTTGTGTCGCAGTCGTCTATCCGGAAGGCGTCTGGTACGCCAACCTCGACATTCTCAAGCTCGATCGGATCATCGACGAGCATTTGATCGGTGGCCAGCCTGTGGACGAACTGGCTTTCGCGGTAGGGAGCCTGGCATGAAGCTGTGGAAATGGGCTCTTGCCGGTGCGGTGCTGTGGCGTGCCTTCGGTCCCCGAATCGAGCCCGGGTTCAAGCCTCCCCAACAGCATCCGTTGCGGGTACCGGGACGGACGGTGTTCGTCGGTGACGACGAGTTCCTGGTCCGTGACATGGGGCCGCACCAGGGCGTTCCGGTCGTCCTGGTTCATGGGCTCGCCGGAACCTCCTTGTCGGAGTGGTATCAGGTCGCTCCGAAGCTCGCAGTCGACCGGCGGGTGATCATGATCGATCACCGCGGTCACGGGCTCTCGGCGTCGGCCGACTTCAGATTCGAGGTCGACGACGATGCCGACGACATCACCGCCGTGCTGGACGACCTGGGCGTTGGCCAGGTCGATGTGGTGGGATACTCGATGGGTGGCATCATCGCCCAGTCTCTGGCCCTGCGACATCCGGGGAGAGTGAGAAAGCTGGTCCTGATCGCGACGTTCGCCTCTCACCCGGCACGCGACAAATGGGGCCGGCGGATCGGCGCCATTCTCGGCCGGGGGTGGGAGCGGTTGACCGGCTTCGGTACACCGGAGGTTCGGAGCGGGTTCCTCATCGCCCGGGGTGCCGTGGAGGCCAAGCACGCCCGATGGGTGTGGCGGGAGACGCAGCGGAGGAATGTCGAGAGCGGAGCCCAGGCAACGTTCGCCCTGCTCCGGTTCGATTCGCGAGATTGGGTGGGCAGGCTCGGTGTCGAGACGCTGGTGATGGTCCCTACCGCCGACTTCCTCGTCCCGCCCCGGTGGCAATACGAGCTCGCCGCCCTGATCCCGGGTGTCCAGCTCCTCGAGATCCACGGTGCGGGCCACGAACTGGTCTGGACCCGTCCGGACGAGGTCGCCGACGAACTCACGACCTTCCTAGCGTAGGCGCACGCCGTTTCGCGCAACCCGGGGTTGCTCAGCCCATATATGACTGAAATCCGCTCACCTTCGAAGGACCCGAATCGTCGCACACGAAGCTGAGCCGATTCGACCCGGATATGGGCTGACGTACCCCGGGTTCGCAGTTCCGTCCTCAGCGGGCGGGGGTGAGGACGAGCTCGTCGTCGGTGACGGCTTCGACCGCGGATCGGGTCCATGGCATCGGTCCGTACTCACCGTCGGTCCACATCTCCATCATCGAGTCGTAGTTGGGGTGGAAGGCGTGTCCCGACTGCCCTGTCGAGTGCACGAACACCGACGAATCCAGATTGGACAGGTCGAGCACCATTCGCTGGGAAGGGATCCAGTCCACCTGGTACCCCACGACCGGATTCCAGCCCACGGCGTTGACGAGAGAGCTGCTGCCTCCGACCCGTGATGGGGCGGTTCGGTTGAACAGCCATTCGATAGGGGCGATCCCCGAGGTTCCGAAGCTCTGGTTCTCGAACTCGGCGATGTGGAGCGCTCCCCAGGTCCACTCGCTCGCGTCGGCGCCCAGGAGGTCGGTCAACTCCTGGTGGGCATCGACCATGGAAGCGAACAGGATGTCGTCGCGGGTCTCGGTCTCCGTCGTCGACTTGTCGTCCCACCAGGGATCGTCCGGGAGCGGGAGGAGGTTGCGGACGACTTCGAACCATCGACTCCCCCCGTCGGGCCAGCGGTCCTCAGGCAGGTCGTCGTGGAAGGCGTTGGCCAGCAGACGCCTCCAGATTGCCATGTAGGTGGCAGCTCCTGAGGATCGCGGGTCCGCCCGGAGTGCTGTATTTCCGATCGCCCAACCCTCCAGGACGGTCTGGACCTCCTGGACCGTGGTGTTTCCGTCCGGGTCCACCTCGAGGAGGGCGGGGACGACGAACTCGGCACTGGTGTCCCTCGTGTCCATCTGCATCGTCTGCATCGAAGCTGTGTCGTGTTGGCTCCCCGAAGTGATCATCTCGGCGATTCGCCCGCCGCGATAGCCCATGGCGGCGTCGCTTCCGATGAAGGGCTCACCACCCGGTCGCAGGACGCTCTGGTTCGCCGACTGGATGTATCCCTGGGGCGGGTTGAACATCCGTGGCATGTCGTCCTTGGGCACGAACCCCACCCAGTCGTGAGACGAGTCCCATCCCGGTGCGGGATACCGGCCGTCCCCGCTGCCGCGAACCGGGATGTCACCCGTGGCGTGATAGGCGATGTTCCCCTCGAGGTCGGCGTACACGAGGTTCTGGGGGGCGATGTCCCACAACTCCACAGCCGCGGCGAAATCCTCGTAGCTGGTTGCTGTGTTGATCCCGACGAAGGCATCGATCACCGTTGCCGGCTCGAGAGCCGTCCAACTCAGGGCGACGACGTACTCGTCCGGGATCTCGGCGGTGGACGAGCCATCGAACTCGTCCGTCTCCAGGAAGGTCCCCGAGATGACCGGACCATGCACCGAACGGAGCACCTCGTAGGTCACGTCGTCTCCGCCGGCGACCGAGATCGTCTCCGTGACCACGTCGAAGTCGGCCCATTCGCCGTCGATCTCGTACTGGCGGGGATCGTCCGGGTTGACCCGTTCGAGGTACAGATCCTGGGTGTCGGCGGCCTGGTTGGTCACGCCCCAGCCGTGGTGGCCGTTGTGCCCGATGACCACCGCGGGGAGCCCGGCGAAGCTGAATCCAACTGCGTTGTAGTCGCAACCGTCAGCGCTCTCCTCGAGGCAGTGCAAGCCGTTCTCGTACCAGATGGCCGGCATCTGGATGGCGAGATGGGTGTCATTGGACAGGAGAGGAAGACCCGACTCGGTCATCTCCCCACCCACCACCCAGTTGTTCGATCCGATCTCCTCGAAACCGCCCCCGGTCAGGGCGAACACGGCTGAGATGTTCTCGGATGTCGACAAGAGCACGTCGGCCACGCCGTCTGGTACGTCGGCTGCGACCCGGTGGGCCGAGGCTGTCCTCTGTCCGTCCTCGACTATCACCGGCTTGTCCTCGGGCATGGGAGGGTAGAGCTGGGATACCTGGTCCGGGGTCAGTGTCTCACCGAGGACGGTCCGGTCGATCTCCTCGCGCATGTTCCCGCCCAGGTCCCACGCCATCACCTTGGCCCACATGAGGCTGTGGACCGGTTCCCACGGCTCGATCTCGTAGCCGGAGTTCTGAAGAGGGAGGATGCCGTACTCCAGGCTGACCGCCGACCCGGAGTGGGTTTCCAGATAGGCGTTCACTCCGGCGGCGTACGAATCGAGGATCTCCCGGGACCGGGGGCTGATCAACGTCAGCTCCTGTTGGGCGATTCTCTCGAAGTCGAGGGATCTGAGGAAGCGGTCCGCCTCCACCTGCGATTCGCCGAATAGCTCGGACAACCGGCCACCACTGATGTGCCGCCAGAAGTCCATCTGCCAGAAACGGTCTTGAGCATGGGTGAACCCCTGCGCGAAGAAGAGGTCGTGCTGGTTGCTTGCGTAGATGTGGGGTACACCTAATGCGTCGCGAAGGATCTCCACGCTCGAAACCAGACCGTCCACTTCGAGCTCACCTGAGACCTGGGGAAACGAGTTCCGCACTGTGAACACGGCGAATGCGGCAAAGCCGAGGGCCAGGAGCAGCAGGACGATCAGGATCCGCTTCACCCAACGCACCCGGCGAGATTAGGCAGGGCGTACTCTTTCGTCTGTGGCTTGGCGGCCCCGGCCGTATATCGTTCGACCACCGACATCCACCGATGACCGAGCTACACCAACAAGCCACGATCGAAGACTCGATCAAGCCGCGTTCCGTCGTCGGCGCCTATGTGGCCCTGACCAAGCCGCGCATCATCGAGCTCCTCCTCATCACCACCGTCCCGGCGATGGTCCTCGCAGCCGGAGCCTGGCCGGGGACCTGGTTGGTGATCGCCACCCTGATCGGTGGCTCACTGTCCGCCGGTGGGGCCAACGCCTTGAACATGTACTACGACCGCGACATAGACGAGGTCATGCGGCGGACGCGGGCCCGGCCCCTCGCCCGTCACGAAGTGCCGCCGAGAAACGCCTTCGTCTTCGGTGTCGTCCTCGGATTGGTCGGGTTCGCGTGGCTGTGGGTGTTCACGACCTTCCTGGCCGCGGCGATCTCCACGGCGGCCCTCCTCTTCTATGTGTTCGTCTACACCATTCGCCTCAAGCGTTCGACCGTGCAGAACATCGTGATCGGCGGCGCGGCAGGGGCGGCGCCCACACTGGTCGGCTGGGCGGCAGTGACGGGGACCGTCGGCGTGCCGGCCTGGGTCCTCTTCCTAATCGTGTTCTATTGGACGCCGCCTCATTTCTGGGCCCTCGCACTTCGCTACGAGGACGACTACGCGGCAGCGGGCGTGCCGATGCTGCCGGTCGTGGCCGGCGTGGAGGCCACCACCAGGCGGATGCTCCTCTACACCGGCCTCATGGTCGGCGTGTCGCTTCTCCTCGTCCCACTGGGCGGCATGTCTTGGATCTATCTGGGTGCGGCCCTGGGCCTGGGCGCGTGGTTCCTCTGGGACACCTGGCGTGTGGTGCGGCACCCGGAGCAGGCGATGCGTCTCTTCACCACGTCGACCGTGTATCTGTCCGCGTTGTTCGCCTCGGTGCTGCTGGACGTTCTTCTTTGAAGCGTGTCGTCCTGGTGATTGCCTGCGGGCTGGTCGCCGTCTCCTGTTCTGGTGGATCAGATCTCTCCGCGAGTGTCATCTCGACCCTCAACACGATCGGCACAGGCGAGCAGCGGATCCTCGTGGAGCTCCGCGACGGAGACGGCGTCCCCACCAACGTCACCGATGGCCCGGTCGCCACCCTTCGTGATGAGAACGGCTCACCTCTCGGCACCGACACCGGCGAGCTGGCCTGGCTTGTTCCTGACGAGGAGCCGGCGTACGCCTTCGTTTTCGACATTCCGGAGGCCGAGACGTATCAGTTGACTGTCGTGGCCGACGACTTCGGTGAGACCGCGCCGGCCGGATTCGACGCGGTGGAGCGGACCGTGCAGCTCGGCGTGGGCGAGCTGGTTCCTGAGGTGGGTGGCCAGCCGGTTCCCGGGCCTGCGATCGTCGTCTTCGCCAGTCCTCGACACTGCCCGTCTCGTTCGTGTGTCCCGATGCTGGCACAGGCCCAAGCGGCCGCAGATGCCTCGCCGGAGGTTGGCCTGGTGGGTGTCGAAGTGTTCGCCAACCCCGACGCCGAGGACGAAGCCGATCTGGTGCTGTCCCCGGATGTGCAGGCATGGATGCTCCCCTCCCAACCCTGGCTCTATGTGATCGACGGTTCGGGAAGAGTGTCGGCTCTGTTCGAGGGTGCCGTGGCCGACGTCGAGCTCCAAGCCGCCATCGCGGAAGTGGAAGGTTGAGCGCGCACCTCGTCCTCCACACCCTGCGGGTCGGTGGCGCCTCATCTCCGGAGCGACTGGCCGAAACGACAGGGCTCCCGCTCGAGGACGTGACAGCTGCCCTGACCGATCTGCAAGCCCACGATCTGGCGTCACACGACGAGGGTCCGTTCGGCGGCTGGAGCATCACGGAGGAGGGTCGCGGTCAGCACCGGACCTGGATCGATGCCGAACTGGAGGGGCGGCCCTCGGCCCGAGCTGAGTTGGAGAGTTCGTACCGCCAGTTCCTCGGGCTGAACAAGCCAGTGCTGGACATCTGTGGCGAGTGGCAGATGCGACGGATCGGGGACAGTGTTGTGATCAACGACCACGCCGACGCCGAATACGACGCCTCTGTCCTCAACAGGCTGGTCAAAGTCGACCGCTCTGTCCGACAGGTCATCGACGACCTCACTGCGGCTCTGTCCCGGTTCGGCCGATACAACGAGAGATTGTCATCAGCGATGGAGAGGGCGCTGGCGGGGACAAAGCGGCGGTCACCGAGAGTCTCGACTCATATCACGCCGTCTGGTTCCAACTCCACGAGGACCTGCTCGTGTCCCTGGACCTCTCCCGTCACGACGAGCGGTTCGGCTGACATCAGGTCCCCATGCGCCGCGGCCCTCCATGTTGACTCCGATCCGGCCGTCGCCGAACCTATGTGCCGCCCAACTCCAGTTGGAGACGGAGCAACTCGATGGTGTCGTCGACTTTCTCCCCGATGATGGCGGCCCGCTGGTCCGTCGTGGACGCCTGCAGCACCTCCTGCATGTCCAGGGCCTGGAGCCCGCCGAGCTGTGCCACCTGGTACATGGCCACTTCGGGGTTGTCAGCCAGCTCAGGCAATTCGGTCTCGACACCCGGGTTCAACTCGGCTGCGACCTCGAGCAGGAACTGTGCCCGGGCTATCGCATGCTGCACCGCCTCGAAGCCCGTTCCGGTCAGAGGCTCGTCCACCAGGTCGGTGATCATGGCCCGCGGGTACGGATCCGGCGCGAGCCACTCCTCGATGTATATCCGTGACCTCCCCACCGCGACGAGCCCGATCGTGCCGTCGTCGTTCATACCCGAGCCGACGATGTGGGCAATGCAGCCTATGTCGAACGTCTCGTTGTCGTCACGCACCTCACGACCCCGCTCTATCAGCACCACACCGAACTCGCGGTCGGCATCGATGACGTCGGCGTACATCTGGAGGTAGCGATCCTCGAACAGACGAAGCGGGAGAACCATGCCCGGCAGCAGGGGGGTGCCAAGTGGGAACATCGCCAACTCTCTCATGTGTGTAGTTCGCTGCGGTTGGCCATGACGGATGGGTGGGTATCACAGCTCATTGAATGAAGTTGGTCGCTACTTCGCAACCTCCGTATGATGCCGTCCCGATGGCTCCGATCCGCCGACGACTGATCCAAATCGCCGCGCTCGTCGGCTCGGCCTTCCTCATCAGCGCATGTTCGGTCCTCGAAGGAGGGGAGGACCAGCCACTCACGACCTTCGAGCCGGCAGGGCCTTTCGCCGAGCAGATCGATGGTCTCTTCTGGCTTGTGTTCTGGATCGCCACTGGGGTGTTCGTCCTGGTGATGGGTGGTCTCGTCCTGATCCTGTTCGTGTTTCGCGATCGCAGGAAAGACGACCAGAGCGAGCCGAAGCAGCTCCACGGCAGTCCCAAGCTCGAGGTCCTCTGGACTGTCATCCCCGCCTTGATCCTCGCCGGGATCGCGGTGCCAACCGTCTCGTCGATCTTCGACCTGACCGAATGCAGTTCGGACGCCATGGAGGTGGAGATCATCGGCCATCAGTGGTGGTTCGAGTTCTACTACCCCGAACAGGACGTCACCACCGCCAACATCATGGTCATCCCGGTCGACCGGGAGGTCTGCGCCTTGATGACCTCTGACGACGTACTCCACAACTTCTGGGTGCCCGCCCTCAACGGCAAGCGGTACCTCGTGCCCGGCCAGACCACGTCGCTCCGTCTCCAATCCGACGAGGTGGCCGAGTTCTGGGGCCATTGCGCCGAGTTCTGCGGTCTGTCTCACTCTCTGATGCGGACCCGGGTCCAGGCAGTGAGTCAGGCGGACTTCGATCAGTGGGTCGTGGATCAGCAGGCACCGGCCATGACGCCGGTCGAGGGTGAACCAGGATTCGAGGGCTGGACCGTCTTCCAGAACAAGGGGTGCATCCGCTGTCACACGGTGCGGTTCGAGGACGAGGAGCTGTCGAACATCATTCCGTTCGAGCAGTTCCACGGGCCCGACCTGACGCATTTCGCCTCCCGGGATCACTTCGCCGGTGCCGTGCTCCCCGAAGAGGGCGAGACTCACGACGAGGCACTCAAGCGCTGGCTCGCAGACCCACCCGAGGTCAAGCCGGGCAGCTTCATGCCCAACCTCGCTCTGACCGAGCAAGAGATCGACGCGCTTATCGTCTGGCTGGACAGCAACCAATGACAGCAACTGCCGCCCGGCCCAACACCACGATCTTCCGGCGTCCCAAGTCGACGACCGGTATCTGGGGATGGATCACCACCGTCGATCACAAGAAGATCGGCATCATGTACGGCTACGCCGCCTTCACGTTCTTCATCATCGGTGGCGTAGAGGCATTGCTCCTCCGGATCCAGTTGGCGTCGGCCAACTCCGAGTTCCTCACCGCCGGCGCGTACAACGCCCTGTTCACGATGCACGGGACGACGATGATCTTCCTCTTCGTCATGCCGGTGTCGGCGGCGTTCATGAACTACATGCTGCCGTTGATGATCGGCGCCCGGGATGTGGCGTTCCCCCGGCTGAACGCACTCTCGTGGTGGATCTTCTTCTTCGGCGGGATCTTCCTGTACAGCACGTTCATCTTCGGCACGTCGGTTCCCCCGGTCGCACCGGACGGGGTCAACTTCGGCAACCTGGCCGCCGGCGGTGGGCCGGGGTCGTTCAACTTCTTGGCCAGCTCACCTGATGGGGGGTGGTTCGGGTATCAACCCAATGCCGGGCCGCTCTACTCGCCCGGCACCGCCATGGACTACTGGGCCCTCGGTCTTCAGATCCTCGGTCTGGCGTCATTGGTCTCTTCGGTCAACTTCATCGTCACGGTGTTCAACATGCGGGCGAAGGGGATGCGTCTCCTCCGCATGCCGGTGTTCGCCTGGATGTCGACGGTTGTGGCCTTCCTGCTCCTGTTCTCGCTGCCGATCATCGCCGTGGCCCTGTTCATGGTCACCTTCGACAGACAATTCGGGACCCTCTTCTTCGCCCCGACGGGTGGTGGGGACCCGATCCTGTGGCAGCACCTGTTCTGGCTGTTCGGTCATCCCGAGGTCTACATCCTGATCCTGCCCGCCATGGGCATCGTCTCCGAGATCCTGCCCGTGTTCAGTCGCAAGCCCCTCTTCGGCTACTCCGCCGTCGTGTTCGCCGGCGCCGCCATCGCCTTCCTCGGCTTCGGTGTCTGGGCCCACCACATGTTCGCCTCCGGTATCACCCCGGTGGCGCAAGCGGCGTTCGGTCTCGCCACTATGACCATCGCCATCCCCACCGGGATCAAGATCTTCAACTGGATGGGGACGATGTGGGGTGGGCGCTTGCGATTTTCCACGCCGATGCTGTTCGCCGTCGGCTTCCTCGCGATGTTCACGATCGGTGGTCTATCCGGCGTCACCCATTCGGTCGTGCCCTCCGATTGGCAGCAGACCGACACCTATTACATCGTCGCCCACTTCCACTACGTGCTGTTCGGCGGGGCGGTGTTCGGGATCTTCGGCGGTCTCTACTACTGGTTCCCCAAGCTGACCGGGCGTGTCATGAACGAGAGGCTGGGCAAGACCCACTTCTGGCTCCAGTTCATCGGATTCAACCTGACGTTCGCTCCGATGCACTGGCTGGGCTTGCAGGGAATGGTCCGCCGCACCTGGAAGTACGCACCCGAGGCGGGGCTGCAGACCTGGAACGTGGCAGTCACCGTCGGTGCTTTCGTGATCGCCCTGTCCATCCTGATCTTCATGATCAACTGGTGGCGGAGCCGTCGATACGGCGAGCCGTCCGGTCTCGACCCGTGGGATGCCCGAACCGTCGAATGGACGATTCCGAATCCCACCCCCGAGTACAACTTCGCCACCCCACCGGTGGTCACGAGTCTCGACCACTTCTGGCATCTCAAGTACACCGAGGACGAGAACGGTCGCGCCGTCCGTCGGCCCGAAGCCGAAGAGCTGGTTGCCTACCTAGAAGACGACGGGCTCAACCCGAAGAGCCCGATCCACCTGCCGGCGCCGTCCTACTTCCCGTTCTTCATGGCCCTCGGCATCCCGCTCATCTTCTACGGGATCATCTACCACACCACCGCCTGGGGTAAGGCGTTGATCGCCATCGGCGTCGTGATCAGCCTCAGCTCCGTGATCGGTTGGGGCATCGAGCCTCTGGAAGAGTTGGACGACCACGACGAGGATCATGCCGGGTTCGAGGACGACATGGACCTGGACGAGGAGCTCGAGCTGGTGGAGGTCGACGATGAGTGAGCTGGCTCACGACGCATCGTCGGCTGGAGCCGAAGAGGTCGCTGTGGCGGACCACCACGACGAGCACGAGTCGACCGGGATCGACAACCGCAAGCTGGGGATGTGGGTCTTCCTCAGCTCGGAGTTCCTCTTCTTCGGCGCACTCATAACCAACTACCTCCTCTACTCGAACCGCCCGGGGTTCGCCGGCATCTATCCGGCCGAGATCTACGACATCCCATTCACCTCCGTCAGCTCGTTCGTCCTCCTGATGTCGTCGCTGACGATGGTGCTGGCTCACAACGCTTTGAGCCGCGGGGACCAGAACGGAAGCCGTACCTGGCTGTTCGCCACGGCCGCGCTCGGTGCGGTGTTCCTGGGGGGACAGGTCTTCGAGTTCACCGAGTTCATCGTCGAGTACGGGATGACACTGTCCACGAACCCCGCAGCATCGGCGTTCTACGTGCTCACCGGGTTCCATGGCACCCACGTCGCCATCGGGGTGATCATGCTGCTCTCGCTCTGGGGCATATCACGACGTCAGGGTGGGCTCAGCGAGAAGCACGGCATGAACCTGGAACTGGTCGGGCTCTACTGGCACTTCGTCGACATAATCTGGATCGTCATCTTCACCGTCGTCTACCTGTTGTCGGTTCCGATCCAATGAGCACAGAGTCACACGATCACCATCCCACCCCGGCCCAGTACTGGAAGATCGCAGCATTCCTGGCGGTGCTCACCGCCATCGAGGTATCGCTGTTCTACATCGACCATGCCCTGGAGCTCGGCGTCTTCAACTCAGTCGCCCTGATCTCCCTTTCCGCCATCAAGTTCGTGGTGGTCGTCGGGTGGTTCATGCACGTCCGTTTCGAGAGACCCTTGATCAGTCGCTTCTTCACCGCAGGCTTCATCCTCGCCTGCGCCCTCTACCTGGTGGTCCTCTCCGCCTTGGGCGTCGTCGCCATCAGGGGTTAGTCACCGAACACGAACCCGGGGTACGTCAGCCCATATACGGGACAATTCCGCTCATCTTGAGACCGGGACTCGCTTCGCCATATCGGGCCACCCTGGTACAAACACATCGATGAGCCAGCCCCTCGAGCCCGGGCGGTTCTTCCTTCCCGGGCCTACCGAAGTCCACCCCGAAGTCCTCCAGGCACAGAACGGCCCGATGATCGGTCATCGCGGAAAAGCGATCGTCGATCTGTTGTCCTCGATCGAGGAAGGACTGAAGCCCGTCTTCCAAACCGCCCGTCCGGTGATCGTCTCGGCGTCCTCGGCAACCGGCCTGATGGAGGCCGGCATCCGTAACGGTGTCCTCGACGGCAAGGTACTCAGTCTGATAACCGGAGCGTTCTCCAAGCGGTTCGCCGACATCGCGACCTCATGCGGTTTCGAAGTCGATCGTTGGGAAGTCGAATGGGGGACTGTCCACGACCCCGAGGAGGTCGCGGCCCGACTCGCCGGCGACAAATACGAAGCGGTGACCCTCTCACAGTCGGAGACCTCGACCGGCTCTCTCCACGACCTGGAGGCGATGGCACGAGTCGTCAACGAGCATGAGGACACGCTCCTCCTCGTCGACTCCGTCACCGGGATCGGTGGGGTCGAGACGCTGACGGACGAGTGGGGGATCGACTACATCCTGACCGGCTCACAGAAGGCGCTCGCCCTGCCGCCTGGCCTGGCCTTCGCAGCGGCCAACGATGCCATCCTCGAACGCTCCGCGAAAGCACCGGCCAAGGGCTGGTACTTCGATCTGGCGATGCTCTACGAGGGGATCTCGGCGAATCAGACTCCGGCGACACCCGCGGTGTCGCTGCTCTACGCCCTCGACCTGCAGCTGAAGAGGATCAATGCGGAGACGATCGAAGCCCGCTGGAAGCGTCACCTGGCCATGCAGCAGCGCACCTTCGACTGGGTCGATGAGATGAGGGAGAAAGGCATGGACGTGGCCATCTTCGCCCAGGAGGGGCATCGTTCCCCAACGGTGACGACCATCAGCACCGACCGCTCGACCGAGATCGTGGCCAAGATGTTCGCTCGTGGATGGGTGATTGGGGGCGGCTACGGGAAGCTCAAGGACTCGACGATTCGCATCGGGCACATGGGGGACCACACAGTCGACGAGCTCGATGAGCTACTGGATGTCCTCGCCGACGTGATGACATGACCCATCGGGTCCTCGTCACTGACAAGGTCGAGCTGTCCGGGCTCTATCCCCTCGTCGACGACGACTCGTTCGAGATCGTCGAGATCGCAGATTCGTCGACCTCCGAGTTCGCCGAGGCGCTGCCCATCGCCGACGCGCTCGTCGTCAGGAGCGCAACGACCGTCACCGCCGAGATGTTGGGGGCCGCCTCGAACCTCAAGGCTGTGGGCAGGGCCGGAGTCGGAGTGGACAATGTCGACATCTCCGCCGCCAGCGACCGTGGCATCGCAGTCTTCAACGCTCCGGGTGGCAACACCATCGCCGCCGCCGAGCTCACGATGGCTCTGCTGATCGCGGTGGCCCGGAAGATCCCGGCTGCGGAGGCATCTGTGCGGTCCGGGCAATGGGAACGCGCCGCCTTCAAGGGCGTGGAGTTGCGTGGCAAGACACTCGGCCTCATCGGCGCTGGCAGGATCGGAGGAGAGGTGGCGATTCGTTGCCAGTCGTTTGGCATGAGCGTCATCGTCTACGACCCCTATCTCACCGAGCAGCGTGCCGAGGAGCTGAACATCGAGCTGGTCCGGTTGGAGGACGTGCTCGATCAGGCGGACTTCATCTCGATACATGTGCCCCTCACGGATGAGACCCGTGACATCGTAGGTAGAGAGGCCCTGGAGCGGATGAAGACGACAGCCTTTGTAGTCAATGCTTCCCGCGGAGGGGTCGTCGACGAGCCTGCCCTCGCGGCTGCGCTTCATGCCGGTGAGATCGCCGGTGCAGCACTCGACGTCTATGACACCGAACCGCTCCCGATCGACAGCCCGTTGCGGGATGCCCCGAATCTCGTCCTCACACCGCACCTCGGTGCCTCGACCGCCGAAGCCCAGGTTGGAGTGGCGACTGAGGTGGCGGAGAAGATCAAGACGCTCCTGCTGACCGGTGACGGTTCGGCCGCGATAAACGCGGGAGCCCTCGGCTGAGCCTCTAGACCACCAGGACGATGGCCGCTGCGTCCCCGGCCGGCTCCTCTTCGGCGTGCTCCTCACCCCCACCGGTGTAGAGCAACACCGAGATGACGATGACGAGGACCGCACCGATCCCGAGCAGCGCCCAGATCACATCGCCGAACGTGATCCTCATGTCTGGCTTGCTCCCGGCCAGGGCGGCGAATCCCAGGATCCCACCCGCAGCGAGGATGGCGACGACGGCGCCACCGATACCCGGTGCGAGGTGGTTCGACTGGATCAGCGCGTAGGCGAATGGGAGCACCAGGACCAGGAGGAGGATGAGACCCACGATCGGAATGCTCAATGCCCCGCCCAGACGGCCCTTGACTGCGGTGACCTCCTCCGAGTCGGTGTCGTCGACCGCGACGGGGACACCCAGGAACTGTGGCACCAGCGCGGTCAGGGCACCAAGAACCGCACCACCGATCACCATGACGAACAGGGTGGGCAGCACGGGGAGTTGAACCAGGGCGGGGTCGGAGTTCTCGACAGGTGTCCCGAAGCTGTTGAGCAGTGCTCCTCCGACGACGCCGAGAATCAACCCGATGGCGGCGCCCAGCCAGGCGGTCCCGCCTTTGGAATTCCGCAGTTGCATCGCAGGATTGGTCCATGCGGTGGCGGCCCGGGACACACCGGCGACGATCGCACCGAAGACGATGCTGACGAGCGCTGCTCCGATGAGAATGCCGGTCGGGTTGACCTGAACCACAGGTCCACCCTCGGCCATGATCGTGGTGTTCGGAGCCCAGAACGCGGCCGCCACCAGAAAGCCGATGACACCCAGTGCCGCCCCGGTCCAGGCACCGACACGAACAGCCGTCTTGATTCGAGTGCCCATCGACACCGGTTCCAGTGGTGCCTCCGATTCCGGCTCCCATGTAGTTGGCGCCGCAACCGGGGCAACCGGCTCTTCGATGACCGCAACGGCGGCGGCGACGGGCTCGGCCTCCGCAGCTGGCTCCGGCTCGTTGGTTTCAGCCGGGGCCTCGGGCTCGGGTGCCGCGGTGGTCGGTGCGGGCGCAGCGGCGCCTCCCGACCACGCTGCGTAAAGGTCGTCTATCGAGACCCCGTCCGCCGCGGCGCGGGCGGCTGCGGAACGTTGCGCCAGTTCAGGTGGGATTCCGAGGGCGGCGCCTGCCGCCTGAGCGTCACTCACGGTCGGGGATGCTAGTGGTCTTGAATCTGGTCAAACAGCCGGACCTCAGGCGGCGTTTCGCTCATCCCGCCATGCCAGCCAGTCGTTCACGGGGGCCAGGTCGTAGCCGCCGTCTCCGTCGAACCCGAGCGTGATCATCGAGGCGCCGGCGTCGATCAGGTCGTCACCTAGCTCTGGCTTCCTCGGGCTGGCCCCACAAGAACGCTCGATCTCGCCCGGGTCCCGCCCGATGTCGGCGCAGTGCCGGTCGAGCACGGCGTTCTTGTGGCGGATCACATCGGGGCCACCGAAGCCGTGCCAGATGTCGGCGTGTTCGGCGGTGTATCGGAGGGTCTTCTTCTCGCCGCCACCACCGATGAGGACGGGGATGTCGCGGGTGGGGGCGGGATGCAGCTTGGCCCAGCGGGCCTCGATTCGGGGTAGCGCCTGTCGGAGGTCGGCGAGCCGGTCGCCCGCCGTTCCGAACTCGTAGCCGTACTCGTTGTAATCCCGTTCGAACCAGCCGGCTCCGATTCCCAGGATAAGCCTGCCATTCGAAGCGTGGTCCACCGTCCGGGCCATGTCGGCGAGCAGGTCGGGGTTGCGGTAGCTGTTGCAGGTCACGAGGGCACCGATCTCCACGCGTTCGGTGACTTCGGCCCAGGACCCGAGCATGGTCCAGCACTCGAAGTGCTTCCCGTTGGGCTCGCCGTAGAGCGGATAGAAGTGGTCCCAATTGAAGATGACATCCACCCCCATCTCCTCACCTCTGACCACGGCGTCCCTGATCTGGCTGTAATCGGCGTGTTGGGGTTGAAGTTGCAGGGCGATGCGAATGGAACGGGTCATGGAGGTCTCCGGTGTCGGGATCCCGACCTTAGATCCCGTACAGCGTGTCGACGATCAGCTCGTCCACCACGGTCTGGAGCGCTTCGTGCTCCGAAGCACCGCCCTCGAGTGCCGCCTCGTATGCGGCGACTTGACGGTGGGCGCTCGTCCCTTCGGTGACGATCGACCGGGCCCGTCTGACCTCGTCACCGGCATCCAGTTCCACCGCGTCCTGCGCGACGAGCTCGATCATCTCCTCGATCAGGTCGACGAAGGGGACGAGGGCACCCTTGCCGAAGTCGACGAGAGACCCCTCGACCCCGTACCGCTGTGCCCTCCACACGTTCTCGTCGATCATGCCGGGCGAATACACCCTCCAACGCTGGTTGTTGCGTCGGAGCCGGTAGAGAAATCCGAGGAGGCACTGGTACAGGGCGGCAACCGTGATGGCGTCGTCGAGACGGGTGCAGACATCGCTGATCCGCATCTCGAGGGTCGGGTACCGGCTCGATGGCCGGATGTCCCACCACAGCTTGGAGGCATCCTCGATGAGGCCCGCGCTCACCAGGATCTCGACGTATCTCTCGTACTCCGACCACGAGTCGAACTCCTCCGGCATGCCGGTTCGGGGCAGGTTCTGGAAAATGACGAGGCGGTATGCGTTCAACCCGGTGAGGGCGCCGTCCCAGAACGGCGAGGAGGTCGACAGAGCGAGCAGGTGGGGCAGGAAGTATCTCGCCTGGTTCATCAGGTCGATGCGGAGGTGATTGTCGGCGACTCCGACATGCACATGCATGCCACAGATCACCAACTGTCTCGCCACCTGCTGATAGTCGGCGCGTATCCGCATGTATCGCGGGTCGTTCGTCGTCTCTTGGTTCGCCCAGTTGGCGAAGGGATGGGTCGACGAGGCGATGATCGCAGCCCCGTACTCGCTGACGACCTCGGACAGGTCCCGACGCAGGTTGGCGAGGTCCTCGCGCGCCTCTGACACCTTGGCGCACACTTTCGTTCCGACCTCGATCTGTGCTTGCAGGAACTCCTGGGTGACCTGTGAGCCGAGCACCTCACCGAGTGCGTCCCACATCTCCTGTGGTGGCTGCTCGAAGAGGTCCCTGGTCTCACGATCGACGACGAGGTACTCCTCCTCGATCCCGATCGTGAACTCTGGCCGCTCGATCATGACCATAGAGGTTAGGGATCAGACCCGCGCTTCACCTCCTCCCATCGAGCCTCACCAGCGGCCGATTCTCGGGACCCTGTGCAGGCTCGACGCGAGAAACCCACGACCGTCAGTCGCGCAACAGACCCTGTCTTGCAGCTTCGCACGCCGCCCGCACGTGGCACCCCTCCAGGTGGTCGTTGACGAGACCCATGGCCTGCATGAACGCGTAGACGGTGGTCGGGCCAACGAAGGTCCAACCCCGTTTCTTGAGGTCCTTGGACAGCGCGGTCGACGTTGGTGTAGTCGAAGGAATCTCTCCCGGTGGAGTGTCGTCGGTGTCCGCCCACGACCAGAAGTAGGTAGCCAGGGACCCGTGCTCGTTCACGACCTCGAGGGCACGTCCCGCATTGTTGATGGTCGATCGGATCTTGCCCTGATGACGCACGATGCCGGCGTCGTTTAGCAGCCTCAGGACGTCCTGGTCGTCGTATCGGGTTACCACGTCGGGATCGAAGTCGTCGAACGCGGCCCGGAAATTGTCACGTTTTCGGAGGATCGTCAGCCACGACAGACCAGCCTGGAAGCCCTCGAGACAGATCTTCTCGAACAGACGGTGGTCGTCGGTAGTCGGCCGGCCCCACTCGTCGTCGTGATAGAGGCGGTAGATCTCCGGCTCAGCCCCCCACCAGCAGCGAGGAAAACCGTCGTCTCCAACCGTCAGAGTGTGTATTGGGCCACCATCGTCGGGCAACATAACCCCTCGATGAGGTTCATATGACAGCAAGGTCTCGTGACAGCCTGCCGATGGGGGTAGTGGGGGGAGGGATCCTCGGATTGGCGATCGGACGCGAGTTGACCCGTCGGTTCGCGGGGACGGAGGTCGTGATCTTCGAGAAGGAGCAGGAGCTGGCCACCCACCAGACCGGACACAACTCGGGGGTGGTCCACGCAGGGATCTATTACAAGCCCGGGTCGCTGAAGGCGAATCTCTGCACCCGCGGTCGAGAGATTCTTCGTGAGTACTGCTTCGAGAAAGGTCTCCCCTACGAGGAGTGCGGCAAGCTGGTCGTTGCCGTCGAGGAAGCCGAAATAGGGCGTCTCGACCGTCTCGAGGAGACCGCGACCCAGAACCAGGTACCCGGTCTGCGACGTGTCGATCGGACCGGGATCGTCGAGATCGAGCCACATGCCACCGGACTCGCTGCGCTGCACTCTCCAGCCACCGCGATCACCGATTTCGTGGCAATCGCGAATTCCTATGCCGCCGATATCGAGAGCGCCGGAGGTCAGATCCTCACCTCGGCCGAAGTGGTGGGGATCGAGCGGAGAACCGATCGGATCGTGGTGCGAACGGCGACGTCCTCACACGAGGTGGCTCGTCTCGTGATCTGCGCCGGGCTCCATTCGGATCGGGTGGCTCAGCCGGTCGATGGCCATGACGAACCGAGGATCGTGCCGTTCCGCGGCGAGTACATGAAGGTCGTCGACTCGAAACGTGACCTGGTTCGCGGGCTGATCTACCCGGTTCCCGATCCCCGGTACCCGTTTCTCGGAGTCCACTTCACAACGATGGTCTCCGGTGACCTCGAGGTAGGGCCCAACGCAGTGCTCGCCCTGAAACGGGAGGGCTATTCACGCCGGGGTATGAGCTTCACCGACGTGCGAGACACCCTGACGTTCCCGGGCTTTTGGCGTATGGCGGGTGCCAACTGGCGGGCCGGGGTCGAAGAGGTGTGGGGGTCGATCTCGAAGAGGGCCTACATGAGGAAGGCGAGTCGATATGTCCCGGCGATCGGCCCTGACGATGTGGTCAGGGCGCGGGTCGGTGTGAGGGCCCAGGCCCTGGACCGGGATGGATCACTCGTCGACGATTTTCGCATCAATGACAACGATGGCGTGGTCAGTGTCCGGAACGCGCCATCGCCGGCGGCGACGTCCAGTCTCGCCATCGCCGAGTATGTCGTCGACAGGATGAAGGCCCTCTAGGCGAAAGCCGGCATCACCTCACGAGCAAACAGCTCGACACTGCTCCGGTCATATGCGATGTCGGCGAACTGCACGATGGCGTATCCGAGCCCGGCACTTTCGAAATCCTTCAGCTCGGCCACGATCTGCTCCGGAGTTCCCGAGGTGGAATCGAACATCTTGGCGAACCGGTCGGCTGCCGGTTCGGGGACGTACTGGGCGAGGTGGCGGTGTAGCCAGGCCTTCTTCTCGTTCACCGCATCGTCGGTCTCCGCGCAGAGGATGTTGAAGTTGGCCGACCGGATGATCCCGTCGAAGTCCGTCCCCACGTCGGCGCAGTGGCCCCTGAGTATCTCCGACTTGTTCTTGAACAAGTCGAGGTTGTCTCCGCCGAAGTTCGTGTACTGGGCGTAGCGGGCCGCGATGTTGAGGGTGACCTTCTCACCACCGCCGGCGATCCAGAGTGGGATGTGGGGCTTCTGGAGACCTTTGGGCTGGTTTATCGCACCCTTCAGCGTGTAGTACTCGCCCTCGTAGTCGACGACGTCTTCGGTCCACATCGCCCGCATGATCTCGACGCCCTCGCGAAGCATCCCGAGACGACCTCCCGGCGACTTGAACTCGTAGCCGTAGCCATCGTGCTCGTGCTCATACCAACCTGCACCGATGCCCATCTCGAGGCGTCCTCCCGAGATGACATCGATTGACGAGGCGACCTTCGCCAGATAGGACGGTGGCCGGTAGGTGTTGCAGGTGCACATCTGACCGAGCCTGATGTTCTCGGTGGTGGCAGCGAGGGCGGCCATGAGCGTCCATGCCTCGTAGGTGACCTCCTGGGTCGGTTCGGGCACCGTGTGAAAGTGGTCATAGACCCATGCCGAGGCGAAGCCGAGGGACTCGAGGTCGTTGGCGATGCCGAGCATCGTCGACCAATGATCTTCGAGCGGGATGCCGGAGAGGGTGATCCTCCAGCCTTGCGGTACAAAAGCTCCAAACTGCATGAGGCGACCCTAGCTCCGGCCATTTACCCCTCGTTAGCGGGGGAATTCCTACCTTGATCCAAGTGAAGTCGACCCGTATCCGTGACGCACTCTCCGGTGCCCTCGCCGCAGCGCTGGCTCTCGGTATTTCCGAGCTGATTGCCGGACTGATTCCAAGCGCCCCCTCGCTCGTCGAAGGTCTCGGCACCTGGGTCATCGACAACGTTCCCCCCGCGGTGAAAGAGTGGGCGATCTCCATCTTCGGCACGGCGGACAAGCTGGTTCTGCTGATCAGCATCTCTGTGGTCACGATCGTCATCGGTGCTGTCGTCGGTGTCGTGGCCCGGTCCCGATTCTGGATCGCAGCTTTGGTCTTCAGCGGATTCGGTGTGTTCGCCGTACTGGCTGCGATGCGTGACCCGCAGGTCGACGTCGTCGGCGCTGTGGTCCCGGCCGTTGTCGCCGTGATCGTGGGTCTGGCCACTCTGCGCATGCTGTACAGCCTGTCCGAGGAGCCCGTGGAGTCCGACACGTCGAAGCGCAGGTTCATCGTGGGCGCCGGAGCGGTCCTGGGCGTGGCCGCGCTATCGGCAGGGTTCGGGCGGATGCTCGTCGAGAGTGCGAAACGAGCCGTCGCCGGACGCTCGGAGGTCATCCTGCCCACCGCCGCCGAGATGCTCCCCCCTGTGCCCGCCGCGGCGAGTTTCGACGTGGCCGGGATAACTCCGATCATCGTGCCGAATGCGGATTTCTACCGCATCGACACCGCACTCTCGATACCCCGTATCGACCTCCAGGAATGGACACTGAGTGTCACCGGAATGGTCGACCGTCCGTACACGATCGGATACGCGGAATTGCTCGACATGCGAATGGTGGAGCGGGACGTGACACTTTCGTGCGTCTCGAACCGGGTCGGGGGCGGCCTGGTAGGGAACGCCCGCTGGCAGGGAGTCCCCCTCAAGGAGATCCTCGATCGGGCCGGTGTCACCGAGGGCGCAGAGCAACTCGTCGGACGCTCGGTGGACGAATTCACGGTCGGGTTCCCGGTGGAAGCGGTTTACGACGGCCGCGAGGCGCTGGTGGCGGTGGCCATGAACGACGAGCCACTGCCCTTCGAGCACGGTTTCCCGGCGCGTCTGGTCGTCGCCGGGCTCTACGGCTACGTCTCGGCGACGAAGTGGCTGTCCCAGATCGAACTCACGACCTGGGACGGATTCGACGCCTATTGGGTGCCGAGAGGGTGGGCCAAGGAGGCCCCAATCAAGACCCAATCCCGTATCGACACACCCACGGCATCGGACGAGATCTACCCCGGAGCCAACGTCGTCGCCGGAGTCGCCTGGGCGCCGAATCGTGGAATCTCCCGTGTCGAGGTCCAACTCGGCGAGGACGCCGAATGGGTGGAAGCCGACCTGTCGGCACCGCTGTCCGAGGACTCGTGGGTGCAGTGGAAAGTGGACTGGGACATCCCCGAGCCCGGCCCGTATGTCGTCACGTGTCGGGCTACCGACGGCGACGGTGTCACCCAGACCGGTGAGATCGCGCCACCCGCGCCCGATGGCGCCACCGGCTGGCACAGCGCCCGACTCATCGTGGCCGACCGGGAGGCCTGAGACTCAGTCGGACTGGTCGACGGCCGAGATAGCCCAGGCAAGACCCGCATCGGGGTCCTCGCTGGCGAGCCGCAATTCCCATCCGGTCCCGGGTGACCCGTCATCGAACCAGTTGAAACGGAGACGCCCGACCGCGGCTCCGATCTCGTCGGCGTCGGGCGGCCAGTCCAGATCGGCGAGGGCGGCTATGGCGTACCAGGCACCGAACCGCCCGGCCGCGGAGCCCCGACGTCGGCCGTGGGCACCACCCGAGCTGCCGGCCCATCCCATCCACGCCAGCGCCTCGGCGCCGCTCATCGGCGCCATCCGGGCAGTAGACAGCCCCAATGCGCGCACGGCTGCGCCGGCGTCACCTTCGACCGTCGCCACCACTGCGCGCCCGTTCGACTCGGTCACCCAGGGCTGAACCAGATCGGAGAGGGCACCCTCGGAATGCGGGTCTTCGATCGTTGTCGCCTTCTCCGGGAGGTCGACAGGCGACGCTCCCGGAATCGGAGGCGACGGGGCATCGATCTTGTCTGCCTTGTAGGTCGCCACCGGGTAGCTCGGCTCCCATTCGAGGAGGCGGCCCGGCAACTCGAAGGACACACCGACCTCGTCTCCCCTGATCACTCTCTCCGCGGCAACGACCCCGCGCCAGGGACCGTCGTCGAGATGGGGCTCGAGCTCGTTCCAGGTCTTGGTGGAGGCGGCCACTTCGGGAAGAGGGCCGAGGGCGAAACGGGCCACCCCTTCGCTGACGGCGGCGCCGGCCCATTTTCCGGGAGCCTCGAGAGCGAGGCGGTAGCGGATGTGCTCCTCGACTCCCCAGAGCTGCTTGCCCCGGCCGACCGCTTCGCGGCATCGGAGCTTGAGCTCGACCAGGTCGTCCCACTGGTGGTTCTCGCAGAGACCGTCGATCACTCTGATCAGCTCGTCGGTGTTCGAGGTCTCGATGGCCTCCCCAGCTCTTGGGCTGATCATCCCGTTTCCACCGGGAAGTCCCGTCGCGACCACTCTGAGTACGAGCCCACGTACACGTCGGGCATCGGTCGCCCGGCTACGACCATGGCCAGGGCGTTGTGACAGGCGGTCACGCCGCTCCCACAGGAGACGACCGCGCCGTCGGGGACGGCCCGGTAGAGGGCCTCGAGGCGGTCCGGGTCGAGAAAGCGGCCGTTGCCATCCAGATTCTTCGCAGTCGGCACATTGATCGCTCCGGGGATGTGGCCTGGCTTGGGATCCACGGGTTCGTAGTCCCCGCGGTATCGCTCCGGCGCACGGGCGTCGACCACCAGGCGCTCGCTGAGACCGTCGTAGCCAGCCACTCCAGCGAACCGGAGCGGATCCGGATACTCCGTCGCCGCCACAGTGACGTCGCCAACCTCGAGCGGTCCTTCTTCTGCTACCCAGGCCTCGAGGCCTCCATCGAGCAGCTGAACCCTTTCGTGGCCGATCGCACGGAGCATCCACCACAGACGCGCAGCGATCGTCCCTGAGGTGTCGTCGTAGACGACCACGTGAGTCTCGGGTGCGATACCCAACCTGGTGAGAGTGACGGCGAAGTCAGCTGGGTTGGGGAGGGGATGACGACCGTCGAGTCCCGGTGGTGCCGAAAGGTCCCGGTCGAGGTCGACGAATACGGCACCGGGGATGTGCCCGGCCTCATAGGTAGACCGCCCCTTGTTGGGGTCGGTCAGATCCCAACGCAGATCGCAGAGTCGGGGCGGTGGCGCGGCGCGCATCAACTCCAGCGGACTGATCAAGGGGTGCACGATCCGGCTACTCCTCTTCGGAGCTGTCGGGCTTGGTGGGCTTCCACATCTCGTTTTCTCGGAGCTCGCTCCCGAGCTCCGCGATCGTGTTCCCGACCGCGGTTGCGAAAGCACTGCCGGCGTCTTTGAGCCGCTGACGGACTTCTGGATCCTGCAAGGCGGCCGAGACCGACCCTGCCACCTGATTCCACGCGCTGGCAAGTGTCCCGAAGGCGTCTTTGATCTCCTCTTCCGATGGACCCTCATCCGAGGCGGCCTTCCGGTAGGTGTCCTTCAGTTGGTCGCCGAGCTCGCTGAACTCCTCGTGAAACGTCGTCCACGGATCGCGCCGCGGTTCTGACGTAGGATCGTTCTCGTGCGTCTCCACCTCCTCGATGGTACTTACGAGTTGTTCCGCGCTCACTATGGGCGCAAGGACACGGTCCTGGCCCCGGATGGCAACGACATCCGGGCCACCCTCGGGATACTGGAGTCGACCCTCGCACTTCTCCGTGAGCCGGGCGTCACCCATCTCGCCGCGAGTTTCGACACCGTGATCGAGTCGTTCCGCAATGACATGTTCCTGGGCTACAAGTCGTCGGCGGGTATGGAGGAGGAGTTGCTGCGTCAGTTCCCGTTCGCCGAGGACGCACTGGAGGCCATCGGGGTCGTGGTGTGGCGCAACCTCGAGTTCGAAGCCGACGATGCGATGGCTGCCGCTGCCATCAAGTGGGTCGACGAGGTGGAGCAGGTCGTGATCTGCACGCCGGACAAGGACATGTGCCAGATCGTGGTCGGCGACCGCATCGTCACGTACAACAGGCGGGAGCAGAGAATCGTCGACGAGGACGGTGTGGTCGAGAAATTCGGCGTCCACCCCGAGTCGATCCCCGACTACCTGGCCCTCGTCGGTGACACCGCGGACGGCGTACCGGGGCTCCCCGGTTGGGGTGCCAAGTCGAGCTCCGCCGTTCTCGCCAAGTTCCCCCGTCTCGAGTTGATCCCGAAGAGCTCTGAAGACTGGGGGCTCGAGGTGCGTAGCGCCGCCAAGCTGGCGGCGACGCTCGCCCAGTATCAAGACGAGGTCTATCTCTATCGCGAGCTGACCACCCTGCGTCTCGACGTGCCAATCTCCGAGGAACTGAGCGACCTGGAGTGGCGGGGCGTCCCCGAAGAGCGATTCCGTGCCTTCTGCGCCACGATGGGCTTCGACGCCGACGCCATCAACGTCCACCGCTGGGCCGACTGAACCCGCCCGCAGGATTCAGGGGAACCCTCAGTCCGGGTCTTCGTCCTCCCAGACCAGGTCGTGGCGGTGGTTGCAGTCGACGCAGATGTAGGCCAACGGGTATCCGGCGTCGAGGTCTTCGTCCTCTGGGAGAAAGCTGGCCAGGTGAGCGACACCCCCGCACTCGACACATGTGATGGTGGTGGGAGGACTGCTCAAAGCTCGCTCCGGGGTTTGGCCCGACTCAGGATGATCGAGCCGATGATGCCGGCGACAATAGAGCCGCTGAAGATGCCCACCTTCGCCAGGTTGGTGAACTCAGGCTCCTCGAAAGCCAGCCCGGCAACGAAGAGAGCCACCGTGAACCCGATGCCGGCGATTGCTGCCAGGCCGACGACATGGCCCCACGAGGTGCCGGGTGGGAGACGGCCCAGGCCGAGTCTGACGGCACCGAACGCGGCGGCCGATATGCCGACGATCTTGCCGATAACCAGGCCACCGGCAACCCCGAGTGCGATGTTGGAAGTCAGCGCCGCACCGATGTCGACTCCCCGGAAGTCCACCCCGGCATTGGCGAGGGCAAACAGCGGCACGATCACGAAGCTCGACCATCGGACCAGCTTGTATTCCATTCGGGTGAGCGGAGACACCGACTCGCTGGCAATGTCGGACAGGAGGAGAGCTTCGTGATCGGCGTGCTCTTGGGCGTGTAGATCGGTGATGTCGTCGGGGTCGAACTGGTCGAGGATCGCCCGGGCACGTTCGTCGAACTCCCTCGGCCCGTAATACGGATAGGCGGGGGTCAGGAACCCGAGTGCGACGCCGGCGATCGTGGCGTGCACTCCCGACTCCAATGTGAAATACCAGATGAGGAAGGCAGCCGGCACGTAGAACCACATCGCGCGGACGTGGATCTTCGATGCGATCCAGACCGCGATGAGACCCGCCACCGCCGCAGCGAGGTAGGCGGCGTTCAATTCCGATGTGTAGAAGATGGCTATTACCGCGATCGCCCCGATGTCGTCGGCGATGGCGACGGCGAGCAGGAACAGCTTGGCCCCGGCCGGAACTCGCGACCCGAGCAGGGCGACGATTCCGACTGCGAATGCGATGTCCGTCGCCATCGGTATCCCCCAGCCGTGCCCGGCTGCGGTGCCGGCGTTGAAGACGAGGTAGATCAGTGCTGGTACGACCATTCCCCCGAGCGCCGCAAGCACCGGAAGGGCGGCGGCCTTCGGATCGCGCAGATCCCCGAGCACCAACTCACGTTTGATCTCGAGTCCGACGACGAAGAAGAACACGGCCATCAGCCCGTCGTTGATCAGGTGAAGAACCGACTCGTCGAACTGAAAGCTCCCGAACTCGATAGTCAGGTGCTGTTCGAGCAGCGAGAAGTAGCTATCGGCCCAGCCGCTGTTGGCCCAGACCATCGCCACGATCGCCGCGATCAGGAGGACGATTCCCGATGAGGCCTCGATCTGGCTGAAACGAACGAACGGGCTGATGAAAGTCTTGGGGACGAACCTCTCCGAGGACACCCACGTCCGATGTCTTGAGTCCATGAGTCAGTGGATGCTATTGCCGTCGGACTTCAACATTTGACACGCCTCGACCACACGACCGGCCATCCCCACCTCGGCGGCCTTCATATAGGACCTCGGGTCGTAGGTCTTCTTGTCGCCGACCTCGCCATCGACCTTCAGGACTCCCGAGTAGTTGGTGAACATGTGGTCCACGATCGGACGCGTGTAGGCGTACTGGGTGTCGGTGTCGATGTTCATCTTGACGACGCCGTAGCCGAGGGTCTCGTGGATCTCGTCGAGGCCCGAACCGGAGCCACCGTGGAAGACGAGATAGTGCCGGGCCTCCCCCCCGAACCGTTCGGCGACAGCCTCCTGACCGTCGCGGAGGATCGTCGGGTCCAATCGCACCGACCCCGGCTTGTACACACCGTGGACGTTGCCGAAGACCGCAGCGAGCAGGTAGCGACCCCGATCGAAAGTCCCCAGGACCTCGGAGACCCGGACCATGTCCTCCGGCGAGGTGTAGAGCTTGGAGCGGTCGACATCGGAGTGATCCGATGCATCTTCCACCCCACCCACGATCCCGATCTCCAACTCGAGGATGATGTCCAGGGCAGCGCACTTGTCGAGCAGTTCGGAGGCCAGGGCCAGGTTCTCCTCCATCGGCAGGCTCGAAGCATCGAGCATATGGCTCTGGAAGATCGGCCCAGACCCGGTTGCCACGGCCTCTGCACTCATCGCCAGGAGAGGTCTGATGAACCCGTCGACCCGGTCCGGCGGGCAATGGTCGGTGTGAAGGGCGATGTTCACCGGGTATTGGCCGGCGACGATCGTGGCGAACTCGGCCAGGGCTCTGGCGCCGACAGCCATGTCCTTGTTCGATGGACCCGAGGCGAACTCACCTCCCCCGTACGAGAACTGGACGATGCCGTCGGAGTCAGCCTCGGCGAAGCCCTCGAGGGCGGCGACGATCGTCGATGACGAGGTCGTGTTGATGGCGGGGATCGCATACCGGCCCGCTCGCGCTGCGTCGAGCATCTCTCTGTACTTGTCGGGCGTGGCGATTGGCACGCGAGCTCCCTGTGCTTGCTTGTCGTGAAGGTAGTCGCTCCCGTTTGCCGACTCGCCGTCGGCAAACCCGGCCGATACCTTCGCATCGTGATGGCTCCCCCCGTCGAATCGGCCGCGCCTCGCAAGGCGAGGAGCCCGATTGTCCGAGGTCTCCTCTTCGTGCTCGGCCTGTTGTGCCTGGCCCTCGTCCCCCTGAGCTACCTACCGGGGATCCCCACGTTCGACCTGGTGCTGCTTGCCGCTTTCTTCTTCTCGATGTCGTCCGACCGGATGTACGGGTGGATGGTCAACCACAAGTACTTCGGGAAGATCATCCGCGGATACCGCGACTACGGCCTCACCATGCGAATGAAGTGGATAGCGGCGACTGCAATCACGCTGTCGCTCCTGGTCTCCGGACTGTTCCTCACAGACCTGTGGTGGGTCCGGGCCATCCTCCTCGCAGTGGGTGTCTACGCCCTCTGGTTCGTGTTCAGCCGCCCCACCCGGGATCCGGCCACCACCTAGCCAACAACCCGAACCCGGGGTTGCTCATCCCGTATATGGGCCATATCCGCTCAACTAGGGCTGTCTCCCTGTGACGGGTACCGTCCTCTGATGCGGTCGTTCACCAGAGTCGGGCTTGGCGTCGTCACGTCCTCGACAATGGCCATCTCGACGTTCGCCATCATCGCGGCCGGGGTCCTCGCCGCCGATCTCATCGACGAGTTCGACATCAGCCGAGCCCAGGTGGGCCTGCTGGTCACGGCCAACGGAGTCATCGGAGCTCTCATGTCACCGGTGTTCGGGCGCGTCACCGACCGGTTGGGAGCCGTCCGGTCCGTAGTCGGTGCATTGGTGGTGGGATCGTTCACGCTCGTCGCATGGGCGGTGAGCCCGACCTATCAGATCCTGTTCATTGCCGCTCTGATCACCGGAGTGTCCAACGCCTGGGGGAACCCGTCGACAAACGCCCTGATCGTGGACAACGTGCCGCCCGGCCAACGCGGCGTCGTGACCGGGATCAAGCAGTCGGGGGTGCAGATCGGGACTTTCCTCGGTGGACTCCTGCTGCCGGTCTTCGCAGCTTGGTGGGGGTGGCGGGTCGCGCTGGCTTGCTTCCTGTTCATACCGATCACCGGTCTCATCGGGATGATCGGCCGTAGGGACCACAGCCACGCCGTGGCCAGACGCGAGAATCGTGTCCGCGGACAGCTCCCGAGATCGGTCCGGTGGATCGCCCTCTACGGCTTCGTGTCCGGGGCTGCGACCTCATCGATGATCGCGTTCCTTCCCCTGTTCGCCAACGAGACCCTGGAGTGGTCGATGGCGGCTGGGGGGAGTCTGATCGCCCTCACCGGTCTGGCCGGGATCGGCGCACGTGTCATGTGGCCACGTCTGTCCGAGAGGTCGCTCGGCCACGGGCGAACACTACGAATCCTGGCAACCATCACCACCGTCGGCGCCGTCATTCTAGGTCTGATCAGCCTCGGCGTCTTGGGCAGCTGGGCTGTCATCATCGCCACGCTCCTCATCGGGGGAGGAGCCATCGCATGGAACGCCGTCGGAATGCTCGCCGTGATGGACTTCTCGCCGATAGGTCTCGTGGGCAAGGGCACGGGCCTCGTCCTGTTCGGTTTCCTGTCCGGGCTGGCGATCGGGCCCCCGCTCATGGGCCTCTCGGTGGACCAGTTGGGCACCTACACACCCGGCTGGTTCGGGACTGCCGGGCTCCTTATGATCTCCGCTGCCATCTCGTTCCGGGTTCCACAAGGAAGTACCGTCACTCTCCCGGCATGAGATTGGTGATTGCCCGCTGCACCGTCGAATACACCGGCCGCCTGAGCGCACATCTCCCCGAGGCGACCCGGCTGATCATGATCAAGGCCGACGGCACCCTGGCTGTCCACTCCGACGGGAATGCCTCCAAGCCGCTCAACTGGATGATCGCTCCCAACATCATCGAGATCCACGACGATCGCTGGGAGGTGTCGAACGGCAAGGGCGAGAGGCTCCAGATCTGGATCTCTGAGATCATCGAAGACGTCACCCATGAGTTGGGGGACGACCCCGGTCTGGTGAAGGACGGTGTCGAGGCCCACCTCCAGGAACTGTTGGCGGCTGCACCCGGGACGCTCGAGGAGGGTCTGACCCTCATTCGCCGCGAGTACCCCACGGACATCGGTCCGGTCGATCTCCTGTGCGCCGACATCAACGGGGCGACGGTTGCCGTCGAGATCAAGAGGAGAGGCGAGATCGACGGCGTCGAGCAACTCGCCAGATATCTGGAGCGCCTCGGCAACGACCCCCGGATCGCCCCGGTCCGCGGCATCCTCGCCGCACAGTCGATCACACCACAGGCGCAGGTGATGGCCCGGGCCAGAGGTATCGAGGCGATCGAGGTGGACTACGAAGGTCTACGTGAGGCCGAGGACACCGAGATGCGTCTCTTCGACCCAGGAGCTCACTGATGATGTTCGACATCGTCTTTCACGCTCCGGAGATCCCACCCAACACCGGCAACGCCATGCGGTTGGCGGCGGTGACCGGCTGCCGACTGCATCTCGTCGAGCCCCTCGGGTTCGACATGGAGGACGCCAAGCTGCGACGGGCCGGGATGGATTACCGGGACAAGGCGACCGTCACCGTTCATCCCGACGTGGAGACGTGGCTGGCGGACACCTCGCCGGCGAGGGTGCTCGCGTTCACCGTCGACGGTGACGCTCTCTACACGGAGAACGAATACCGCGAGGGCGACGCCCTCCTATTCGGTCGGGAGTCGGTAGGCCTCCCCGAGGAGGTCAAGCACGCGTCGTGGGTGACTCGCAGGCTTCGGCTCCCAATGGTGCCTGGCGTCCGCTCGATCAACCTCTCCAACAGCGCCGCCATCGTGGTCTACGAGGCCTGGCGACAGCTCGGGTTCCCGGGGTCGGCCTAGACGGATCATCATCTGCGCTGCACCCATCGCCCGCGACGACGTCGACTGCAGCGCAATCGACCAGTGGCTTTGGCGAGACCAATCGGCCGACCGGACACGACCGCCGGCCGAGTGCTACCCGGCCAGGAGCCGGAACGCGATCGCTTCGGCGAGAGTGGCCCGCTCCAGCTGTTCGATCCCGACGTTCTCGTTGGGAGCGTGATAGGCGCTGGTCGGGTCGCTGACACCGGTGACCAGGATCGGTGCACCCGGATAGAGCTCTTTGAAGCTGGCGATGAAGGGGATCGATCCCCCTGCCCCCATCTCGACCATCTCGTTGTCGAACGCTTCCGAGAACGCCTCCCGCCAGGCATTGACGGCGTCGTTGTCGGTCTCGAGGACGGTGGCATCGCCATGCTCCTCATAAAGAAACGTGAGCTGGGCGCCCCACGGCACATTCGCCTGGAGATGGTCTTTGAGTGCCTCGAGAGCCTTGTCGGTGTCCTGGCCGGGTGGGATTCGCATGCTCACCTTGGCTCGGGCCACGGGGACGAGCTGGTTGATCGCCTCGGCGACCGGAGGGGCGTCGATGGCGAGGATCGAGACGGACGGCTTGGACCACAGTCGCGATGGGATCGAGCCGGACCCGATCAGCTCGAGACCATCGATGGCCCCGGTCTCCTGACGGGCCATCTCCTCGGGGACGTCTATCCCGGAGAACTCCTCGGCGACCAGGCCGGGTATCGCGACGTTGCCCTCGTCGTCGTGAAGGCTTGCCAGAAGCCGGGACAGGGTCATGAGCGCATCGGGGACGACGCCGCCGGCCTGGCCCGAATGGACTGCTGAGTGCAACGTCCGCAGCTCCAGCTTGACGGCCACGATGCCCCGGAGACTGGAGATGATCGCCGGGGTGTCCGGCTGCCAGAGACCCCCGTCCCCGATCACGATGACGTCCGGGTTGATCAGGTCCGAGTACTTCTCGAGGATCTCGGGCAGCCCGATCGAACCGGCCTCCTCCTCGCCTTCGAAGAACAGCTGCACATTCACGGGCAGAGAGTCACCATGGGCTGCGATCGCACCGAGATGCATGACGATTCCTGCCTTGTCGTCGGCCGAGCCCCGTCCGTAGATCCGACCGTCTCTCTCCACGGGCTCGAAAGGGCCGGTGTCCCATTCGCTGAGGGGACCGGTCGGCTGCACGTCGTAGTGGGCGTAGAGAAGCACTGTCGGCGCACCCTCGGCCCCGGCGAGCTCGGCGAAGACCGCAGGGTGGCCCGAAGTGGATTCGAGGAGTTGGGCATTGGCAAAACCGAGTTGGTCGAGATGGGACACGAGGGCCTCTCCCGACGACCGGACCGCTGCGGCGTCGTGACCGTCGGCGCTGACCGACTCGAGCCGGACGAGTGAGAAGAGCAGTTCCTTGAGACGGGCCATGTCGGCTGCGACGGCAGCTCTGAGGTCATCGTGCATGCGTGGCAGGGTACCGGTGCCAAGATGTGATGATGCTCCGATTCCGCCTCCTCGGCATGCCTGTGACTGTTCGCTCGTCGTTCGTGATAGTTGCGGCGTTGATCGGGTTCCTCGGAGTCGGCTCGATCGAGCAAACGATCGCCTGGATCGTGATCGTCTTCGTGTCGATCCTGATCCACGAGCTCGGTCACGCCTTCACGGCGCGGAGATACGGGTCGAACGTGGCGATCGAGTTGAACGGGCTCGGGGGCCTGACGCGATGGGCCGTGGCAGAAGACGAGCTGACTCCGGGTCGTCGCGCCCTGATCGCAGCAGCCGGATCGGCGGTGGGCCTCACGTTCGGGGGTCTGGTGTGGCTGGTGGCCAGCCGGTTCGGACCCTACGAGCCCCTCGCTGCCTTCATCCTCGAGAACACGATCTATGTCAACGTGTTCTGGGGTCTGCTCAACTGGCTACCGATTCGCCCACTCGATGGCGGCCACCTCCTCGAGTCCCTGCTGGAGAAGATCGCTCCAGCCCGTGCCGACAGCATCGCCCGTGTCGTGTTCATCGTCACCGCTGCCGGAGCTCTCGCCCTCGCCATCCGGTTCCGATTGATCTTCATAGCGGTCCTCGCCGGTTGGCTCCTCCTGTCCGAGTTCACTGCCGGACGCACCCCGCAACAGACCACCGGCCAATCGACGGGGTTGCCCACCCTCTCTTACGACGATCCGCCGGTGCCCGAGAAGCGCGCCGACGAGCCGGATCGGCCCGAACCCGAAGAAACACCGGACGCGCCTTCGCACTAGCGTCCGATCATGGACTTCGCTTACAGCCCGAAGGTGGAGGACTACCGGTCCCGTCTCCTCGACTTCATGGACTCCCACGTGTACCCGGCCGAGGAGACCTATCGGGCCCAGATGGAGGCGTCGGGTGACCCCCATCACCATCCCGACATCATCGAGGACCTCAAGAAGGAGGCGCGCGGCCGCGGGCTGTGGAATCTCTTCCTCCCCGACGAAGAGGACGGGGCTGGTCTCTCGGTTCTCGAGTACGCCCCTCTCGCCGAGATCACCGGACGCAGCGTGCACATCGCCCCGGAGGCGCTCAACTGCTCTGCACCCGACACCGGCAACATGGAGATTCTCCACATGTTCGGCTCCCCCGAGCAGAAAGAGGTGTGGCTCCATCCGCTGCTCGAAGGGGAGATCCGCTCCTGTTTCTCCATGACCGAGCCTGACGTCGCCAGTTCCGACGCCACCAACATTCGGACCCGCATCGAACGGGACGGGGACGACTACGTGGTCACGGGGAGAAAGTGGTTCAGCTCAGGCGCAGCTTCGTCCCGCTGCACGTTCTCGATCGTCATGGGTGTCACCAATCCGGACGCCGAACGGCACCGGATGCAGTCGATGATCATCGTCCCACTCGACAGTCCGGGGGTTGACATCGAGAGAGAGCCCACCGTGTTCGGATATCAGGATCGAGGGGGTCACCCACAGGTCCACTTCGACGGTGTGCGGGTCCCGGCAGCGAATCTGCTGGGGGAGGAGGGAGGTGGCTTTGCCATCGCCCAGGCCAGACTCGGTCCCGGTCGGATTCACCACTGCATGCGAGCGATCGGTGCAGCAGAACGCTGCCTCGACCTGATGATCCAACGCTCCCAGGCGCGCATCGCGTTCGGGAGACCCCTTTCCGACCAGGGTGTGGTCGGGGAGTGGATCGCCGACGCTCGAATCCAGATCGAGCAGGTGCGGTTGCTGGTCCTCAAGACGGCCTGGCTGATCGACAACGTCGGCACCAAGGGGGCACGCACGGAGATCGCTGCGATCAAGGTCGCCGCACCCAACCTTCTCACCGCGATCGCCGACAACGCCATGCAATTGTTCGGCGCCGCGGGTTTCACCGAGGACTGGCCCATCGCCCAGCTCTACTCGATGGGTCGTTGGCTCCGGATCGCCGATGGTCCCGACGAGGTGCACCGGCGCTCGGTGGCTCGCGCCGAGCTGGGACGGCTCGGCCCCGGTGCCGTTCCAGAGAATTATCCCGGGTAGGTTGTTTCCACTTACGTCGTAAGTCCCCGGGAACGAATCACGTTGATCCTGCGTTTACGTGTGCCAGGAGATTATGGGGCGACCAGTGATTGATCTGACAGTTACACCGTGGAGGGAAGCTGCCGCCTGCCTGGAAGTGCAAGGCGAAGTCAGCTTCTTTCCCGACAAAGAAGACCTGGGAGGAATCGTCAAGGCCAAGGCGGTCTGCGCCACCTGCCCGGTGGCAGACGTCTGCCTGAGCTGGGCGATCGTCACCAACCAGACAGAAGGCATCTGGGGCGGTCACACCGCCAAGGAGCGACGCAAGCTGCGTCGCCACTGGCTCGAAGAGACCAAGAAGGCCTCTTAGCCGCGCCGCCTCTTCTTCTCGGCCGGCTCGTCCTGGTCGGGTCCTTTCGCCGCGGCGATGTGGACCAGGGAATCACCCGAGTTCACCAGTGGCCGCAACGACTGGGCAATCACCCAGCCCGACTCGGTGGACCTCACCTGGGTGGGTCGCATCCCGAATGCGTCTGAAATCGACGCCACCTCTTGGCCCTTCTTGACGTGTTCGCCGAGCCGCACCTCCAACTCGGCTATCCCACCCCGTCGTGCCCTCATCCAACGGGTGCGTCGGATCAACCGCGTCGCTCTGACCTTGGGGAGTCGTGCATCGATCATCCCCATCGATCTGAGGGTGCGCATCACCCCGGTGACGCCGACCTCGATCGCCTCCTCGTCGAAGCGGTGGGCCTGCCCGCCTTCGTACACGAGCATCGTCTTGCCTCTCTCCACCGCCGCCTGACGGAGGGATCCATCGCGCAATCTGGCGTGGATCGAGAAAGGAGCACCAAAAGCCCGGGCCAGCCTCAGCGTGGTGGGGTCGTCGAGGTTGGCCCTCACCTGAGGTGCGTTGATCCTGTGATTGCTTGCGGTGTGAAGGTCGATGCCGACCATGCACTGATCGACGACTTGCTCCATGAAGAGGTGGGCCAGACGCGATGCGGTGGAGCCACGTGCCGAGCCGGGGAATGAACGGTTGAGGTCTCTTCGGTCAGGGAGGTACCTCGACTCGTGGATGAAGCCGAGAGGGTTGACGATGGGAACTGCGATCACTGCGCCGCGAAGGTTCTTGGCATCGAGCTCTTTGAGCACGCGACGGATGATCTGCAAGCCGTTCAATTCGTCGCCGTGGATCGTGGCCGAGAGCCAGAGGTTGGGGCCGGCCGACCGACCGTTGATCACCTTGACCGGAAGCGACTCCGTGGCCCCGGTGACCACCCGCGCGAACGGAAGCTCGATTTGGACCTTGCGACCGGGTTGGACGGTGACGTCCCCGACCGTGATGGGCTCGTTTACCTTCTCAGGTACCAACGTTGTCTTCGATGTACTCGATTATCAGCTCTGCGATGTCGACACCGCTGGCAGCCTCGATGCCCTCCAGTCCGGGGGATGAGTTGACCTCGAGCA
Source organism: Acidimicrobiia bacterium (assembly GCA_035762545.1). GTDB lineage: Bacteria > Actinomycetota > Acidimicrobiia > Spongiisociales > ZC4RG35 > JANQRA01. The sequence continues at coordinate 52,781 of DASTOM010000005.1, forward strand.
CCATCGGGCCCTCGTCCGACTGAAGAAGGTCGACACCGGCGACGTTGAGGCCCATGCTCTTGGCGGCGCGTACCGCCGTCGACCGCTCCGCTGGCGAGAGCTTGATCACCTCGGCGCTGCCACCGCGGTGGAGATTGGAGCGAAAGTCTCCTGGAGCACCCTGGCGCCGCATGGCCGCCACGACCTTGCCACCGACGACGAACGCCCTGATGTCGGCGCCTCCGGCTTCCTTGATGAACTGCTGGACCAGGATGTTGGCATCGAGTTGGCGAAAGGCTCCGATCACGGATTCTGCCGCCTTCTTGGTCTCAGCCAACACCACGCCGAGCCCCTGGGTGCCCTCGAGCAGCTTGACCACCACCGGAGTTCCGCCGACCACTTCGAGGAGCCCGTTGATGTCCTGGATGGAGTGGGCAAAGCTCGTCGTGGGAAGACCCACCCCGGAGCGGGAAAGGATCTGCAAGGAACGGAGCTTGTCACGGGAGCGACTGATCCCGTCCGAGCTGTTCAGCGTGAACACGTCGGACATCTCGAACTGGCGAACCACCGCAGTGCCGTAGAAGGTGTAGGAAGCGCCGATGCGGGGGATCACCGCGTGGGGCCGCACCTGCTCACCACGATAGAGGACCTTCGGCTTCCGCGCCGTTATGTCCATGTAACAGCGCAGGTAGTCGACGATCGCCACCTCGTGGCCGCGATCGAGGGCAGCTTCTTTGAGCCGCGCCGTCGAGTACAGCGAGGCGCCACGTGACAGGATCGCGACTTTCACTCCCCGTCCTTCATGGCGTTGTCTCTCCGGCTAGGGCGGCCCCCGACGTAGCTGCGCCCCGGGTCCACGACGAACTGGCCGCGGACCGTGCGACGGCCCAGCAGCATCCTGAATGTCATCTCGTCCCGCGTCGTCAGATTCACGAGCGCCTCGAACTCCTCACCGGCGACCACCAACTTGGTCCGGATGAACGGCCGTCGCTCGGCACGACCACCCGGGTTCTTCACCATACGCTCTCCGGCTATCTCGGCCACGCATGCAACGCTCGGCCTTTTCTTGCGTTGATGCGGGTGGATCTCGAAACGGACCATCTGACGCCCGTCCTCCTCGTATCTCTCCAGGTTGAAGGCGTGGAGAGACGAGTTGTCGGCTCCCGTGTCGACCTTGGCCTTGACCTCTCTCACCCCGAGATCTGGGAGGGCGACCCACTCTCGCCAGCCGATGGTCTTTCTCTTGCGTCGCCGAGGCACGGACGGACAGGATAGAAGCCGATCCATCGCACTGCAGTGTCGCCATACACCAGCAGCAAACCTGATACTTGACTTATCAGATTTACTGTGCAATAATCCCGCCAGGAATCAAAGTCGAGACGGTCCGATCACGGATCGTCGAGCCAACAAGGAGGAACGAAAGGATGCTCATGCGATTTGATCCGTTCTCAGACTTCGATCGTCTCTCACGTCAGGTCTGGGGCCAGAGTCGGGCCAATTTCATGCCCGCTGATGCCTATCGGAAAGGCGAGCGCTTCTATCTCCACCTCGATCTTCCCGGAGTGGATCCCGACTCGATCGACATCACCGTCGAGAAGAACAATCTCACCGTCACCGCCGAGAGGCGTTTCGAGACCTCCGGCGACGAGCAGATGCTGCTCAACGAGCGCCCGGCCGGTTCGTACTCCCGGCAATTCTTCCTCGGTGAGAGTCTCGACACCGACGCCATCGAAGCCGGTTACGACCACGGTGTGCTCACCGTGACCATCCCCATCGCTGAGACAGCCAAGGCGCGCAAGATCTCGGTCAACACCGTTACCGATGCGCTTCCGGCCTAGGTCGGATCCAGCCACCAACCGAGAGTCCCGGATGCCCACCGGGACTCTCATCGCGTCTACCCGAGGCAGGTAGGGTCCCGGCATGGCCCACGAGTTGATCGCATACAAGAAGGCCCTTGAATCGATCCCGAGCGATGAGCGCTATGCCGAGGTCTTCACCAGGGGTACTTCTTCCGCAGGCATCTACGCGCCACACGAGAGCGACGAGCAGGGGGCGCACGATGAGGACGAGTACTACGTGGTCCTCAACGGATCGGGTTTCTTCGTCTCCGAAGGGGATAGGGTCCCGTTCGGCCCAGGCGACCTGATCTTCGTGAGCGCGGGGACGGAGCACCATTTCGAGGGGTTCACCCCCGACCTCGCGGTGTGGGCCATCTTCTGCCCCCCAACGGGAAACGGCGGCGACGGCTCCTAGAGTCCGACCCGATGGACGGTAGGCGACCCAAGATGCCGGCCTGGTTGGTCGGGCTGATCCTGGCCGCGGCCATCTTCGCTTTGGTGTTCATCGTCCTGGCGACGTTGGGCTACGGCGACGACCCTGTGGTCGATAGTCTCGCTGCGATGCGATAGATGGTCGGGGCGAACATGCCCGCCGCCGAGATCGAGGTCACGCTCGATCTCGTCGAGCGTCTACTCGCGGATCAACGCCCCGCTCTGGCCGGGCTACCGCTCGAGGTGATGGGCAACGGTTGGGACAACTACTCGGTCCTGATCGGGGACAGTCTCGTTGGTCGGTTCCCCCGGAGAAGGGCTTCGGCCGAGTTGATCCAGAACGAGGCACGATGGCTCCCGATCCTCGGGCCGAGCCTGCCGCTGCCTGTTCCGGTTCCGCTCTTCGTCGGCGAGCCGGCGCCGGGCTATCCCTGGCCGTGGTCGATAGCCAAGCTGTTACCCGGGTCACCGGCCAATGAGGTCGAAGATCTGGACTACGGGATCTGTGCAGATCAGATCGGTCGTTTCTTGGGGGCGCTCCACGTGACCGCACCTCGAGATGCGCCCACCAACGCCTACCGGGGAGTGCCTCTCCTGCAGCGGGACACCACATTTCGAGAGCGTCTCAGCGAGCTGGACCCGATCCTCGATGTCGGGCTCGCCGTCACCATCTGGGAATCGGCTCTGGAGGCGAGACCCTTTGCCGACGATCCGGTTTGGATTCACGGAGACCTGCAGCCACACAACTTGCTGGCCCTCGGTCGGCGTCTGTCGGCGGTGGTCGACTTCGGCGATGTCACCTCAGGAGATCCGGCGACAGACCTGGCCGTCGTGTGGAGCCTTCTCGTCAACGATGCCCGTGCCCATTTCTGGTCCGCGTACGGCACACACGACGAAGCCCTCCTCCAACGTGCCCGGGGGTGGGCACTCAACCTGGGGACGGCGATGCTGGCGAACTCTGCAGACAATCCGGCGCTGTTCGCCGTGGGGCGGCGCACCGTGGACGCGGTGCTGGCGGGGGATTAAGCCTGGGGGATCGGCCTTCCGGCGCAATCGAGCCCGTCGCCCGGCCTGTAGTTGGCGATGATGGTGTCCACCTCGACCCTCCCATCGGAGAAGGTCCGCTGCCGATCGATCTCGCTGTGACGACATTGGTTGCGCCGGGTGATCCGTTGCTCCAACTCCTCCACCATGACATTTTTCGTCGAATACATCGTGACCGTGATCGAGGTGTCGTCGTAGGTCGGCCAGATCAGCACGGGAAACTCGGTCGAGTTCGTCAGCACCAGGTCGGGTCCGGGGATCGAGAGAGTCGCCTCGCGCCCGAACGGGTAGCGGGAGAAGTAGATCGAATGGCTCTGGTACCGGTCGAGGTCGAGCCCTGCATAGAAGGCGGCGTTGAAGATGGTCGTGACGAACTGGGAGACACCGCCGCCCACCTCGTCGGTCATGTAGCCGGACCGGATGGCGCCGGCGGCGACGTAGCCCTTCTCTCGGGTGCGCGGCCCGACGTATTCGTTCATCGAAAGCGTCTCTCCGGGCAGGAGATAGAAGCCGCGCATGAAGTCGGCCATCGTCTGGATGTTGGTTACCCGGCTCTCACAGCACGGGTGGTTGGTGGTGAACTCGGCCACGACTTCGGTCACTGCCGAGCCGTCGGCCCACGAGACGGCTGTCGGATCGTCGTCGGCTCTCGTCTCGAAGAAGAAGAAGCTCGACCCTCCCTCGAGGTATTGCTCGGCGGCTCTCTCGACGGACTCCCTCGAGCAACAGATGGGCGGAGGCTCACCTTCTTGTCGCACCACCACTTTGCCGTCGACCACCTCGAGTCGAGGCTTCTCGAAGTCGCCGATCGGCTCGGGGAACGCAGCCTCGATCTCCTGTTGAAGACCATCGAGATCGAATGCGATCGACATCTCGCCGTCCTCCACGGTGGACACGAGATTTCGGCGTACCTGGCCCGCGGTGAGCTTGGCGGTGTGGTCGGCTATGACCGCTAGCAGGCCGTTGCGGGTGAGCTCGTTGACATTCAGCGCGACTCTCTCTGCCTCACCGTTGGGAAGCAAAGGCTCGATCCTCCTCTGCTCAGCCGAGATCGACACCGGTCCCGCGGTTACGTCGGCGGTCTCCAGTGCTGCGATCACCTGGTCGATGTCCACTCCTGTCCCGTCCGTTCCCGGGACGATGTACATGTACGACGAGTCGTCGTTGGTCAGAACCGGCTCTATCGGGTGAGAGAGGATGAAGTCGTCCGTGGAAAGTCGCTCCCGCGCCTTCTCGGTATCGAACGTGTAGTGATCAGAGATCTCGACGGTCTGGAACGGGGTCGATATCCAGGACACGAACTCCGGCCAGGGCTCGTCGGCGTGCCGGGCTGACATCGCGGCCGAGACCGTGTCCGTGAAGAGGTAGTCGTATCCGATCTCTCCCGCGGTGAGTGTCATTTGTCGCGGACCGAGGTCGATCACGACCGGTGTCGCCAAGAACTCGGCTTCCCGGTTCTGGATCTCCGTCGCGGCGTCGGACGGTGCGAGGCCGGATAGGTCGACACCCGCGAACCGAACATTCGGCGCGATCTCGTCGCCCTCGCTGGCGACGTGGGTCGTCCATGCGACGGCGGCTATGGCGACCGGAATGAGTAGTGAAGGGAGTACCCAGAGCCAGCCGTTGGGGTGCTCACGGTGTCTGGCCATGCCAGGTGGCATGCTACGGGCAACCGATTCCAATCGGGTTCATTGGCCCCGACGGTCGGCGAACCGTGTGCCGCGAGTCACTCAAACCTTGACGCGTTTCGCGGATGTGCGATAGAGTGAGCGCTGAGTCATAGGGACTCCGGATCACCGCCGATGGGACACCCTCGGAGGTGGTCTGACAACCTAGTTTCCGAATTGGGACGTGCTGACGCGTGTGTTAGCATGTCCTTTCTTGCGTTACCCCCTTTATACCCACCACCTCAAGGAGGCACCCCTTGGCTTCGCGCGTGGCTGAGCGGTTTTCGTTCGGGAAGATCCCCGAAGTTCTGCCGCTACCAAACCTGTTGGCTGTCCAGCATGAGTCCTTTCAATGGTTCCTGGACGAAGGTCTTCGTGAGATCTTCGACGAGATAAGCCCGATCGAGGACTTCACCGGATCCCTTGCCCTCGAGCTCACCGACCATCGCTTCGGTGAGCCACAGATGTCTCTCGAAGAGGCCCAGGAGCGGGATGCGAATTACGCCCAGCCTCTGTTCGTCACCGCACGGTTCATGAACCGGGGCACCGGCGAGATCAAGGAGCAGCAGGTCTTCCTCGGCGACTTCCCGATCATGACCGACAAGGGCGTCTTCGTCATCAACGGCACCGAGCGCGTCATCGTCTCCCAACTCGTCCGGTCCCCCGGCATCTACTACGACGTCGCCAAGGACAAGACCTCTGACAAGATGATCTACTCCGGGAAGATCATTCCCGGTCGTGGCGCCTGGCTCGAGTTCGACACCGACAAGAAGGACACCATCGGTGTCCGCGTCGACCGGAAACGTCGTCAGTACGTCACCGCCTTCCTCAAGGCTCTCGGCATCGCCGAGACCGACGAGGAGATCCTCGAGTTGTTCGGCCACGCCGAGTCGATCAAGAACACGATCGAGCGCGACACGAACGCCGACAAGGAAGAAGCGCTTCTCGACCTGTACCGCAAGCTCCGACCTGGCGAGCCCACGACCGTCGAGTCGGCACGTGGCCTCATCCAGACCCTTTTCCGCAATCCGAAGCGGTACGACCTGACGCGGGTCGGGCGTTACAAGATCGCCCAGAAGTTCGGCGAGGACGCCCCCAAGGACTATCGGGCCGAAGGGCTCCAGATGTTGCGCGACGAGGACATCGTCGATGCCATCCGCTACCTGGTCGCCCTGCACGCCGGTAACGCCACAATGGAGACCCACGTCGGCAACGAGGTCGGGATCTCCACCGACGACATCGACCACTTCGGCAACCGGCGCATCCGCACCGTGGGCGAGCTGGTGCAAAACCAGGTTCGAGTCGGATTGACCCGTCTCGAGCGTGTGGTTCGCGAGCGCATGACCACACAGGACCCCGATGCGATCACGCCACAGAGCCTGATCAACATCCGTCCGGTCACCGCCGCGATCAAGGAGTTCTTCGGCACCAGCCAGCTGAGCCAGTTCATGGACCAGCCCAACCCGCTGGCGGGGCTGACTCACCGTCGTCGTCTCAACGCACTCGGCCCCGGTGGTCTGAGCCGCGAGCGCGCCGGGTTCGAAGTCCGTGACGTCCACCCGTCTCACTACGGCCGGATGTGCCCCATCGAGACGCCGGAAGGCCCGAACATCGGTCTGATCGGCTCGCTTGCTTGCTACGCCCGGGTCAACGACTTCGGGTTCATCGAGACTCCATACCGCAAGGTCGAGAATGGCGTCGTCAGCAGCACCAAGGTGGATTACCTCACCGCCACCGAAGAGGAGCGCCACGTCATCGCCCAGGCCAACGCACCACTCAAGGAGGACGGTGCGTTCGTCAACAAGCGTGTGCTGGTTCGACGTGCTGGTGGCGAAGTCGAGTACGTCGATGCGAAGAGCGTCGACTACATGGACGTCTCACCGAAGCAGATCGTCTCTGTCTCGACATCGCTCATCCCGTTCCTGGAGCACGACGATGCCAACCGCGCTCTGATGGGCTCGAACATGCAGCGTCAGGCCGTGCCGCTACTCACCGCCGAGTCGCCGCTGGTCGGTACCGGCGTCGAGGCCCGCGCCGCACAGGACTCCGGCGACATGATCGTCTCCCCGATCGCAGGCGAGGTGACCGAGGTCACCGGTGATGAGATCGTCGTCAAGGAGAGCGGGACCAACAAGAAGCACACCTTCGTGCTCGACAAGTTCAAGCGCTCCAATCAGGGCACCTGCATGAACCAGAAGGCCGTCGTCACCGAAGGCGACAAGGTCAAGGTCGGCGACGTGCTCGCCGACGGCCCCTCCACCGAGTTGGGTGAGCTCGCCCTCGGACGCAACCTGCTGGTGGCTTTCATGCCCTGGCAGGGTCACAACTACGAGGACGCAATCATCATCTCGGAGCGACTCGTCAAAGACGACGTCCTCACGTCGATTCACATCGAGGAGCACGAGATCGACGCCCGTGACACCAAGCTCGGTGCCGAGGAAATCACCCGGGACATCCCCAACGTTCCCGAGGAAGTCCTCGCCAACCTCGACGATGAAGGGATCATCCGGGTCGGGGCCGAGGTGGGGCCGGGCGACTACTTGGTTGGCAAGGTCACCCCGAAGGGCGAGACCGAGCTGACCCCGGAGGAGCGTCTTCTCCGTGCCATCTTCGGTGAGAAGGCTCGTGAGGTCCGTGACACTTCCCTCAAGGTGCCGCACGGTGAGACCGGCAAGGTCATCGCCGTCAAGGTCTTCAAGCGGGAGGACGGTTTCGACCTCAGCCCCGGAGTCAACGAGCTGGTCCGCATCTACGTCGCCACCCAACGCAAGATCTCGGAGGGCGACAAGCTGGCCGGACGTCACGGCAACAAGGGAGTCATCTCCAAGGTGCTGCCCGAAGAGGAGATGCCCTTCCTCGCCGACGGCACGCCGGTGGACATCATCTTGTCCCCGCTCGGCGTCCCGTCACGAATGAACCTCGGCCAGGTGCTAGAGACGCATCTCGGATGGGCCGCCGCCCAGGGCTGGGAGCCGTTCAACGGCGACTCCCCGGCTGCGGTGGGCACCAAGCCCTGGACCAAGACGGCAACACCGGTGTTCGACGGTGCACGCGAGGACGAGATCATGCAGGTGATCGCCACGGCGCACCCCAACCGGGACGGTGACCGACTGGTCGGTGAAGACGGAAAAGCCACTCTCTATGACGGCCGGACCGGTGAGCCCTTCGACACCGATGTCACGGTGGGTTTCATCTACATGCTGAAGCTGGTCCACCTCGTCGATGAGAAGATCCACGCCAGGTCGACCGGCCCGTACTCCATGATCACCCAGCAGCCGCTCGGCGGTAAGGCCCAGTTCGGCGGCCAGCGTTTCGGTGAGATGGAGGTCTGGGCTCTCGAAGCCTACGGCGCGGCGTACGCGCTACAGGAGCTGTTGACCATCAAGTCCGACGACGTCCAGGGCCGGGTCAAGGTCTACGAGGCCATCGTCAAGGGCGACAACATCCCCGAGCCGGGCATTCCCGAGTCATTCCGGGTGCTGGTCAAGGAGATGCAGAGCCTCGGCCTCAACGTCGAGATGCTGTCCGCCGGTGAGGAAGTCGAGCTCCGTGAGCTCGAGGAGGACACCTACCGGTCGGTCGAGACCCTCGGCATCGACCTCAGCCGTCCCGAGCGCCCTGACTCGGAATAGTCAGTTGTTTAACAAATTGCACGTCCCACGAACGAGGTACTGAAACTTGGCTGCTCAAATCTTCGATGAACTGAGAATCGGCCTCGCCTCCTCCGACCAGGTCCGCGCCTGGTCATACGGAGAGGTGAAGAAGCCGGAGACGATCAACTACCGCACCCTCCGCCCGGAGAAGGAGGGTCTCTTCGACGAGCGCATCTTCGGTCCCCAGCGGGACTGGGAGTGCTACTGCGGCAAGTACAAGAGGATCCGTTACAAGGGGATCATCTGTGAGCGCTGCGGGGTCGAGGTCACCCGTTCCAAGGTGCGTCGCGAGCGCATGGGCCACATCGAGCTCGCCGCTCCCGTCACCCACATCTGGTTCTTCAAAGGCGTTCCCAGCCGGCTCGGCTATCTCCTCGACATGTCCCCGAAGGAGCTGGAGAAGGTCATCTACTTCGCCAGCTACATCGTCACGTCGGTCAACGACGAGACCAGGCAGAAAGACCTGCCCGAACTCGAGGCCGCCATGGGCGACGAGATCGAAGTCGTACGCAACGAGTTCTCCGAGTGGCACGAGGTTCGTCTCGAGGCTCTCGAGGACGAACTGGAGCGTATGGAGGAAGGTGGGGCCAAGACTCAGGAGATCAACGCTCGACGCAAGGAAGTCGAAAAGGAGATCAAGGAGCGCGAGGAGCGCACCAACCGTGAGATCGAACTGATCGAAGAGGCCTTCAGCACCTTCCGCACCATGGGCCCCAAGCAGCTCATCGAGTCGGAGCAGCTGTGGCGTGAGATCTACTTCCGCTACGCCGACTACTTCGAAGGCGGCATGGGCGCCGAGGCGGTCAAGACACTGCTGAACTCACTCGACCTCGACGCCGAGATGGAGAAGCTCGAGGAGCACCTCGAAGGAAGCTCTCAGCAACGTCGTCAGCGCGCAACCCAGCGCATGAAGGTCGTCAAGCCGTTCTGGGAGGGTCAGAACCGCCCCGAGGACATGATCCTCGAGACCGTCCCGGTGATCCCACCGGACCTCCGTCCCATGGTCCAACTCGACGGTGGACGCTTCGCCACATCCGACCTGAACGACCTCTACCGACGTGTGATCAACCGGAACAATCGGCTCAAGCGACTGCTCGACCTCGGTGCCCCCGAGATCATCGTCAACAACGAGAAGCGCATGCTCCAGGAGGCCGTCGACGCACTGTTCGACAATGGCCGCCGAGGGCGTGCGGTGACCGGGCCGGGTAACCGCGCCCTGAAGTCACTCTCCGACATGCTCAAGGGCAAGCAGGGGCGGTTTCGTCAGAACCTGCTCGGCAAGCGAGTCGACTACTCCGGCCGTTCGGTCATCGTGGTCGGGCCCCAGCTCAAGCTGCACCAGTGCGGACTGCCCAAGATCATGGCCCTGGAGCTGTTCAAGCCGTTCGTCATGAAGCGTCTGGTCGATCTCGACCTGGCCCAGAACATCAAGGCCGCCAAGCGGATGGTCGAGCGGCAGCGTCCGCAGGTCTGGGACGTGCTCAGTGACGTGATCCAGGAGCACCCGGTTCTTCTCAACCGTGCCCCAACCCTGCACAGACTGGGTATCCAGGCTTTCGAGCCGGTGCTGGTCGAGGGCAAGGCAATTCAGATTCATCCCCTCGTCTGTGAGGCTTTCAACGCCGACTTCGACGGTGATCAGATGGCAGTCCATCTGCCGCTGTCCGCCGAGGCGCAGGCCGAGGCCCGTGTGCTGATGCTCTCCTCGAACAACGTCCTCTCGCCGGCTTCCGGTCGACCCATCGTGACCCCGTCCCAGGACATGGTCATCGGTGTGTTCTACCTGTCCGAGCTGGTCGAGGACGCCAAGGGGGCTGGTCGCACCTTCGCCGACATCGACGAGGCCGTGATGGCCCACGAGATCGGGGAGCTCTCGCTCCACGCGCCGATCAGGCTGCGTCTGGGCGAGCTTGCCGGAGACGACGAGTTGCATGTCGATCTGAAGCAGACTCTCAAGAGCCTCATCAAGGACGAGCCGGTGGACGGCAAAGCCCTCACCGAGACGACTCTGGGTCGGGCCCTGCTCAACACGGTGCTGCCAACCGACTTCCCATACATCGATTCCAAGGTGATCAAGAGCGACATCAAGCTCCTCATCGAGACCATCATCGAGCGCTACCCGCGCACTGCCGTTGCGGAGACCCTCGACGGGATCAAGGAGCTCGGGTTCCGGTATGCCACCAAGGCTGGCTTGACCATCGCCCTCGACGATGTCCGCACACCGGGCGACAAGGCCGAAATCCTCGCCGAGTACGAGGAGAAGGCCGAGAAGGTCCAGAGCCTGTTCGCCAAGGGAGTCGTGACCGACGACGAGCGTCGTCAGGAGCTGATCGAGATCTGGACGGAGGCCACGGAGAAGGTGACCGATGCGATGAAGGCCGGTCTCAAGACCGAGCAGTTCAACTCGCTCGACATGATGGTCGGGTCCGGTGCCCGAGGGAACATGATGCAGGTCCGTCAGATCGCCGGTATGCGTGGTCTGGTCGCCAATCCCAAGGGCGACATCATCCCCCGGCCGATCATCTCGAACTTTCGCGAGGGTCTCTCCGTGCTCGAGTACTTCATCTCGACTCACGGCGCCCGAAAGGGTCTGGCCGACACCGCGTTGCGTACTGCCGACTCCGGGTATCTGACCCGTCGTCTCGTCGACGTCTCCCAGGAAATGATCGTCATCGACGATGATTGTGAGACAGACCGCGGGATCGTGATCAGGGTCGTCGACGACCGCGGCGCCAAGATCCGCAATCTCCGTTCCCGCATCTACGGGCGCACTCTGGCCGACGATGTGAAGGAGGAGACCGAGAAGGGCGGACACGCACTGGTGGCGACCGAGGACGACGAGAAGCTCCGCGAGGGGACTGTCATCGGAACCAAGGAACTGCACGCCATCGAGGACGCCAACATCGAGTCCGTTCGGGTGCGCTCACCGCTCACCTGCGATACCCGTGGTGGCGTCTGTCAGACGTGTTACGGGCTCTCCCTTGCGACCGGACGCACCGTCGAGACTGCCGAGGCCGTGGGCATCATGGCCGCCCAGTCGATCGGTGAGCCGGGTACCCAGCTGACGATGCGGACCTTCCACACCGGCGGTGTGGCCGGTGAGGACATCACCCACGGCCTGCCCCGAGTCGTGGAGCTCTTCGAGGCCCGGACGCCGAAGGGCAAGGCCGTGCTCAGCGAGATCGCCGGTGTGGCCCATCTCCTCGACGACGAGGAGGGACGTCGGATCTCTGTGAGCAAGGGAGACGACGAGGTCGTCTACCCGATCTCCCGGTTCGCCAAGCTCCGTTTCCAGGACGGGGCCGAGGTCGAGGCTGGAACACAGCTGACCGAAGGCCCGCTGGATCCCAAGGAGGTTCTCGTCATCCGCGGAGTGCGTGCGACTCAGCAGTACCTGGTCGACCAGGTCCAGGAGGTCTACCGCTCCCAGGGTGTGGAGATCCACGATAAGCACATCGAGATGATCGTTCGTCAGATGCTGCGTCGGGTCCGAGTCGTTTCACCGAACGATTCCGACTTCCTGCCCGCAGCCCTGATCGACGACCAGACGTTCCGTGACACCAACAAGCAGCTGGTCCAGGAAGGCAAGAAGCCGGCAGAAGGCCGACCCGAGCTGATGGGAATCACCAAGGCTTCGTTGGCGACGGACTCGTGGCTCTCCGCGGCATCGTTCCAGGAGACCACGAAGGTTTTGACCGACGCCGCCATCCAGAGCCGCTCCGACTACATGCGGGGTCTCAAGGAGAACGTGATCATCGGCAAGCTGATCCCGGCCGGTACCGGTGCGGATCAGTATCAGGTGCTCCAGCCGTCGCTGCCGGGCGCCACGACCGTGGCGAGTCTCGGCATCCTCGGGGACGGCACCACTTCACCTTCGGAGGACGATGGCCTGCCCGAGGACCCGGCCGAGTGGCTGGCCTCTCTGGGCGGCAGCGGCTCCTCGTCGGAGGAAGAGGAGTAGAGGCCGAACCCCGTTCGAGTCAGTGAGAGGGCCGCCTTCGGGCGGTCCTCTTCTTCGTTGTCGACAACTAGGCTCGTGCGTTCTCACTCCCGAAAGGCCACCCATTGAGTCTCACGTCTGCGTTTGTCGCTGGTGCGGTCCGGTTCTCCAATTGGCTGAATCCGGTCACCTCCGGCCCGGCGGCCCCCCTGGCGGCGGGAGCCGGGCTCGACTCGTTCGCCCCCTCTCTCATGCCCCGGAGTTCGGTTCATCAGGGGATCGCCACGGGGCTGGCCGTGTTGTCCGCACGAGCAGTGGGCTCATCTGTCGACTCGATCGCCACCCGCTTCGCACCCGACAGTTCACCTCTGGCCTGGAGGCTCGCCGTGCGAGGAGTGCTGGTGGCGGGCGGCTCGATGCTTGCCAGCATGGAAGAGTCCGACGACGACTCGACGGGCCGGGCCTCGGTGCGCACTGCCGGCCGTCTCGTGGCAGTTGGAGCGGCCGGAGGAATGATTCACGAGATCGGCACGGACCTCTCCAAGAAGACCGAGATCCCGCTTGTGCCGATCGTCACCGGGATCGGGGGGTTCGCCTACCTGGCGTCGAGATGGGCGCGTGAGCTCGACACCCGAAATGCCGTCGTGCAGCGCTGGCGTGAGGAAGACAAGCCCGCTGACCTACCACGCTCGCTGTTGATCGGTGTGGCGGTATCCAGCCTCGGCCGGCTGGGAGCGCTCGGGTTCAGGACATCGAGAGACTCGTTGGCCGGGTACATGGGCGACTCTCCGGCACACCGTGCGATTGGCCGGGCTTTCAACATGGCAATGTGGACGGCTGGGGCAGTGACCGCCTATCGGATGCTGGTGGCCCGATTGGCTCGCCTCAACTCGAAGGTGGAGCCCGCCTTCTCCGAGCTTCCTTCGAGTGAGCACGTGTCGGGAGGGCCGCGCAGCATCTCACCATTCGAGGAGCTGGGGCTTCAGGGGCGTCGCTTCGTACATGAGGTGGTTCCCAGGGACGTGATCGAAGCGACCCTGGGGGAACCAGCACTGGCCGACCCGGTCAGGGCGTACGTAGGTGTCGAGAGCGAGCCGCTGTACGCCACGGCTCGATCAGAGATGGCTCTCGAGGAGATGGAGCGCCTGGGCGCGTTCGAACGGAAGTATCTGTTGCTTCTCTCACCCACGGGCACAGGCTGGGTCGACCACACGGTCGTCGAATCCGCTGAGATCCTCACACGTGGTGACATCGCAACCGTCGCCATCCAGTACGGAAGGGCGCCCTCGTTCGTAGAGGTGCAGAACGTCTCCTTGGGACGGGCTCAGTTCCGTCAACTGCTCTGGGGTGTGCGACAGCGCCTGATATCCGTTCCCAAGGAGCAGAGACCGATAATCCTCGTGTTCGGTGAGAGCCTGGGCGCCTGGACCAGCTCCGACGTGGTCATGCATCAGGGCATCGAGGGCTTCGAGCATTACGGAATCGATCGGGCTCTGTGGTTTGGTCTGCCCGGGTTGGCCAAGTGGTCCCGGACCGGGATGAGGGAGGGTCGCAACCCGTTGATGCCTGAAGGCACTGTAGGTGCCTTCGATCGGTTCGAGCAGTACGAGATGCTCACCGACGAGCAGATGGAGGCCCTCCGGGCCATCATCGTCGATCACGACAATGACCCGATCGCCCAGATCTCGCTGCGCCTCGCGGTGAAACGCCCATCTTGGCTGGACGGTTCACGGGGCCGGGGTGTGCACGAGGGCATGAAATGGACCCCGGTGATCACCTTCACTCAGGTGCTGGTTGACGCCATGAACGCGATGGTCGTGATCCCCGGGGAGTTCAAGTCCTTCGGTCACGACTACCGGGCCGACACCGGACGGTTCGTCCAGGCTGCTTTCGGCCTGCGTGGAATCGACGAGAAGCAGTTCGTCAATCTGGAGGCAACCCTGGCCGCTCGCGAGCTCGATCGATCGGCACGAATCAAAGGGGCTCCCGACGACGACCTGGTTCCTGCGGCAACGGCCGGCGGGGTCCAGTGACCCCGACACCCTGAGGTGGGAGCGGGCTGCCCCAACGGCGGCCTCTCCGCTCATCGATCTCCGGGATAGAAGCGCCCAGGCATTTGCCCGCAGGCAGCCTCTATTGGCGACCACAACGAGTAGTCGGCCTGCTCGTCTACGCATGGAGCGCCGCACGGCAGGTGGTCCGGCAGTCACTCTGGGTGAGATCCCGCTAAAACCGTCCCGAGGGATATTCTTGAGTAAGGAAGTCCGGGCAGCCCTTTCGGTCAGCACTTCCATCACGTCGGTGGGGGCGCGGTGGACCCTGCCAGGCCACGAGGCTGTCGGATAAAGGGCGAGGGTTGCGGCGGGGGCCAGGTACAGGTCCCCGCCGTTCCGCTTAGGTCGTTGACATGGGGGGTCTTTGGGTCATATCTTGCGTTGGCGGCGCGGCGGGAAGAAAGGTAGACCCGTTTGCCCCAGCCATTCGGCCGTGACAACCTCTCGCCTGAGGAACTCGCCCGTCAGCTCGCCGAGCACCTTGCTCAGACCAGTGGCCCCGCGCGCCGGTTCTCACTGCGCAGCAGCGTTCTCGTGGGGCGTCTCATCTCTGGTGTGCTCATCATGGGAACGGCTGCGATTGCCGTCGTGGCAGTCGTGTTCGGTGCGAATTGGCTTCTCGACCGCACCTCCCGGAACGCACCTGAAGTCCTGGCCATCGCACCCATCTCCAATTCGGCTACCGGCTACTCGTCGACCACCACAACACTGGGATCCGATTTTCTCCTGGCGGTGGTGACGACTGGAGGCAGCTCCGGGTCGGATCTGCCGACCGAGTTCGTTGGCGCGGCATCGTTCCTCCCCGCGCTGCCTGCCCCCACTACCACGACCACGGTTCCGGCCTCCGCCACCACGAGCACCCCGGAATCCGCCGGCTCCACGGCCGGATCGGCGCCCACGACGACTCGCCCA
Organism: Acidimicrobiia bacterium; assembly: GCA_035762545.1. Classification (GTDB taxonomy): domain Bacteria; phylum Actinomycetota; class Acidimicrobiia; order Spongiisociales; family ZC4RG35; genus JANQRA01. The sequence continues at coordinate 68,300 of DASTOM010000005.1, forward strand.
GCGGTGACCACAACGTCGACTGCTCCTCTTCCAGCACCGACTCTTCCGACGACAACGACCACATCGACGACGACCACCACAACAGCCGAGGCCACCACGACGACCGTCGCCGCTACATCGACAACGGATGAAGCCACCACCACCACGTGTGGCGGCAACAACGGTGGTGGTAGCGGTAGTGGCCCATGTGGCCCTTAGGGAACTGTCCCGTGCACGTCGGCGTCTAAGGCGAGGTCGATCGAGCCACGGGTTCGATTTGGTACGCGCGCAGACAGATACATAGAATCTGTTCGGTCCCCGAGCCCGCACTGCTGCGTGCTCGTCAGGGGACAGGCGAGTCCTTCGGGCTCGCTACGCAAGGTTTCACAACAGGAACGGCGACTGGCTATGCCACGACCCCGTCGTTCCACGAGTCTCCCGTGGGAAACTCGAACGCCTCGGCCCGAGCCGAGGGGCCGTGTAAGGAGCAAAATGCCGACGATCGAGCAACTTGTCCGCGAGGGCAGGAAGCCAAAGAAGAAGAAGGTCAAGACCGCGGGTCTGGCCGGGGCGCCTCAGCGTCGCGGTGTCTGTACCCGTGTCTACACCGTCACGCCGAAGAAGCCGAACTCGGCTCTTCGCAAGGTGTGTCGCGTCCGTCTCTCCTCTGGAGTCGAGGTCACTGCGTACATCCCGGGTGAGGGTCACAACCTCCAGGAGCACAGCATGGTGCTCGTCCGTGGTGGTCGTGTTCGAGACCTTCCTGGTGTCCGTTACAAAGTCATCCGCGGCGCTCTCGATGCTGCCGGGGTCAGCGATCGCAAGCAGGCCCGCTCCCGCTACGGATCGAAGAAGGATTCCTGATGCGTAGGGCGCCGGCACAGAAGAAGAAAGTCGAGCCCGATCCGGTATTCCGGAGCGTGCTCGTCAGCCAGGTGATCAACAAGGTCCTCCTCAAGGGCAAGAAGGATCTGGCTCGCACAATCGTCTACGACTCGCTCGAGACCATCGAGCAGCGGACCAGTCAGGATCCGACGGTGGTTCTCAAGCGAGCGGTTGACAACATCCGCCCGTCGGTGGAGGTGCGGTCCCGCCGTGTCGGGGGTAGCTCCTACCAGGTTCCGGTGGAGGTCAGCCCTCGCCGTCAGAACTCACTCGCCATCCGCTGGCTGGTGAATTACGCACGACAGCGACGAGAGCCGACGATGTCTCTCCGGCTGGCGAACGAGATCCTCGACGCCTCCAACAACACCGGTGCCGCCGTCAAGCGCAAGGAAGACGTCCACAAGATGGCAGAGTCCAACAAGGCCTTCGCCCACTACAGATGGTGACTCTCGCAAGAGCGAGCTGACGCTCGCGAGCGAAACCGTCCCAAAGACTTACAACCGAACGGTTCCGCAAGGCAGACCCGAAATCCAGCGGTCTTAACCAGCGGGCGGCGATCCGAAAGGATCGCAACCGACTCCCGAGTCGGCGTTCAAAACTGAATATCGAGCTGGAGTAATAGAAGACAATGAGCAACGACAACGCGCTGCATCACCTTCGCGAGGTGCCGCTGAGCCGGACCCGGAACATCGGGATCATGGCTCACATCGACGCGGGCAAAACCACCCTGACTGAGCGCATCCTCTATTACACCGGCCGCAACTACAAGATCGGTGAGGTTCATGAGGGCGCAGCCACCATGGACTGGATGGAGCAGGAGCAGGAGCGTGGGATCACCATCACCTCAGCTGCCACCACCTGTATCTGGCATGAGCATGTCATCAACATCATCGACACCCCAGGACACGTCGACTTCACAGTGGAGGTCGAGCGGGCTCTGCGGATCCTCGACGGCGCCGTAGCCGTATTCGACGGAGTCGCCGGAGTCGAGCCCCAGTCAGAGACGGTCTGGCGTCAGGCCGATCGATACGGCGTGCCTCGCATCTGTTTCATCAACAAGCTCGACCGTACGGGTGCCGACTTCTACTTCGATGTCGACTCGATCGTCGAGCGTCTCGGAGCCAAGCCCCTTGTGATGCAACTCCCGATCGGAGCCGAGGCCGACTTCACCGGCGTCATCGACCTCGTCGAGATGCGGGCTCACATCTGGAAGGGTGACGACGGCAAGGCCTGGGAGACCACTGACATCCCCGCCGATCTCGCCGACCGGGCGCAGAGCTATCGCGAGCAGCTTCTCGAGACCGTGGCTGAGACCTCCGAGGAGCTCCTCGAGGCCTATCTCGAGAATGGCGACCTCACCGCCAAGGAGATCCAGGAGGGCGTACGGGCCGGGACCATCAACAATGACTTCACCCCGGTCTTCTGTGGCTCTGCCTTCAAGAACAAAGGTGTCCAGCTTCTCCTCGATGCGGTGGTCGCATACCTGCCCAGTCCGGCCGACCTCCCTGTCACCAAGGGCTTCAAGCCAGGAGACGAGGACGTCATCGTCGAGCGTCAGAACCACGATGGCGAGCCCTTCGCAGCACTGGCCTTCAAGATCATGAGCGACCCCCATGTCGGGAAGCTCACCTACTTCCGCGTCTACTCGGGCCACCTCTCCAAGGGTGACACGGTGTTGAACACAACCACCGGGCAGAAGGAGCGAATCGGTCGACTGCTAAGAATGCACGCCAACCATCGTGAGGATGTCGACGACATCTTCGCCGGCGACATCGTGGCCGGTATCGGCTTCAAGTCGACCACCACCGGCGACACCCTCTCCGCCCTCAACGCCCCCATCCAGTTGGAGTCGATGGAGTTCCCGGCACCGGTCATCTCGGTGGCGATCGAGCCCAAGACCAAGTCCGACGAGGAGAAGCTGTCCAGCTCCCTCCATCGCCTTTCCGAAGAGGACCCGACGTTCCTCGTCCGGGGCGACGAAGAGACCGGCCAGACGATCATCAGCGGGATGGGCGAGCTCCACCTGGAGATCCTCGTCGACCGTCTCCTCAGGGAATTCAAGGTCGACGCTACCGTCGGCAAGCCCCAGGTCGCCTATCGCGAGACAATCCGCAAGGGGATCGAGAAGGTCCAGTACAAGCATGTCAAGCAGACCGGTGGCAAAGGTCAATACGCCGATGTAGTGATCAACCTCGAGCCGACAGGACCTGGAGGCGGCTACGAGTTCATCGACCAGATCAAGGGTGGCGCCGTTCCCCGGGAGTACATCCCTTCGGTCGACGCCGGCATCGAAGAAGCCCTTGATCAGGGAATCCTCGCCGGATACCCCCTGGTCGACGTGCGGGCCGTCCTGATCGACGGCTCATCCCACGACGTCGACTCCTCAGAGATGGCCTTCAAGATCGCCGGTTCGATGGTGCTGCAGGAAGCCGCCCGCAAGGCCGGCGTCAAGCTGCTCGAGCCCGTGATGGACATCGAGGTCACCACGCCCGAGGACTACATGGGGGATGTCATCGGTGACCTCAACTCGCGACGGGGCAAGGTCGAGGGGATGACCCAGCGAGGCAACAGCCAGGTGATCAGGGCTCAAGTGCCCATGTCGGAGATGTTCGGTTACGCCACCGACCTGCGTTCCAAGACGCAGGGGCGTGCCACCTACTCGATGCAGTTCAACTCATATCAGGACGTACCTGATTCGATCGCAGAAGAAATCGTGGCTCACCGCCGCGGAGAGGCTTAGGAAGGAACTAGGAGACAGAACGATGGCTAAGGCAAAGTTTGAGCGGACTAAGCCGCATGTGAATGTTGGGACTATGGGTCATATTGATCATGGGAAGACGACGTTGACGGCTGCGATTACTAAGACGTTGGCGGAGCGGGTTGGTGGGTCGAATCAGTTCA
>DASTOM010000006.1:0-57369 GCA_035762545.1 Acidimicrobiia bacterium
GAGGAGCTGCACGGCTACTCCAAGACACGGGCCCTTCACCGGGTCGACTCGATATACGAGACCACACTCAGGATCCTCGACAAGGCGGACAACCATGGTGTCACTCCCAACGAGGCCGCGATCATGGTCGCCGAAGAGCGGATTCGGGACATAGGGGACCTCCGCAGGTTCCGCCGCAGCGGGGACGACCGGAATTGAAACGATGATCAAAGCCAGCCTCGACCACAGATCACTCGGCCTCACCGACGATCAGATCGTCGAGATGTATCGGCTCATGCTCCTGACCCGCCGGGTCGACGACCGGATGTTCGCCCTGCAACGTCAGGGACGGGCGGCTTTCGTCCTCGGCTCGTCGGGTCATGAAGCGGTCCAGGTGGCCTCCGCTTTCGCCCTCGACCCCGAACGGGACTGGCTGCTCCCCTACTACCGGGACATGGGAGTCGCCCTGAGCTGGGGATTCACTCCCCGCGACATCTTTCTCGCAGTGTTCGCCAAGAAAGACGACATCTTCTCCGGCGGGCGGCAATTGCCCAGCCACTGGTCGGATCCCAACCGCAACATCTTCACGCAGTCATCCGTGATCGGGACACAGTTCCCCCATGCGGCCGGTATCGCGCACGGTCTCAAACTCAAGGGCGCCGGTGGTGTGGCTGTGGTGTACGGGGGTGAGGGATCGACCTCTGAGGGCGACTGGCACGAGGCGATGAACTGGGCCGGGATCCATCAGCTGCCCCTCATCTGCGTCATCGAGAACAACGGCTACGCCATCTCGGTGCCGAGTGAGGAAGAGGTGGCGGGCCGGATCCACGATCGGGCCAAGGGCTATGGGTTCGCCGGTCATCTCATCGACGGGAACGACCCCTTCCAGGTGCTGACGACCATGCAGTCGGCGGTCCGGCGGGCCCGACGGGGCGAGGGACCGACCCTCATCGAAGCCGAGACCTACCGGTACTACGCCCACACCTCGGACGACAACGACACCCTCTACCGAAGCCGTGAGGAAGTGGAGCGGTGGCGGAAGAAGGACCCGGTGGGGCGGCTCAAGCAGTACCTCATCGAGAGCCGACTCCTCACCGAGGCTCAGGAATCGGCAATCGACGACGAAGTCGTCAGCGTGCTGGCAAACGCGGTCGAGGAGGCAGAGGCGGCGCCCAACCCCGATCAACCGACCAGCCGGGTCTACGCCCGGGTCATCGAACAGGGGGCACCCTCTCTCGAGGTGGAGCCGGCGCCTGAGGGGTCGACGGTCAACCTGATAACGGCGATCAACAGGGCACTCCACGAGATCTTCGAGGAGCATCCGGACACGGTCCTCTTCGGGGAGGATGTCGCCCGCCGCAAGGGTGGTGTGTTCAAGGCGACGGAGGGATTGACCGAGCGGTTCGGCCCAAACCGCTGCTTCAACACCCCGATTGCAGAGTCGTCGATCATCGGTTGTGCCATTGGCATGTCAGCCACCGGTTACAAGGTCCTCCCCGAGATCCAGTTCGCCGACTACATCCATCCGGCTTTCAACCAGATCGTCTCGGAGGCGGCCCGGGTCAGCTATCGATCGGACGGGCGCTGGAACGTCCCCATCGTGATACGGACGCCATACGGCGCCGGGATCCACGGTGCCCAGTACCACTCCCAGTCGGTCGAGGCCTTCTACGCCCACGTTCCCGGTCTCAAGGTCGTGATCCCCTCCACACCGGCCGACGTCAAAGGCCTGCTCCACTCAGCGATCGAGGACCCGGATCCAGTGATGTTCCTCGAGCCCAAGAAGCTGTACCGCCTGGCGAAAGGCCCCTACCCCGAAGGTGAGCACAAGGTTCCGTTGGGCAAGGCCGCCCTGCGTCACAAGGGCTCGGACCTGACGATCATCGCATACGGGGCAATGGCCCACTTCGCCATGGAGGCGGCCACCATCCTCGAGGAGCTGGGGATCAGCCCCGACGTCATCGATCTCCGCACCCTCAAGCCGCTCGACTGGGGAACGATCGAAGAGTCGGTGAAGAAGACGTCACGTGCCCTGATCGTCCACGAGGACAACGAGTTCGTCGGCTACGGGGCCGAGATCGCGGCGCAGATCGCCGACAAGACTTTCGAATGGCTCGACGCCCCGGTGAAACGGTACGCCCTCCCCGACGTGCCCCTGATGCCGTACGCCGGCTCTCTGGAAAACGCCCTCTACCCGACGCCGCAGAGCATCGTGGAACGGGCCCAGGAGCTGGCCAAGTACTAGATCCCGGGAACCGGAGCGGCATGGACCCGTATATGGGCTGTGCAACCCGGGGTTGCACAGCCCATATACGGGACAAATCCGCTCATCTACGATCGCGGGATGGATCTGGAGGTACGTCCTCTGACCCCCGATCTCCTCACGGCCTTCGATGATCTGTTCGATGTCGACGGTCCGGCGGGACGGTGCTGGTGCATGTACTGGCGCCTCGGCCCCGGCTATCGCCAGCGTGACCCTTCCGAGAACCGTGCCGGGTTCCACGAAGTCGTCGAACAAGGTCCTCCACCCGGTCTCCTCGCGTTCTCGGACGATCTGGCGGTGGGATGGTGCCAGCTGACAGCACGTGAAGATCTCCCCTGGATGGACCGATCATGGCGTCACGAGCGGGTCGACGATCTCCCGGTCTGGTCGATCTCCTGTTTCTACATCCGCAAGGGGTGGCGCCAGAAGGGAGTGGCGACGGCGCTGATCGAGGCGGCAGTGAAGGCGGCCCGGAGTGCCGGCGCTCCCGCCCTGGAGGCCTATCCACTCGACGCCGAGCTCACATCGTCGACCTCGTTCACCGGTTATCTATCGACCTTCGAACGGTCCGGCTTCGAGGTCCTCACCCGCCACGATCCGACCCGCCCGATCGTCCGAATCATGTTCGCCGGCAGTCGTTGACCACATGCCGGCCCAGGAAGTGGGTCCGGAACCGTCACCCGGAAGCCTTCGTTGTTACGTCTCAGAGCTATGAGACGCAGCGCACCTGTCATCGTCATCCTGAGCCTGCTGGCCGCAGCCTGCGGTGGCGACGCCGGAACCCCGAGCACGACCACCACCCTGGCTGCCACGACCACATCGACATCGGCTCCGAGCACCACAACCCAGCCCGCCGAGACCACGACGACAATCGCTGCAACCACAACTACTGCGCCGACAACGACGACCACCCCTGGTCCCACCTGGTCGACGCTTGCCGGTGAGCCGGTCGAATTCGGCCCCGTGGACGGCGCTGTCCTCATGGTTATCGGTGTCAGGTTCGACGACGTCCTCAATCTGCGGGCCCAACCCGGGGCCGGCCAGCCAATAGTTGGACGGATTCCTCCGACCTATGCCAACCTCGTCGCCCTGGGCCACACCCGTCAACTCCCCAACTCGTTCTGGACCGAGGTGGACTACTCCGGCGATTCCGGGTGGGTCCACATGTCATACGTCGGCTACGAGGGCGTGACCTCCGACGAGACGGCCTACGTGACCGATCAGCTCGGTGAGATCCCGACGGCGGCGACGATGCGCGCTCTGGGGGTGATGGTCGCCGACCTCTACAGCTCAGACGATCTCTTCTCCGACGTCGTGCAGGTGACCGAGGTGACCTCTGGGGACCTGGCCGAGGTGACCTACGACGTGGTCGGACTCGCCGACGATTCGGTGCTGGGAGTGCGACTGCACATCTTCGCCGAGAAGGGCGGTGGAGGATTCACCCTGAAGTCGGTCGAGACGACCGTCATTTGTGGCCGCGGCGTCGACGTCGACGACTTCTGCGTCTGAGCTACCTCTTGGACTTCTTGTCGAGGTCGCCCAAGATCTGCTGGGAGGCGAAACGTCCCGGAGCGCCCATGACGCAACCACCGGGGTGGGTGCCTGAGCCGCACTGGTAGTACCCCTCGATGGGTGTGCGGTACTGGTTCCATCCCGGCGCCGGCCGGAAGAAGAACATCTGCGGGGCCAGGAACTCGCCGGCGAAGATGTTGCCCTCGGTGAGACCCACGGTGCGCTCGATGTCGAGCGGTGTAACCACCTCGCGATGCAGCACCAGGTCACCGAAACCGGGGAAGATCTCCTCGAGACGCTTCTGGACGATGTCGCCCAGATTCTCCCGCTCGGTGTCCCAATCGCTCTCCTTGAGGTGATACGGGGCGTACTGGATGAAGTTCGACATGACCGCCTTCCCCGGGGGCGCCATGTCCGGGTCGACGTTGGACTGGATGCACCCGTCGATGTAGGGCCGCTGGCTGTACCAGCCGTACTTGGCGTCGTCGAAGGCGCGCTCGAGGTAGTCGAGGCTGGGGCCTACGTTGATGAAGCCGCGGAACTGGTCGGTGCGCCCCTCCAGACCGGGGAATGTCGGGTTGGCGTCGAGTGCGAAGTTGACCTTCGCCGAGGTCCCCTGGAACTTGAAGCGGGAGATGTCCTCGACCAGTTCGGAAGGGAGCTCGCGTGGATCGACCAACTGCATGAACGTGCGGCGTGGGTCGACGGCGCTCACCACCGTCTTGGCGGTGAACTCGGTCCCGTCCTCGAGTGCCACACCCACAGCCCTGCCGTCCTTGGTGATTACGTTGCTCACCCCCGAGTCGAGTCTGATCTCGGCGCCGAAAGCCTCGGCGGCACGGGCCAGCACCTGGGTGAACCCGCCGTTGCCCCCCTTGTGAAATGCCCACGCACCATAAGCCGAGTCGTGCTCGCCAAACGAGTGATAGAGGAGGACCAGACCCGAGCCCTGTGATCGGGGCCCGACCTTGGTGCCGATGATCCCCGAGCTGGCGATCCATCCCTGCATGATGTCGGACTCGAAGTAGTCCTCCAGGATGTCGGCGGCGCTGCCGGTGAGCAATCGCACCAGGTTGTGCATCACGCGGGGTGGTAGGTCGGCGAGATAGGCCCCCATCGCCGCCATGCGGGCCCGTTCCTCGGGGTCCTTCGACGTGATGTCGGGAGGGATCGAGTCCATCAAGGGCCGGATCGCATGGACTGCCTGCTCCATCATGTGCCCGTAGGCGTCATAGGCATCGGCATCGTGCTTGGAGTGGCGCGCGATCTGGTGGTGGTTCTCGTTCTTGTCCTGGCCGAGGAGGAGATAGTCACCGTCCTCCATCGGGGCGAAGCTCGACGGCATGAGCAGAGGCATGAACCCGTGCTTGGTGAGCTCGAGCTCCTGGATGATCTCGGGACGGAGCAGGCTCAGCGCATAGGAGAACGTGGTGAAACTGAAGCCCGGGTAGAGCTCCTCGGTGATCGCAGCGCCCCCGACGAGATGCCGTTTCTCGAGGATCAGCGTCCTGAGACCGGCCTTGGCCAGATACGCCCCGTTGACGAGGCCGTTGTGGCCTCCTCCGACGACGATCGCGTCGTACTTGTTCTTCGTTGCCATGGTCAGGCCGTCTTTCTCGGAGGGTTGTAGAAGGGGAGTCGGGTGACGTTCGAGTCGACGACTTCGTATCGATGGTCGATGGTCACTTCGAGTCCGACCTTCGAACCCACAGCGGCGTGCTCGGGACGGAGCCGGGCGATGCCGATGTGGTTCTGGAGCAAAGGTGAGTAGACGAAGCTAGGCGTCCAACCGATGCGCTCGATGTTCTCGTCGTAGAGCATCATCCCCCCGTGCTCCGGCGTGTGGTCCTTGGGTGTCACCAGACCACGATCGTTGTGCGTCCGCGCCCAGTGCTCCCAGTCGACCATGATCCCGACCGTCTTCCACCGGGAACTCGACTCGGCGATCTCCTTCTCGATCGCCTGCCTGCCGATGAACGCCCGGTCGTCGTTGGCGAGATCGCGGAGCATCCATCCCATGTTCAGTTCGAGGGCCGTGGCTCGCTGGTCGTCGTTCCAGGCGTAGCGTGCCGAATGGAAGTCGACATCGATCAGGATCAGCCCGGCCTCGATGCGGGTGATCAGCAGGGCGGTCTGCCCGGCCGGGATGACCCCGTATGGCCGTGCCACCTCGAACAGCCTGTCCCAGACGTCGAGAGCGTCGTCAGACTCCACCCAGATCTCATATCCGAGGTCGCCCGTGTAGCCGGTTCGCGAGATCGTGACTGCGATGTCACCGATCTTGGCGGGAGTGAGATGGAAGTACCCGATCCCTTCGATCTCCGGCGCCAGCTGCTTCAGGATCTGCTTGGAGTATGGGCCCTGGAGGGCGAGGGCACCGTAGGCGTCGGAGACATCCTCGATCTGCACCGACATACCGGAGATGAGAGCCTGAAAGTACGCCAGGTTGGGCTCTGCCGCAGTGAGGAGGAACTCATCGTCGGAGAGACGGAGGATCACCCCGTCCTCGATCACCCACCCGTCGTCGTCACACCAGGCCGTGTAGTGCGCCTGGCCCGGACGACATTTCCGGATGTCCCGGGTGAGGACCCCGGCGAGGTACTTCTCTGCGTCAGTCCCGTAGATGCGGTACTTGTACAAGGGCGAGGTGTCGATGACTGCGGCCGAGTTGCGTATGGCGAAGTACTCGAACTTGTCGGACATCTGATAGCGATCGGTCGCCAGGTAGCCGGACCAATGGCTCCACAGGCCGGTCTCGTTGGCGGCCGAGGTGCGGGGGTGGAACGGGGTCTCGCGGATCATCTGATGATTTCCTGAACCATGATTCAGGAAAGGTAGCGTGCCGCCGATGCGTGTGCTCGTGGTAGGGGCGGGTCTGGCCGGTCTCACGGCGGCGATCCGTCTACAGGAGGCCGGGATGGATGTGACCGTGCTCGAGGCACGCGATCGCGTCGGGGGCCGGGTCTGGTCTCACCGGTTCGAGAACGGAGCCACGGTCGAGTTGGGGGGAGAGTGGATCGACGCGTCGCAACACGCCGTGAGGGCCCTCGCCGCCGAACTGGGGTTGGCGATGCTCGACACCGGTCAGGACTTCATCACACGCGACCTCATCGGGGCGGACCCGATCCCGGATTCGGACCACAGCCGTCTGGCAGGCTGGCTGTATGACGCGATCGAGACCCACGACCGAGGAGATCTCGAGGCGATGACGATCGCCGAGTTCCTCGACGAGGTTCCCGACATCGGCCCGGCCAGCACGGTCCTCCGCTCGCGGCTCGAGGGAACATTCGGCGTCTCGCTCACCGAGATCTCGGCAGCGGATCTGGATGAGGAGTTCGGTCTCGTCCAGGCCGCCAACTATTTGCGGGTGGAAGGGGGCAACGATCGTTTGGCTGAACGAATGGCCGAACGCTTGGACGTCCGGATCGCGACACCGGTAGAGCACATCCTCCAGGATGACGACAGCCCCTGGGTGGTTCTGCCTTCGGGGGAGATGAAGGCCGATCGGCTCGTGGTCGCGGTGCCCCTGCCCATCCTCCGTCGGCGGGGTTTCCTCGTCGACTCACCGTCGGCATTGCGTCGGACGATCGACACCCTTGGGATGGGCACTGCCGCCAAGGTCGCCGTTGCCACCGACGTCGAGCCACCGATGTTCCGTCGCCAGGAGGCCGACATCCCCGGCTGGTACTGGACCGGTGCTGACGCCGATGGTTCGACGCGCAGGGCCATAACCGGTTTCGCAGGAACGACCCGCGGCGCGGCCACACTGGTGGCCGAGGCCTCACCGCGCCTGCAGCGGGCCGTGCCGGAAGTCGATCTCGGAGACTCGCCGGTGATCGTCGACTGGGGATCCGACCCGTGGGCCCGAGGCTGTTACACGGCTCTGAGGCCGGGCCAGCGCGCTCTCTTGCCGTTGCTGCAGGAGCCTTGGGGCCGGATCGTCCTCGCCGGAGAGCACATCAACGGTACGGGAACCATCGACGGCGCGATCCGAAGCGGTGAGTCGGCGGCCCGGCGGCTCCTCGACCTGTCGTGAGCTATCCGGTTCACATAGATCGGCGCGTGTTCGTCCCGATGGACGACGGCGCCCGTCTCTCATTGACGGTCTATCTCCCCGATGCCCCTGGCGATGGCCCATTCCCCACCGTTGTCGAGTCGATCCCCTATCGCAAGGACGACGAGTTCATGGCCCCCGACTACCGCACCTACACCTACCTGGCCGAGCGGGGATTCGCCGGTGCGCGTATCGACATCCGCGGAACGGGCGCCTCGACCGGCATCCTCGCCGACGAGTACCTGAAGAGAGAGCAACTCGACACGCTGGCGGTATTCGACTGGCTCGAGTCTCAGGACTGGTGCGACGGCAACCTCGGCATGTGGGGTGTCTCCTGGGGAGGCTTCAGCGCCCTCCAGACCGCGATGCTCCGACCCCGCCAGCTGAAGACGATCGTCCCGATCCACGCCACCCACGACCGCTTCGCCTGCGACGTCCACTACACCGGGGGCTCGGCTCACGCCGCCGAACAGCTCGACTGGCCCGGGGCGATGGTCGCCAGCAATGCCCTGCCGCCCGACCCCGGGATCTTCGGAAGCGGGTGGCGGGAGGAGTGGATGCGACGTCTCGACGAGACCCCGCAGTGGATCTTCGAATGGTTGCGACACCAGCGGCGCGACGAGTACTGGCTCCACGGCTCGCCATGCGCCGATTACTCGGCGATCGAGGTCCCGACCCTCCTGATCGGGGGATGGCTCGACGGCTACGTCGACGGGATGCTGGCACTGGCCGAGCATCTCCGATGCGAAACTCGCACCATCATCGGGCCGTGGGGCCACTACCGCCCTGCCACCGGCGAACCCAGGCCAACCCTCGACCACTTCGACCTGCTGGCGCGCTGGTTCGGACACCACCTGCGCGGTGACGCCAACGGGGTCATGGACATGCCCCCGGTCACCGTGTTCGTGCGCAGGGATCCGCCGTATGACAGCGACTCCGTCGATGGTGCCTGGAGAGCAGAGTCGTCGTGGCCCGCCCACGACGATGAGGTCTCGCTGCCGCTGGCCGACCTCGAACACGGTGCCACCGAGTGGACGGGACCCCAGTGGGTCGGGGCCCATGCGCCGTTCTGGGACCGAGGCGGGTTCGAGACGACGGATTCCAGCGAGGACGACGCCGTTTCCATGCATTTCACCACCGCACCACTCGACGAGCCGCTCGAGATCCTGGGCTCACCTCGAGTGGAGGCCCGGGTCGTGACCGACAAGCCCCTTGGTCTCCTTGCCGCCCGGCTTCTCGCGATCGACCCCGACGGTCGAGGACATCTCATCTGTCGGGCGAGCCGGAACCTGGCCTTCCCCGACGACCTCTCCACCCCGCGGGAGCCCAGACCCGGCGTCCCGATCGACGTTTCACTCCGTTTGCGACCAACGTCAGCGGTCGTCCCGGCGGGATGGAGGCTCCGCCTGTCACTGGCAGGTGCCGACTTCCCGGTGGTGTGGCCACCGAAAGAGCGCTTCGTGCTCAGCATCGACCCGGCAGCCTCACGTCTCCTGCTTCCAATCGCAGGCGAGCGTGCACCAGCGAATGCCCTGGACATCCCTCCGGCCGCCGAGCAACCGTCGGCGCCGATCGAGTGGACCCGGGACGTCAGCGACTGGGCAGTCACATCCCAGGACGGAACACACACCCTGCGTCGGGCCCGAGGAGGTACAGCCATCCTCCCCGAGCGGGGCGATCTGGTCTACGACAGCGACCAATGGTGGACGGTCACCGTCGACGACGAGAACCCGGCGCTCGATCTGGTGACCGAGGCCCGAGTGTCGTTCAGCCGCCAGGGCTGGTCGGTGGAGACCCGGGGTCGTATCGAGATGTCGGGCGGGCCAACCTTCGACACGAGGGTGGAACTGGCCGCGTTCGAGGCCGGCCATGAGATCTTCCGCCGCACCTGGCAGGAGAAGATCCCTCGGGAATGGGCATGAATGTCGCACCACCGGTGGCCAAGGCCCGGTAGTGCCTCGTCAGCTGCCTACCTCCCAGGCCTAGTCTCGACCTATTCGATCTGGCCGGCACCGAAGGAGGCTCGTCATGGCAATCAGGGTGATAGTCGAGCTACAGGCCCGGCCTGGCGGTCGGGCCGAACTCAAGAGCCTGATGGAACAGATCGTTTCTGAACAGGGAGCCACCGAAGACGGATTCCTGGGCAGCACCCGATATGAGGCGCTCGACAATCCTGACGTCCTGATCGAGATCGCCGACTGGGAGTCAGCGGACGCCCGGTTGGCCCACATGCAAAAGAGTTCGACCACAGGCGCATACCAACCCCTGATGGACATGCTGGCAGCGCCCATCAGAGCCACGGTCATCCGAGAGCTGACCTGACCACGGGTAGGCCCAGGTGGTCAATCGAGTGTCCTTTCCGCCATATTCGGGAAAGTAGACGTCGACACGAGAGGTGTGACATGAGCGCAAGCGTCAGATACATCGTCGAGGACGTTGACCAGGCAATCGAGTTCTACAGGGACCAACTGGGGTTCGAAATCGATATGCACCCGGCCCCGGGATTCGCCAGATTGTCGCGAGGCGATCTGGTGCTCCTACTCAACGAACCCGGCGCAGGAGGTGCCGGTCAGGCTGGTGGTGACCCACAACCGGGCGGGTGGAGCCGTTTCCAGATCGAGACCAACGACCTCGACCGACAAGTGGAGAGCCTCCGCCGGGCCGGGGTGGCCTTCCGCGGGGAGATGGTGGAAGGTCGAGGTGGACGACAGATCCTCGTGGAGGACCCATCCGGCAACATCGTGGAGCTCTTCGAATCGAGCTGAGAACGGACGACCCGCCTCCTACCCTGGGTCGATGTCCGAAGCACTTGCCATCACCGGCACCTACGGGACCGGCAAGTCGACCTTGGCGGCACAGATAGGCGACATCCTCGACGCCTCGTCGGTTCGATATGCCGCAATCGACCTCGACTGGCTCACCTGGTTCGATGACCATCGGTCCAGACCCCACGACGACAGGTCCATGCTGCTCCGCAACCTCGCCTCGGTCGTTGACAACTACCGCTCTATCGACGTCGACCATTTCGTGGTCGCCCTGGCACTCACCTCCGCCGACGAGCTGGCGCTGCTCACGGAGACGATGGGAATGCCGGTACGAACCGTGGAACTCGTGGTTCCCATCGACGTGATCGAACGCCGACTCGAATCCGATCCGAGCTCCGGGCGCAGCCTCGATCTCGAAGAGGCGAGACGATGGGCGATCGAATCCAAGGGCAGCGGGTTCGCCGATCTCGTCGTCGACAACACACGGGACATCCGAGTGGTGGCCGACGAGGTGCTCGTCTGGCTGGGCTGGCTCCACTGAGACGCCAACCCGAACCCTGGGTTCACAGCGTCGCTCAGCGACGCTCACAGCCCAAGGTTCGTCCGGAAGGGCCGAATCTCCCGGGCTATCTCTGAACCATGGCCGGCCAGCAGGCCGCGGCGGCCAGAGCGTCGACTGGCACCGGCCCCGGGTCCTCCGACCGGCAGCGAGCAGCAACGGCCTCCGGCAGGGTTCCTGATTGGAGCAGGGGGCAACGGGGATGGAATCGGCAGCCGCTTGGCATCCGTGTCAGGTCCGGGATCTCGCCCTTCAGGATCTGCTGCTCCATCTCCCTCGTCTCGGGAACCACCGACAACAGCGCCCTGGTGTATGGATGCTGGGGCTCGTCGAGTATCTGCTCGGCGGGGCCGGTCTCGACGATTCGACCCAGATACATCACCGCGACGCGATCTGCGATGTTCCAGGCGAGGCCGAGGTCGTGGGTGACGGCCAGGATCGAGAGTCCGGTGTCGTCGACGAGACCCCTCATCAGCGCCAGGATCTCCCCCCTGATCGAGGCATCCAGGCTCGCCACCGGCTCGTCGGCGAGGAGAAGACGGGGCTGCATCACCATCGCCCCGGCGATCACCACCCGCTGTCGCTGACCGCCTGAGATCTCATGCGGGTAGAGCGGAAAGAACCGTTCCGGGGGGCGGAGGCCGGCCCGGGAGAGGGCCTCTGCCACCAGCGCGCCCTCGTCCCCCTTGTCCTTTCGGATCCGAAGGCCTTCGGCCACCACGTCATAGATCGTCTGTCTCGGGTTCAGGGCCCCGGTCGGGTCCTGGAACACCATCTGCACCGACGGGTCGGCGAAGATCGTCTGGGTGTGACCCTCGACCCGGATCGAGCCCGAGGTCGGTTTCTGCAGACCTTGGATCGCCCTGACCAGGGTCGTCTTCCCGGATCCGGACTCACCGACCAAGGCGAGCACCTCACCCGGCATCACGCGGAGAGACGCCCCATCGACGGCACGGGCGTCGCCGAAGTGCACGTGGAGGTCCTCGACCTCGACGATGGGCGCTACACCAGGATGCACGCTGCACTCCGATTTGGTCCGGATGGCCGCAACTCGGGCTCTTCGGGCAAGCAAGCGTCACGGGCAAGTGGGCAACGGGGATGGAACGGGCACCCCTCAGGGAGATTCCCGGGGGTCGGCGGGTCGCCGCCGAGCCCGGTCGGGTTCATCCTCGAGGTCATGTCCCCGATGGTGGGGAATGCTGCGGCTAGACCCCTCGTGTAGGGGTGGGACGCCGACTCGAACACCTCCCAGGCGGGTCCGCGCTCCACGATCCTCCCGGCGTACATGACCGCCAGTTGCTGGCATGCGTAGGTGAGCACGGAGAGGTCGTGAGTGATGAACATCAGCGTCAGGTCTCGTTCTTCCTTCAAGTCGGAAAGAAGCGACAACACCTGGGCCTGCACCATGAGATCGAGTGCGGTGGTTGGCTCGTCGGCGATGAGGAGCAGCGGATCGCAGGCCAGGGCCATGGCTATCAGGACTCGCTGTCGCTGACCCCCGGAGAGCTGATGGGGGAAGGAGTCGGCTCTGGCCGCGGGTAGACCGACCCGTCCCAGCAGCGCTTCTGTGCGGGCCCTGGCCTCCCTCTCCGAGCCGGCCGTCTCATGAATGAGCATCGGTTCAGCGATCTGCTCGCCCACGGTCTGCACCGGGTTCAGAGCGTGGAGGGCTCCCTGGAAGATGATCGCTCCCGCAGTCCATCGAACGGCACGCAGACCGCCGGGATTGAGATTGAACACGTCCTTCCCGTCGAGGATGACCTCACCCTCGACGTCGGTGCCGGCCGGGAGGAGACGGAGGATGGCGCCGGCGAGGGTCGACTTCCCACACCCTGACTCCCCGGCGAGGCCCATGGACTCGCCCTTGGCGAGATCGAAGCTGACCCCGCGCACCGCTGGGACCGGCCCACTCTTGGTGTGATAGGTCACACTGAGATCGCGGACGCTGAGTAGAGGGGCACTCATCGCTCAGCCAGACGTGGATCGGCGATCTCCTCGAGAGTGCGCCCGATGAGGGTGAAGGCGAGCACCACGGCGAGGATTCCGAGACCGGCCGGCAAGAAGTACCACCATGCGTTGCGGGTCATCGCACCGTTGACGAAAGCCTCCTCGAGCGTCTTCCCCCACGACGCAGCCGTCGGGTCGCCGAGACCGAGAAACGCCAGCGTCGTCTCGGTGAGAATCGAGATAGGCACGGCGAGCGTGGCGTTGGCCAGGATCAAGCCGGAGACATTGGGCAGGATGTGCCTGTTGACGATGTGGACTCCTCGCGCTCCTAGCGAGCGGGCGCGATCCACGAACAGCCTCTGTTTCACGGTCAACACCTGGGCTCTGACGAGCCGGGCGGTCGACGGCCACGAGGTGATTCCGATGACGAAGATGATGTTCCACACCGACCTTCCCAGGACGGATGCGAGGACGATCGCCAACGGAAGGAACGGGATCACCAGGAACCACTCGGTGACGCGCATCAGGACTGCGTCGAGACGGCCGCCCACGAACCCGGCGACTATCCCGACCACCGACCCGATCATGATGGTGAGCACGGTCGCCGCAAGCCCCACGAAGAGGCTTACACGCGACCCCCAAACGAATTGGGCCCACACCGAGCGTCTGATGTAGTCAGTGCCCAACGGGCCGAACTCAGAGGGGGGAGCCCATTGCGGGTTGCCCTGGGCTCTTGCGAACACTGGATTGAGCTCACGCATGTCGGCCAACAACGGGGCGGCGAGAGCCATCAACACGAAGACGAGGAGCACCCCGAGCCCGATCATCCCCTGCCGCGAGGAGCGGAACTGGCGCCACACCCGGCCCGCAGTGGCCTTGCGCCGTTGCATGGCAAGACTGGTCATCAGTCCTCGACCCTCGGGTCCAGATAGGCGTAGGTCAGATCGGCAACGAGATTGAAGAGGATCACTGCCGCACTGAAAAGCAGGAACAGACCCTGGAGCATGGGCAAGTCCGGCCCGCGAATGGCGTCGGCAGTCAGTTTGCCGAGACCGGGCCAGGAGTAGACCGCCTCGACCGCGATCGCCCCCGACAGGACGAAGCCGAAGTTGATCGCAGCCAGGGTCACCACCGGGAGCAGGGCGTTGGGCACGGCGTGACGCCGTCTCACGATCTTGTCGCGAAGCCCCTTGGCCCGGGCCACCGTGAGGTAGTCCTCACCCATGACGTCGAGCAGCGAACTCCTGGTGATCAGGGCGTACTCACCCAGATAGGCGAGGGTCAGCGTGAGCGCGGGTAGGAACATGTGATGGAGGACGTCGAGCAGCCACGCGAGCCCGGTCTCGTTCGACCCGGGATCGGTGATACCTCCCACCGGGAAGATCGGGATGACAACGGCGAAGCCCACGAGGAGCAGCATCCCGAGCCAGAAGTCGGGCATCGAATAGAACAGCATCGTGCCCGAGGTGATCGCGTGGTCCTTCCACGTATTGCGTCGCCAGGCGGCCACGATCCCCAGGACCGTTCCGATGACCGCTGAGAGGATCGCGCTCACCCCGACCAGAGCCACGGTCGCCGGGATGGCGTCAACGATCTCGCTCCACACCGGCTGACGACTCTGGTAGGAGATGCCCAGGTTGAACTGGAACGTCTCCCGCAGGTAGTAGAGGAACTGGGTGAACAGTGGCTGGTCGAGACCGAAGGCGATCCGGAGGTTGTCGATCGTCTCCTGGGGGACGTTGCGTCCCCGGAACAGCGACCCGATGGGATCGGTCTGGACAATCCGGAACAGGAAGAAGTTGAAGACGAGGACGAAGATCAGCGTGATCACCGAACCGGCGATCTTGCGGGCTACGAAACGTCTTCGACTCCGCTTCTCGGACCGTCGATCGTCGTCTGGGCGATCGACGGTCTCGAGAAGGTGTTCGGCGGTCAGTATCTACTCCCGGTCGTCGGCAGTTTCCGATCTTCGGTTGGCGATGAATAGACCACCACCGATGAGAACGACGGCGACGATGCCACCGATCAGCAGCCAGTTCAAGCCTCCCTCGTCACTGCCCTCGGCGCCGATGGGAGTCAGGAGCACGTAGCTGGGCGAGGAGTTGGAGAACATCACCGGGCCGACCTCTGCGGGCTGACGAACCCATCCTTCGAAGGTGTCGGTTCGATACGCCTGAAGGTCGGGACCGAGGTACATCGGGATGTACACCGCGGCGTCGTGGAGGATCGTCAGCATCTCGTGGACGATGTCGATCCGGGTCGCCTCGTCGAGTTCCTGGTTCTGCTGGGCGTAGAGCTCATCGAACCGGGGATCGAACCAGTTGGCGTCGTTGTAGTTGCCCAACTCGGCCTCGGTGAAGTAGGAGAGCATCGGGTCAGGATCGACGAACGGCACCCACCCCCAGAAGAAGGTGTCGTAGGTCCCCTCGACGATGACGCCGAACAGCGCGTCCTGGTCGTAGGACTCGAGAGTGACCCCGATTCCGATCTCTTCCATCCATCCCTGGAACAGGTTGCCAATCGCATCCGCGAAGTCACCGTCGGTGTTCACCGCATGACGGAGGATGATGGGATTGGTGCCGTCAGGCATCTCCCGCACCCCATCACCGTCGGTGTCCAGGTAACCGCCGTCGTCGAGGATCTGGTTGGCCTGCTCGACGTCGTAGTCGAGAACATCCTCCTCAGGGATCTCGGCGAGCCATTTCGGGTCGGCCGATGGGCTCATCACCTCGAGAGGGGATGCGAGGCCGAACCAGAGGTCTTCGATGACTCCTTCGCGATCTATCGCATGGGCAATGGCCCGCCGCACCTCGACATCGAGGAGGGCAGGATGGGGCTGACCCTCGACCGCGCCTCCGTTGATTGCGATCTCGTCGAAGCCACCCTGGGATCCTGCGATCACCTCGATGTTCTCGTCCGCCTCGAGCGCCTCGGCGGATGCCGGTGGGAACCCGTGGATTGCGTCGAGCTGGTTCTGCTGAAGGGCGGCGACCATCGCGTCGGGGTTCTCGAAGAGCTGGTAGATGATCTTGTCGTACGGAGGCTCCTCGCCGTTCCAACCCCAGAACGAGGGGTTGGCGTCGAGAACCACCGACTGACCCTTGGTGTATTCGGTCACCACGAACGGACCGCTACCGGGCACGTCGGCCCCCGGGTCGTACTGGGTGACTGCGTCGTAGTCCGTGGCAATCGGCTCCCAGACATGCTTGGGGAGGATGTACACGCCGATGCCGGGAAGCTTCGGATCCGGAACCGCGCTCGTGATCTCGACGGTGCGGTCGTCGATGACGACGGCGTCGAGATTGGCGACCACCGAGCACATGTTGTCCCAGCACTGGTCGCGGCCGGTGTTGATGTTCCAGGCCACATCCTCCGCAGTGATCGGCTCCCCGTCAGACCAGGTGAGGCCTTCGCGCAGGGTGTAGGTGTAGGTGAGACCGTCGTTCGACTCCTCCCAAGACTCGGCGAGACCCGGCTCGATGGAGAAGTCTGCGGCAGATAGATTCGTGAACGGTGCGTAGTGCACGTTCCACACCTCGTACTCGGGCACAGCAAACCCCGATGTGGGGTTGAGGGTCGACCAATCCTGGGTCAGACCGATGCGGAGGATCACCTCGTCACCGTCTTCTTGTGCCGAGGCCATCGGGACCAACGTTGCGATGAGGACTGCCACCGCCAGCAGGATGAATGCCCGCCTCATTTTGAACCTCCATTCAGGGTTCCGGGAATGTAACGCCAATGAAACCCACGTGGGTATGAAAGGGGACCCAAACCCGGTCATTTCCTGAACGGCCGTTCAGGACCCGCTGCTAGCGTCGGGAGATCATGGAACTGACGACACGGGAGCTCGAGCTGCAACGTACCGCCAGGGAGTTCGTGGACGAGCTGATTCCCTTCGAGGTCGAGGCGGAGATGAATCGGGGCGAGCTTCCCGAGGATGTCGTGAAACGTCACCATGAGCGCGCCGGAGAGCTCGGGCTCCTCTCTCTCAACATGCCCGAGTCGATGGGCGGTCCGGGCTACACGATGATGGAGCAGACCCTGATCCAGGAACAGACCGGCCGGGTCACGAACGCACTGGGCTGGGTGGTCAGCACCGGGCCGTCATGGATCGCCGATGTGGTCACAGACCACCAGATGGACCGATGGATCCGGCCCACCATCGATGGTGACATCCACGAGTGTTATGCCATAACCGAGGAAGGCGCCGGCTCCGACGTCGACGGGATCGCGGCGACCGCGACACGCGACGGTGACGATTACGTCCTCAACGGGGAGAAGTGGCATGTGACATCGGCCAACCTGGCCTCCTATGTCTTCTTCCAGGGGAAGCTGGCCAACGGCCCCAACGCCGGCCGTCACGTTCTCTTCTTCGTCGACATGGACACGCCGGGTGTCGAGTGCCTCAGGGTGCCCGAGTACTCCCACACGTACGGGCATCACCACTGGGAGATGAGGTTCACCGACGTGAGGGTGCCCACGGAGAACCTGGTGGGAACGGAAGGTGACGGGATGGGCTTCTCCCATGCCTGGTTTCGGTACGAGCGTCTCATGATCGCCGCCCGTTGCTGCGGCGCCGCCGAACGTCTCATCGAGGAGGCCACCGCTTTCGCCGAGGAGCGTCAGGCATACGGGTCGAAAATTGCCGAGTTCCAGGCGATCCAGTTCATGCTCGCCGACTCGCTGACCGAGCTGTGGGCGGCCCGGCTGATGACCTACGACACCGCTCGATCCATCGATGCCGGCGCCGACTTGAAGGTGCAACACGCCAAGTGCTCCATGGCCAAGCTCTACGCCTCTGAGATGGCCAACCGGGTGGCGGACCGTGCGGTCCAGATATTTGGCGGGCGAGGGTTCATGAGGGAGAACGTCGCCGAGCGTTTCTACCGGGAGCTTCGGGTCGACAGGATCTGGGAGGGCACCTCCGAGATCCAGCGGATCATCATCGCCGACCAGCTCCGCAAGCGTGGCGTCGGCCCACTCGCCAACTAGCCGCCCCGCCAAGTTGAGCTGATTCAGCCCATATATGGGCTGACGTACCCCGGGTTGCTGCCTGTCCTGCGGACAGGTTGGAGTTTCCATAGGAAACTCCCTCGGGGTCGAATGTCATTCGACCCCCGCCCATATCCGGGGCGGGTCCGCTCAGGTTCGACCTAGCGCAGCTCGCGGATCGCCACCTCGGGCACCACCCAGCCCTCACCGAGATAGAGATGGCCGATCAAGGCGAGGAACTGATAGACGGTGCCTTCCCAGCTGGAGAGGGGCCCGGGGCGATAGCCCTGATGGCCGACCCCCTTCATGACGTTCTCGCAGGCGGTCCAGTCCTCACGATTCGTGATGTCCCAGAAATCCACCGCATAAGCAGGGTCGAAGCCGTCGAGCTCGAATGTCTCCGGCGTGAACAGCCAGGCACATTCGATGAAGGTCTGACCCGGTGACAGTGGTGTCAATCGATGGGTCATCACATAGTCGGGGTGCATCGAGAGCAGCAGATTGGGAGCAACTGTCAGGTACCACACGTCACGAGCTGCCTCGGCGTCGAGTCCGCTGAAGTTGATCCCGTCGGAGTGACCGTCGAGGGACATCGTCACCGCATGATCCTTGAGGACCATCGTCCCCCCGCACCACATCCCGGTGGGCTCGTGGTCCCGTCCCGAGTCGGGTGGCGTCACCTCACAGAGCTCTGGGTGAATCGATGAACAGTGGTAACACTCGTTGTAGTTCTCAACGATGATCTTCCAGTTGGCGTCGACCACGTACGAGTGGACCGCGGCGGTTCGGAGACGACCCGTCTCGTACGGGGCGGCCTTCTCCGCCAGGTTCCCGTAGAACTGCTCGATCGGTGGGGCCTGGCCGGAGAGGTCGACCCAGACCCACCCCAGATACTCAGCCACGGCGATCCCGACCAAGGGGTAATCCGCCATCTCGAACCCGGGTGTCTGGGCGAAAGTCGGGGCCGCCCTCAGGTCCCCGTTGAACCGATACGACCAGGCGTGATAAGGGCAGCGGATGAGCCTGGCGTCGATGGCCTCGCCCACGGGGGCCAGCTCGTGGCCACGGTGGCGACAAACGTTGGAGAAGGCCGTGAGCAAGCCGTCCTCCCGATCACGGGCCAGGAGGACTCCTTCGCCTGAGACCTCGACCGCCCTCATCTGACCCGGAGAGACGAGTTCCTCACTGCGACCGACACACACCCAGGTCGACCTGAAGATGTTCTCCATCTCCCAGTCGAAGACCTCTTCGGATACATAGGCCGCCGCGGGGAGGGTGAGGTTCTTACCGAACGGGGCGACGACCCTGGCGACGTCGTCTCGATTCAATGGGGCGACATTCATCGTTCTTTCCTCCGACCGGGTGAGGGTCCTCAGTGTATCCTGAACGGTGAGTCAGGATACCCCGGCACAGGAAGGTCATCATGCTGCCCTCGGTCGATCAGTCGTCGACGATGCTCGACAGGCTGATCCAGGACGAAGAGCAAGAGTTCCTCGATAGGTCCCCGGAGGCCGCGAACTACGCAGGCAGGGCGGAGAAGGTTCTCCCGGGTGGGGTGACCTCGAGCTGGCAGATCTCCAGACCTCAGCCGATCTGGATCGAGGAGGGCAAAGGCTCCAGAGTCCGCGATGTCGACGGGAACGAGTACATCGACTACCACGGGGGCTACGGAGCGATGCTGGCCGGGCACGCTCATCCGGCAGTGGTGGCCGCGGTGAGCGAACGGGTGCGCAAGGGAACCCATTTCGCCCAGCCCACACCTGACGCCCTGGTTGTCGCCGACGAGCTCGTCGAGAGATACGGGATGCCGCTGTGGCGCTTCGGGAACTCAGGGACAGAGGCGACGATGGATGCGATCCATCTGATGAGGGCCATCACCGGTCGGGACCTGATCATCAAGTTCGAGGGGGCCTATCACGGTCACCACGACGCAGCCATGGTGTCTGTGTGGAACGAAGACGGTCTCGGCCCGGAGCACCGACCCAAGTCGGTCGCCGCCGGCGGTGGAATCCCCCAAGCGATGGTCGACCTCACCCTGATCGCCACCTTCAACGACCTCACGCTCGTCGAGACCCTCTTCGAGGAGCATCCGGGTCAGATAGCCGGGATCATCGTCGAGCCGATCCTCCAGAACTGTGGCGTCCTTCTACCCCGTGATGGATTCCTCCAGGGCCTGCGCGACATCACCAGACGTCACAACTCCCTCCTCACCTACGACGAGGTGAAGACAGGGCTGACCGTGGGCAAGGGTGGGGCCACCCGAAAGTTCGGGGTCCAACCCGACATCGTTTGTCTCGCCAAGGCTCTGGGGGGAGGTCTACCCATCTCGGCGATCGGTGGCACCCAGGAGGTCATGGATGCAATCACCGACGGGACATACGAACAGGTGGGGACCTTCAACGGGAACCCGCTGAGCATGGCAGCGGCCCGGGCGATGCTCACCGAGGTGATGGTGCCCGAGACATATCACCATCTCGACGCCCTGCAGACGCGGATGCGTGAGGGCACCGAATCGATAATCGCCAGGCACCATCTCACCGCCCATGTGGCAACCGCCGGAGCCAAGGGCAGCGTGATCTACTCGGCGGAGCCGATGAAGACATACCGCGACTTCCTCGCCATCGACGGCAGGTATGCCGTCGCCGCCTGGCTCTACCAGTTCAACAGGGGGGTCTTCCTGCCCCCATGGGCCAAGGGCGAGCAGTGGCTGATCTCGGTCCAGCACACCACCGAGGACATCGACAGATACCTGGACACCCTGGACGGTTTCGCCAGTGTCATCACGTCGTGATATCTGGGGGACGACTCCCAGACCCCCGCTCGCGGCGGTCCGTAAGCTCATCCCGAGAAGGGCGGTCACTGCTGTCGAAGGCGGTCGACCTCTCTCGCGTCAGATGGAGATGAAGGGACTGCATGAGTGGGGTCGTTGAGTTGGTGGGGTTGGTCAAGACGTTCGGTGAGGTGAACGCGGTCGACCACATCGACATCGAGATCGAGGACGGGGAGTTCTTCTCCCTGCTCGGCCCTTCCGGATGCGGCAAGACCACGACTCTTCGTCTCATCGCCGGGTTCGAGCGCCCCGACGCGGGCAAGATCCTCATCGACGGTGTCGACATGGCCTCGACGCCCCCCCACAAGCGCCCGGTCAACACCGTCTTCCAGAGTTACGCCCTGTTCCCACATCTCACGGTGGAGGAGAACGTCGGTTTCGGTCTCAAGTACCAGAACCTGAGCAAGGATGCAGCCCGGGGCAAGATCGGCCGGGCGCTGGAACTGGTCCAGCTCTCCGGTATGGAGAAGCGCAAGCCCACCCAGCTCTCCGGTGGCCAGCAACAGCGGGTGGCCCTGGCCCGATCACTGGTGC
The DNA here is from genome assembly GCA_035762545.1 of Acidimicrobiia bacterium. Classification (GTDB taxonomy): domain Bacteria; phylum Actinomycetota; class Acidimicrobiia; order Spongiisociales; family ZC4RG35; genus JANQRA01. The sequence continues at coordinate 21,436 of DASTOM010000006.1, forward strand.
TCAACCCCTCCGTACTGCTCCTCGACGAGCCTCTCGGAGCTCTCGACGCCAAGCTGCGCAAAGCTCTCCAGATCGAGCTGAAGGCCCTCCAGGAGGAGATCGGAATCACTTTCATCTACGTGACTCACGACCAGGAGGAAGCCCTCACCATGTCGGACCGGATGGCGGTCATGTCCCACGGCAAGGTGGAGCAGCTCGGCACGCCGTCCGAGGTGTACGAGACACCGGCGAGCAGCTACATCGCCGAGTTCCTCGGCGTCTCCAACCTCATGGAGGTGATGGTCAAGTCGGAGACCCCCGACGGTGCTGCGGTCGTTCAGCTCGGTTCCCACGAGCTGGTCGCCTCCACCAACTACCCCTGGCCGGGGCCGGCGTTGATGTCGATCCGACCGGAGCGGATCAGAATCGTGCCCGCCGACGACAAGGGCCCGAACACGGTCCAGGCCAAGGTCGACAGGACCGTCTATGCGGGGCCGGTGCTCAACCTCCTGGTCCAGATCGACGACCTGAACGACATCCAGGTGTCAGTGGCCAACGAGGGGCACATCGCCACCTACCGTCACGGCGAGCCGATCCGGCTACACATGCCGTCGGAGGCGATCATGGTCCTCGACCGCGACGAGGAATAGATCCAAAAACCCGTTCTGCGGCGGCCTCAGATCTCGAAGCGGCCCACGGTCTCCAGGGCCGACCCCTCATCCGCGCCGAACCGCTTGCCCACGTACTTCATCGCCAAACCGGCGAGGACGATTGCGCCGATCGTGATCACCATCAGCACCGTGGCCAGTGCGTTGAGCGAGGGCGGTGGGGCGAGACGTGCCCCCGAATAGAGACGGACCGGGATCGTGACCGTGTCGGCACCCGCCAACAGGAACTGGCTGATCACGAAGTCATCGATCGACAGGGCGAACACGATCGCGAACGATGCCAGCAAGGCCGGAGTGAGCAGTGGCAGGAGCACCCGTCGCATCGCGTCATTGGGTGAGGCCCCGAGATCCATCGCCGCCTCCTCGTAGTCCCTGCCGATCGCCAACAGTCGACCCCTGACGATGATCACCACGAAAGAGATAGAGAAGGTGATGTGACCGAGGGCCTGGGCCACCGTTCCGAATGGGACGAAGTCGTAGAGGTTGTCGAACACCAGGAACAACGCGACGCCCATGACGATCTCCGGTGTCACCAGCGGGAAGAGCATGAGAAAGTTGGAGGACTTGGCTCCCCGTCCCCGCCACCGGGCGAGACCTATGGCCAGGGCTACCCCGAGTGGGGTGGCGATGAGCATGGTTATCAAAGCCAGAACCAGGCTCTGGGCAAGCGCCGAACGGAGCGAGGGGTCGTAGAGGACCGAGAGCTGGTCTGCCGGCTCGCCCACGTACCACTGGGTGGAGAATCCCTGCCAGGACGACCGTGACCGTCCCGCGTTGAACGAGAACTGAATCGCGATGGCCACCGGGATGAGTGACCACAAGACGTAAAGGGCGGTGACGAGCAGCAGGCCACGAGGTTTGCCCCACTGGTTCCTCATCGTCGGGCCTCCTCGGTGGCCCGGTTGATCGAGAAGAGGTAGTAGAGCATCAGACCGGCCACGAAGACCATCAGGACGATCGTGAGCGCGGCACCGACCGAGCCCTGACTCGTGGTCTGATTGATGAACTGATCGATCGTGTTCCCCAGCATCCGGGTACGTGGAGAGCCGGAAAGCAGGTTCGGTGTGTAGTAGTCGCCGAACATGGGAAGCATGATGATCACAAGCCCGCCGAGCACCCCATTGCGGGAGAGCGGCCAGGTGACCCGCCAGAAAGTCTGCGAGTTGGAGGCTCCCAGGTCACGAGACGCCTCGAGGGTGGCATCGTCGATGCGGTCCAGGGCTGCGAACAGTGGGAGGATGAAGAACGGGATGTACCCGTAAACCAAGCCCAGAATCACGACGAGGTGATGCCCGGCCAGCCAGTCGGGGAGGTTCTGGATACCGATCGCGTTCAGGAACTGATTCACCTGCCCTTCGGGGCTGAGCAGGTTGACCCAGGACATCATCCTCATCAGATAGTTGATCCAGAACGGGGCGAGGATCAAGAGCAGCCATAGCCAGCGCCACCGGCCCGCTCTTCTGGACACGAAGTACGCCACCGGATAGCCAATCACCACACACAAGGCAGATGCGATGAACACGTAGGCGATGGTGCGCAGGGCGATCTGTCCCAGTTGGCCGCCGAACAGGTCGCCGAGCACCTCGGCGAAGACCGTGAGGTTCCAATAGAAGGGGTTCCACTCGGGCACCGGCCGATTCAGGATGGGGTCGATGTACCCCATCGCCACCGCGAAGATGGCGTAGAACGGTACGAGGAAGAGCAGACAGAGCCAGACGACTCCGGGGATGGCGAAGGCGGGCCACACCCACCTCTTCTGACCGACCGTGTCGTAGTCGGCCCCGGAGGCGAGATTGGTGGGCACCTAGGCCCCCGCCCCCACGTTCAGCCCGACGTCGCCCTGGTCCACTGATCGGCCCACAACGCCTCAGTGGCGGCGTCGAGAGGGCCTTGAACCCATGCCGTTTCCCGCTCGAAGTCCTCGGGCAACACCAGCGCGGGGCGGAGGTCCTCGGATGCGTACTCGTTCTCGATCAGGTAGTCCGGGGTCAGATCGTTCTGCGGTGGCTGGTATCCGAGCCACTCGAAGTTGGTCAGGGCGTTACCTGCGTCGAGCATGAAGTTGATGAACTGATGGGCCAGCACCGGGCGTTCCGCATTGGCCGGAATCGCCATGGTGTCGTTGGAGATGGGGCCCTTCACGGTCGAGCCCGCGGCGCTTCCCGGCCACAGGTACCGGGCATAACCCAGGTCCTCACCGCCGGGCCAGTAGTACGCCGAGTTGACCAAGTCACCCGACCAGGCATGGTGGAGACCAAAACGACCTTCAGGTATGCCCACGTAGGCGCCGTCGATCGTGTACCGCACATTCATGAGCTCGACCAACTCGACCAATGCATCACCGGCCGCTTCCAGCTCTGCTTCGCTGGCCTGGGACGGGTCGGCGACACCGTTACGAAGCAGGGCCATGGCGATGGTGTCGGTGAAAGAGTCGAGCAGACCCATGGTCCCGGCGTAGTCGGGGTTCCAGAACACGTCCCAGGGGTTGGCCTGACCTTCGATGTCGGCACTGTCGACCATGTCGTTGCGCCAGCCGATGCCGGTCGAGTACATCACGTAGGGGGCCGTGTAACGGGCACCCTGGTCGTAGTAGGGGTCGGCCAGCTGCGGCCACACGTTGGCGTTCAGGTTCGGCAGGTAATCGTGGTTGAGAGGCTGGATCAGCCCGGCAGAGACTGCGACGGGCACCCGTTGCGACGTGGGGAACCAGACGTCGTACTGGACCTCACCGGAAGCCATCCGGGCCAGGGCATCTTCTTCGTTGAAGAATGTCGCCTCTTCGATCTCGACCCCAAGCGCCTCGGAGGCGATCGGGATGATCTCGGGGTTGATGTAGTCCTCCCAGTTGTACAGCTTGAGTGGGCCGGCCTCGGCCTCGAGGCCCGACTCGATCGCTGGGTTGTCGTCGAAGAGAGGTTGCTGCACCGGATTGGCGGGGGTGCCGACCGCCAGTTCCGCTCCATCACCGGCGTCGCGGCGGGCACAGGCGGCGAGAAAGCTCGGTGCGAGGGGGAGGACTACCCCTACCAGTGCGGCCCGCTGGAGAAAGTCCCTTCTGGTGTAGACCCGCTGCCGGCGCGATCGATTCCAGTTTTGTCTGGGGTGATAAGTCATGCCGCACTCCTCGCTGTGACCGGACGGGCGGAATCCTAAACCACCATTCAGGAACGATGCCGGTCTAAGTGGACGGTTTCAGGACTGATCTCGCGAAGGAGCGGGCGAGATCGCTCATCCGGGCCGGATCGACCGTTGGATCTCCCAACATCGCCTCGACCGCCAACCCGTCGAGCATCGCCGCCAGTTGGATCGAGAAGCTCTTGACTTCCACCGGCTCGAACTCCCCGGATTCGATCCCCTCCTCGACTATCGAGACGATCTGGGCGCGCCAGGCCTCGTCGAGCCGGGCCCGCGCCGCGGCCAGGGATGGATCGAGCCGGGACATCTCCCACATAGCCGGCCACAACACCCAACTGTCGGGCAACTCGCCCGGTCTCGTTGGCCGAGGACAGGACTCCTCGATGAGGATCACGAGGCGATCCTCGGCGTTCGATGCGGTATCGAGCTTGCTGGAGACACCTTCGTAGAAGAGCCGATCCAGGTAGACCAGCGCCTCGCTGAGCAGGGCCGCCTTGGTAGGGAAGTAATAGAGGACGAGGGCGGGACTCACTCCGACGATGTCGGCCACGTCGGCGATCCGGGTCTCGCACAGACCCCGATCCGCGATGGCAGTGACGGTCGCCTTGAGAATGTCACTGCGACGGCTCTCGGTCATCTTGGGACGGGGGCTCACTCGCCTGATCATGCCATATGCCCTACCGGTTACGCTGAACTGTCGTTCAATGTCGCCGATGAATCCACTCGATCAAATGTTGAGGGCGCGTTCGGTAGCCATCGTCGGCGCATCGGACCGGGTGGGGACAGTCGGAAACCAGACCGTCCGTCAATTGTTGACCGGTGGCTTCGACGGCCAGGTCTACCCCGTGAATCCCGGCTACGAACAGATCGCCGGCCTCGACTGCTACCCCGACATCGGATCTATCGACGCACAGATCGACGTGGCGGTGCTGGCGGTGGCCAACTCGAAACTCGAAGACCAGGTCGAAAGCGCGATCACCGCGGGTGCGGGATCACTGGTGATCTACGCGAGTTGCCATGGCTCGGCCGCCGACGGAACATCTCTCCGTTCCCGTCTGACTTCGCTGGTCAACCATGCCGGGGTCCCGGTGTGTGGTGGAAACGGCATGGGGTTCGTCAACATCGAGGACCGGCTCCGCCTCACCGGATTCTTCCAGCCGCCGGGTCTGTCTCCCGGGGGCGTCTGCTTCCTCACCCACTCCGGGTCGCTCTTCTCGGCGATGCTCCACACCGATCGGGGGCTCGGCTTCAACCTCGTGGTCTCCACCGGTCTCGAGATGAACGTGACCATGAGCGACTACTTGGAGTGGGCCATCGACCAGGAGAGCACAAGAGTGGTGGCTCTGTTCATGGAGACGGTCAGGGACCCGACCGGCTTCAGGGCCGCACTCGAGCGCGCCGACGACAACGATATCGCAGTGGTCGCCTTGACCGTGGGCCACAGTCGAAGGGGGAAAGCAGCGGTCGCCACTCACAGCGAGGCGATCGCGGGTGACGACGCCGGCTACGAGGCCGTGTTCGACGAGCATGGGGTGCATCGAGTGTCCACCATGGACGAGATGGTGGACACTGTGGAGCTCCTCTCTTCCTCCCGACGACCCCATCGAGGTGGGCTCGGGGCTGTCCACGACTCGGGTGGGGAGAGGACTCTCCTGATCGACACCGCCGAGCGTCTCGGCGTTCCTCTTCCGATGGTCGGCGACGAGACTTCGAACCGGTTGGCCGCGTTGTTGGATACAGGGCTCGAACCGCAGAACCCCGTCGACGCCTGGGGCACCGGTCACGCCGCCGAAGACGTCTTCGCCGGATGCCTCATGGCCCTGGCCGACGATCCCGGTATCGGGGTGGTCGCATTCAGTGTGGACCTCACATCGGAGGAGGACCTCGACAACGCCTACGGGATCGCTGTTCTCCATGCCGCCTCGAAGGTGGATAAGCCGATAGCGGTGCTCGCCAACGTCTCCTCGACCGTCGATGCCGATCAGGCGGCGATGATCCGCAAGGGAGGGGTTCCTGTCCTCCAGGGGACGGAGACCGGGTTGCGCGCCATCGGCCACCTCATCGACAGGGCAGGGCGTGGGAACGCTCCCGCCAGAGAAGACCGTCTCACCTCCTCGGTCACCACTGTGAAGGGCGTTCCTGCGATCGAGCTCCTCGCGGCCTACGGCATCCCTTTTGCCTCGACCAGGACGGTCAGCGATCTCGACTCGGCAACGGCTGCCGCTGAGCGCATCGGGTACCCGGTGGTTCTGAAGACAGCAGGCGAAGACCACAAGACCGAGGTCGAAGGAATACGTCTGAACCTGCGCGATGCGGCCGGGGTCGAGCTGGCCTACCGCGACCTGTCTTCCCGGCTCGGGCCACAAGTCACGGTTTCCGAGCAGGTCCCCGCCGGGGTCGAGGTGGCCCTGGGAATGGTGACCGACGCTCATTTCGGGCCCCTCGTCGTGGTCGCAGCCGGTGGGACGCTCGTGGAATTGCTCGAAGACCGGGCGGCCTTGCTCCCCCCTGTCGACCAACCGCGGGCAACCAGGGCGCTCGACCGTCTTGCGGTCTCTCGATTGCTCTCCGGCTCGCGCGGCTCGCCCCCGGCCGACATGAGCTCCCTCACCGAGTTGATCGTCAGATTCTCAGAGCTCGTCCTCGATCACGGCACGGAGTTGGACGCAGTCGACCTGAACCCGGTGATCGCCGGCCCGGAGCGCAGTGTGGCCGTCGACGTCCTGGTGAGGTGGAGGTCATGAGCGATCTGGTGCTCCGCTCAGACAACGGCCAGGTCCGCTTCCTCACCCTCAACCGTCCCGAGAAGCTGAATGCGCTTTCAGGTCCTCTGGTCGAGGAGCTGTCCGACGAATTGGCTGCGGCAGCCAGTGACCCGGAGGTCAGGGTGGTGGTGATCGCCGGTGCCGGACGCTCCTTCTGCGCCGGATACGACCTCGACGAAGAGGCGCCCGTCGACCCCGAAGAGGTGGCGGCGGGCCTGGAGCAAAGTCTCCGGCGTCTCCTGGAGATCTTCGACATGCCTCAACCTGTGGTGGCGATGGTCCAGGGTCACTGTCTCGCCGGGGGATGCGATCTGATGATGATGTGTGACCTGGTGGTCGCATCCGACGATGCCGTATTCGGCCAGCCCGAGATCCGGTTCGGCTCGGCGATCGTGGCTCATGTCCTTCCCTGGCTGATCGGAGCGCGGAGGGCCAAGGAACTGGTCTTCACGGGGTTCGACCGGGTCGACGCAGTCACCGCCCGTGACATCGGCCTGGTCAACAAGGTCGTGCCGCCCTCCGACCTCGAGGAGGAGACGTTACGGCTGGCCAGCCAACTCGCCAAGGTCGATCCCGAGGTGATGAGTCTCACCAAGAAGGCGATCAACGCCGCATGGGAGACTGCGGGCTTTCGCGAGGCACTGCTCGCCGGGGTCCGCATCGGTGGCGAGATCGAGAACCTCAGGTCACCGGAGCGAATCGAGTTCGAGAAGATCGCCGCCAGCAAGGGTCTCCGTGAGGCGGTGCGCTGGCGCGACGGTCGCTTCGAGGACTGACACCATCCACTCCGAACCCGGGGTACGTCTGTCCTACGAACCCGGGGTACGTCTGTCCTACGGACGGATCGAATTGCATTCGATCCGCGCCCATATACGGGTGAAATCCGGCGACTTCGATCCGACTGCGAGCGATCGCACCAAGTTGAGCTGATTCGACCCATATCCGGGCTGAGGAACCCCGGGTTGATGAGCAGTTTTCTGCTGACACCTAACCTCTCCCGCGAATGTCGCTGCACTCGCATCTGTCAAAGCTCGCCGGTGAGGCGTTCGCCGGACTCGGACTGGATTCCGAGTTCGGTGAGGTTCTTCCCTCGCAACGGCCGGAACTGGCGCAGTTCCAGTGCAACGGAGCGATGCAGGCCGCCAAGCAGGCAGGCCGAGCCCCCCGTGAGATCGCCGAGCAGGTGGCCGCCGCACTCTCCCACCACCCCGACATCGCCAAGGCCGAAGTCGCCGGCCCGGGCTTCATCAACATCGACCTGACCGACGAAGCCTTGGCCCGATGGGCTCAGAGCACCTCTCAGGACGATCGCCTCGGATTCGATCGCGCCGGGGAGAGCCTCACGGTTCTCGTCGACTACGGCGGGCCGAACGTGGCGAAGGCGATGCATGTCGGTCACCTGCGCGCCACGATCATCGGCGACTCACTGGCACGGCTGTTCGCATTCGCCGGCCACAACGTCATCCGCGATCCCCACTTCGGGGATTGGGGCTTTCAGATGGGTCTACTCATCGCCACAGTCGACGAACAAAAAATCGATCCGTCGACTATCACCCTCGCCGACCTGCAGCGCATCTACCCGGAGGCGACGGAACGAGCCCGTGAGGACGAGGACTTCGCCGACCTGGCCCGACGGACAACGGTGGCTCTCCAGCAGGGTGACGACGACGCACGCGAGGTGTGGAGTCAGATGAAAGCGGTGTCAGAGTCATCGCAACGGGACGACTTCGCCAATCTCGGTGTCGAGTTCGATCTCTGGTACGGCGAGTCTGATGTGGCCGACCGTCTCAATGGCCTGATCGAGCGTCTCGAGAACTCAGGTGTGGCCGAACTCAGCGACGGGGCTCTCGTCGTCAGGGTCGATCGCCCGGACGACAACCGGGAGTGGCCGCCGCTGATTCTCCGCTCCTCGGCAGGCGCCTCGCTCTACTCGACAACTGACGTCGCCACGGTTGAGATGCGGGTGGAGGATCTCCACGTCGATCTGGTCCTGTATGTCGTCGACCATCGTCAGGGCGACCACTTCACGCAGGTGTTCCGGGCAGCGAGGAAGGCCGGAATCGCACCCGACACAGTGACCTTGGAACACATCGGCTTTGGCACCATGAACGGCCCCGACGGCAAGCCGTTCAAGACACGGGCAGGTGGAGTAGTCCGGCTCGGCGACGTCATCGAGATGGTCACCAATGCGGCGAGGCGGCGGATCGACGAGGCCCACATCGCCGAGGACTATCCCGAGGAGGAGCGAGATCAGATCGCCCGACAGGTCGGGGTTGCGGCACTCAAGTTCGGCGACCTGATCAACAACCGGGCCTCCGACTACGTCTTCGATCTCGACCGGTTCAGCTCATTCGAAGGCAAGACCGGCCCCTATCTGCAGTACGCCGCGGTGCGGACCAAGTCGATCCTGCGCAAGGCCGCCGAGCAGGGGTTGAAGGCGGGGGAGATGCTCGCCCCGCAGGTCGACGCTGAGCGAGACCTGATCCTCGAGTTGCTCCGATTCCCGGAAGTGGTCCAGCGGTCGATCGACCTGCGCGCACCCAACCACGTCGCCGAGTACGCCTACACGGTCTCCGGCACCTGGAACCGGTTCTTCGACCAGTGCCACATCCTCAGCGAGCCCGATCCAGCGCGTCAATCGTCCTGGCTGGCCCTCGCCGGTTGGACCGGGGACACCATCGAAACCCTGCTGCACCTCCTTGGCATCGAAGTCCCCGATCGGATGTGATCGCCGTGGGCTACTCGATTCGCCCGGCCCGCATCTCTGACGTCGAGTCGGTGACCCCATGGACGACCGACACCTTCTCCTGGGGTGACTACATCCCTACGCGGATGCCGATATGGCTCGACGATCCGAGCTCGGCCGTCTTCGTCTCGGTCACCGAGGACGACGTCCCGGCGGCATTGGTTCACGTGACGATGCTCTCCCCCACGGAATGCTGGATCGAGGGGGCACGAGTCCACCCGGATCACCGCAGACGTGGTCTCGGGTCTTCCCTCAACGATGCAGGAGTCGCGTGGGCGCGAGGGCGCGGGGCGCGTGTGATCCGTCTCGCAGTGGAGGAGGACAACCACGCCGCCCGAACCCAGGTCGAGGGGCTTGGATACCGCCTCGTCTCGACCTGGGTCTACGCATCGTTCGACGTCGCCCCGACCCATCGCACCTCCGATCAGTTTCGGCTCCGGCCCGCACCGGGCTCCGACGCCGAGGCGGCATGGCTCTTCTGGGCAGCGAGTGACCTGGCCAGGGACGGCCGCGAACTGATTGCACTTGGCTGGCAATGGCGTACTGCACGTCCCGAAGATGTGACTGCCGTTGGTGAGTTACTGCAATCACCGGCCGGTTGGGTGATCATTCAGCAACCCGCGGAGGACTGGATCTCGACTCGATGGTTCGCCACCACACCTGAGGGTCTGCTCGCCCTTCTCGATGGTCTACTCGACCTGGCCGCAGAACGGAGTGTCTCCGATCTGGACGTCAAGCTGCCCAGTCTGGGGTGGACCACAGAGGCATTGACCCGGTTCGGCGGCCAAGCCAGCGAGACTCTGGTCTACAGCAAGCCAGTGTGACTCAGGTGAGGATCACCATGGCGCTTATCGCCCACACTGTGAACATGACGGGTATCTCCCCCTGACGGACCCAGGCATAGGCATCGGGCGCAGATCTCACCAACAGTGAGAGGGGGACCCCGAGCAGTGGCATCACCGTCATCCCCGCGATCCCCACGGCACGAAACCCCTCGGCTCCCTTGTAGAGCGGCGAGGGGACGTCTTCGAGCTGACCGCCGATGAAGTCGTACAGCAGAAGACCGACCAACCCGACGGCGAATACGGCGAGAGTTCGGCCAATCCCCACCTCCCAGACCTTGAAACCGACGAGACGCCGACCGCGCCCGAGGGGCCCTTCGGCGGCGACACCGAGACAGAACAGCCCGACCACGGCGAGGACGATCGCCGAGATCAGCATCTCACCCGTCGACAGGTCGTCGGCCGTCACGTCGACCAGGCCAAACCCTCCCAGGAGTACGGCGACGGCGAGGCCGACCAGGAGACTTCCCAGGACCATCAGCCCGACGTCGGCCATGGTCCCGATGGCGCCGTAGGCGAGGATCGCGTATCGCCTCAACAGTGGAGTCGAACTCGAGGTCGAAGGGCCGTCCGTCACCGAGCGACCATAACCCTCAGATGAGGCCCTCTGCCGTTATGGCTGCGAGGTACCACTCGATCGGATGGCGGATGTCGTACTCCGGCTCCAAGTAGGAACGAAGCTGCATCTCACAACCGGCATTCGCCGAGGCGACTCTGGAGACACCGGTCGACCGGACCTGGTCTGCCTTCTGGGCACCCAGCTTCGCCGACGCCTCAGGCTGGAGGATCGTGTACATACCTGCGGCTCCACAGCACAGACCGACAGGGTCCGTCTCCAACACCTCGTATCCAGCGGCGACGAGAAGGGCCCGCGGCTCGGCGATGACACGCTGGGCGTGACGGAGGTGACAGGGGTCCTGGATGGCGATCTGACCGTTGGACCGCTCCGCCCGGGGCAGAAGACCCTGCTCGATGGCTCGGGCCACCGCCACCGTGACGTCGAGGGTCTCCGGCTGGTGAGAAGGCCACCGATAGTCGGCGAGGTGCGCGGAACAACCGGCGACAGTGGCGACGACGAAGTCGAACCCGGAGAAGGCGTCGACATTCGCCTCCATCAACGAGTCGGCTGTCTCCGCCTTCCCGTCATGGGCGGCGAGGGCGCCACAGCAGGTCTGTTTCTCGGGGACGGCGACGGTGTAACCGGCTTTCTCCAACAGTTGCACGGCCGCCCGATTGACCGGACGGAACCACTCGTCCTGGATGCATCCCGCCAACAGCCCGACGGTCCCGGAGTCTCCACTGCCGCCCACATATCCAACGGTCGACTTGCCCCGACCGGCGAGCTTGCGCATGCCGGAGCTGAGTCTGCGGTACTTGGTGGGGGCCAGCTTGGTGAGGCCGAGGCTCTGAGCGACGACCATCCCCACTCCCCCCAACCGCATCAAAGCCCGCGATCCGAGTGCGGTGCCGAGGGTGAAGCTGTTGCGACTGCTCCGACCGGGGAGTTGTGCGTCGATCTCGGCCCGGGCGCCTTCCAGGGTGCGTCCATATGGCACCAGGCCCGGGCACACCGGTTCGCAGGCCCGACACCCGAGACAGAAATCGAGGATGGAGGCAAACGAGCTGTCGACCTCGATCAGCCCGCTGTTCACCGCCGACATGGCGTGGAGACGCCCCCTGGGCGAGGCCGTCTCCCGGCCGGTGAGCCGGAAAGTGGGACAGACGGGCAGACACAGGCCACACTGCACGCAGGCGTTCAACTCTTCGGTGGTCGGGTGGTGTTCGGTTACCCATCCCATCACAGACCTCCCGGGAGCCTGCCGGGATTGAGGATCCGCAGCGGGTCGAACTCCTCGATGATCCTCCTCTGCAAGGCGAGTCCCGGGGGTGGTGATCCCCATGGGTCGAACTCGGTGGGGATGCCCTTGGTCACCACGAGATTGCCACCGACCGACTCGGCCCAGGAGCGCAGCTCGGCGGCCCCTGCAGACGACGGGGAGGCGAGGCGGATCTCTCCGACACCATGAATCGCCAGGTACCGCCAGTCGGGGGCGATCCGGTCGATTGCGGTGCGGGTGAGGGCAGGGGGCACCCGCAGTGACCACTGCCATTCGTCGGTAGGGTCCTCGGGCCAGTCGAGACCGGGTTGCGCCGGGCCGCCGACCCGGGCTGCCTGACCCTCGACCTCGGCCTCTGTTCCTTGGAGGAAAAGCTGAACGCCGTCTCGGGTCTCGAGGATGGCGAGGGGTCTGGTGATCGCCCCGGCCTGATCGACCTCTTCGATGTCGACGGTGACCGCGCCGGGCGGCACGGGCCAGAGCTTGAGACAGACCGAGATGACGATCCCGAGAGAGCCGAACGCCCCGACGGCAAGACGGTGCAAGTCGTACCCGGTGACGTTCTTGACGACCCGGCCACCGCTGCGAACCCTTCGGGCATCACCTGTGATCAATGTGACCTCGAGAACCCGCTCCCGTGTGGCATAGAGGCGGCCCCTGCGAAGACCGGACACCCCTGCCGAGATGACACCACCAATTGTGGCGGCCCCCGGGTGCTCGGGCATCACCAGAGTCTGATTTCGCTCGGCCAGCATCGCTTCGGTCGACTCGACCGTCGCTCCCGCACCGATCACGATCGTGAGGTCGTCCGGTTCCCAGACCTCCACGTCGGAGAGGTTGGCCATCGACATCACGAAGTCGGGCTCCGGAGGCGATCCGTAGCCGGAGTGCGTTCCGCCACCCCAGACCTGGATGGTCATCTCCCGTTCGGCGGCATAGCGGACGACCGCCTCGACATCGCGAACCGTCTTCGGCGCGATCTGGAGACCCGACTCGGGCGCACCGGGGATCTGGACCTCGAGTCTCGAGATATGAGCCGGGTGATAGGTCAAACCCAGGCACCGTCCGGAAGTTCACGGCGGGCCCCGCCGAAGTCGAAGCAACGCGATCCCTGGGGCAGGATCTTGTTCGGGTTGAAGATCGCGGCCGGGTCGAAGGCCTCTTTGAGTCGAGCCTGGGCGTCGAGGTCGAGTTCGGTGAAGGAGGTGCGCATGAGGTCTCGCTTCTCCAAACCCACGCCATGTTCACCGGACAGCGACCCTCCGGCTTTGAGACAGGCCGCGACGATCTCGTCGCCTGCCTCGTGCACCCGCCGATTGGCCTCCGTGTCACTGGAGTCGAAGGCGATCAACGGGTGGAGGTTTCCGTCTCCGGCGTGGAAGACGTTGAGCATCGTCAGGTCATAGCGGTCGGCGATGTCGTAGACCGCCTTCATCATCTCGACGAGATGAGTGCGGGGCACCACCACGTCGTGGAGGTAGTAGTCGGGGGCGAGTTGGGCGATCGCCCCGAATGCGGACTTCCTCGCCTTCCAGAGCAGGGCACGGTGCTCCTCGGTCTCAGCGATGTCGACGCTGAATGCGCCGTTGCGTCGGCCGATCTCGGCGATGAGACCGGCATGGGACTCAACTCCCTCGGACTCTCCAACCACCTCCGCCAGGAGAACGGCGGCAGCCTCGGTCGGCAGACCCACGTTGAGCCAGTTCTCGCACGCCTGCACCATCCGCTGGTCCATCAACTCCAGGGCCGCGGGGACCAAACCGGCGGCGATGATGTCCGAGACAGTGCGGGCCGCATCCTCCACCGACGGAAAGTCCATCAGGAGGGTCCTGATGTCGGGGTCTATGGGAAGCAGGCGAACCAGCGCACTGGTGACGATGCCAAGTGTCCCCTCGGAACCGACGAGAGCGCCCTTGATGTCGAGACCGGGAGCGTCCGGGGCGGCGCCGCCGAATATCGCCACCTCGCCACCGGCGAGCACGACCTCGACGGCGAGGACGTGCGTCGTCGTGGAACCCTCCGACAAACAGTGCGGGCCACCTGAGTTGTTGGCGACATTGCCACCGATGGTGCACGCCGACTGTGAGGAAGGGTCGGGGGCGAAGTAGAGACCGTAGGGCTCGGCGGCGTGGCTGAGGTCGAGGTTGATGACCCCGGCGCCCACCCATGCGCAGCGATTCTCGACGTCGATATCGATCGAGTTGAGAGCGGTGGTGACGACGACGATCCCGCCCTCGGTCGGGCTGGCCCCGGCGGCGAGGCCCGTCCCCGCACCCCGAGCCACGATCGGCACCGAGTGACGTTCGGCGATGCGGACGATCTCGGCGACCTCCTCGACGCTGGTGGGGAAGGCCACACAAGTTGGCTGTCCACGCATGAGCGATGCGTCCTTCGAGAAGATGTGCAGTTCAACGGGCTCCTCGAGGACGTCCTCCTCGCCGAGCACCGCCCTCAATTCGCTCACCAGAGTCACCGTCTCAGGCTACCCAAGACTCCTCGGTGTCAATCACAGTCGTCGCAAGACCCTTCTGGTTCAGGCACGCCCCCATCCGCCTCCACCCGGGGTGAGGACGATGAGACGGTCGCCGGGGGAGACCTCGATGGTGGTCTTGCCGGGGAGACGCTCCCGATCGCCGGTGGCGCGGACCAGCCAGTCCTCCCCGGAGGCCCCGGGTTCACCGCCAGCCAGACCCCAGGGTCGATTGCGTCTCCGCTCCCCCATCAACGACAGGGTGGCGGCCGTGTCGAACTCGATCTCGCGCTGAATCCCATCGCCCCCCCGGTACTTCCCCGCCCCGCCACTTCCGCGACGCAGCGTGTAGGCGGTGACACGGAACGGGTAGTGCATGTGCAGCGACTCGATCGGGGTGTTACGGGTGTTGGTCATCCCGGTCTGTATCCCGGACTGGCCGTCCCGGTAGGGCCGGGCACCCTGTCCCCCGGCCACCGTCTCGTAGTAGGCAAAGTCGTTGTTGCCGATCAGGACGTTGTTCATCGTCCCCTGCGACGCGGCCGGCACCACATCGGGCGCGGCCTGGGCCAGCGCCCCGAGGATGGTGTCGGCGATCCGCTGGCTCGTCTCCACGTTTCCCGCGGCGACCGCAGCCGGAGGGCTGGCGTTGACGATCGTCCCCTGGGGCACGGTGAGACTGATCGGTCGGTAACAGCCGCCGTTGGCCGGGATCGTGGGATCGGTCGCCACCCGAACCGCGTAATAGAGACAGGACCTGGTCACGGCCTCCACCGCATTGAAGTTGGCCTCCACCTGGGGGCCAGAGCCGGTGAAATCGGCGTGCAGGGCCTCCCCGTCAACGGTCACGGCGACGCGGATGGCCACGTCGTCGCTGCCCAGCTCCATGTAGTCCTCGAACTCATAGGTCCCGTCGGGGAGGTCGGCCAGGGCGGCCGCCATTCGCCGCTCGCCGTACTCGAGGAGGGCGCGGGAGACCTCATCGAATCGGTCCTCGCCTTCGGCGTCGATCAGCTCCTGGAGACGTCTCGCCGCCACCGCGTTGGCACCCATCTGCCCGTCCAGATCTCCCCTGCGTTCCCATGGTGTCCGTGACGCCCCGAGGAAAGGATGCAGGAACTCGTCCGTCCACGCTCCGTCCTGGACGGCGACCATCGGAGAGACGATGTGCCCCTCCTGTTCGAGCCGAACGGCGTGGGCCGGCATCGACCCGGGTGCCTCACCGCCGACGTCGGCGTGATGGGCCCGGTTGGCCACCCATGCAACGTGACGGCCGCCGACGAACACCGGAGCGAGCACCGTCAGATCGTTGAGGTGGGTGCCGCCCTCGAAGGGATCGTTCACCGCGTATTGGACACCGGGCGCCGGGTCGAAACGGTCGAGACAGGCACGCACGGACGCAGGCATCGAACCGAGATGGACCGGGATGTGCTCTGCCTGGGCCAGCATCTCACCATCGGCGGCGAAGACGGCTGCGGAGCAATCGGCGCGCTCCTTGATGTTCGGGGACAGAGAGGTACGGCGAAGAACGACGCCCATCTCGTCTGCGATCGCGGCGAACCTGTTGCGGGCGACCTCGAGCGTGATCGGGTCGATCATGACGGGAGGAGATCTCCGATGTGTTTGGTCGCCTCCCGATAGCTGAGCCCTGACAGGTCCCCGCGGTGGCGGGTCACGAAGTCGGCGATCGCCTGTGGATCGGTCTTGGCGTGCTCGCGCAAGGACCACCCGATCGCCTTGCGCATGAAGAACTCCTTATCGTGCATACGCGCTTCGCAGAATCGGAACAGCCGCTCGGTGTCCGTCCGGCCCTTGGCCCCGATCTGGCAGAGGATCGATGTCCGTCGCAGCCACATGTCCTCGTCTTCGTTCCAGCGGTCGACCACCGGCCAGATCTCAGCCGGATGATCGAGGACGAGCTCACGGATCATGTGGGTGGCGGTCTCGTCGACGAAGTCCCACCAAGCACCGTCCACGATGAACCGCCGATAGAGCGGCAACGAGTCGGGGATCATGAACTCCGGAAATGCCGTGGCCACCCCCTGTGCCAGGTACTTCTCCTCGCGATGCGGAAGCTCCCAGAGGGCGGCGGACAGGGCTAGGTACTCAGCGTGAGAGTCCGGAGCGCACTCCCTCTTCAGGCGGCGGAGGATCTGGGTGCGTGCCGGCTTCTGCACTCCGTAGAAGGGCATGTCCGTCTTCATGTACGCCTGCATGCCTCGGGCCTTGTCCGGATCGGCCTGCTCGGTGAGTGCCCCCTGGACCATCGCCACCGCACGACGAATGTCTGACGCCATCTCTGCGCATTGTGCCAAGACTCGACCCGGGTGGCGGCGAGTACCGTCGCCCGGGTGCCACTTTCTGCCGGACTAGCCCGATTCAACAAGAGGGTCACCAACCGTGTCGCCGGTCTCATCGCCGGCTGGGCTCCGGGGTTCGGGATCATCCACCACGTCGGGCGGAAGTCAGGTCGCCGATATGAGACCGTGGTCAATGTCTTTCGCCGGGACGATGGGTATCTGATCGCCCTCACCTACGGGAAGACCGACTGGCTCGAGAACGTCCTCGCCGCTGGTGGGTGTGAGATCGAGACCCGGAGCCGTCGGGTTTCGCTCGTAGAGCCAGTCGTGTTCACGGATAGCGAACGCCGGGAGGTGCCCGGGCCGGTCCGGGTCATGCTCGGTCTGGTCGACGTGGACCAGTTCCTGACCATGCGTGTCAACCAACCCGCCTGACCGGCTAGTGGCGTCCCCGCCACGCCTTGCGGAACCCGTCGAAGACATCCCACGTGCAAACGACCGCTATCGACACGGCGATGATGCGGACGAGGAGGTCGCTCTCGTTCGGCGCGCTGCCCCAGCCCAACTCCTCGAAGAACGCTTCATTGAAGACCCGGTCTGACATGAGCAGATAGATCGCGGGAATCGCAAAAAAGGCGTTCAATGCGAGATTCACCCAGGCCAGCGGGAATGTCCAACGGCGCACCCGGAACTTCACGACCTCGAACACGATCTCGAGACCCAGAACCGCTACGAAGTACGGCACCCAGAACGACCACAGGTCAGGATCGAAGATGGGCACAGCAGAGCCGTCGGCGGCTGTGAACGGAGAGAGGGTGCCGGTCAGGCTGAGACCCGCGATCGCCAGGACGAGAAACACCACCGAGGCGATCATCTCGCCGAGCTTGATCTCGCCGCGATCCGTGGTCGGGGGCAGGCTGTCCAATGACCAGGTCTCCGGTAGCTCGGTGTCGTCAGATCGCTCGATGAAGTAGAAGACGACAGTGGTCCAGAACCCAATGTGGACGGCAACTGTGATCGCCGTGCCCATGGCTGAGGCGAACACAGAACCGATGTCCGAGCCGGAGAGGACCTGTGCCATCGCGACCACAGCGGCGACGATCGGAACCACCGTGACCAGCAGGACTGCGAGTAGGCGCCTGTACGTGAAGAAGTGCTCCGGGCCGATCAAGTAGCTGGGGCGGCCGGCGTAGTCGGCGGCCAAACGGTCGGGGTCACCAAGCTCGGTCAAAACCTCACGCTCCACGTCATCCGGGTTGTCATCCTCGGTGTACCGGGCCTCGATGGCGTCGGCGATCGAGGCCCTCAACTCGGCTTCGATGTCGTCCCGTTGCTTCTCGGGGATGGTGCGCAAGGTCGCACCCACATATCTATCTGTGAGCTCGGACATCACGACGCTCCTTTCTCCAGTTGCTCGAGCGACTCGGTCATGGACGACCAGGCGGCGATCAGTTCGTCGGCCAGGTCTCGCCCTTTGTCACTCGTCGCGTAGTACTTGCGGGGCCGCGCCCCATCGGTGTCCCATTCGCTGACCAGGAGCCCCTGCTTCTCCAGCCGTCGCAGCATCGGGTAGAGAGTGTTGGCATCCACCTCCACACCCGACTGCTCCAGCTTCTCCAGGAGTCCGTAGCCGTAGCCCGGCTCCCGCAGTGCGAGCAAACAGGCGAGGATCAGAGAGCCGCGGCGGATCTCCTTGACGTGGTTCTCGAGTTGGTCCGGGTCGACAGGCACAAGACACACAATACTGTATGTCACACACTATTGTCAAACTCTCAATAGCAGGTGATGGTCAACGTTCCGTCCGAAAGGACCGCGAGCTCATCTCCCGCTTCGAGAAGGACCGCGGCATTGTCTTCGACTACGACAGCAGGCCCGACCAATGAGAAGCCACCGGGAAGCGAACCTCGCTCCCAGACTCCCTCGGTAGACACCGGCGCTACGCCGGAGGGGATCCCGGGCAAGTCGCCCCAGGTCAACGGGGGGCGACCCGTCGCAGTGGCGCGCACGTTCACCAATTCGATGGTCTCGTCCGGCCGGTCGAACCCGAATCGCGTCCGGTGGGCATCGTGAAAGCGATCAGCCAGAGCGCTCCAGGTGGCGGCTGCCGGCACCTCCAGCTCGTGAGACTGCCCGACGTATCTGATGTCTGCGGAGACCGTCATCGAGATCGGCGAACTCCCGAACATGGTCGTGAACCTGTCGTCTGCTCCCGATTCCACCGATGCGAATGCCGCCCCGAGTTCGTTCGAGCCCTGGGACAGCATCACGGTCCGGGCTTCGTCGGCGCGGGGAGTGGCCAGAAGCAAACCCAAGGCGGAGAAGACCCCGGAATGGGGCGGGACGAGGACAGTCGTGATCCCGAGGCGTTTGGCGAGACGGGTGGCATGAAGCCCTCCGGCGCCACCGAAGGCGACCAGAGCGGAGCCTCTCGGATCGACTCCTTCCTCCACCGAAACCGCTCTAAGCGCCCGCTCCATGTGGGCATCGACTACTTCGAGGACACCGTCCACCAACCGACCCAGACCCATGTCCGCCTCAACGGCCAGGACACCGGCGGCGGCAAGACCGGCTGCCTCATCCATCCGCAGCGATCCGCCGAGGCGGAGGTCAGACGGAAGGTGGCCGGCCAGGACGTTGGCGTCGGTGACCGTTAGGTCGGTGCCTCCGTGCCCGTAGACGGCCGGACCTGGTACGGCTCCTGCCGATCTTGGGCCGACGCGGAGCGCCCTCCCCTCGTCCAGCCAGGCCACGCTTCCCCCTCCGGCACCGATCGTCTTGACCGGGACCGATGGCACCCGGTTGACCCGTCCGGCGACTTCGTGGCCGGTGCCTACCGCTGGCTCACCCCCTGTGATGCGGCAGACGTCTGTGGAGGTGCCGCCCATGTCGAAGGAGATCACCGAATCGTGGCCATGGGCCCGCCCCACTGCGGAGGCCGCCACCACGCCACCCGCCGGCCCGGAGAGGACCAGACGACCCGCCATGTCGGCGGCCTCTCCGAACGGGACCAGACCACCCGCTGAAGTCATCACCAGCTTGGTCCCGATGTCGAGACCGCGATCCAACTCGCCGAGATACTCCGCCACCGAGGGCGTCAGATATGCCGTCAGGACCGTTGTGGCAACACGCTCGTACTCCCTGAACTCGGGCGACACCACCGAGGAGAGCGCATACGGACGTGTCAGCTGCCCGGCGATCGCGCGTTCGCCTGACCCGTCTCGGTAGGAATCGAGAAGGGCCACCGCCACGATCTCCTCATCACCGAGCTGCCCGGGATCGGTGTACCTGGAACCTCGGGACACCAGCGGCTCGGGTCGGTCCGCGCCTGGGTCGTACAGGGATGGCCGGTCCTGTCTCGCGATCTCGATCAGGTCTTCGAACCCTTGGTCGGTGATCAGGGCGACCGAAGCGCCTCGTTCTTCGAGCAGGGTGTTGGTGGCTGCGGTAGTCCCGTGCAGGAAAGTGTCAGCGGCGATCCCGGCGAGTGCAGCCGAGACTCCGACTGACTGATCCGGGGTGGTGGGCACCTTCAACCCCCGTACGGAGCCGCCTTCGACCACAACCAGGTCGGTGAATGTGCCACCGACGTCGACCCCGACGAGCACGCCACTCATTACGCTGGCCTCATGGCCGTGCAAGCATCGCCGACGCCCAACCCCAACGCCTTCCGCTTCTCGGTCGGTGCCCCCGTCGGGGGACCGGGTACGCACGTGAAGGGTGCGGAGGTCGAGGAGGAGTATCTGGCGCGCCTGCTCGCTCTGGACGGCGTCGCCAGTGTTTTCTTCACTGCGGATTTCGTGACGATCTCGAAGACTCCGGATGGATCCTGGGAGACAATCACTCCTCAGGCGGTCGAGATCCTAGAGGCGCACTTCGACGCCTGACCTCAAGCCCGAACCGTGAACGGGCGCCGCACCCCGTCCGCTCCGACTCCAACGACGACCACCTCCCATCCACCATCGGGTAGCTGACGTCCGCCGAGAACCTCCCCTTCGACACCGAGGGTGGAGACGACGTCCGGCGGAACTTCGACCAGATCGAGTTGGGCGGCTTGTCCCGGATCTGGTTGGCGCTGTGACGGGAGCCCGGAGATCACCGGGTCTCCGTTGCCGTCGAGCTCGACCGGAACGGCGAGCAACAGCGGAGGAACCCTGGTGAACAGGGCGCCGTCACGGGAGACCAGCGACCTCACCAGGACCTCGACTTCGAAGGTGGTTGCTCCGGACTGGATCACCTCACGGGCGCCCGCCCAGTCGACGAACACCTGAATCCCGGGTTCTGACTCCGGGAGAGGGGAACCTGGCGGTAGCAGACTCTCCAGCAGTGCACGGGACTTCTCGTCACCATCCACGGACACGAACTCGACGGCGAACCACTCGGCGTGGGAAGCCGCCTTCTGCAGGTAGAGACCCTGGTCGACGGCGTACAGGTCGGCCTCGGCCACCACGACCGGGCTGGCAACCGGTTGAGGGCTCACCGTTGCTGGAGTCGCCGGCTCGGGCGGCGTGGTGACCGGGACCGTCGTCTCGGCCCCGGCGTCGATGGGCGCCGGCGGCTCGGGCTGGCTCCGCATGAAGGAATAGCCCAGTGCTCCCAGAGCGATTGCTCCAGCAACGGCGTACACGATCCAGTTGCGTTCTCCACCCTTCTGTTGGAGCGTTTCCCAGGGGATCCGCTCGTAGACCTCGTCTCGTTCGGGCTCCATATCTGGAACGTATGGGCGGCCGCGAGACGGTTCAAGGGGGTTGACTCACTGACCCTCGCATCCCGGGAACTCACGACACCCTGGCTATCGTCTCTAGGTAATGGCAGTAAACCCCGACCCCAAGCCGGGCCGCTGGATCCTCCCCCTCGTAATCCTCGGGATGATCGCGTTCACGTATTTCTTCGTGCGTGAGCTACCGGAGGCATCCACGGAGACCACGCTCGTCTCCGGCGGAGAAACCACGACAACCACCCTCGGCGGTGACGGTTCGACGTCCACGACGGCGGCACAGACACCACTCGATCCCGATACGCAGGCCTACCTCGACACAGTCGACGAGGTCAACACCAATCTGCAGCTCCAGGGGACCGAGATCGTGACCGTCAACGAGGGCTTCAACACCGACCCGCGCGAGATCGAGTATTCGGACGCCGAGTCCCGCTTCGAGGCGGTGGCCAACGCCACCACGGATCTTGCCGAGCAACTGAGGGGCCTGACACCGCCTTCCGGCCTCGAGGCCAATCAGGCGACTCTGCAGACCGCCATCGACCTCGCCGTGGTCAGTGCCAACGAGGCGTTGGCCGGTCTCCGCTCCACGGACACCGGTGACCGGAGGAACGCCGCTGTGGCCGCCTTCGATCAGGCCGCATCCGACTTCGACACCGAGGTCACCAACACCCACAACGCCGCAGGTTCCGCCGCCGCCGGGGCCTGATACACCGGTCTCACCTCAGTAGGCACGCACTCCGGCACCGGCTTCTCCCATAGAAAAGGGGGCCGGACTGCCGCCCGACCCCCTCTCTCGATCGCCGGAACGATCGAACCGCTAAATGTCGTAATAGAGGTGGAACTCGTACGGGTGGGGACGAAGACGGACCGGGTCGATCTCGTTCTCCCTCTTGTACCGGATCCACGAGTCGATGAGGCCCTGGGTGAAGACCCCTCCCTGGAGCAGGAAGTCGTGGTCGGCCTCGAGCGCGTCCAGCGCCTCATCCAGGCTCCCCGGCACCGAGGGAAGACCCTCGAGCTCGGCGGGCGGCAGGTCGTAGATGTCCTTGTCCACCGGATCGTGGGGCTCGATCTGGTTCTGGACTCCGTCGAGGCCCGCCATCAACATCGCCGAGAAGGCGAGGTAGGGGTTGCACGACGGGTCGGGGCAGCGGAACTCGAGACGCTTGGCCGCCGGTGCCTGCGAGTACTGCGGGATCCGGATGGCCGCGGAGCGGTTCCGGCTCGAGTACACCAGGTTCACCGGGGCCTCGTAGCCCGGCACGAGCCGGTGGTACGAGTTCGTCGTCGGTGCGGCGAAGGCAAGGATCGCCGCGGCGTGCTTGAGCAGGCCGCCGATGTACCAGCGGGCCAGGTCGGAGAGACCGGCGTAGCCACTCTCGTCGTACATCAAGGTCTCGCCGTCCTGCCAGAGGGACTGATGGGTGTGCATGCCCGAACCGTTGTCCTCGAAGATCGGCTTCGGCATGAATGTCACCGACTTGCCGGCGGCCCACGCCGTGTTCTTGACGATGTACTTGTAGAGCGTGACGTTGTCCGCCGTGCGCAGCAATGTGTCGTACTTCATGTCGATCTCGGCCTGACCGGCGGTGCCGACCTCGTGGTGCTGGACCTCGATCTCGATGCCGGCCTGCTCGAGCAGCGCCGTCATCTCGGACCGAAGGTCCTGGTAGTGGTCGGTGGGCGGGACCGGGAAGTAGCCCTCCTTGTAGCGGGGCTTGTATCCGAGGTTGCCACCCTCCTCGAACTCACCGGAGTTCCAGGCGCCCTCTTCGGAGTCGAGGAAGTAGTAGCCGGAGTTCTGGTTCTGTCCGAAGCGGACGTCGTCGAAAATGTAGAACTCGGCCTCAGGGCCCCAGTACGAGGTGTCGGCGATGCCGGTGGACTTCAGGTACTCCTCGGCTTTCTTGGCGATGTAACGCGGGTCCTTCTCGTATGGGGTTTGGGTGATCGGGTCGTTGACGAAGCAGTAGAGGATCAAGGTCTTCCGGGTCCGGAAGACATCGTCGACCGCGGTCGTCGGGTCGGGAATGAGGATCATGTCGGATTCCTGGATGTCCTGGAATCCACGAATCGACGAGCCGTCGAAGCCGAAACCCTCCTCGAAAGAGTCCTCGGTCAGCTGGTGGGTGGGAACGGTGAAGTGCTGAACCTGTCCCGGCAGGTCGCAAAATCGCAGGTCGACGAACTCATAGCCCTCGCTCTCGACGAGAGACAAGACGTCGGCAGCCGTCTTGGTCACGATGCCTCCTTCTGTTTGGTTGGCGTGAACCGGGACTTTTGTATCTGACAGCAATTGCCGAGCCGTTGCTGCAATGTGAACGCTGTGTTTCGTGGTTTCCACAGGACTCATTACCGGGTCTGTTGGGACTGCGGCTCCATAATCGATGACGTGATACGTGCGTTCGCCTGGGTTCCGGGCGAGGAGCTTCCCCGGGAGCAGTGGGAGGGATTCCGGCCGGAGATCCCAGCAGACAGGTGGATCTGGATCGATGTCGCTGGCGAGCCGCCCGACGCGATTGGTGAGCTCTGTGCGTCCTTCGACATCCCGCAGGCCTTCATCGACGAGGCGCTGGCCGAGGCCAGCCTCCCCATGATCGAGGAACATCCGGAGATGATCTACGTCGTTCTCAACGCCTTCCGTAGCAGTGAAGGTGGCCGGCTCGCACCGAGCGAGGTCGACATCTTCATCGGTCCCAACTTCATCATCTCGGTGCATGGCGGCGACATAGTCTCCACGGACATCGTCCAGGAGCGTCTGGATCAGGGGATCGGGCTCTCGGTGCCTACGCCTGCCGGTCTTCTGGCCCAGTTGGCGATGGTAGGGAACCGGCGGATCCCATCCCTGATAGACCAGCTGGAGAGCAGCCTCGAGACTCTCGAGGAACTAGCCATGGCCGCCGATCCCCGTGCCCTGAACGAGACCTTCGCCCTGCGCCGCGATGTGATCGTGATGCGTCGGGTCCTGGTGCCACAACGACAGATATATGACGAGTTGGCGGAGCCGGGAGGCCACCCACTCGTCGACGAGGCCAGTCGAAAGGTCTTCGAGCGGGTGAGTGACTACCAGAACCAGATCCTGGAGTCACTGGAATCGGCCCGGTCGTTGCTCGGGTCGGTGGTCGAGACCTACCGGGGTGCGGTAGCCGATCGGACCAACGACATCGTGCGTGTGCTCACCGTCTTCTCCGCGATCCTCCTCCCCCTGACCGTGATCTCCGGTGTGTTCGGGATGAACTTCATCGACATACCTCTTGCCGACGATCCCTCCGGGTTCTGGATAACAGTCGGAGGGATGGCGATCCTCGCCGCCGGCCTCTGGTTCTACTTCGGCCGGAGACGCTTCGTAGGGACGCCACGACTCAGTGAACTGCCCAAGGCGGTGGGTCTCGGGATCTACCAGGTGGGGACTGCGCCGATCAGGGTGGTGGCCGAGGGCATCGGGTCGACGATGCGTTTCGTCTCCGGGGGAAACAACGCCACCGAGGACGAGCCCGAATCCTGAGATCGGCACGAGGTTTGGGCTGTCAGCGTCGCTAGACGACGCTGGGAACCCGGGGTTGCGTCAGGGCGCTACCGTCGCATCCCGTCATGACTGCGACAATCGTGCTCGGGGCCCAGTGGGGGGATGAGGGGAAGGGTCGAGTCGTCGACTACTTCGCCGAGGGCGCCGACTACGTGGTCAGGTTCCAGGGCGGCAACAACGCAGGCCACACGATCATCGTCGGAGAACAGAGACTCGCTCTCTCTCTGATCCCCTCGGGGATCCACTACCCCGACTGCATCCCGGTGATCGCATCCGGGACCGTGATCGACCCGGCCGTGCTCCTGGCGGAGATGGAAATGGTGGCGGAGAAAGGGTTGGATCCCTCACGGGTCAGGCTCTCCTCCAACGCCCACCTGATCATGCCCTATCACCGCAAACTCGACGCCGCGATCGAGCGCTACCTGGGAAAGAACCAGATCGGAACGACCAAGAAGGGCATCGGTCCGGCCTACACCGACAAGTACGCCCGGTTCGGCATCCGGGTCCAGGACCTCTTCGATCCCAAGATCTTCCGGGAGAAGGTCGAAGCGGCACTCGAGGACAAGAACAAGATCCTGCCCCGTATCTACAACACCCTCCCCATGGACGCCGACGAGATCGTCGAGGAGTACCTCGGCTACACCGAACGTCTCGAGCCACATGTCGCCGACACTTCCCTCCTCATCCATGAGGCGATCCGGGCCGGGAAGGAAGTTCTGTTCGAAGGCGCCCAGGGGACGCTCCTCGACATCGACCACGGGACCTATCCGTTCGTGACGTCGTCTAACCCGACCGCGGGTGGGGCGGTGGTCGGGACCGGAATTGGGCCGAAGGCGATCGATGAGATCGTCGGAGTGGCCAAGGCGTACATCTCCCGTGTCGGCACCGGCCCGTTCCCCACCGAGCTGAACGACGAGATCGGCGACACGATGATCGAGCTCGGGGGCGAGTACGGCACGGTAACCGGCCGACGCCGTCGGTGTGGCTGGCTCGATCTGGTGGCCCTCCGCTACGCCTCCCGGGTCAACAGCCTCACCAAGATCTTCCTCACCAAACTGGACATCCTGTCGGCGTTCGACACGATCAAGGTCGGCACCGCCTACCGCGCCGGGGACGACAGGTACGACCACTTCCCCTCCCAACAGTCGGTGCTCTATCACTGCGAGCCCGAGTACGACGAGTTGGAAGGATGGGAGACGGACATCACCGCGATCCGCGAGTACGAAGACCTGCCCAAACAGGCCCGGGCATACATCGAGTACATCCAAGAGGCGATCGAGGCGCCGATCGGCTGGGTGTCGGTCGGCCCGGAGCGCTCTCAACTGATCGAAGTCAGATGAAGGTCCTACTGGTGGGCTCGGGTGGCAGGGAGCACGCCATCGGCTGGAAGCTGGTCCAGTCTCCCCGGGTGCGGGAGCTGATCTCGCTCCCGGGCAACCCCGGTCTCGCCGGATTGGGCCCGGTGGTGGAGGGCATCAGAGCCGAAGATGTCGGGGCGATCGCGGCGATGGCGCGGGTTCACGGCATCGATCTCGTCGTTGTCGGACCCGAAGCCCCCCTCGCCGCAGGGCTCGCCGACGCTCTGCGTCGTCTCAAGATCCCGGTGTTCGGGCCATCCCGGGTGGCGGCGATGCTCGAGTCGTCGAAAACCTTCGCCAAGCAGGTGATGGCCAAGGCCGGAGTTCCCACGGGCAAGTCGGAGACCTTCTCCACGACCGCGGCGGCCCGGAGTCAACTCGAAGAGCTCTCACCGCCGTACGTGATCAAGGCCGATGGGCTGGCTGGCGGCAAGGGCGTCCTGGTCACGGACTCGCTGACGGAGGCGACGGATTGGGCGGAGCGATGGCTACCCGAAGGTCCGGTGGTCGTCGAGGAGTTCCTCGACGGTCCCGAGGTCAGCATCTTCGCCGTATGCACCGAGCACGGCGTGTCCACGCTGGCTCCCGCCCGTGATTACAAACGGCTCCAGGATGGCGATGAGGGGCCGAACACCGGGGGCATGGGCTCGTACTCACCAGTCGACGACCTGCCGGTCGGACTGGAGACCTGGACCGTCGAGAACGTCGTTGATCCGGTCCTGGCTCAGATGGACAGAGACGAGGCCCCGTTTCGCGGCTTTCTCTACACGGGATTGGTGCTCACTGCGACAGGACCGAAGGTCCTCGAGTTCAACGTCCGGCTCGGCGACCCGGAGACCCAGGCAGTTCTGCCCAGAATGACGAACGACCTCGTCGATGTGCTGGAGGGGACACCACCCGAGTGGTCGGACACGGCGACAGTCAATATCGTCCTGGCTGCCGAGGGATACCCGGAGTCACCGGTGAAGGGACCCGTGATCACGGGATTGGGGAAGACATACGAAGACGTGCTCGTCTTTCACGCCGGGACGGAGAGCGACGGCAAACAGGTGAGAGTCGACGGGGGGCGGGTGCTGAGTGTCGTCGGGATCGGGCCCGATCTGACAACGGCTCGCGACCGCGCCTACGGAGTCGTCGAGGGGATCAGCTGGCCCGGGATGCAATTCCGGACCGACATCGGCGAGTGACCTCAGGGCGCCACCGCGTCACGGAGCATCTCGATGTCCACGTCACCATCCAGCACGATCTGGATGGAGCCGTCGGCCAGCGCGCTCCGTATCGTCTCCAATTCGTGTTCGATCTCCCTCAGCCCGTCGGAGGGAACGAAGTCGATGCCGCCATTCGCAACCGTGAGCTCGACAGGTCCGACCTCGCCAGTGGTGAAGTAATCATCGATCACCTGGACCACGGCCTGATCCACGCGTTTGACAACCGAGGTGAGAATGTGGTCCTGCCAGCCTTCGATGGGGAGGCCCTGAGCCCACGGCTCTGACTTCCACGACTCCATCCTCGCTTGCTCGTCGAAGTCGACACCGATCGACCAAACGTCACCGTCGTTCGTCTGGGCGTAGTCGTAGGCGGCTTCGATCACGCCAAATCCAGACAAGCCTGCAGCGGCAAATATCACATCCGCTCCCCGATCGATCAGGGTGCCGGCTCCGAGATATCCCAGGGTGGGGGTGTTGAAAGCCTCGGCCGCTTCGTCGCTGAGATAGATCGCCCCGACTGACACCAACGGATCGGCGAGACGGGCTCCCTGTTCGAAACCCTCCTGAAACGGGAACATGTTGTCGAAGGGTTGGCCGAGGACGATTCCGACATGCGAGTTCTTGCTGGCGACCGCGGCCACGGCACCTGCGAGGAAACCCATCTCCTCGTGCCGAGAGGTGGTGCAGAACTCGTTGGCGGCCGCCTCAGGCTGAATCCCCAGACAGTCGATCCAGACGAATGTCGTGTTGGGGTGATCGGCGATGATCTCTGCCGCAACCGGGTCGCCAGCCAAGTTCACGTCCAGGAGGACGAGGCGGGTCCCTCGTGAGACTGCGTCACGAACGATCGGGTCCGTCGCCGCGGCGACTTCGATGATCTCACCTTCGAGCCCATGGGACTCGACCGCCGTTTCGAACCCGGAGTTCAGCAGCGCGCCGAGACCATCGTCCGCGACGCGGCCCCACAGGATCACATCAGGCGGGGGCGCGGGCACGAGCGCCACGACCAGCCAAGTGACGGCAGCTGCCAGGGAGACAAGCGCCAGTCCGAAGCCCCACAATCG
Organism: Acidimicrobiia bacterium; assembly: GCA_035762545.1. Taxonomy (GTDB): domain Bacteria; phylum Actinomycetota; class Acidimicrobiia; order Spongiisociales; family ZC4RG35; genus JANQRA01. The sequence goes on from DASTOM010000006.1 coordinate 50,049, forward strand.
GCGACGTGCGCTCCGCCGCAACATCTCCTCCTTGAGCTCACGGTCTTTCTCTGCGTCCGCCTCGCCCCTTCGCAATTCGATCGAGGCGTCGACGAATCGGTTCTCCGTGCTAGTCAGAATGAGATTTGTTCCGTCCCTCCACTCTTCGAATCCCGCAAGGCGCTGGCCCCGGAGCAGAAAGTCGTCCGACCGCCCGGCTCCAATCCACTCGCCCGCGGCTTGTTGCAGGACTGAGAGACGTTCTAGGTCCTCAGAGTGAGCTCCGAGCCAGACTCCCATCTGCGGCCACTCCGTGAGCAGGTACTCATGTGCCATCTCGACTACCGAGGCACCGGAAGAGTCGCGATCGAAGGTAATGAGTCGTCGAGCGGCGAAAGCCTCCAGGACGCCATTGAGCACCGCGATGTCGACGTCGAGGTCGAGGAGCTCGCGTACCGCCACCGGACGTGCCGTGCTGGTGGACGGTCGACACTGAACCATCCGCATCATCAGCTGTTCGACGAGATCCCGGCCTTCTGCATCGAACCCCTGTAAGAGCTCGTCGGCGCCCCCGGTCAGAGCGCCATTGATACCGCCTAGTGCCCGGTAGTCGTTCAGGGACAGGAGGCCGGTCGACTTCTCGAACATCTCGAACAGGGTGTATTGGAGGAGCGGAAGTGCGCCAGGCTCATCGCCCATGTCTGCAACCAGTTGGGCAAGGAGCGCCGGCTCGACATCGGCGCCGACCGCCTGCGCCGGTCGCACCACGGCCCGTTCGATCTCCTCAGGGGTCATCGGTCTGACACTCACGACCGAGTTTGAGAACAACCCGGCGAGGGCGGGCATCGACAGTGGTTTGTCGTAGTAGTCGGCGCGAAGCGTGGCCACGACAGACAAACGGGAGCGCTCAGCGCGGACCGCAGAAGCAACCAGGTCGACGAAACGGTCGCGATCTTCGGAGTCGACCAGAGTGAACAACTCCTCGAACTGATCGATCACAAGCGTCAAAGGTCGCGTTACCAACTCGGCGAGTGCGTCCGGTGTCTCTTCCAGCCGGCGAAGCACCTGGCCCCTGGACCCAAAGCCTGCGTCGTCGAGGACACCTGCCAGTTCCCAGAGTGGACGCGGGCCTGGCTGGAACGCGATGGCTGTGGCTCCAGTCTCCTTCAGAGCGGGAATCACGCCCGCCCGCGCGGCGCTCGACTTACCGGAGCCGGAAGGTCCCACTATCGACACGAATCCATAGCCGGCGTCGAGACGGGAGAGCACATCGCCAACCAGGGTCTCCCGTCCGAAGTAGATGTCCGCGTCGGTTTCTGAGAATGCACGCAGCCCGCGGTAGGGGTTCCCACCGACGGGATGCGTGGCCACGAGATCGAGCCCCTCGTCCTGGAGCAGGATCCGCTCCTCGAGATGGCCTAGGTCGTCGGAAGGCTCGATACCGAGCTCGTCGATGAGTGACTCCCGATAGGCACGAAAGTGACGGAGAGCATCCGCCTGCCGTCCACTCCTGTAGAGGGCCAACATGATCACACGCTGCGGAATCTCCCGGAGCGGGTCGATCTGCGCTGCCTGTCGTGCCAGATCACGGGCGAGCTCACTGTTGCCCGAGTCGAGATAGATCTCGGCCAAAGCTTCCAGGGCATCGCAGCGAAGCTCGCGGAGGGAGCGGATGTATCCCTGGGCAAACTCGTCGTAGGCGAAGTCGACCAAAGGATCACCAACCCAGAGTGTCAGGGCCGCCTCGAGGCTCGCCCTGGCGTGTTCCAGATCAACTGCGCGGGAGGCGGACAGACCTTCACGCACGAGCCGTTCGAACCGCGCTGTATCCACCGCCTCAGGAGGCACGTTGATCACGTAGCCCGGCGGCCTGGTGACGATCCAGTCGCTTGGCGAACCGCTGGTCAGGGATTTCCTCAGCTCAGAGACGTAGATCTGGACCGAGTGCTCAGCAGTCCTCGGCGGCGAATCACCCCAAACCAGATGGATGATTCGATCGGTCGAAACGATCTCGTTGGCATTCAGTAGTAAGACAGCGAGCACCGCTTTCTGCTTCGGCGAGCCGAGGGCGATCTCCCCATCCGGGCCTCGCACAACGAGGTGTCCCAGCAACCGGAACTGCAGTTCCCTCCCCGTGGTTCTGGTCGCCAACGTACGTCGCTCCTCACTTAGACGGCTCGTCGAGAGCGGAATCATCCCACCAGCAGCTCTATACGCGCTCTAGGGCAATTCTCGTCCCTGACGCGCAGGAGAGGGGGCCGAATTGGCCCCCTCTTCACTTCCCCCATAGTTGATCCGAACAGCGCGTGAAGGTCAGTCGCTCAGAGCCGCGGCCTGGGCCCGACCCCACTCCTCGAGGACATCATGACCCCGCTCCATCGCCAGACTGCGCTCGACCGACGGTCCCACGTATGTCACGGAAGCATCGTTGCCGGCGGGCGCGGTCGACCTGCCAAGCCCGATCCCCAAGATGATCCCGATCAGGATGAGGAATATCCCCACCGTGTATCGCGCCTTGGTCGCGCTGATCGCTCCCGGGGCGCCTCTGCCGTCCAATACGGTCATTTCCAACTCCCTTGTCCCGGCGGTGTTTCCGCCACAGGGCACAGACTTCAATCGGGATCCCTAGGTGCGGTCAAGAAGCGCTCTATGCGCCTCTAATGCCCGGCTCGTACGCGTAGAAGGGGAGGCACATGCCTCCCCTTCCAGATCTAGGTCAGATCGTCTAGGAGCTGACTTACTCGATGTTCAGATTGTTCGGCGTCCGCTTGAAGTCGTTGCCACCGAAGGTCGAGCCGTTCCGGATAGCATCGAGTTCGCTGTCGAGACCGGCGGCATTGACTGCCATAGCGGCCGAACCGACACTCGGCTTCCCGCTGTGGATGGCATTCAGCTCGTCATCGAGAGTCCACTCTTGCGCCTGGTTGGCTGACGCGAGGGCGGCTCCGTAGGCGGCACCGGCCACTTCACGAGCTCGAATGTCGGCAGCCTTCTCCAGCGCTGCTCCGTAGGCCATTCCGGCCTCGATGCGGGCCGGGTGGTCCGCCGCGACACGCGCCGTTTCCGAGTCCATCACCTGGCTGAGACCGAAGGCGGCACCAACGCCGACCACTGCCATCGCCACGGCGATCATGTTCTTGCGTAGACGCTGCGGTTCTACTCCCCCAGCGGTCTGTCTGTGTAGGACAGTCACAGTTTCTCCCCTTTCATGTCCCTAGCGACGTCTGTCGCTCAGGTGATAGAGCGCGATGGCGATGCCGTGATACATCGCGTTACCGTCGGGACGATGAGCTACAAAGTCGCAGTCGTGATGGGATCGGGGACCGACCGTCCGATCATGGAGAAGGCCGGCGAGATGTTGGAGAGGTTCGGCATCGAACACGACACCCGGGTCCTCTCCGCCCACAAGACTCCGGACCAGGCCATCGCCTACGCCGAGTCGGCGGCGGACAACGGCTTCGGCGTGATCATCGCCGGGGCGGGCAAGGCGGCCCATCTCGCCGGGGTGATGGCGGCCAAGTCGCTGCTGCCGGTCATCGGAGTGCCCCTGAACGCCAGCCTCCAGGGCATGGACTCACTGCTCGCCACCGTCCAGATGCCGACCGGCATCCCGGTGGCCACCGTCGCCATCGACGCCGCCAACAATGCAGCCCTTCTCGCCGTGGCGATCCTTGCGGTCGGGGACCCCGAGCTCACCGCCAAGCTCGCCGACTACCGCGCCGACCTCACCGAGAAGACGCTGGCAGGCTGAGTACTTCCAGACCGGATACCATCGGTCTGACATGAGTGAGATGTCGTTCAAGTCTCCGGATCCGCATGATTTCCTGGAGATCGATGCGTTGCTGAGTGAGGAGGAGATCCTCCTCCGTGACACCGTCCGCAACTTCGTGGACAAGGAGATCAAGCCCCACGTGGCTGATTGGTGGGATGAGGGCGTGATCCCTCATGCCGACCTGGCCAAGGCTTTCGGTGATCTGGGGATGTTGGGGATGCATCTCGAGGGATACGGCTGTGCCGGGACGTCGGCGACGGCTTACGGGCTTGCCAGCCTGGAGTTGGAGGCGGGGGATTCGGGGATCCGGTCGTTTGTCTCTGTCCAGGGGTCGTTGGCGATGTTCCCGATCTGGAAGTTCGGGTCGGAGGAGCAGAAGCAGACCTGGCTGCCGCGGATGGCGGCGGGTGAGGTCATCGGCTGTTTCGGGTTGACCGAACCCGACTCGGGGTCGGACCCGGCGTCGATGCGGACCAACGCCCGTCGTGACGGCGGCGATTGGATCGTCAATGGGTCGAAGATGTGGATCACCAACGGGTCCATCGCCGACATCGCGATCGTCTGGGCCCGCACCGACGAGGGGATCCGCGGGTTCATCGTCCCCACCGACACGCCCGGCTTCTCGGCGCACGACATCAAGAAGAAGGCTTCGCTGCGGGCGTCGGTCACCTCGGAGCTGGCCTTCGACGACATGCGGATCCCCGACGAGTTCGTCCTCCCCAACGTCTCCTCGATGCGGGGCCCGCTCTCCTGTCTCAATGAGGCCCGATTCGGGATCGCCTTCGGGGCGATGGGGTCGGCCCGGGACTGCTACGAGACCGCGCTGCAGTACGCCAAGGAGCGGGAGCAGTTCGACCGTCCCATCGGCTCGTTCCAACTCACCCAACGCAAGCTCGTCGAGATGATGGTCGCGGTCCAGAAAGGCACCCTCCTCGCCCTACATCTGGGTCGACGCAAGGACGACGGCAAGCTGACCCCCGAACAGGTCTCCTTCGGCAAGTTCGACAACGTCCGCAACGCCCTCGACGTGGCCCGCACCGCCCGATCCATCCTCGGCGGCAACGGGATCACCCTCGAATACCCCGTCTTCCGCCACATGGCCAACCTCGAGACCGTCTTCACCTACGAGGGCACCAACGAGATCCACACGCTCGTAATGGGCCAAGCCATCACCGGCTTCAACGCCTTCACGTAAGGCCCATTAGGTGTTCTGGGCGCAGAAACCCGCGGAAAACGCCGGGTAAATGCGCCCAGAACGGGATGGGACCGCCCCCTAGAGGTACTCGAAGAGGTTGCCGTTACGGTCGACGGTGACGTCGTCGAGGTCGAGCCAGGTGGCGACCGATTCCAGTTCCTTGCGGAGGGCGCGACCGACCGCCTTCTTGTCCTTGTCGGGCTCGACGAAGGCACCCTTGACCTGGAGCACGTTGTCGCGTCTGTCCGTTTTCAGGTCGACCCGGGCGACCAGGTCCCCGTCGAGGAGAAACGGCAGCACGTAATAGCCGTAGACCCGCTTTGGCTCGGGAACATAGATCTCGATCCGATAGTGGAAGTCCCAGATCCGCTCCACCCTGGGCCGGTACCAGATGAGGCTGTCGAACGGTGAGAGCAGGGCGGTGCCTCTCGCCCATCGGGGAAGGGTCGCCTCGGGGCGGAGATAGCCGGGCTTGTCCCAACCCTCGACCTCGACCTCCTCGAGTTGGCCACTCTCGACAAGCCGCCGCAGCACCGGCCGCGCCGCCGGCATCTTGATCCGGTGGTAGTCGGCGAGGTCGTCGGCCGTGCCCACGCCAAGGTAGGTGGCGGCGAGCATGAGCAACTCGGCGAGGGCCTCGTCGTGACCCGGGGTCGGGGCATCGAGACTCTCCCTCGGTACCACCCGGTCGGTGATGTCGTAAATACGGTTGAAATTGGGACGGTCCGACGCAGTGATCAGACCTTTGAGGAAGAGGGCCTCGAGGGCGATCTTCCCGTTCGACCATCCCCACATCTCGGTCGAGTCGCGCTCACCCGGCTCTTCGAGATCGCGGGTGCGAAGGGGTCCTGACTCCTCCACTTGTCGGTAGACGCTGGCCAGGTAGTCCGGATCATGCTCCTCGATCTCGGCGAGGGCCCGCCACTTCAGTGCCTGGGCCATGCGCCAGCGAAACAACCGGTGTTGGTCCACTGGGATGAGGGAAGCCTCGTGCCCCCAGTACTCGAACAGCTCCTTGGATTGCCAGAGCCAATCGTCGAGGGCTTCTCTGTCGTACGGCCCGAGGCGGGAGAAGAAGGGCATGTAGTGGGCCCGACTGAAGACGTTGACGGAGTCGAGTTGTATGAGCCCGATCTGGCTGAGGACCTTGCGGAAGTGTCGGACGTCGATCCGACCATTGGCCCTACCTTCGATGAAACCCTGAGCACCCAGCGCGTAGCGGCGAGCTTGGTCATTTCGGATCTTCCGCATTCAGTTCCCAACCTAACGGCGTGGCATGATCACGACCGTGATCGAGCGCTACACGCTTCCTGAGATGGGTCGGATCTGGTCCGATCAGCATCGACTGGAGGCGTGGAAACAGGTCGAGGTGGCCACCCTCGCCGCCTTCGAGAGGACCGGCAAGGTCCCCGCCGGGATCGCCGAGGCCACCGCCGCCGCGGAATGTCCAACCCCGGAGGCAGTCGCTGAGCGTGAACAGGTCACGAATCACGACCTCGCCGCGTTCGTAGACCTCCTCGGCCAGGGCGCCGGTACTGAAGCGGCGCAGTGGGTTCACTACGGGCTCACCTCGTCTGACGTCCTGGACACCGCCGGCGGACTGCTCCTCCGCGAGTCGACGGACCTCCTTCTCGACGCACTCGACGGCCTGCTCGGCGCAGTCGGAGCCAGGGCCCGGGAGCACCGTGGCACCTACATGATCGGCCGGACTCACGGGATCTGGGCCGAGCCGACGACGTTCGGCCTGAAGTTGGCCAGCTGGGCCTTCGAGATCCTCCGTAACCTGGAGCGGCTGGAAGCCACCAAGGACATCGTCTCGGTGGGGACCATCTCGGGTGCGGTCGGCACCTACGCCCACGTCCCGGCGTCGGTCGAGGCAGACGTCTGCCGTCAGCTCGGTCTCGCCGTCGAGCCGGCACCCACCCAGGTCACCGCCCGCGATCGTCACGCCCAGTACCTGTCGACGGTCGCGCTGGTCGGGGCATCTGTGGAGAGGATGGCCACCGAGGTGCGCCATCTCCAGCGGTCCGAAGTCGGAGAGGCGAGAGAAGGGTTTCGCAAGGGGCAGAAGGGGTCGTCGGCCATGCCCCACAAGAGGAATCCGATCCTGTCCGAGCGTATGACCGGAATGGCCCGCCTCCTCCGGGGCTACGCCCAGGTCGGACTGGAGAACGTCGCCCTCTGGCACGAGCGTGACATCTCACATTCATCGGCGGAGCGGGTCGCCCTGCCGGACGCCTCGATCGTGCTTCACTACATGCTGGTGAAGTTCACCGGGCTCATCGAGGACTTGGTGGTCGATGGCGACCGGATGAAGGCCAACCTGGAGTGGACCAGTGGGCTCGTCTTCAGCCAGGCAGTGCTGCTGTCGCTGG
>DASTOM010000007.1:0-104983 GCA_035762545.1 Acidimicrobiia bacterium
CTCAGGGATACGAGACAGAGCCTCGACCCGGTCAAACGACACCGAACCTTCGGCCAACAGCCCTTGGAGGTCGGGACGATCCTGAAGCCGACGCATCGTCCGCACCAGGGTCTTCGCCGAATCGACCGAGATGTCCAACCGTCCCGCAACCCACTCCGACAACGACCGAGAACCATCCCCCGTCGCCACCTGGGCCACATCCAACTCGGCCAGATCCCGCATCTGAACCTCACGAAGCCGGGCAATCATCCGCTCGGATGCAACCAACCGTTGCTCCCGCTGATCAATCGAAAGGACCTCATCCCTCATACCCCAACCGTACGAACCCGGTGTGACAAATTTGACCCCGAGAAAACAGCCGATCCAGAAAGAAATCAGGAGATGTTGTGGGTCCACGGAGTAGTTGTTCAGGTCCGTACGGAGAATTGGGGCCTGGCTTGGGTCATGGTCGCGTTCGGTGTCGCCGCTCTGGTCGTGCTCACGGTCACCTGGAGACACGAAATGCGTAGCGGAAGGCAGCAATGGCCTGGTTGATCCTGATCGGTCTTGTTGCAGCGGTATGCATCGCGGCGCTTTGGCTCTATCGTTGGTGGGACCGGGTGGACTCCTATTACGAGCGGGAGTACGAGGACCCACCTGCCACCGACATCACTTCCGGGTTTGGAGGTGGGCGGAGCTAGCCGTCGAGAGTCACCCGATCCGGTACTCGACAGACCGACCCCTCTTCCCCACCACCTCGATCGCACCGCTCTTGCGGACGCAGTAAGCCAATTGCTGGGCGAGACGGTTGGTGCATCGCAATCCATGAGCAATGTCCGCCGTGATGAACCTCTCTGGTAGATCTGCGGGAAGCAGCGAGAGAAGAGCGGTCGGAGAGTCGAGCAATTCGGATCCGACAACCTCGACCAAGTGACGCTCCACGACCACCCAACCCTTGCGACGCCATGCTTGCCCTTCCTGGAAACGGCGGAGCTCCTCTTCCCGGGTCAGAACCACTTCGATCTCGAGACCGGGGTGCACCATCAACTGGGGGAAACTCACCAGTTCCGCACAGATGTCGACGACCCGGCCGTGTCTCGGCGACAACCGACGGCCCAGGACTTCCCCGTCATCGCCGACCTTGACGATGCTGCGATCCACCGCGATCGGATGGACGATCCTCACCCGCCGCCCCGATTCGAGAAGAGCCGAGACTTTCCGCTTCATCGATGCGAAGCTTCTGGTCTGGATCTCGATGAGCAAGTCGCCTCTGACGAGATCGATCACGTATCCATCGACCGCCGACTCGACCTGATCGCCTGTCTGCGCGTACCAATGCTTCAGACCGGCGTGAAGCGGGCCTTCACCGAGGGTCCCGATGTGTGGGGAGGTGGTCGACACCTCGCCAGGCTAAGCGGGCCGGCCTGACGATCCCGGACTTCAGACATCGATCGGATCGGCATCGACCCGGACCGTCGCTCCCCTGTCTCGCCAACGCCCGACGATCTTTCGCAGTTGAGGTCGGGTCTTGGCGAGCTTTCCCACCAGCAGCCATCGAAGACCATCCTCGGTCTCGATCGGGCCCATCACCCCGGCTCCGGCGTCCAACTCCCCCAGGTCAGCGTGCACCGAGTCAGGGACGTCACCTCTCACCTCGAGAGCGATCATCTCCGACGACGGTGGGAACCCCTCCCGGGCCCTTTCCACCAGGACTCTCTCCAAATACGGAACCGGCTCGCCGCGTCGCATCGTCTTCACCAGGAGTGAGTCCGGTCGGCTGGTCTGGAGCATGAGTCGTGATCCTTGGGCTGGGCCGACCATCGAAGCGAGACGTCCCAACTGCCTCAGAGCTTCCTCACTGGTCCGGTAGCCGGTACCGAGGAGCATTCCGTCCACGTCGGCAGCAACAGCTAGATCGACGATCTCCAGGTTGGCGAGGTCCCGCTCGGTCCCCACCGAGACCGGGAGGTCAGTGGGATGGACGGCCGCCACCGCCGAACCCGTCCTCCGGTTTATCTCGGTCACCAAGCGATCGGGAACGGTCCCCATCTCCTCGAATCGGTCGGAGCCACAGCGGGTGCAGGCCCCGGCCTCCGTTCCGCACTTGGGACAGGAAGCAACCCGACCGAGTCTCGAAGCGCACTTGGTGCAGGTGCGGAGAAGACGGCAGTTCGAGCAGCGGGTAGAGGCGAGCCCCGCTCTTCGATGGGTGAAGACGAACGATCGCTTCCCGGCCTTGGCGGTCGCTGACAACGCAGCCACCACCCGGTCAGAGAGAAAGCCACTTCCAGGCGCATCGTCGGCTCGGTCCACGATCTCGACCAGCGACCAGGGGCGAGCAGACTCCCCGAGGATCTCAGCGCCGGCAGCAAGTAGCTCCACGCTCGGTGTCGGCCCCAGGAAGACGACATTGAAGCCTTCGACTCGGCTCCTGGTCCTCATCACATCCCGCACGTGCAGGGTCGGGGTCTGGCGATCTTTCATCGCTCGCCTGCCTTCTTCGAGAACCACAGCGAGTGCCAGACCGTCCACCCTCCAGGTCGATGTCTTCGGTGTCCCGATCACGAGACGCGGCGCCGACTGAGCGAGCTCCCAGGCTGCGGTGTCGACCGCGTCGTCCTCCCCGGAGACGATGGCCACCAGATCGCCCCACACTGCGGTTGCCATCTCCCCGACGGTCCGGGCCTCGGCGACCGAAGCCGAGATGACCTGAACCGACTTCCCGGATTCGAATGCAGCGCTCAACGCCGGCAACCAGTCACCCCTGTGCCAGTTCCCCACCAGCGCCGTGACAGGACTGTTCAGGTCGGCCGCCGATCTGGCGACGATGGCGTCGAGAGGGTGCGGACGATGTCGTCCACCCTCGACGGTCGCCCGGCAAGGGATCTTCCTCGGAAGATTGGGCGGTGTGGCCCGGGTCAGCATGACCGACATCGGTGCGACGTAGTGGGTTGCGGCCCACTGGAGGCTCTTCAGATGGTCTGCGCCGAAGACTGGCGCGGCACCGGAAATCCCACCGATCTCCCGCAGCCGCTCGGGGGCATGTTCCCCGACCTCGACCACCCACCCCCGGACGCGTCGACCGGATAGAGGCACCCGGACGATCGATCCGATGGTCAGATCGGCCTGAAGGTGCTCGGGAATCGAGTACCAGAAGCCGTCATCGACCGAGAACGAAGCTACGTCAGGAACGACCCGCGCAGCGGGGATCACATTCCGGCGGCTGACTTAACGTCGTCGACCCGGTTCAGCTGCTCCCAACTGAATTCAGGACGCCCGAAATGCCCGTAAGCGGAGGTTGCGGCGAATACCGGCTGGGTCAGCCCCAGAGTCTGGATGATTCTGGCGGGGCGGAAGTCGAAGACCTCGGTGATGACCGACTCCATCCTGGTGGGGTCGATCTGTTCGGTGCCGAAGGTCTCGACGTGTATCGAGAACGGATCGGGCTGACCGATTGCATACGAAAGCTGGATCTCCAGCTTCTTGGCCAGCCCTGCCGCCACCACGTTCTTGGCGGCCCATCTCGCCGCGTATGCGGCGGACCGATCGACCTTGGTGGCGTCTTTCCCGCTGAAGGCGCCGCCACCGTGACGGGCATAGCCACCGTATGTGTCGACGATGATCTTGCGACCGGTGAGCCCGGTGTCGGCGACAGGCCCGCCGATCTCGAAGCGACCGCTCGGGTTGAAGATGAAGTCGATCTGATCGGAGAGGAGCGCGGGTGGGATGACCTCTTTGACCACGGCCTCGTACACGTCATCACGCATCGACTCCTGGTCCTGGTCCGGACCATGGTGAGTGGAGATCAGCACCTTCTCCACCGAGACCGGGAGGTCGTCCTCGTAGCGAACCATCACCTGGGTCTTTCCGTCCGGTCGGAGATAGTCGAGCTCGCCCTTCTTACGGACGTCGGCGAGGCGCTCGGCGAGACGGTGGGCCAATTGGATGGGCAGCGGCATCAGCGAGTCGGTCTCGTCGACTGCGAACCCGAACATGATTCCCTGATCACCAGCACCGAGTTCGCGGTCGACGCCCTCGGCGATGTCCGGGCTCTGCTCGTGGACCCGGTTGTCGACGACGATCGTCGAGGCGGCGAAATCGGCATCGAACCCGTCGTAACCGATCCGCTCCACGGTCTCCCTGACGATCCCCTCGATGTCGAGGTCCTCGCCAATCCGCACCTCACCCCCGACAACCGCCAGGCGGGTCGTCACGAAGGTCTCGCAGGCGACGCGAGCCTGCGGGTCGACACGAAGGGCTGCATCGAGCACGGAGTCGGAGACGGCGTCGGCCACCTTGTCGGGGTGTCCTTCCGTGACTGACTCGGAGGTGAAGTAGAACCTGCGCATGAGTCGGCGAGGTTACCCCCTGTCGGCCGTGTCCTCCATCACCCGATCGAGGAGGCGTGCGGCGACCTCGACCTTGGTGAGAACCGGGAACTCCTCGGTCGCTCCTTCCCGGTCGATCAGGACGACCCGGTTGGTGTCGGTCCCGAATCCGGAGCCCGGCTCGCTGACGTCGTTGTAGACGAGCAGGTCGACCCCCTTCGACTTAGCCTTGGCGACTGCCCGGCCGACGTCACCGGTCTCGGCGGCGAAACCTACGATGTAGGTCCCGTCTTTGCGAGCAACGACCGAGGCGAGGATGTCGGGGTTGGGCTCGAGGGATATGGAGTCGAGACCGTCGGCGCGGGCGAGTTTGGTCTCGCTGGGATCGACAGGTCGAAAGTCGGCTACGGCCGCGGCCATGATGGCGATGTCGGTGTCGACTGCGGCCACGGCGTCTTGCATCTCCTGGGCTGTTTCCACTGCCACGACCTTGACCGATGGCGGGACCGGCAGGGACGAGGTGGTCACTAGGGTCACGTCCAACCCCCGGTTGGCTGCCTCGGCAGCGATCGCATGGCCCATCTTCCCCGACGACCTGTTGCCCAGGTATCTAACCGGATCCACTGGCTCGCGGGTGCCGCCCGCAGTGACGAGGACCCGACGTCCGTCACCCTGAGGATTGAGCAGGTGCTCGATTCTCTCCAGGATCTCATCAGGCTCGGTAACCCGACCGACACCCTCGTCACCACCGGCCAACGCGCCCGCGGCCGGACCTATCGTCTCGTATCCGTCACCGTGGAGAGTCTCGATGTTGCGTTGGGTGGCGGGGTGTTCCCACATCTCGGTGTGCATCGCCGGGGCGAGCAGAACAGGGGCCCGCGACGCAATCAGCGTCGCCGACACCAAATCGAGGGACATACCCGTGGCCAGCTTGGCAAGAGTGGCTGCGGTGGCGGGTGCGACCACGATCAACTCTGCCCAACGGGCGAGTTCGGTGTGGGGGGAGACGGTGGGATCCCCAAAGAGATGCACGTACGGCTGGGTTCCGGTGATCGCGGCGAAAGTCTGCGGCCCGACGAACTCGTGTGCGGACTCGGTCAGGATCACCCGGACTTCGGCACCGGACTCGACGAGTCGACGGGCCAGGTAAGCGGACTTGTAGGCGGCTACTCCCCCGGTGACGGCGAGCAGAACCCGCCGACCGCCCAACATCTATTCCTCGACGGTCTCGACTGCCACCTTGCCCTCGGCGATCTCTTCCATCGCGATCGTGAGGGGCTTGCGGGACAGGGAGTGCACCTGTGGTGGCACGAACTCACCGTATCCGACGCCGAGCTGGTGGAAGTAGCTGTTGATCTGACGGGCCCGCCGCGAGGCAACGACGACGGTGGCGAACCGGTTGCCGATTTGATCGATGACGTCTTCGAGTTTCATGGTTCCTTCGAGGGAGACTGCGAAAACACAGGTTACAGCATTAGTCGCCCGAGGCCAGATCATGAATCGGGCAGACCGTCCATGATCGTCTCCACGACTTCGCCGATGGACCTCTCCGAGGTGTCGACCACCAGGTCGTAATGATCGTGGTCTGCGTAGTCGAGGCCGTAGTACTTCTGGTATCTCGTTCGCTCCGAACGGGTGCGCTCCTCGATGGCACGAAGGGTCTCTTCCAGGGTGATGTTCTCGGTCTCGGAACCCCGCTGAGCGCCGTAGATCCGTCTCGCTGCGACCTCGGGACTGACTTCGAGGAAGACCTTGAAGGAATGTGGGATGAAGTGCCATCCCAGCCGGGCGTCGATGACGAAGTCATCGCTCTCCTCCGAGAGGCGTCTGGTTCTGGCGTCGATCTCGTGATCGATGGAGGCCCGGTCCTCGGCGGTGCGCGAGAACTCGAGGATCGTCATCCCTCGTTCGGATGCCAGTTCCCGCATGAAGTCGCCCGCCGAGACGTGGCGTTTACCGAGCGCTTCGGCCACCCGAATGGCGACGGCGCTCTTGCCGGACCCCGGCCGGCCCGAGATCGAGATGATCACTCAGGAGAACTCGGCGATCAACGCTTCCTTCTGATTCGAACCGAGACCGCGGATGCGACGGTTCTCAGCGATGCCTATCGACTCCATGAGTCTCTTCGCCTTGATCTTTCCTGTCCCCGGCATGGATGCGACCAGGGACTCGACTTTGAGTCCTGCGACCAGATCGTCGCTCTCGGCCCGCTCGAATAGCTCCGAAATGCGTAATGAACCCGACTTGAGCAGCTCCTTGACCTCGGCGCGGACGCGCCGAGCTTCGGCAGCCTTGGCTAGCGCCGCCTTGCGCTGCTCGTCGGTCAACTTCGGTGGCTGGGCCATTCCTCCTCCTCGTGGTAGGGCCTGCGGATGCGACCATAGCCCCGTGTCTGTCACGTGGTTGCCCCGAGACTGCGGTTGATTTCCCTGGCGGCCATCACCGGATCACCTGATCGAGTGATCGGGCGCCCCACCACGAGGTAATCGGCGCCCGCCTCGTGCGCCATTGCAGGCGTCCCCACCCGCTTCTGATCGTGTGTCGATTCGAGATCCACGCGGATCCCGGGAGTGAAGATCGTCAGGTCCACGCCAGCTTCGCGCACCGCCAGAACGTCGCCAGGAGCGCAGACGAGACCTTCGGCGCCCGCGCTCTCTCCAAGACGGGCAAGCCTGACCACCTGGTCGTCCAGACGCGACTCGATACCGATGGAGTCGAGATCCCCTTCGTCGAACGAGGTGAGCACGGACACGGCCAGCACTCCGGTGCCGCCCATGCCCTCGACCGCGGCCTCCATCATCTCCCGGCCCCCCGCAGCGTGAACGGTGACCCACCTGGCCCCGGCGGCCGCGATGCGTCGGGCGGCTCCCCCGACCGTGTTGGGGATGTCGTGCAGCTTGACGTCGGCAAAGACCGGCTTGTCCAGGGCTGCGATCAGGCTGATCGCTTGGGGTCCCACGCCCGTGATCAGCTCGAGGCCGACCTTGAACCCGGCGACGTCGGACCCGACCAACTCGGCCATGGACCTCGCTTCTTCGATGGTCGGGAAATCGAGGGCGACGATGATCCCGCTCACGGTCTCTCCACGACGCCTACGAGATCCGAAACCGAAGTGACGCCGATTCGCTTCATCTCTCCCACGAACTCTCTCAGGATGCGCCTTCCCGCGTTCGGTTCTGCGAGGTGGACCGTCCCCGCGGCCACGGCGGAGGCACCGGCCATCAGATACTCGACGACATCACGCCCTGTGGCGACACCGCCACAGCCCACTATGGGGAAACCGGGCAGGGCTCCAGCCACCTCGTACACACACCGCAGAGACAGCGGCTTCAGTCCCACTCCCGAATAGCCGCCCACCCCCCCACTGAGCAGAGGACGTCTCGTAGCCACGTCGACTCCGAACCCCAGGGCCGAATTGGTCAACACCACGAAGTCGGCGCCGGCATCCCGCGCCGCGGCCGCCACTCCCACCACATCGGGTGTGTTCGGCGACAGCTTCGCTCCGACCGGGATCGACACCGTCGACGTGACCGCCTCGACCACGGCGCTGGTCGATCCGGCGTCGAACGAAAACATGACGCCGTCTTCGAGGTTGGGACAGCTCAGGTTCACCTCTATGGCGGTGACACCAACCTCCTCCATGCGACTGGCGACAACGGCATACCCGGCGACGGTCTCGGCGACGGTGGAACCCCAGACCGGAACATCCAGTGACGCGATCCTGGTCGACATGTCGGCGACCCAGGCGGTGATGCCGGGATTCTGGATCCCGATTCCGTTGAGCATGCCGGCGGTCGTGGGTGCGAGACGGGGGGCGGGACGTCCGGGCCACGGCTCGGGAGAGACCGACTTGGCAACTGCCCCTCCGTAGTGGATGACATCTGCGACCTCTGCCCACTCCCAAACCGACCCGACGGTCCCCGATGCCGCGATCAGCGGCGTGGCGAGCTGGATCGGGCCCAGCTTGGTCAGGAGACGGTCGTCTGCCATTCCTGAAGGCTCCGAGGCTTGTGTATCGCACCCGGCCCGGCCCTGAGGCTGCGGGCCACAGCGAGCCCTCCTTGTACGGTTGTCACACAGGGGATCTTCAGCCGACGCGCCATCTGGCGAATGGTCATGCCGTCCGAGCGCGCCCGCCCACCACGCGGGGTGTTGACCACCAACTGAATCTCGCCGTTCTCGAGACGTTCCCCGATGTCCCTCGGTCCCTCCCCGATCTTGTTGACGAGTTCGGCGTCGATGGCGTGATGCTTCAGATATCGCACCGTCCCCCGGGTGGCGATGATGTCGAATCCGAGCATGGTGAACGCCTGGGCGACGGCGAGGCCGATCGGCTTGTCCCGGTCGGCGAACGAGAGGAACACACGCCCCCTGTCCGTGAGGACGTTGCCCGCGGCGAGAAGCGCCTTTCCGTAGGCGACTCCAACGTCCGGCCCGATTCCCATCACCTCGCCGGTGGCCTTCATCTCAGGCCCGAGGACAGCGTCCTCCTCGGGGAACCGGTCCCATGGCAGTACCGCATCCTTGACCGCGACGAATCCGACTTCGCGGTCGTCCACCGGCACCAGGCCCTCGGCCCGCAGCTCCCGGAGCGTCGACCCCATCATCACCAGAGAAGCGATCTGGGCCAGGGGGATCGCCTTCGCCTTGGAGATGAACGGGATCGTCCGGGAGGCTCGGGGGTTGGCCTCGAGCACGTAGACCTCGTCGCCTTTCACCGCGAACTGAATGTTGATCAGACCGCGCACGTCGAGGGCGCGGGCCAACTCCGAGGTGCCGCGCAGGATCTCTTTCATCGCCTCGTCGGAGATGGTCGGAGGCGGCGTCACACAACCTGAGTCGCCGGAGTGCACGCCCGCTTCCTCGACGTGCTCCATCACTCCCCCGATGAGCAACTCGTGACCGTCGAACACCGCGTCGACGTCGACTTCCACGGCCGACTCCAGGAAACGGTCGATCAGGATGGGATTGGAGGTGACCTCGGGGTCGCCCTCGCCGTAGATCTCCCGAACGTATTCGCCCAGCTCCTCAAGGCTGTACACGACCTTCATCTTTCGGCCGCCCAGGACGAAGGAAGGGCGAACCATCACCGGGAGACCGATCTGGTCGACCACCTCCTGGGCCTCCGCCGCCGACATCGCTGTTCCTGCCGCCGGCTGGGCGAGACCGAGGTTGCGGCATATCTCGGCGAACTGCTCCCGGTCCTCAGCGAGGGCGATCGAGGCAGGCGAGGTGCCGGCGATCTTCACCCCCGCCTTCTCCAGCCGATCCGCCAGATTGAGCGGGGTCTGTCCGCCGAGCTGGACGATGACCGCCTCGGGCTTCTCGGCGTCGATCACACCGAGCACGTCTTCGATGGTGAGCGGCTCGAAATACAGGCGATCCGACGTGTCGTAGTCCGTCGACACCGTCTCGGGATTGCAGTTCACCATCACCGTCTCGTATCCGGCGTCCCGGAGGGCGAAGCTGGCATGGACACAGCAGTAGTCGAACTCGATGCCCTGCCCGATCCGGTTGGGGCCCGAGCCGAGGACGACGACGCGCGGCTTCTCGGCGGGAAGTACTTCGCTCTCGTCCTCGAAGGTCCCATACATGTAAGGCGTGTGGGCCTCGAACTCAGCGGCGCAGGTGTCGACTGTCTTGTAGGTACGGGTGATGCCGGCGGTGAGACGTGTCCTTCTCACCTGGTCTTCGGTTTCCCCCCAGAGGTGGGCTATCTGACGGTCGGAGAAGCCGTACCGCTTCGCCTCGCGCAGCAGGCCCGGCTCCCGACTCGTTTCGAGGTCGTGACGGACTTCCACGATCTCGGCCATCTGGTCGATGAACCAGGCGTCGACTGAGGAGAGCTCGGCGACCCGTTCGACGTCCCATCCTCGACGGAGCGCTTCGCCGATGGCGAAGACACGTTCCGGCGTGGGAGTGGACACCATCTGTTCGAGACGCTGGTCGTCGACGTCGCCGAACATCTGATTCTCGGCGGGATCGGCGTTCAAGCCTGCCCTTCCGTTCTCCAGACTCCGAAGCGCCTTCTGAAGGGCCTCGGGGAAGGTGCGCCCGATAGCCATTGCCTCGCCGACGCTCCGCATCGAGGTGCCGAGCTTCGTCGACGCCGAGGGAAACTTGGCGAAATCGAAACGAGGGATCTTCACCACGGTGTAGTCGAGCGCCGGCTCGAACGAAGCCGGGGTCGCCTGTGTGATGTCGTTGGCGATCTCGTCGAGGGTGAATCCGACAGCGAGCAGGGCGGCGATCTTGGCGATGGGGAACCCTGTGGCCTTGGAGGCAAGAGCCGAGGACCGGCTGACCCTGGGGTTCATCTCGATCACCAGACGACGTCCGGTCTTTGGGTCCACAGCGAATTGCACGTTCGACCCGCCGGTCTCGACACCGATGGCCTCGAGGACCCGGATGCCGTCGTCCCGCATTTCCTGGTATTCCCGGTCGCTGAGGGTCTGCACTGGGGCGACGGTTATCGAATCGCCGGTGTGGACCCCCATCGGGTCGAAGTTCTCGATCGAGCAGACGATCACCGCGTTGTTGTTGCGGTCCCGCATCACCTCGAGCTCGTATTCCTTCCACCCGAGGACGGACTCCTCGACCAAGATCTCACTCACCGGTGACGTGTCGAGACCGTGCTTTGCCACCTCGAGGAACTCCCCCTCGTTGTCAGCGATCCCGGTGCCACCGCCACCGAGGATGAATGAGGGACGGACCATCACCGGATAGCCGATGTCCCGGGCGATCTTCACCGCCTCGGACATGGAGCGGGCGTAGCCGGCCCTGGGGACTTCGAGTCCAATGCTCTCCATCGTCTCCTTGAAGAGACCGCGGTCCTCCGCCCGGTCGATCGCCTCCAACCCGGCTCCGATCATCTCGACCCCGTGGCGGTCGAGGACCCCTCTCCTGGCCAGTTGAGTGGCGACATTGAGGGCGGTCTGACCCCCCAAAGTCGGCAGTAGGGCGTCGGGCCGTTCCCTGGCGATGATCTCGGTGACCACCTCCGGCGTGATCGGTTCGATGTAGGTGGCGTCGGCGAACTCAGGGTCGGTCATGATCGTCGCCGGGTTGGAGTTCACCAGGATGACCCGGTAGCCGTGGGAGCGGAGCACTTTGGCTGCCTGGGTCCCCGAGTAGTCGAACTCACAAGCCTGCCCGATGACGATGGGCCCTGATCCGATCAGGAGGATGGAGCGGATGTCCCGTCTGGCAGGCATCAGCGACTCTCCTCGATCAGGCCGGCGAAGCGGTCGAACAGTGAGCCTGCGTCATGGGGGCCGGGGGCGGCTTCCGGGTGATACTGCACCGAGAAGGCTGGGTGGTCGGCGAGCTCCATCCCCTCCAGCGTCCCGTCGTTGAGGTTCTGATGGGTGGGCCGCACCGGTCCGAACTCACTGAGAACCTCGTCTGGGAGCATCTCCGGGCCTGCCATGCCATCTGGCGGGGGTGGCTTGGCCTCAGTCAGGGACCAGAGATCGACAGCGAACCCGTGGTTTTGGGCGGTGACCTCGACCCGTCCGTCGTCGAGTCTTCTAACCGGATGGTTACCGCCGTGATGGCCGAATGGCAGTTTGAAGGTTCGTGCCCCGACAGCGAGACCGAGCACCTGGTGACCGAGGCAGATTCCGAAGACCGGCTTCTGCCCGATCAGGCCGCGGAGGGTTGTCGCCGTGTGCTCCAGAGGCTCGGGGTCTCCCGGGCCGTTGGAAACGAAGACCCCAACCGGATCCCTGGCCAGGATCTCTGACGCAGTCGTCCGGGCCGGCACGACTTCGACGTCGAACCCACGCCTGGTCAGGTTACGGAGGATGTCCCGTTTCAGACCGAGATCGATGGCAACCACCAGCCCCGAACTCTCTCCTTCGGCTTCGAGAGCGTAAGGCTCCTTGGTGGAGACGCCGGTCGCCAGGTCCTGTCCTTCCATGGTGGGAGCGTCGGCAGCCATCTGCCTCAGCTCCCCCTCCGAAACCCCGGACCCGAGGGCCACGGGCATGGCGCCACGATCCCTGAGATGCCGGGTGAGACGTCTGGTGTCGATCTCAGAAAGCGCGACGACGCCGTTGGCGGAGAAGTACTCGGCCAGACTTCCCTCTGACCTCCAGTTGGAGTGTCGCCGTGACATGGCACGCATCACGAAGCCGGAGACGGCCGGCTCGTCGGATTGGTCGTCGTACCCGGCGATTCCGTAATTGCCGATGTGCGGCGAGGTCATGACCACCACCTGCCCCGCGTACGACGGGTCGGTGAGGATCTCCTGGTAGCCGGTCATCGAGGTGTTGAACACGGCTTCGCCGGTGATGACCCCCTCGGCACCGACTGCGGTGCCGTTGAACACCTCCCCATCGGCGGTGACCAGTTGCGCCACACGTCGGTTCACCGTGCGCCTCCCTCCGTGTAGACAGGACGTCCGTTCCAGATCGTGGCTCGGACCTTTCCCACCAGCTCACGGCCCCGGAACGGGCTGTTCGACGAGCGTGACCGGAACGATTCGGGGGTCCATCGCTGTTCGGTGTCGAAGACCACCAGATTGGCCGGTCTGCCCGGACCTAGAGGATGACCGTGGTCCTCGGTGCCGATGAGTCGGGCGGGGGTCCTCGACATCACTTCGAAGAATCGGTCGGGGTCGGCGAGCATCGGCCATACCGCCCCGGCCGCAGTCTCGAGACCGATCACACCGCGTGGGGCATCATCGAACGGGACACTCTTCTCCTCCGGCGTGTGTGGAGCGTGGTCGGTGGCGACGACATCGATCGTTCCGTCACGGAGTCCCTCGACGAGTGCAGTCCGGTCCGCAGATGACCGCAGTGGTGGATACATCTTGAAGTCGGTGTCCAGCTCGAGGAGATCGCTCTCGTCGAACCAGAGATGGTGCGGGGTCACCTCGGCGGTCACCGGTAGACCCTTTTGCTTGGCATGGCGGATCAGGTCGACGGTCTGGGCTGTGGACACGTGCTGGCAGTGATACCGCACTCCGGTCTCCGCCACCAATCCGAGATCCCGGGCAACGATGTCGGACTCGGCGGCGCCGGGAAGCCCAGCCACACCCAGCCTTCTCGACACGTCTCCCTCGTGCATGTGACCCGACCCGGTCCTGGAATGGTCCTCAGCATGCTGGGCGAGGACAGCGCCTTCCAGAGCGGCGAGCGATGTCATCACGCTGCGGAGGACGTCGGTGTCGGTGACGGAGTCGCCGTCATCGGTGAACAGGCGGACGCCCGAGCCGTAGAGAGCAGCCAGGTCTGCCGGCTCGACACCATTTCGGCCCCGGGTCAGGGCGCCGGACGCGAAAAGATCCAACAGGTCCGCCTCCCGTCCCGCGGCGAGAACGGTCTCGACGACCTTTACCGCGTCGATCGGAGGATCGGTGTTGGGCATGGCGACCACGGCGGTGTACCCGCCGGCGACCGCCGCAGCAGATCCCGATGCGATGTCCTCCTTCCAGGTCTGCCCCGGCTCCCTCAGGTGAGTGTGAAGGTCGACGAACCCGGGACCGACGAGACACCCCGAGGCGTCGATGATCTGGCTCGGTTCGGACCCACCGCCAAACGTGGATATCGAGGTCCCGTCCACAAAAAGGTCCGCTTCGATCCATCCCTCATCGGTGAGCACCGTCCCACCGGCGATGCGAAGACTCATCCGGTCTGACCAGCGAGGGTTTGGAAGACCGCCATCCGAGCCGGGACCCCGTTGCGAACCTGCTCGGTGATGAGGGACCGAGCCGAATCAGCCACCTCTTCGCTGATCTCGACGCCACGGTTCATCGGGCCCGGGTGCATCACGATGGCGTGCTCGGGGAGTCGCGCCGCACGCTGGTCGTTGAGTTGGTAGTTGGCGATGAATTCCTTGGTGATGGTCCCACCCCTCTCGGTCTGGACCCTGAGGAGATACACCGCGTCGAGGGATTCGAGGACGTCGTCCAGAGCGTCGGCATGGCTGGTCTCCGACTCGGGTATCCAATCCGCTGGCCCTACCGCGATGACCTCGATCCCCAGAGTGCGTAGGGCTGGTATCAGGCTCCCGGCGACCCGACTGTGGAGAATGTCTCCGACGATGCCGAGGCGGAGCCCATGAAGCCTCCCGAATCGACGATTAAGAGTCACCGCATCCAGAAGTGCCTGGGTTGGGTGCTCGTGCATCCCATCTCCGGCGTTGATCACCGGGAGCCCGGTCCACGAGGCGATCTGCTCGGGGACACCGTCGGTGCTGTGCCGGACAACCATCATGTCTGCGCCTATGGCCTGGACGGTGAGAGCGGTGTCACGCAGGGTCTCGCCCTTCGAGGTCGAGGAGGTGGCCGGATCGAACGTGATCACGTTGGCACCGAGACGTTGGGCGGCGAGATCGAAGCTGAGCCGGGTCCGGGTGGAAGGCTCGAAGAAGAGGTTCGCCACCGCGAGGCCTTTCAGGATCGGCTCGATCGGAGATCGTGAGTCGAGCAGGTCGCGATTCGCCGACGCCCTTCCGATCAAGCCCTCAAACTCCTCCCGACCGAGACCGGTGACCGTCAGGAAGTCCTTCATGCCGCCTCCACTCGTTCGATGAAGACCCCGTTGACGTCGTCCGTCTCCAGCAACCGGACGCGCACCGTCTCTTCCCGCGAGGTCGGGAGGTTCTTCCCGACGTAGTCGGCCCGGATCGGCAATTCGCGATGACCCCTGTCGATGAGGACCGCCAGTTCGGTGGTGAGCGCCCGGCCGATGTCGGTGAGGGCGTCCAGACCCGCCCGGATCGTGCGACCGGTGTAGAGCACGTCGTCGACGACGATCACGTGCATCCCGGTGATGTCCACCGGAATCCGGGTCTGACGTTCCGGGACTGCGGCTCTGTGGTCGAGGTCGTCCCTGTAGCGGCCGACGTCGAGTTCGCCGACCGGCACCTGGCAGCCTTCGAACTCTGAGAGCGTGTCACCAAGTCTTCTGGCGAGCAGGACGCCTCTCGTGTGGATCCCCACGATCACCAGGTCTTGGGCGCCACGATGCATCTCGAGGATCTCGTGGGAGATGCGGCGGATGACACGTGTGATGTCATCGCCAGTCATTACCTGTGGCAACGCTCTTCCTTTCCGGCCTCACGGGACCGTCCTTAAAGGTGCAAACCGACCATAGCCGGTCGCGGCGAGTGCTTCTAGTTATCTCGAATCGATCGGGCCAACGTGGCTAGGACGCCATTCACGAAGGATGGTGATTTCTCGGTGGAATAGGTACCGGCCAGCCGGACCGCTTCGGCCACGATCACAGCGGTCGGTGTCTCGGGCTCCGAACGCAGCTCGTAGAGACCGATCCGGATGATATTGCGGTCGATCAGCGGCATTCGGGGGACGGACCAGTGCTCGGAGACAGACTCGATCAGCTCGTCGAGCTCATCGAGATCACTGACGACACCGTCGACTATCGCTCCGGCCTTGCCTCCGATGTCGGAGGCGACCTCCCCTCGTGTCTCCAGTTCGTACAGGCATTCCAGGGCGAGATCTCTCGCCTCCACCGAGACACTGGAGCCAAGGGTCGCCGCCACCGCGATTGCCAACTCCGCCCCGATGACATCGTCCGCTGCGTCGGGCTGGCCCCGGGCGGTCAGGACAGCTTGGACTTCTCGCACGTCCCGCCCGATGACCTCTGCGAGTGCCGATGCAGTGAGCCGGGCCGGGATCACCGCCGGACCGCTCATGCCCGGGTGAGGTACTCACCGGAGCGGGTATCGACCTTGATGCGGTCGCCTTGCTCGACGAACAGAGGAACCTGGACTTCGATTCCGGTCTCGACCTTGACGCTCTTGGTGGCCCCGGTCCGGGTATCTCCTTTGACAGCCGGCTCTGCGTAGGTCACTTCGAGCTCCACGGATGCAGGGAGGTCGACACCGATCGCAGTCCCACCGTGCATTGCCAGGGTGACGGTCATCCCGTCGACGAGGTAGCCCGCCGAGTCGCCGATGTCCGCTTTGGTCAGGACTATCTGGCCGTAGTCATCGAGGTTCATGAAATGGAACCCGAGATCGTCGGAGTACAGATACTGGTGATCGCTGCGGTCGATGATCGCCTGCTGGACGTTCTCGTCGGCGCGAAACGTTCGGTCCAGGACCTGCCCGGTTTCGAGCTTCTTCAGCTTCATGCGGACGAAGGCCTTGCCTTTGCCCGGCTTGACGTGCTGGTACTCGACGATCGAGAAGAGGCCGTCGTCGAGCTCGAGGGCCATTCCAGGGCGTACGTCGTTTGTGCTTATCAACTGGGGTCCTCGTTCAGGAAGGCGCGACGGTAACTGGTCTCAGAATCCTATGGCCGCCAGCCCGTGCTCGACATCGGACTGACCGACGTGTCGCATCACCGGCGCCTCGATGTCCTCGAGCAGGACCATCCGGAGCCCACCTGCGTCCCTCTTCTTGTCGCGACCCGTGAGGTCGAGGACGCGGGTGAGGTCGAGCCCGTCGGCCTTCGTCGGCAATCCCATGGTCTCGATGGTCGAGGTGACAGTCTCGGTGTGGGTGAATCCGAGAAGCTTTTCGGAGATGGCGGCTGCGGCGATCATCCCGAGTCCAACGCTCTCGCCGTGGGAGAGGGCTGAGGCGTACTCGATGCCGTGCCCGATGGTGTGACCGAAGTTGAGATGTGCCCTCACCCCGGTCTCGGTCTCGTCGGCGTCGACGTAGGAGGCCTTGACCCGCACCGCCCGCTCGACCACCTCCTCCATCGGGGCCGACAAACCTGTGTCGTTGATGATTCCCGCGAGGGTCCGATCCCCGAGGAGCCCGGCTTTGTAGACCTCGGCCATGCCCTCTCGAATCAGAAAGGTAGGTAAGGCGCGCAACTGTGCGAGATCGATGACGACGCGGGTCGGATGCCAGAACACGCCAACGAGGTTCTTTCCGCCGAGGTTCACCCCTGATTTGCCACCGATGGAGGCGTCGACCGCCCCGAGCAGAGTCGTAGGGAAGTGAACCACTTCGACCCCTCGCAACCAGGTCCCGGCAACGAATCCGGCCAGATCGGTGACAGAGCCACCCCCCACCCCCACGATGGTGTCGTACCGGGACAGGCCGAACCGGGCGAGAGCGTCGTACACCGACGCCGCGACTTCCAGGGTCTTCGCCTCCTCACGGTCGGGGAGGCCGATCACCTCGGTGGCCAACCCCGTAGAGCCGACGGCCGATGCCACCTGCAGTGCGGTGCTGGTCGCTGCGGGTTGAGTGAGCAGAGCCACCCGGGCCCGCCCGTCGTTCACGGGAAGAGGTTCGACGGGGAGACCGTCACCGATAATCACCTCTGTTCGGCCGGCAACCGTCAGCGAAGACATTGTCAGTCTGCGATGCGATCCGCGACCCGGGTGCGGTAGGACTCCACCGCCGTCACGAGGTCGTCGACCGTGTCGCCGCCGAACTTTCGAGAGAACTCCGAGGCAAGGACGAAGGTCACCATCTGCTCACCCACGACACCGGCGGCGGGCACGGCACATACATCAGACCTCTCACGTACTGCCTGGTCGGGCTGTCCGGTGCTCATGTCGATCGTCCGCAATGGCTGCATCAAGGTCGAGATCGGCTTCATCGCCGCCCGAACCGCGATCGGTTGACCGTTGCTCATCCCTCCCTCTACTCCCCCGGCGCGGTTGGTCTCACGGGAGATCGCCCCGTCGATCCGTACGATCTCGTCGTGGGCCCTCGAGCCGGGGGTGGCTGCGGACTCGAAGCCGTCTCCGACTTCCACGCCCTTGATGGCTGGTATGGACATGACAGCCCCGGCGAGCAGGTAGTCGAGCCGACGGTCGTAGTGAACGTGAGACCCGATCCCGACCGGTACTCCCAGGGCGATCACCTCGAACACCCCCCCGAGTGTGTCTTTTCCTTCTTTGGCCTGGTCGATGATGCCGACCATCTCGGCCGAGGCCTGCGGGTCGAGGCAACGCACCGGATCGGCCTCGATACGAGACCGGTCGTCGCTGGTGGGGATGGTGTACTTCGCCCGGACGTCGCCGATGGCCAGCACGTGACTGAGCACATCCACGCCGCAGCTCTCCAGCATGACCCGGCTCAGGTACCCACTGACGGTGCGGGCGGCGGTCTCTCTCGCCGACGCTCGCTCCAGTATGTCTCTTGCGTCGTCGGTGTCGTACTTGAGCATGCCGGCGAGGTCGGCGTGCCCGGGACGGGGTCGGGTCACTTCCTTTCCCCTGCCGCTGGGGGCGGGGCTCATGATGTCCTCCCACTTCGGCCACTCCGTGTTGCGGATGAGGACCGCCACCGGCGATCCAAGTGTGTGGCCGTGTCGAACACCGCCGAGAATCTCGACCTCGTCTTTCTCGATGGTCATCCGGGCGCCACGCCCGTATCCGTGACGGCGGCGGGTCAATTCCGCAGAGAGACCTTCAGCTGTGACTTCGAGGCCACGGGGCAGACCTTCGACGATCGTCACGAGCCCGGGCCCGTGCGACTCCCCCGCGGTCAAGAATCTGAGCATCCGGACAGATTACGAGGGAACGGGGATCGCTCCCACTCCGACCATGACTATGGCGGTCCAGGCGCCGATGATCATGGCCGGTCCGTAGGGAAGCTCCGTCTTCCGGCCGGCCCTGCCCGAGACGACGAGGATCACCGCCAGGACGCCGCCGATCACCGCTGTGGCGAACACCGCCCAACCGAGGACACTCCAACCTAGGTAAGCGGTGTAGAGGCCGAGTTGTGGCGACAGCTTGACGTCACCCGCGCCGAAGCCCCGCCCCCTGACGAGGACGAACATCAGCGAGGTACCTGCGAAGTAGGCGGCGGCACCGCCCAGAGCACGCCATAGACCGCCCAGGTCTCCCTCGAGAACGGCCGCGCCGGCGAGCAGGAACAGGAGGATCAAGCTGCCGACCAGGTTGAGCCTGTCGACGATTCGAAACTGCTCGAGGTCGGTGACGAGGAGGGCGGTGGAAAGCAAGAGAAACGCCAGGTAGGCGCTGAGAACCCAGGTCACACCGACGGTGTGGAGGAATCCGAGGCTGGTGAGACAGGTCGCCAGGGCTACCACCGGCTCCCGGTCGATCCTCCGACCGCAGTTGGGGCATGAGAGGTGGGCCCAACCACGATTGGCCCGGCAACGAGGGCAGGTTCCGTCAAACGGGCGAAGCGGGGTCTGGTCGTCGAGGGCCTGTGCGGCGAGGTCAGATGCAGCCAGACCGATCAGAAAGCCAATTGCTCCGACGAGGACTGAAGTCACCGCCGGAGCAAGTTAGCCAGAGGGAGGTTGTCTGCGGGGCTTACGAGTCGGAGGAGAAGTCTCGTAGAGTGCCCATCCGGCGGCGCCGGAGCAGACCATGACCCTCTTCGGCCTCGGGCTCAGAAGTCTCGAGCTCGGAGAAGACCTTCTCGAGGAATGCTTCGGTGTCCTCTTCGACGTCGTCGTCGGTACCGGCAGACGGCATCTCTGAGAGTCCTTCAGTAACGACTTCGGGGGTCTTCTCGTCGTCGTTGTCCGAGCTCTCTTCGTCCTTGGGCTCCTGCCACCAAGACCCGTCGGGATCGACATCATCGTTGTCCTCGTGGGTGGCTACTGGCTCGTCTGACCCGTACACCTCGCCCGGGACTTGCTCCTCGGTCTCGTAGTCGTCCCTCGGTGCCGCTGGCGAGTAGCCGGACTCGAGCCCGACCTCGGCTTCGGCGTTGGGTTCCTGGGTCACAGGGCTCTCGTAGTCGTCGGCGTTGGACTCGGGCTCGGCGCTCCAGTCGTCCTGGACTGGAGCGGCGACGCGGGCGGGCTGCTCGGAACCAAGTATCACGAGATCGTTCTTGACGAGCCGTGCAGCGACACGGGCAGCCCAGAACTGGGTGGTGCCGAGGTGGTTGGCGATCTCGACGACCGACGATCCGCTACCGATCTCGCTGAGCACTTTCCAGTCGTCCACCTTGACGGTGACCTCCCCGCGCTCACCGAGGTCGCGCCGGAAGCTGAGCGCACCTGTGAGATCCGGAACCACTTCGGAGACCTTGTCCCATTCCTTCTCACGAGCCATTGCGTCCTGGAGCAGGGACTCGAGCTCGAACGACTTGGGTGACGCGTAGGGGCTGGTGGAGCCTTCTCGAACCTGGAACTCGTCGCCCCGCGAGCTGATCTGATACAAGCTCTCGACCGTGACCTCTCGGACAAGGTCGACCATGGCCTGGTTGCTGTCGGCGATAGCAGCGAGGGTCGTCTCACCGGAGGTGATGCGACGCAGGACCGACTCGTCGGCGAATCCGGAGTTGACGAGATGACGATGGAGATCGTCGTCGCCCCAAGTCGTGGCGAGGTCGATGCCACCCTTGCCGACGAACACACGACCAACGAGGCCGTTCCCGGTGACTTCCACCGAGCCCTGCTGCTTCGAACGGGTCAGCAGCCTCAAGATTTCACCCAATGGGACAAAGCCCAGCTTCCCGGAAAGAGACACCTTCAGCTCCTTTTTTTTGAAAGGCTCGGGTGAGAATCGGCCCACCCACGAGAGGCCTTTAGAGCTTTCTGAGCCTCTCCATGAGCCGTTCGAACGCTACGCGAGTACCTGTCCAGATCGCGAAAGAGTCGATTGCCTGGCGGACGAGGAACTCGTAACCATCCACCACTGGAAGGCCAAATTGCCTCGCCTGTGAGACGGCAGGAGTGTCGACCTGGCCGTAGGCGAGATCGATGAGCCCTGCCGAGGCGGCCAGAACACCCTCCGGGAGGCCTTCGCCCCCCATACCCACCGGGGTGGAGTTGACGACGATCGCACCCGCCACCGTTGTCCCCCAACTGACGACCTCGGCCCCGAACCGGTCAGCCAACTCTCGAGCCGCGTCGGCTCTGCGAGCCGCCACATAGGCATCCCTCCCGCCGATGCCGGCGAGAACGGCAGCTGCACCGCCGCCGGCTCCCAGCAGAAGAATGGGAGAGGAGTGATCGAATCGGTCCTGTTCCAGGAGAGACACCATGGCGGTCGTGTCGGTGGACTCCCCAAACAGCCGATTTTCCCGCACGAACAGCGTGTTCACGGACCAAGAGATGCGGGCTGCCTCACTCACCTCGTCACACGACGATGCAGCCAGGGCTTTATGGGGCATCGTGACGTTGAAACCGTCCCATTCCCCTGCCCTCATCTCGGCAACTGTTCGGGCAAAGGTCTCCTCGTCTGCCTGGATCTTCGTGTACGAGCCCTCGAGACCTGCGAGTTCGAGCATCGCGTGCTGGATCTCGGGCGACCGTGAGTGCGCGACCGGGTTACCCAGGAGACCTAGCCGAAATGTGCCCACGCCACGATTGTGGCATCACGGTTAGGGCAGAACACCATCCTCACGGGCCTGTGCCACGTTGTCGTTGTGCTCTTCGATCGTCTCGGCGAATGCGTGGCGGCCTTCGGTGTCGGAGAGCACATAGAAAAAGTAGGGGGTGGCGTCGGGAGCAGCAGCCGCTTCGAGTGACGCTCGGCCCGGTGCCGCGATAGGAGTCGGAGGCAACCCGGCCACCAGATAGGTGTTGTACGGCGAGTCGAAGTCTCGGTCGAATTCTGCGACGTCTCGTGTTCCCATGGCGTAGAGCACCGTTGCGTCGATGTCGAGTTTCATGCCCTCGGCCAGCCTGTTGTGGATGACGCTGGAGACGATCGGACGCTCCTCGTCGAGGAGGACCTCTGTCTCGATCAGCGAGGCGAGGACAATCCCCTGATAGGGGGTGTAACCCAGAGCCTCCCAGGTCGACCAGTCGACTGAGTTGACCCGTTGCTCCATCGTCGAGGCCATTCGCTGGAGGATGGCCGACGGCGCCGCGGTTCTCGAGAACTCATAGGTGTCGGGGAAGAGCAGACCCTCCCAGTCCTGGAGTGTGGGCTCAGCCGCCATCTCGACCAGGGAGGTGCTGACGCTGCCGTTCAGGAGAGCTTCCTCGAACTCGGAGTACTCGTGACCGGTCCGCTCGGCGAGAGCCACGAGCATCTCTTCGATACGAAGCCCTTCGACGATCGTTACCCGGAACACCGAAGGTGCCGGGCCAGCGACCAGTTGTGCCACCACTTCAGAGGGGTCCATGAGGGTGGTGAGCTCGTAGGTGCCGGCCTGGAGACGCTGGGCGGCGTCGACGTTGCGGACAGCGACCTCGAACTCGAGCGCAGAACGGACGACGCCCTGTGCGGTGAGAATCGCTCCGATGTCCTGTCCCGTGGATCCTGGCGGGATCTCGATGGTGACCGGCTGTCCCGGTTCGACGTCCAGGGGGGCGTCACCGGCATCCTGGTCGCCCAGTGCGTTGCCCACGGTCCTGCCCAGATAGGAGGCGCCCGCGACCAGAAGGACGCCGCTGAGGACGACTGCGGCGCCGATCGCGATGATCCTGAGGATTCGGGACCAGGCGGGCTGGTCCGGGACTGGTTCGTAGGTCATTGGTTGCCAGTGGATTCGACGTCGTCGGTGTCCGGTGAGTTCCCTTCACGGCGTCTGTAATCCAGGTATGTCTGGAGAATGATGGCCGCTGCGACCCTGTCGACCGTTTCTTTCCGTTCCCGTCTCTTCATCCCTGATTCCAGGAGAGCGCTCTCCGCGAGACGTGTAGTGAACCGCTCATCGACGAAATGGGCCTCGACACCGAGGATCTCCTGGATCTCCGCGGCCAATTCCCTGGCTGCAACGGCCGACTCTCCTTCGTTACCCGAAAGGCTCCTGGGCAAACCAATAACCACCTCACCGATGTCGTACTCCTCGGCCAGGCCGCGCAGCGTCGATTGCAGTTCGCCGCGTCTGATTGTCTGGAGGGGGCGGGCGGTGAGACCGATTCCGTCCGAGATGGCGAGACCGATTCGCTTCGAGCCGTAGTCGACCCCGAGAATCCGGGTCACGATCCGCTCAGGGCCCGTCCCGCTTCGGTGCGCGCGGCTTCGAGTGCCGCCTCGAGACCGGCTCCGTTCGGCCCACCTGCTTGAGCCAACTCGGGATCCCTCGATCCACCGCCGCCCAGTTCGCGAGCGGCGACACCCACGATCTCGCCGGCCGAAAGACCGCGTTCGACGAGATCTCTGCTGAGAACTCCGATCAGTGCCCCCTTGCCCTCGGCCGCCGAGCCCAGGACGACGAGAACCGACCCGTCGATTCGATCCCGCAGACCGAGAGCGATCTGGCGAAGCTCACTCGCAGAAGCCGAACCGGCGTCGGCCACCACCAAAGCCGTGTCGCCGACACGTTCCGCCGACGAGGCCAGTTCGGTGGCGAGGTCACCGGTGCGTTGGCTGGCGATCTGCTCCAGCTTGGCCTCCAATCCATCCACCTTCTCCAGAAGCTGGGCGACCCGGATCGGGACCTGATCGGGCTTGGTGCGCAGCAGTTCACCGGTCTCGTCGAGGGCGGAACGGATCGAAACCATGTGGTCGTATGCGGCGTTGCCTGTCAGCGCCTCGATCCTTCGCAGGTTGGAGCCGATCGACGCTTCCGAGAGAATCAGGAGTGGTCCGACCTCCGCCGATGTCGAGGTGTGTGTGCCCCCACAGAACTCGGTCGAATAGTCCCCGACCTTGACCACCCTGACCACCTCACCGTATTTGTCGCCGAAGAAGGCGAGGGCGCCCATCTCCTGGGCTTCCTCCTTGGAAGTGACGGTGGTGGTCACGGCTGCGTTCTTTACGAGTCTCCGGTTGATCTCGGCCTCGATCTCGCCAAGCTCCTGGGGTGCCACCTGGGAGAAATGAGAGAAGTCGAACCGAACCCTGCCATCGTCTACGAGAGAGCCAGCCTGGCCGGCGTGGTCACCGAGGACGTCACGGATGGCCCAATGGAGGACGTGGGTTCCCGTGTGACTGCGCCTGATCCCCTGCCGCTTCGGGGTGTCGATGCTGGAGCGCACCGACTGGCCCGGAGCGATCCATCCCCGGATCACCTTGGCCTTGTGCCCGTGGAGGCCCTGAATCACGTGCTGGGTGTCCACGACGACGGCTTCTCCCGTTTCGCTCTCGATGACTCCGGTGTCACCCACCTGGCCCCCTGACTCGGCGTAGAACGGGGTCTTGTCGAGGAAGATCTCGATATCCCGGCCCTCCTCGGCACGGTCGATAGGGTCGCCGTCGGCGACGACGGAGAGGATGACGCCGTCCGAAGTCTCATAGTCGTACCCCACAAAGTCGGTGAGACCGGTGTGGTCGAGCACGGCCCTGTAGGCGTCGGCAGCCTCGGCGGCCTCTGACCCCCTCCAGGCGGCTCGTGCACGGGTTCTTTGCTCCTCCATCTCCGCCTCGAAACCGACGAGGTCGACTTCAACCCCGCGTTCGGCGGCGATCTCCCTGGTCAGGTCGATGGGGAAGCCGAAGGTGTCATGGAGTTTGAAGGCCGTCGTCCCGCTGAGAGTGTCCGGTTCGTCGGCCAGTTCCTCGTCGAGGAGTTGACTGCCCGACTCCAACGTGCGGCGGAAACGCTCTTCTTCCCGGGTGACGACGTCGAGGATGAAGTCCCTCTTGTCTTCCAACTCGGGATAGGCGATTCCCATCTGGTCGATGGTCGTCTCGACGAGACGGGGCACCACGAGCCCTTCCCCTCCGTACTGCCACCCGTGTCGCACGGCGCGGCGGAGAAGACGACGAAGCACGTACCCGCGTCCGTCATTGGAGGGGACCACCCCGTCACCGATGAGAAAGGTGACGCTCCGACCGTGGTCGGCGAGGATTCGCAAGGAGACGTCGTCCCTCTCCGACGCTCCGTATTCGAGCTTGGTGTACCGCTCCGCGGTACGGAGGACGTCGCGGGTGGTGTCGATATCGAACACCGATGGGACATCCTGGAGGACCGCGGCCATCCGGTCGAGACCCAGTCCGGTGTCTATGTTCTTGGCGGGAAGGTCGCCGATGACGTGATACGGCTCGTCCTGGATGTTCTGCATGAAGACCAGGTTCCAGATCTCCACATACCGATCCTCACCGCCACCGATCGGGCCGCCTTCGGCTCCGTAATCTGGGCCCTTGTCATAGAACAGCTCCGAACTGGGGCCACATGGGCCGGGGATCCCCATCTGCCAGAAGTTGTCCTTTCCGCCCCGCTGTACCCGGCTGGCCGGAACTCCGACATCGTCGATCCAGATCTGTTCCGCTTCGTCATCGGTCTCGTGGACCGTGAACCAGAGCCGGTCCGGCTCGAGACCGAGCATCTCGGTGACGAACTCATAGCTCCAGGGGATCGCCTTCTCCTTGAAGTAGTCGCCGAAGCTGAAGTTGCCCAGCATCTCGAAGAAGGACAGGTGCCGCTGAGTGGTTCCGATGATGTCGATGTCGATCGTCCGAACACACTTCTGCACCGACACCGCTCGATCCCAGGGTGGATCCTCCTCGCCGAGGAAGTAGGGCTTGAACGGGACCATGCCGGCATTGGTCATGAGCAATGTCGGGTCAACCGGTATCAGCGACGCGGAGGGCCGATACACATGGTCGCGTTCGGTGAAGAAGTCGACGAAGGCCCGACGGATTTCGTGGCTGTTCACCCTTCGGAACCTCCGGCTTCGTCCCGGCGGGCACGCGAGCTGGCTGTGAGATCGACTCCCAATTCGGCGAGCTGGTAGTCATCCACCCACGTTGGGGCCCCCGTCATCGGATCCACACCGGTCTGTGTCTTGGGAAACGGAATCACCTCGCGTATCGACGACTCACCCTGAAGGACCATCACGAGACGGTCGATACCGAACGCAAAGCCACCGTGCGGTGGCGTCCCGTACTCGAGGGCCTCGAGAAACCAGCCGAAGCGCCGCTCGGCGATCTCGGAGTCGATCCCGAGGATCTCAAACACCTGTCTCTGGACTGCCGGGTCGTGGATCCTGATCGATCCCGAACCAAGCTCCACACCGTTGAGGACGGCGTCATAAGCATTGGAGAGTGCTCCCTGAGGGTGGTCCCGCATCTCGTCGATCGAGACCGGCGAGGTGAACGGGTGATGAGAGAAGGTGATGCCGCCGTCCTCGTCTTCCTCGAACAACGGGAAGTCCACCACCCACAGGAACGAGAGCTCGTCGTGTCCTTTCGGCCGGCCCAAGTCGTTGCGCAGACCGCCGAGGACCTCGACCGCCGTGCGCCATCGGTCGGCTGCGATGAGCAGCAGGTGCCCGGGTTCGGCGTCGAGGGCGGTCTTGATCGCCCCTTGTTCACCTTCGGACAGGAACTTGGCAACGGGCGATCGGAGAGATCCGTCATCTTCGACCACCATCCATACCAGTCCCCTGGCACCCAGCTCCTTGGCCCGTTCCGTGAGCTGATCGGCGCGGGCACGTGACCATTCCTGGGCACCTGCGTTGATCCCGCGGACGGTGCCGGCCGACTCGATGACTCCCTTGAAGACACCGAACTCGGTGCCGGTCAGGTGGTCGGTCAGGTCGACGAGCTCCATTCCAAAGCGGAGGTCGGGCTTGTCGGATCCGAAGCGATTCATAGCCTCGTCCCAGGTGAGCCTGGGCAGGGGAAGCTCGACGTCCACCCCTCTCAATTCCTTGGCTACGGCGGCGAGAACCTTCTCGATGGTGGCCAGGACTTCGTCGCGTCCCCAGAACGACCCCTCGAGGTCCAGTTGGGTGAACTCGAGCTGGCGATCGGCCCTGAAATCCTCGTCCCGATAGCAGCGGGCGATCTGGAAATAGCGCTCGACCCCCGAGATCATGAGCAGCTGCTTGAACAGCTGAGGCGACTGCGGGAGTGCATAGAACTCACCCTGACGTAGCCGTGATGGGACGAGCATGTCGCGGGCGCCCTCGGGTGTGGAGTTGATGAGCGTCGGGGTCTCCACCTCGAGAAAGCCCAGCCCATCGAGGGTCCGGCGGATCGCGGCCGTGGCCCGGGAACGGGCCCTGAGGTTGGCGGCCATCCGAGGACGCCGAAGGTCGAGATATCGGTATTGGAGGCGGACCCGCTCATCGATTTCGACCCGGTCGTCGATCATGAACGGCAGAGTGCGCGACGGTGACAGCACGATCACATCGTCGGCTCCGATCTCGACGAGCCCGGTGGCGAGGTCGGGGTTCTCCGTGCCCTCGGGTCGGCGTCGCACGGTCCCCGTGACGGAGACGCAGTACTCCATCTTCAGGTCGTCGACGACGGGGTGCTCGTCCGGGTCAGCGACGACCTGGACCACACCTGAGGCGTCACGCACGTCGAAGAAGGCGATACCGCCGTGGTCCCGGCGTTTCTGCACCCAGCCGGCGACGGTCACCAACCCGTCGACGTCATCGACGCTCACGGTGCCCGCGGCGTGCGTCCTCATACCTTCAACCAACTCGCAACCTCCTGCAGCGGCATTTCCAGACGCTCGCTGCTCGTCTGCACATCGACAGGGTGGTCTTGGCCCCTCCACACCAGGACGACCGGGGCGTCGAGACGTCGGGCCGAGCGAAACTGTGCCTTCACCGAACGACCATCCACGTCGAAGTCGACCCGGATCCCGTCGGCCCGCAACTTGGAGGCGACCACGAGAGCTTCCTCCGGGCCTGTCTCGGACACCAGGTAGGCGTCCAGATGGGCCCGCTCCGGGTCGCCAAGGGCAAGGATGATCCGATCGATTCCCAATGCAAACCCGACGCCGGGCGTTTCCGGGCCTCCGATCGACCTAGCCAAACCGTCGTACCGCCCTCCCCCGCCCACCGCGTTCTGTGCGGCGTCTAGGCCCGTGGCTATGTATTCGAAGGCGGTGCGGGTGTAATAGTCGAGACCCCGCACCAGACGGGCATCCTCCTGATATGGGATCCCGAGTGAGTCAAGGCCTACCTTGACCTGCTGGTAGTGCACGACGCACGGCTCGCAGAGATGGTCCAGGGTCCTCGGAGCGTCAGCCAACAGGTGGGCGTCGACCTTCGAATCGAGGACACGCAGTGGATTGCGGTCGATGAGCGTCACCGAGTCGGCACTGAGGTCTCCCTCGATGCCATGCAGAAACTCACGTAGGGCAGTCACATAGCCCGGTCGACAAACCTGATCACCGATGGAGTTGATGAGCAGCGCCACAGGCGACAGACCCGTCGACGTGACGTAGCGGTATCCGAGTTCTATGACCTCGACGTCGGCGAGTGGCGACGCTGTACCGACGTGCTCCGCGCCCACCTGCCAGAACTGTCTTCGTCGGCCCTTCTGTGGCCTCTCGTACCTGAAGAACGGCCCCGAGTACGCACCCTTCCAGACCCCCTGCTCACCGGAGTCGAGATAGGCCCGCACGACCCCGGCCGTGCCTTCCGGACGCAGTGTCACCGACCGTCCTCCCCGGTCGTTGAACGTGTACATCTGCTTGGTGACGACCTCGGTGGTGTCGCCGACGCCCCGCTCGAACAGGTCGGTCGACTCGAACACTGGCGTGCTCACCAACGGGTACCCGAACCGTTCCGACCAGTCCTCCCAGGAGCGCAACACCTCACGCCAGGTCTGCGACCCGGGCGCGATGATGTCATCTGTTCCTTTGGGAGGCTTGAAGCTCATGGGTTGGGCGCGCAGGTTACCGAGCGGCCCCCGGGTTCACACTTCGTCGGTGCCTTGCTCGTCCAGCTCCTCGAAGAGCGTGAGCTGGAGCCCCGCCGGGCCGTCCAGACGCGAATTGAGTGAGAGCCAGGGTGTTTCGACGGGTTCGGCGATCAGTTCGGCTCCGGCAGAGATCGCGACCTGCGTTGCCGTCCGGGTGTCTGCAACCTCGAATGCGACCCTGAGATGTGGGGCGACCCGCTCCCCCACTTCGACCTGGTCGATGAATTCGATCTGGGCTGGATTCGACAGCTCGAGGGTCGCCCTCCCGGCATCGAGGATCATCACCTCGGCGCCACCCTCGCCCGAGTACGACTCGAGCTCTCGCATGCCGAGCGCGTCCCGATAGAAGCCGACTGCCTCCTCGAAGTCGGCGGCATCGACGACCAGCCGCATCTGGGTCACTTCGACGTTTGCCATCTCCGACCTCTCACGCCCACTCGTTGCGAAACGGATTGGTTCTGCGCTCTCTTCCGATGGTGGTCTCGGGTCCGTGGCCGGGCAACACGTCGACGTCGTCGTCCAGCGTCATCACCTGGTCACGCATCGAGTCCAGCAGTTGTTCCCATGAACCTCCCGGGAGGTCGGTCCGCCCCACGCTTCCGGCGAACAGCTGATCACCCGTGAAGAGGACCCCTTCGGCCTTCCAGTAGAGACACACGTGTCCAGGGGTGTGACCCGGTGTGTGACGCACCTCCAATGACACACCTGCCAGGTCGAGCGTCTGGCCGTGCTCCAGATATTCGATCGTCTCGGGCACTTCATAGGAACCAGGTGGCGCAGTGCCGAATATCGCCTGAAGCTGACGAGTTGGGTGCATCGTCAGAAAGTCATCGGCGCCATGCACATAGGTGACCGCTCCCGAGGCTGCCGCCAAGGCACCTGCGCCGCCGGTGTGGTCGACGTGGCCATGAGTGAGCACGATCCCCACCACCGCCAGGTCGAGACGTGCAAGTTGCTGTCCGATCACCGGCGGGTCGGGTGGCGCATCTACCAGCAATGCCTTGCCTTCGTCGTCGGAGACGATGTAAGCGTTGGTCTCCGCCACCCAGGCCGGAATCCGGTGGATCTGCACGGGCACCTACAAGGTGGAGGGATCGTTGGCGAGCCGGAAGGCGGTGTATACCCCGTCGACCCCTCGAAGGTCAGTCAGGAGACGCGGAAGCTGACTCGGGTCGGACAACTCCACCTCATATTTGAGGATCGCCACCCGATCCTGTCCTGTGTTGGTCGAGGATGCGGTGATGTTCGCCCCTGTGTCCGAGATGACGGAGGTGACATCCCTGAGGAGCCGGGCCCGGTCGAGGGCCTCCACCTGGATCCAAACGACGAACTCGCCGGCGACGTCTGAAGGCCAGCTGACATCCACTGAACGCTCCCTCCGAGCCGTCAAAGAGGCCACGTTCGTGCAGTCGGAGCGGTGGACCGACACGCCTCTGCCCACCGTGACATAACCCACGATCGGGTCACCGGGTACAGGAGAGCAGCACTGTGCGAGATGGACGAGCATGTCCTCCTGTCCTTCTACCACGACATGGGCGGAGCCGGAGGGACGTCGGCGCCGGGTCGGTTGGAAGAGGTCGTCACCGGTGTCGGGAGCCAGCCGACGATGCAAACGGACTGCGATGCTGTCCATAGACACGTTCCCCTCGCCGACTGCCACCTGCAGGGCCTCGACATCCCTTTGTCCCAACTCGTTGGCGATCTTCTCCAAATGCTCCGTCTGTTCCGACGACGACAGGTCCGGGGCTTCCCGTTTGAGGAGAGCCTGAAGTTGCTCCTTGCCATCGGTGATGGCGTGGTCTCTGCGCTCCTTCTGGAACCACTGCTTGATCTTCCCCTTGGCCTTTCCGGTGCGGGCGAACTTCAGCCAGTCCCGGGACGGCCCGGCGTCGGGCGAGTTGGAGGTGAGCACTTCGACGATGTCACCCGAGTCGAGCTTGGTCGACAGTGGGACGAGACGACCGTTGACCCTTGCTCCGACACAGCGGTGTCCCACTTCGGTATGGACGGCGTAGGCAAAGTCGACCGGAGTCGACCCCTTGGGCAACTCCTTGACATCGCCACCTGGGGTGAGGACGAACACCTCGTCCAGGTAGAGATCCATCTTGAGGTTGGCCAGGAACTCCTCGGGGTCCTCGTCGAGCAGATCGATCTCCATCAGGGGCTCGGCGGCAACGTCCCCCTCCTTGTAGCGCCAGTGGGCGGCGATGCCGGACTCGGCCCGGCCATGCATCTCCTCGGTGCGGATCTGGACTTCGAGAGGCTTGCCGTCCGGCCCGATCACGGTCGTGTGGAGCGACTGGTAGAGGTTGATCTTGGGCATGGCGACATAGTCCTTGAACCGGCCCGTCACCGGCACCCAGTGGCTGTGGACCAGACCAAGTGCGGCGTAACAGTCCCTGGTGTTCTGGGTGATGATGCGGATGCCGATCAGATCGTGGATGTCTTCGAAAGGCCGGTTCTGCTCGAGCATCTTTCGATAAATGGAGAACTGATGTTTGGGGCGGCCGGTCACCACGGCCTCGATCCCCGAGTCGGCGAGCATCCCAGCGATCTCCTCAGTCATCTTCTCGATGAAGGCTTCACGTTCCGGGGCCGCCTCGGCGAGCTTGGCCTGGATCTCGGCGTTGGGTCCGGGATAGAGGATCGCGAAGCACCTGTCCTCGAACTCGTGCTTGATCTCCTGGACACCGAGACGGTGTGCCAGAGGGGCGTAGACGTCGAGGGTTTCACGCGCCACCCTCATCTGCTTCTCCTCCCGGAGGGCATAGACCGTTCGCATGTTGTGGAGCCGGTCGAAGAGCTTGATGATCAGGACCCGGACGTCACGAGCCATAGCCACCACCATCTTTCGGATGCTGGCCGCCTGAGCCTGCTCGCGGTTGGAGTAGCGAACCCGGTCCAGCTTCGTCACGCCGTCGATGAGCGAGGCGATGTCCTTCCCGAACTCCTCCTCGACTTTGGCGAGGGTCAGCGGTGTGTCTTCGACCGTGTCATGGAGGAACGCGGCCGCGATGGTGTCGGCGTCGAGCCCGTACCGTGCCAGCATGAACGCCACGGTCGTAGGGTGAGTTATGTACGGGGCTCCGGTCTTTCTGGTCTGGCCACGATGAGCTTCTTCAGCCCTACCGTGTGCCCGTCGGAGCAAGTCGATGTCACCGTCGGGATAGTGCGCCCGGAACGCGTCGAGAACGTCGGCCAGCGTGGCCGTCGTCACCTGCTCAGTCGTATCGGAGAAGGGCATGTAGTGGTACCCCGTCGAGTCTGGACGCTCCGTTGAGGAAGCCGAGCTCGATGAAGACGGAGAAGCCGACAACGTCTGCACCAAGCTGCCTGAGCAGACGGATCGCGGCAGCAGCAGTCCCACCCGTGGCAATCACGTCGTCGACGAGGAGGACCTTCTCCCCGGCGGCAATGGCGTCGGTGTGAACCTCGAGCGAGTCGAATCCGTACTCCAGCTCGTATTCCTCCTTGACAGTCTCGTAAGGAAGTTTCCCCGGCTTGCGCAAAGGTATGAACCCGGCTCCGAGGTGGTCGGCGACCGGGGTAGCCAGTGTGAAGCCTCTCGCCTCGATGCCGGCGACCTTGGTGATCCCTGAAGTTGTGAAGGGCTCTGCCATCGCATCGATCAGATCGCTCAACGCACCCGGGTGAGCCAAGACGGGGGTGATGTCCTTGAAGATCACTCCCTTCTCGGGGAAGTCAGGAATGTCGCGGACCAGTTCTTCGAGATTCTGCACGATGTGAGTCTACGGCCCGGGTCAGCCCTTTCCCGACCGTTGGGGCGTGGACCCGTAACGGGTCCTCAGCCTTCCTCGCCGACGCGCGCTCCGATGGCTCGCTTGGAGAACCTGATCTGACCGTCTTCGACCTTCAGCACGACACTTTCCTCGTCCATCGAGACCACGGTGCCGTGGATGCCGCCGATGGTGCGGACTTCGGCTCCGACCTCGAGTGTCTCCGCAAGCTCCTTCTGCTTGGCGGCGCGCTTGCGCTGGGGGCGGATGATCAGGAAGTAGAAGACGCCGACCATGAGGGCGAGGAAGAGAAGGGATGGCAGTGCACTTCCCTGCGCCTCTTGGGCGAACACGACAGAGCTCACGGTTCCTCCGGGAGTGGGTTGATTGGACCGCTGAGAATAGGCCACGGCTCAGGTCTAGGTCGAACCTTCCGACCTGGCCTCCCGAACTCCAGCGACGAAGGCGCCGAGGGTTCCGGCCACAATCGCCTCCCGGGCGTCGGCGACCAGGCCAAGCGTGTAGGTCAGGTTGTGAATCGTGAGAAGACGGTGGGCACTGATCTCCTTGCTGCGAACCAGATGACGCAGGTAGGCACGGGAATATCGCTGACAGGTGACACAACCACAGGACGGATCGAGCGGACCTCCATCAGTCGTGTGCTCGACCTTGTTGACATTGAAGTCACCGGTGGACGTCAGGGCCCGACCATGTCGTGCAAGCCGCGTTGGGATCACACAGTCGAACATGTCGGCGCCGCGGACGATGGCATCGAGTAGGCCATCGGTGTCGCCCAGTCCCATGACGTAGCGGGGCCGGTCATCAGGAAGCTCGGCCACGGCAGCGGTGAGTGCAGCATTACGTTCCCGAGGCGGCTCGCCGACCGAGAGCCCTCCGATGGCGATCCCATCGAATCCGAGCGCCGCCGTCTCTCTGGCACTCTCGGCGCGGAGATCGAGGTCGACACCGCCCTGGACGATCCCGAATAGGGATTGGTCGGTTCGCTGGTGCGCTTCGAGGCACCGTTCCGCCCATCGCAGCGTGCGACGCATCTGGTCCTCGACGACCTCACGGAGCGCGGGGAGGCCGACACAGACGTCGAGCGCCATGGCGATGTCCGGTCCAAGCTGTTCCTGGGCGGAAACGGCCTCCTCCGGGGTGAGGTGGACGGTGGCACCGTCATATATCGACTTGAAGGTGGCTCCCTCCTCCTCGATCTCGGGATCGAGGGAGTAGATCTGAAAGCCCCCCGAGTCGGTGAGGATCGGTCGGTCCCAATCCATGAACCCATGCAGACCTCCTAGGTCGGCGATCAGGTGGGCGCCAGGGCGAAGCATCAGGTGATAGGTGTTCGAGAGGATGATCTCGGCGCCCACGGCGAGGAGATCGTCGGTGTCGACTGCCTTCACCGCGGCCCTTGTACCGACTGGCATGAATGCGGGCGTCAGGACGTCGCCGTGGGGAGTGTGGAGGAAACCGGCACGGGCCTGGCCATCGACGGCAGCAGAGGCCCAGGTCACGGCTGGCATCGGGCCAGGCTAGGTGCCTCGAGAGGCACCTAGGGCGTCACCTCTTCGCGCGTGCCTGTTGTGGCCGCCGGACGCGATCGTCGTCTTCCCGTACCGGTGCGGGCCAGCGGGTCTCGAAGGCGATGGCGATGGGCGATGCAGTGAACACGGATGAGTAGGTTCCGACGAGGATCCCGATCAGGAGAGCGAGGGCGAAGTCGGAGAGGGTGTCCCCTCCCAGGACGAAGAGGCTGACCAGGATCATGATCGCACCCAGACCCGTGTTGATGGTTCGGGGAATGGTGTGCAGACATGCATCGTTGGCGATCACCTCGATGGGATCGTCGGGACGTTTGGCCCTCTCCTCGCGAATCCTGTCGAATATGACGACAGAGTCGTTGACGGAGTATCCGATCACCGTGAGGAGAGCGGCGAGGAAGACACCGTCGAACGTCTTCCCCAGCCAGGCGAACAAGCCGATGAGGATCAGGATGTCGTGGGCCATCGCCAATACAGCTGCAGTAGCGATCGTCCACCTGAACCTGATCGCCAGGTAGATCAACTGCACCAGCAGAGCAATTCCAAGTGCGATCAGAGCACGGCTGCGCAGTTCCTCACCGAGAGTGGGGCCGACGAACTCACTCCGTACCTGTTCGACGTTCTCTCCCAGAGCCTGCATGGTCTCGGCGAGGGCCTCCTCGGTGGCCTCGTCGATCGCGGTGGTGCGGACGATCACAGTGCCATCTCCGGTCTCCTGGATCACCGCTTCGCCAAGTCCCTCGTCTGCCAGAGCTGATCGGACCTCGTCGAGGTCGAAGGGTTGATCGCTGGAGAACTCCCGAAGCTCGCCACCCTGGAACTCGACGCCGAAGGTCACCCCGGAGATGAAGACCCCACTGATGGCCACGACGACCAACACGGCGGAGACGACGAGCCATCGCTTCCAGTTCCCGAGCCAGTCGGGCTTACTGGTTTCGATCCACTCGTTGAGACGGCCGCCGGTTGTGAGACCCATGGCTCGGGGGCTGGATTCCAGTCTTGGCGAGAGGTTCATCAGCTCGAGGAGTGTCCGGGTGATGATCAGCGCGGAGAACAAGGAGACCAGAACACCCACGCTCACCGTCACACCGAACCCTCGGACTGCTCCCGAGGCGAAGAAGATGAGGAGCATCGCCGCCAGCAGGGTGGTGATGTTCGAGTCAGCGATCGCAGTCCCGGCCCGCTTGAACCCGGCGGTGATCGAGTCCCGAACTCCCAAACCAGTGCGGTGTTCTTCCTTCGCCCTCTCGTAGACGAGGACGTTGGCGTCGACCGCCATTCCGACGGCGAGGACGAAGCCGGCGACCCCCGGCAGCGTGAGAGTGGCGCCGAGAGCAGCGAGAACTGCGTAGGAAATACCGGCGTAGGCCATCAGGGAGAGCGCCGCCGCCATTCCCATGAACCGGTAATAGGCGATCATGTACAGAACCGTGAGCCCGGCCCCGATGACAGCGGCCTCGATGCTCGCCTGGATCGCCGACTCGCCCAGGGACGGGCCAACCGTGCTCTGTTGAATCACATTGACAGGCACCGGAAGTGCCCCAGCACGGATCAGGAGTGATAGGTCGGTGGCCTCCTGTTCGGTGAATCCTCCGGTGATGATCGTGCTCCCGCCCGTGATCCCCACATCGCAGGGCACGTCGAAGGCGACACCCGGACTGGAGATCACCTGCGAGTCGAGCACGATCGCGACACGCCGGGCCGGGGAGGCGGGATCGGCGCATGCGGCATCCGCGGTCAATGCTGCCCACGCGTCGCCGCCCTCGCCGTCGAAAGTGATGGTGACAACCCATTGGACCGAGCCCTGGCTGTCGAAGAGCGGGCCGGCTGATTCGACCTGGTCGCCGCTGACGGCTGTCGGCCCGAGCACGAGGTCTTCGCCTGGTTCTCCGGGAAGGACGAGTTGGCCCTCCTCTGGCTGCGCCGTGCCCGCCGGCACGGCATCGACGACAGGGTGGAATGTGAGTTGGGCGGTGCGGCCGATGGCGTCGAGCGCCTGCTCGGGATCGTCGACACCGGGGAGTTCGACGATGATGCGCCTGTCCCCCGACACCTGGAGAGTGGGTTCGCTGACCCCAAGTGCGTCGACCCGGCGTCGCAGAACCTCGAGTGTACGGGCGGTGACTTCGGCATCGACGGTGACGTCAGCTGTGTCCTCGGCCTCCAAGACGATCTGGGTGCCGCCCTGAAGGTCGAGTCCGAGACGCAACGGCTCCTGGAGGATGACGTACACGGCCGCCCCGATCACGGCGACCGTGAAGAAGAGTCGCCACCAAGAGATTCGAGACGGCTCGACGGTGCTCGACTTCTTTTCCCGACCACTCATGGCGTGGGCTCCACACCACCGGCCAACAGTCCTTCGCCGACCGACATCGGGATCATCAACGTGCAGTCCCTAAACGACGGCGAAGCGCCCAGCGAAGTCGAGATCGAGAACACGTCTCACCGGCTGCAGGCTACGACCCAGACCACGACAACGCCACATCTCCGCAAGGGCGGGTCGTGGCAAGCACCTCAACGTCGACCCAGGGCGAACATCGAGTCGCCGAAGGAAAGGAACCGATAATCGCGATCGAGGGCAGTCTGATAGGCGTCACGCCAGCCGTCGCCCATGAAGGCGGCGAGCAGGACGAGAAGCGTCGAGCCCGGCATGTGGAAGTTGGTCACGAGCCCGTCGACCACCCGAAACTCACTACCCGGCCTGATGAAGAGGTCGGTCCTCTTCTCACCGGCTTCCACTCCGCCGGAGCCGTCGGACATCGTCTCCAGGGTGCGGACGACGGTCGTTCCCACTGCGATCACCCTTCCCCCTGCGTCACGCGTCTCCGCGATCGCGATGGCGGTCTCATGGGGCACCGAACACCACTCTTTGTGCATCTCGTGATCGTCGATGTCCTCGACGGTCATTGGCCGAAAGGTGTCCAGGGAGACGTGGAGGTCGACCCG
The DNA here is from genome assembly GCA_035762545.1 of Acidimicrobiia bacterium. Classification (GTDB taxonomy): domain Bacteria; phylum Actinomycetota; class Acidimicrobiia; order Spongiisociales; family ZC4RG35; genus JANQRA01. The sequence continues at coordinate 36,963 of DASTOM010000007.1, forward strand.
GGCGATCGAGACACCCCGCGCTCGTATGCGGTCCACCACCTCGTCGGTGAAATGTAGGGCCGCTGTCGGGGCCGCCGCCGACCCTGGTGTTGTCGCGAACATCGTCTGGTAGCGCTCCGGGTCGGCAAGACTCCCGGTGAAGTACGGTGGCAGCGGCACCGAGCCGGCTCTCGCCACGGCTGCCTCTTCGTCGGCAGCGTCGAGCCGCACTCTGACGATCCCTTCCATCGGATCGGTGACCACCTCGGCGGTGAACCCATCGAACTCGATCACGACTCCAGGTCGCAATCTTCGGGAGGGTCTCGCCAACGCCTCCCAGGTTCCGTCGGGGAGGTGTTCCAACAGGAGTAACTCGACATGTCCCCCGGTTCCGAGCCGGGCTCCGAACAGACGAGCACGGCGCACCCTGCTCTCGTTGACGACCAGGAGATCCCGCGGAGCGAGGAGGTCCGGAAGGTCGAGAAACCTGTGGTCGGTCAGGTCCCGGGTGTCGAGGAGTCGGGCGTCGTGACGGGGTTCGATGGCAGTTTGGGCAATGGCCGACTCGGGAAGGTCGTACCAGAACTCGCTCGCCTTCAGAGCAGGGTCCCCTGAGCGTCAGCCGGCGGCTCCATCCCGAGGTGTCTATAGGCATTTGCCGTCGCCACCCGACCGCGTGGCGTTCGATGGATCAGCCCGATCTGGAGGAGGAAGGGCTCGTAAGCGTCCTCTACCGTCTCCGGCTCCTCACCGACCGCTATCGCCAACGTGGACAACCCCACCGGCCCGCCTCCGAACTTGCCGATGATCGATTCGAGGATGGAACGGTCGACCTTGTCGAGACCGAGGTCGTCGACTTCGTAGACCTCGAGAGCCTCCGAGGCCACTTCCTGGGTGATCTCACCTGATGCACGGGCCACTGCGTAGTCCCTGATCCGGGCGAGGAGGCGGTTGGCGATGCGGGGTGTGCGTCTGCTCCTGGCTGCGATGAGGTCGGCGGCCTCGCCGTCGACCTTCACCTCGATGATCCCGGCGGACCGGCGAATGATGCGGGCGAGATCGTCAGGCTCGTAGTAGTCGAGACGCTCCTCGATCCCGAAGCGATCCCGGAGGGGTGCCGTGACCTTTCCTTTGCGGGTTGTGGCGCCCACCAGCGTGAATCGGGGCAGGTCGATTCGGATCGACTGAGCGGTCGGCCCTTTGCCGAGGACCACATCGAGCTGGAAGTCCTCCATGGCCGGATAGAGCACCTCTTCGACGGCCCGGGGCAGACGATGGATCTCGTCGATGAAGAAGACATCGTGTGGCTCGAGGTTGGACAGGATGGCGGCGAGGTCGCCGGGCCGCTCCAGAGCAGGACCGGAGGTGACCCGGAGGTGGACGCCTTTCTCGGACGCAATGATCCCGGCGAGGGTGGTCTTCCCGAGACCGGGGGGACCGGAGAAGAGCACGTGGTCGAGAGCCCGGCCTTCGGCGATGGAGGCATCGATTGAGATCTGCAGCCGCTCTTTCACGGGCTCCTGACCGATGAACTCACCGAGGTGTCGAGGACGGAGTGAGATCTCGTCGATGTCTTCGACGATGGGACTGAGCAGTGAGTCCTCCCGGCTCATCGTCGGCCCAGCCGCTGCAGGGCGGACCGAACCTGGACCTCGATCGGGTCTGTGGGATCGAGGTCACCTACGACACCATTGATCTCGGCGATCGAGTATCCGAGCCCTTCGAGGGCCTGCCGCACCCCGCCGACCCCACCACCCCCGACCACCTCGGTCTCCCGGCCGGCCAACTTGGGGCCCAACTCGAGGACGATCTTCTGCGCACCACGCTTCCCTACTCCAGGGGCGATGGTGAGTGCGTCGGGGTCTTCTCCGGTGATAGCCCGGACAATCTCATCACCCGTCATCGAGGCAAGCAGGGCGCTGGCGACCCTCGGTCCGACGCCACTCGCCGTCAGGAGGACCCGGAAGAGATCACGGTCTGACTCGCTGCCAAAGCCGTAGAGACTCAGTTCGTCCTCCCGGACGTGGGTGTGGATGTGGACGACGATCTCCTCGCCGATGCCGGGAAGGGTCGCGAGATCGCGTGTCGTCATGGCGACCTCGTAGCCAACCCCGTTGACGTCGATGACGATTCCCTGCTCCCGGCTGGAGACGAGGACACCACGGAGACGGCCGATCATCGTCCTACCTTGATCGGTGCGGCCCGGAGATGGCAGAGGGCGATGGCGAGCGCGTCGGAGGCATCCGCTGGTTTCGGCGCGGCTTCGAGGCGGAGGAGACGAGCGACCATCTGTTGCACCTGGTCCTTGTTAGCGGATCCATCCCCGGTGATGGCTGCTTTGATCGCCGTGGGGACATACTCGTGCACCTCGAGCCCTGCTTGGGCGGCTGCGAGAAGGGCGACACCGGATGCCCGGCCCACCGAGATCGCCGTTTGCAGGTTGCGATTGGTGAACACAGTCTCCAGTGCGACCACGTCCGGGGAGCAATCTTCGATGACATTCATGATTCCCACGTGCAGGTCGGCGAGACGCTGTGGGACCGTGAGGTCGGTGTCGGTGCGGATGACACCGGCACGATGGGCTCGAGGTGGATGTGAGCCCTCCACCAGCCCATAGCCGGTGATCGACAGTCCGGGGTCGATTCCGAGAACGAACATATGTTCTAGACGGTAATCAGATCAGGCCGCCGGTCGGGAGATTTCGGTGAAACGTACGACGACCGCCCTGATAGGGCGGTCGTGCAGTGAGTGAGATGCCTTAGAGGATGTAGATGAGGAGGGCGATGATGAGCAGGATGCCCACGATCGTCCAGATAATCCCAGAACGTGGCATTTCCTCTCCTTTCGTTATCTACACAAGATGTACCCGCAAAGGGCGCGAAAGAAACACTTGGCTCCGGATTCGTGGGCGTTTGGGTGAGGTTGCCTGTGCTGTAGGGGGTTTGGTTCCGGCTCGGCTCCCCATGGACTTCGTTCCGGATGAGGATTCTTCGCCCGTAGGAGGTGTGGAACCTGTCTTGGACGCCAGGAGCATTCTGAGGCTTTGAGGCCACGCGTCGTGTGTCCTGTGCAGTAGGGTCGCCCGATGGCTGATGAAAGCGGATCCGGCCGCCGTACCGGGCAACTGATTCCGGCCCTTGCCGTCCTGGGCGCGGGCATTGGAGCAGCTATAGGGGCTACCGTCGACAACCTGGGCACCGGCCTTTGGATTGGTGGAGCAATCGGCGTCGGTCTCGCCATGCTCTTGGGCGTATTCATGGACCGTTAGCGGGAGAGACCTCCTCGAGCACCAGGGTCGGAGACCAATCAGTCGGCTTCTTCCGTGCCGTTCAATGCCGGGCTGAACACGCACGCCAAGGTCATTTCGCTCAGAGCGACGATCTCGTGGGGCTCTCCGATACCTGCCGAATAGAGCCCGCCGGGTTCCAGGGTCATCTTGTCGCCAGAGGCGAGATCACTGATGGTGCCTTTCCCCTCTATGCAATAGACAGTCTCCCGGTGTCCGGTGTACTCGAAGCGCAGACGTGCGCCGCTATCGAGAACAGTGATGTGAAATGAGTAGGGAGTGCCATCTTCGGCCACGACGAGACGTCGGCTCCTCCACCCACCGCCGTGGACGTCCCGCTCTGTGCCGTCCACCTGATCGAGTCTTCGCATCAGCATCGGGCAAACCTATCGGATCAGCAGATTCCGAAGACGCCGAGTTCGAGCCTGTCAGGTCTTGGCGAAATGCTCCACGAGATGTGAGAACTGGTCCTGGAAGGTGCGCTTGGCGAGACTCGGATAGACCCACTTCGCCATCCCCGGCTTCCGCTTGAAGGATGCTTCAGTCGTCTGGGTCACCCGTGAGCCGCTACCTGAGGGCTCCACTGAGAGGGTGATGCGACGGATCTGGAACCGGTCCTCGACGCTCCAAACGATCGTCCTCTCCCCCAACTCGACTACCTCGACGTCCACCCCCGATTCAAGCACGCGACCCCGGGCTTCCACCTTCTGGTCGAAATGGAAGCGAGAGCCGACGTCGACGCCGGATCCAGCAGTCTGCACCATCCCGGTGACATTGGGACACCACACCGGGTCGTTCCGGGTGTCGGAAACGAACGAGAACACCTCATCGGGAGGTGCAGGGACCACCACCGAAACCGCCACCGGATTGACCGGGTAGGTCATGACCCGCGCCTGGCCAGTTCGTCGTCGATGGCCGAGATCCTCGCCACCATTCGATTCAGCTGTCCGGCGGCCAAGGACTCAGCACCCAGAGTGACCCAAGCCCCGGGGCTCGGGCTGTGGTTGCCGCCGCCCTTGGCCGTTACAAAGCCGGTACGGGCACCCTTCTCGCCCTCCAGCATGCGCTTGAGTGAAGCCCGCTCGGCGTGGAGTTGCTCGGAAGACCGGTCATGGTCAGGGGTGGATCGAAAGCACTGAGCGAGGCCGCGGAGATGGTCCCGCTCGGTGAGCAACTGGAAATGGGTCTGCGACGGCTCACGGTTCTCCGTGCCGAGCAGCCGGTCGATCTCGGCGAGCCGGCGGACGATGTCGTCCAGATCGACGGGAATCGGTGCCTCGCCGCTGCTCATGTCTCGGCGAGAACCTTCTCCATCACCGAATCGTCGATGTCGTAGTTGGAGAAGACGGCCTGAACGTCGTCGAGATCGTCGAGGGCGTCGATGAGACGCAGCAGCTTCTTGGCCTCGTTCTCCTCGACCGGGACCAGGTTGGAGGGGAGCTGGGTCACGTCGGCCGACTCGACCTCGAACCCGTCTCCGGCCAGCGCCTCCCTGACTCCGCGCAAATCGGTTGCTGCGGTGATGACCTCGAATGTCCCGTCCCCCGCATCGCGGACGTCTTCGGCTCCGGCATCGAGGGCGGTGAGCATCACCCCGTCCTCATCACCCGAGGCCAAGATCAGACCCTTCTGCTCGAAGAGGTATCCGACCGAGCCGGGCTCGCCGAGGTTGCCGTTGTGTCGGGTGAAGGTGGAGCGCACATCGGAGGCCGCCCGGTTGCGGTTGTCGGTGAGCACCTGCACGTACAACGCCACTCCGCCGGGGCCGTAGCCCTCGTAATAGAACTCCTCGTAGTGGGCGCCCTCGACCTCACCGGTTCCCCGCTTGATAGCTCGCTCGATGTTGTCGTTGGGCATCGAGGCGGCCTTGGCCTTCTCCACGGCGGTCGCCAGGGTCGGGTTGAAGTCGACGTTGCCGCCACCCTCACGGGCTGCGATCTCGATTGCCTTGGCGAGCTTGGCGAACAGCTTTCCCCGCTTGGCGTCCTGTCGACCCTTGCGGTGCTTGATGTTCGCCCATTTGGAATGTCCGGCCATTGGTGGTCCTAGATCGAGTCGAGAAACATCTTGTGGATTCGGCCGTCACCGGTGAGCTCAGGGTGAAAGGAAGTGGCCATGACGTTGCCCTGGCGCACCATCACCGGGTGTTCACCGACAGACGACAGTACCTCTACTTCGGAGCCCACCTTGTCGATCCACGGGGCCCGAATGAAGACAGCGTGGAAGGGTGCGTCGAGACCCACCACCTCGAGGTCGGCCTCGAACGATTCATTCTGACGACCAAAGGCATTCCGCTTGACGACGACGTCGAGGACACCAAGGAGAGGTTGATCGCCCTCGGTCACGGCTCCGGCGAGGAAGATCATTCCCGCACAAGTGCCGTAGACGGGCATCCCATCCTGAATCGATGTGCGGAGTGGCTCGAGCAGTCCGAATCTGACTGCCATCTTGCCGATGGTCGTCGACTCGCCTCCCGGGATCACGAGCCCGTCGACATTGGCCAGTTCCGTCGGCTTCTTCACGCTGACTGCCTCGACCCCGGGTCTGTCGAGGATCCGAAGATGCTCACGCACGTCGCCCTGTAGGGCCAGGACTCCGACGCGTGTCATGTCACCAACCCCGACGCGCCAGTTGCTCTGCCTCCGAAAGGGTCTCCATCTCGAGACCAGGCATGGCCGCGCCCAACCCACGTGACACCTTGGCCACGACTTCGGGCTCGTTCCAGAACGTGGTGGCCTCGACGATGGCGCGGGCATAGCCCTCGGGATCGGAGCTCTTGAAGATCCCCGAACCGACAAAGACGCCATCGACGCCGAGACCCATCATCAGCGCGGCGTCGGCCGGGGTGGCGATACCGCCCGCAGCGAAGTTCACGACCGGGAGCTTGCCGGTTTCGGCGACCTCTTTCACGAGTTCGTATGGAGCACCCATGTCACGGGCAGCCGACATCAGCTGCTCTTCGCCGAGCGAGGCGACGGTCCGGATCTCGTTGGTGACGGTGCGCATGTGGCGGACGGCCTCGACGACGTTCCCGGTGCCGGCCTCGCCCTTGGTGCGGATCATCGCCGCGCCTTCGCCAATGCGCCGCAGAGCCTCGCCGAGGTTTCGGGCACCACACACGAACGGCGTGGTGAAGGCCCACTTGTCCACGTGGTGCTCGTCGTCGGCGGGAGTCAGAACCTCGGATTCGTCGATGTAGTCGATCCCGAGCGACTGGAGTACGGCGGCCTCGGCGAAGTGCCCGATCCGGCACTTGGCCATGACGGGGATCGAAACGGCGTTCTGGATCTCCTCGATCATGTTCGGGTCCGACATCCGGGCGACGCCGCCCTGTTTCCGGATGTCGGCGGGGACGCGTTCGAGTGCCATCACCGATACCGCACCGGCCTCTTCGGCGATCTTGGCCTGGTCGGCGTTGACGACGTCCATGATGACGCCACCCTTGAGCATTTCGGCGAGTCCGCGCTTGACGCGGTCGGTGCCCTTTTCCACGTTCCAATCTCCTTTGGGAAGACTGGAATTGTACCGTTGTCGGCGACTCTCTCCTAAGAGAGCACTTCCTCGTAGAGGTCGATATAGGAGTCCACGACCTCTTGCCAGTCGAACATCGTCACCCGTTCACGGGATGCGGCGGCCATCGCATCCGCAACCTGGTGATCACTCAACACGTTGATGATCTCAGCGCCGAGCGCCTCGGCGTCACCGACGGGAACATGCCTCGCCGCGCCCCCGGACACGTCCACGAAGGCCGCCAGATCGCTCGCGATCACGGCGCAACCGGCGGCCATCGCCTCGACGATCACGATCCCGAAACTCTCACCACCGAGGTTTGGGGCGACGTAGACCCGGCTCGAGGCCAGCAGACGCCGCTTCTCCCCGCCACTGACCGGACCCATCCACTTGACCCCTTCCATGTCGATCCCTCGATCCGCACCCATCACGACCAGTTGTGCGCCGGGAACGGCGTCGATGACCGATGGCCACGCCTCGAGGAGAACCGACAGACCCTTGCGGGGCTCATCCCGCCCCAGAAACGCGACCCTCCGTTCGATGCGCCCGGTGGGGATCCGATACTTTTCCACGTCGATGGCGTTGGGAACGATGCGGACGTCACCCCAAGACTCAGGGATGGCGCTGGCGGCGGTTGCGCTGACGGCGGTGACCACACCTCGTCGCAGTTTCCGGCTTACTCCCGGAGCCCATCGATATGCTCCCCTCACCCACTCCGCGGGATCGGAGTGGAAAGTGGCAACCGTCGGCTTGTCCACCGAGAGCCCCATCCAGCCGACCATCGGGATGAAAGGTTCGTGAATGTGGATGACATCGACGTCGTCCAGCGCTCCGCGGACGTGCGGCCATCGTGTGGGACTGAGCGTCAGCGGCGCCTTCGACTGGTTGGCGCGGATGCTCATCGCCCTGCCCGCGGGCACGGTGATCGCATCGAGTTCGGGACCTCCGTGAAACCATCTGGTCCCGGCTCCTACGAAGGTCACCGCCAGACCTCTCATGCGGAGATGGGTGGCCAGTTCGCCCGTCAGCTGCTGCACGCCGCCGGGCTTGCCGATGTCGTATGGGCAGACCAGCCCGATCTTCATCGGCTCGAGCGGTCGGACGGCCAGTTGGGTACGACCAGGTGCCACTGGTCCGGAGCGGCGCGCACCAGATCCTCCAACTCGTTGGCGAGCCTCTGGGTCAGTTCCGAGACCATGTCCGTCTTCGAGCCGGACGTCGGCAGCGGTAGAGGCGGTCTGATCACCACGCGGTAGCCCCCGTCCTCGAAGTAACAGCACACGGGAAGCAGAGGCGCTCCGGTCCTGATGGCGAGAGTCGCCGGGCCGGGTGGCAGGGTCGTTGTCTCCCCGAAGAACTCGACTTCGACACCTCTGCCCCTCAGGTCACGGTCGCAGAGGAGTGCAACTGCCTTGTTCTCGGCGATGGCCTCCTCGAGTCGTCTCATGACCTCGAGCCGTCCGGTGGCCAACACGATCTCGATGCCGAACTCACCCCGCATCTCGGTGAACCAGTCGGTGATCCTCCGATTGGGCAACACCTCGGCAACAGCGACGACCGGCACACCGTTGCTGGATGCAACCGGTGCCGCCGCCTCCCAGTTCCCCATGTGCGGTAACGCGTAGATCATCCCGGATCCGGCGTCGCGGGCATTCAGGATGTGCTCGAGACCTTCCACCTCGGTCACCTCGAGCATCGCCGGAATCCGGTTGGCCCGCGCCCATAGCGCCTCGGCGTAGTAGCGCCCATAGGCGCGCATCATCTCCTTCGAGGCTGCCTCCGCATCGGCGCCGTTGGAAAGGACACGCTCCATGTGGCGCTGGGCCATCCTGCGTCTCCCCGAATCGACCGTTCCCCAGACCTCACCGAAACCCCGGCCGAGAGTCCGCACGGCGCCGCCGGGAAGCGCGCCAACCAGCCCGACCCCGAGTCGGAGTCCGATATATGCCAGGTAGTCCTTCACTTGATGGAACGGTAGGACCTGAGAAAACGGATCAGGGCCGTCAACCAGACGAGGACTACGAAGATCCACAACATCACCTCGACGAACCCGAACACCAGACCGGAGCAGAAGAGGATCAGGCGTTCGGACCTGCCCATCAACCCACCCTGACCTTCGAGACCCTCCGCTTCAGCCCGGGCCCGCATGTAAGGCACCAACATCGCTCCGCCGATGGCGAGCACTATCAGCAACAGCACCCGCGCCCGACCTTCCATCGCGAAGGCGAGGCCGGCGAACGCCGCGATCTCACCCACGCGATCGAACGCGGAGTCGAGGAAAGCGCCTCGTGCCGTGACTTTCCCCGATGCTCTCGCCACCGCTCCATCGAGGCCATCGAGCAACGATCCGGCGGCGATGATCAACGCACCTGAGACGAGACGGCCCATCCCGACCATCACGGACCCGACGAGCACGAGCGCAAGGCCGAGAGTCGTCATTGCCGCCGGAGTCATCCCGACCCTGGCCAGACCTCTCCCCATGCCGTCCAGGTATCGGGTCACATGCGGTCGAACCCGGGTGTCGATCACGGACGCGAAAGTAGCACCGGCCTGAGAACGTGTCCGGCAACCAGGGTTAGGATCCGAGTTTTCCACAAGGAGGTCCCGTGGGTCCCGAGAAAGTTCGCAACATCGCCCTGGTCGGTCATGGAGGTGCGGGTAAGACGACCCTCGCCGAGGCACTCCTCTTCGTCGGTGGCGCCCTCAAGCGCATGGGGTCGGTCGAGAAGGGCACCACCACACTCGACTACGAGCCCGAAGAGGTCGAACGAGGAATCTCCCTCGGGCTCGCGGTGGCCACCGTCGATTGGAACGGGACCAGGGTCAACATCATCGACTCCCCCGGAGCCACCGAGTTCAGCGGAGATGCCCGAACCGCGCTGCGTGCCGCTGATCTCGCCCTCTTCGTCGTTTCAGCGGTCGACGGCGTAGAAGTCCAGACCGAGGCTCTATGGCGAGCCGCCGAGGAAGAGGGCATACCGAGGGCGATCGTCGTCACCAAGCTCGACCGGGAACGCGCCTCCTATCAGCGTGTGCTCGACGAGCTACGCACCAGCTTCGGGAAGTCGGTCGCACCGATCCAGGTACCCATCGGAGAAGAAGACTCGCTCCGCGGTCTGGTCCGGGTAGCCACGGAGCGTGCGTACACCTACACGGATGGCAACCCCAAGGGACAACAGGCCGATCTCCCGGACGACGTCGCCGACCTGGTACACGCCGCCCACACCGGTCTGATCGAGACCGTGGTCGAGACCGACGACGCCATGATGGAGGCCTACTTCGAGGGCACCGAACCCAGCAGGGACCAAATCGTCGACACCATCCACCACGGGATCATCGACGGCGAGATCTACCCGGTTCTGGTCACCTCCGCAGAGAAGCTCATTGGAATCGACATCCTCCTCGAGTTCATCCTCGACTATGGCCCGAACCCGTTGGAGCGGTCGTTGCCACCGTTGCGCAGCGGCGAGGCGGGCGCGATCTCCGAGGACGGACCGGTTCTCGCCTACGTCTTCAAGACCTTCTCCGACCCGTTCGTGGGGAGGATCTCGCTGTTCCGGATCTACTCGGGCGTGGTCAAAGCGGATCAGGAACTCGAACTCGCCAGGGGTGGCAAGGTCCGCCTCCACAACCTCTTCAAGCTCCAGGGCAAAGAGCACAACGACGTCTCCGAGCTCCCGGTAGGAGGTATCGGGGCAGTAGCCAAAGTGGAGGACCTCCAGCCCGGTGACACGCTTCGCACCCCGGGGCTCGACGCCGTGATCGAGCCGGTCGTGTTCCCCAACCCTGTGACCGAGTTGGCGATAGCGCCGCACTCACACCATGACGACGAGAAGATGTCGACTGCCTTACATCGCATCGAGGAGAGCGACCCGACCATCAAGGTCAGCCGGCGTGCGGAGACCGGAGAGACGATCCTGGCCGGTCTGGGTGACACACATCTCGACGTGACCCTCTCTCGCATCAAGAGAATGTACGGAGTGGAGATCGACTCCACGACCCCCAAGATCCCATACCGGGAATCGATCATGGCGACCGCCGAGGCCGAGGGAAAGCACAAGAAGCAATCGGGCGGTCGTGGCCAGTTCGGAGTCGCAATGGTGCGCTTCTCCCCTCGTCCCCGCGGCACCGGATACGAGTTCATCGACTCGATCAAGGGAGGGTCGATCCCACGTGGTCTCATCCCTGCGGTCGACAAGGGGATTCGAGAGGCGCTCGATAGGGGAATCCTCGCCGGATACCCAGTGGTGGACGTCGCCGCAGAGGTCTACGACGGCAAATACCACGCCGTTGATTCCGACGAGATGTCGTTCCGCATGGCGGGGATCCAGGCGGTCCGATCCGCCGGCGACAAGCTCCGCCCGGTGTTGCTCGAGCCGATCATGAGAGTCTCGGTAACGGTGCCCGAGGACCACCTGGGCGACGTCATGGGTGACATCAACTCCAAACGCGGCAAGGTCCTCGGGATGGAGGGTGAGGGGACCCTGCGCACGGTCAACGCCGAGGTACCCATGTCCGAAATGCAGCAGTACGCCGCAGAACTACGATCGCTGACGTCCGGTCGGGGCACGTTCGAGATGGATTTCGATCATTACGAGGAAGTGCCGCACAATGAGGCTCAAGCTGTGATCGCTGCACGAGCCGCCGACGATTAGCCAGGAAAGGATTGGGATGCCCGAAGCTGTATTCCGGTACGGAGACGAGGAGCTGACCCTCCCCGTTCAGGAGCCCACCGAGGGAAACCCCGGGGTGGACATCTCCCAGCTGCGTGCTGCGTTGGGTCTCGTCACCCTCGACCGTGGCTTTGGCAACACCGCCGAGAGCGCATCACACGTCTCCTATATCGACGGCGAGGCAGGCATCCTGTGGTATCGGGGATACCCCATCGAGCAGTTGGCCGAGCAGACCTCCTTCCTCGAGGTCGCCTATCTCCTCCAATACGGCGAACTTCCAACCAAAGCGGAGTTGGAGGCCTACGAGGAGGCAATCACCTATCACACCCTGCTCCGTGAGGACATGAAGCACCTGTTCGAGGCGTTCCCCCATCGGGCTCATCCGATGTCGATCCTGGCCTCGGCGACCTCCGCCCTGGCTACCTACTACCCCGACGCCCTCGACCCCCTAGACGACGAGGCCGTCGATGTCAGCTCGAGACGGCTCATCGCCAAGACCCCGACGATGGTGGCCTGGTCCTACAAATACTCGGTCCATCAGCCTTACGTGTATCCGGACAACGCCCTCGACTACAGCTCGAACTTCCTCAAGATGATGTTCGCCGTCCCGGCCGAGGACTATCAGGTCGACCCTGTAGTGGCCAAGGCGCTGAACATGCTCCTCATCCTCCACGCCGATCACGGTCAGAACTGCTCCTCATCGGCGGTCCGACTCGTCGGGTCGGGGCACGCCAACATCTTCAGCTCCATCGCTGCCGGCATCGCCGCTCTGTCCGGTCCTCTCCATGGTGGGGCCAATCAGGCCGTGCTCGAGATGCTCGACGGCATCGTCTCCTCGGGACAGGATCTGGACACCGTCATCAACAGGGCGAAGGACCGAAACGACCCCTTCCGCCTCATGGGGTTCGGTCACCGGGTCTACAAGAACTTCGATCCCCGGGCGAAGATCCTCAAGGCCGCTGCAGAAGACGTCTTGGAGGCGCTCGGAATCGACGACCCGGTCCTCGACCTGGCTCGTCAGTTGGAGGAGGTCGCCCTCTCCGACGAGTACTTCGTGGAGCGCAAGCTCTACCCCAACGTCGACTTCTACTCGGGGATCATCTACCGGGCGATGGGCTTCCCAACGGACATGTTCACGGTGTTGTTCGCCATCGGGCGGCTCCCGGGATGGCTGGCGCAGTGGCGCGAGTTGGCCGCAGACCCCGAGTCCCGCATCTACCGCCCCCGCCAGGTCTATACCGGCCCGGCCAAGCGCGACCTGGTCCCGCTGGACCAGCGCTGACACCGCGTTCCTGATGCTGTAGGGGCGATATAACGCCCCTACAGGGTTTCATAGCGGGACCACGAATACGGCCATGGATTCAGACGTCTTGGAGCCGGTATATCGCCCGCAGAGCATCAGGACAGCTATACCGCAGCGATCGTTTCGACGTATGGGGTCTCTACGACGGAGCCGTTGACCGCGTCGACGAGGACGAGGGCGCGCTGGTCGGGAGGCTCGGTGGCGGAGTACATGACCACCGACCACCTGGGGCGTGAGCGCCAGCCGGTGAATCGCACCGACGCCGAGGCATGCCCGATCGGAAAGCCGACCTGGGCCGCTGCCGTGGTCATCGCTTCGTGCTCGTCGATGGCAAGTGGCCATGCCGAGGCGAAGTGCCATGCGGCGAGCAACCCAAATCCGATAGCCACCAGCCAGCCACCGTCGAAGGTCAGGCCGCAGACCACACCCGCCACCAGGTAGACCCATGCCGCAATGCGGCGACGTGAGGGCGAAGGGAACAGATATTCACCCTCGACGTTCGAGTCGAGTTCCTCCTCGATGGCGATCTCGTCGGCGAGATCTCGCTCGATGTGGATGCCGGATCGGTCGACCTTCGGGTTCTCTTCGCTCATGACGGTCTTTGAGCGAGCTCGGCCAGACGGTTGGTGGCCTCTATCAACGGCACACCCCTCGTGTCCCTGTCCTCCCCGTAGAGCCGCAGGCCGACGGTCCCGTTGGCCACGTCGTCGTCTCCGACGACGATCACGGCCGGGTGCTTCTGAGTCAGGGCCTTCCTGATCTTGTCGCCGACGGTCTCCTGAGACAGATCGACTTCGGCACGCAGCCCGGCATCTCGGAGCCGTTGCTTCACCTGTTCGGCGTAGTCGTCGTGGCGATCAGCCACCGGAATCACAGACACCTGCTCCGGGGCGAGCCACATGGGGAAGGCCCCGGCGTAGTGCTCGACCAGGATGCCGGCGAACCTCTCGATCGAACCTGCCTTGGCGCAGTGAATCATGTATGGCTTCTCTGAGGTGTTGCCCGAGCCCGTGTACTCCAGGTCGAACCGATCCGGCAGGTTGAAGTCGAGCTGGATCGTCGATGCCTGCCAGAGGCGGCCAATCGCATCCTTGATGTGGAAGTCGATCTTCGGGCCGTAGAACGCCCCCTCGCCCTCGGCGATCCGATACCTGACTCCCTTGGTCTCGAGCGCCTTCTCCAGTGCAGCTTCGGTCACTTCCCAACGCTCGGGCTCACCGATCGCCTTCTCGGGCTTGGTGCTCAGCTCAGCCTGATAGTCGTCGAAACCGAAGTCCTTCAGCCACGTGGTGACGAAGTCGATATGGCGCTCCAGCTCGTCCTGGATCTGGCCCTCGGTGCAGAAGGTGTGGGAATCGTCTTGGGTGAATCCCCGTGCTCGAAGCAGCCCATGAATGACACCGGACTGCTCGTATCGGTAGACCCCACCGAGCTCCCCGAGTCGCATCGGCAGTTCCCGGTACGACCGCCCCTGACTCTTGTACACGAGGACGTGGAAGGGGCAGTTCATCGGCTTCACGTGATACGACGGGTCGCCTTCGAACTGCATGTTGGGGTACATGTTCTCGGCGTAGAAGTCGAGGTGGCCGGACTTCTCCCACAGTTCGGATTTGCCCAGGTGCGGCGTCGCGACGAAGTCGAATTCGAACCTCTCGTGCAGGGCGCGGCTGTGGTCTTCGATGATCTTGCGGAGCATCCCGCCCTTGGGATGCCAGACGGCGAGACCCGATCCCAACTCTTCGGGGAAGCTGTAGAGGTCGAGCTCTGGCCCGAGCCTGCGATGATCCCGTTTCGCGGCCTCCTCGAGACGGGTCAGGTAATCGTCGAGGTCGCTCTTGGAGGCCCAGGCCGTGCCATAGATCCGTTGCAACTGCTCACGATCCTGGTCCCCTCGCCAGTAAGCCCCCGAGCTTCGAAGCACCCGAAACGCCGGGATGCGGCCCGTGGTGGGCACATGCGGGCCACGACAGAGATCTATGAAGTCGAGATTGCGGTAGGCGGTCACCTCGTCGCCGGCGCCGACCTCGCTCGGATCGACGTTTTCGATGATCTCCACCTTGAACTTGTGTCCCGAGAAGACGTCCAGCGCCTCGGTGCGGCTCATCGCCACTCGCTCGAAGGGCTGGTCCTCGGCGATGATCTCGGCCATGCGGGCTTCGATCCGCTCCAGATCCTCCGGCGTGAACGGGTCGGACACCTCGAAGTCGTAATAGAACCCGTCTTCGATGGGTGGCCCGATGGCGAAGGTCGCCCCGTCGAAGAGGTCGAGCACGGCCTGGGCCATCACATGGGCCGTGGAGTGCCTGAGGATGTGGAGACCATCGTCACTGTCGATGGTGATCACCTCGAAATCGCCACCCTCCGTGATTGGCCGCGACAGATCGCGTTGGTCGCCATTGACTTTCACGGCAACGGCAGCCCGGGCCAACCCGGGGCCGATGGCTCGGGCGACGTCGAGTCCGGTGGCACCTTCTTGGTGGGTGCGGACGGTTTGGTCGGGTAGGCGGAGATCCACAGAAAGCCTTGGTGTCGCTAGCCTGCGGCAGCGTAATTGGGCGACGCCGGCTAGTCGCCACCTTAACGACAGGGGTAATAAGGCATGACAGCACGGGGACTCGTCGAATCGCTCTACCCGTCTGCGCGGATAAGGGAGCTTGCAGCGGGCGCTAACAGCATCTTTCGCGTCACCGAGCACGAGGACGAAACGTCGATAGTCAAGGTGTACCCCGTGGCTTCGCGAGAAAAGCGGGAACGACGTGCCCTGGAGGCCCTCGCCGCTGTCGAGGGCGTCCCGAAGATCCTCAACCACGGTCTCGAGGGTGACCAGGCGTGGCTGAAGATGAACGACGCAGGATCCTGGAATCTGAGTTCTCTCCCCAAGAACCTCGAGATCGTCGAAGCCGCCGGCCGGACCCTCCGCAACGTGCACAACGCTAAGGCTGAGATCACCAATCTGGTAGTGGGGATCGACAGCGAGTACGTCAAGAGCCACTACCGATCGACCATCGAGCGTCTTGGTCGGTTCCGCCGGCGTTTCGGCATGTCCCAAGTGGTTCTGGATCGCGCCCTCGACATCGAGCCTCCCCTGGCGACCGACCCGGTGCCATCCCACACCCGCCCGACCCCTTCGAAGTTCATCGTCGCTGAGGGTGGCAAGGTGACTCTGGTCGATTGGGAGTGGGCCACGCTGGGGCCGCCGGAATGGGATCTGACTCTGGCGGTGTGGCAATTCGCGGTGAACCACGGAGAGGACGCGGCGGCCGCCTTCCGTAAGGGCTACGCCGCCGAGCTACCGGAGAGTCGGTACCGCTCATGGGTGGCCTACCACTCGGCGATGATGATGCTCGACGCCGCCGAGCAGCGAGAGGGCCGACTCGGGGATCTCCACTATCTGGTCGCCGACCTCACCGAAGCGGTGATGGGCACCTGATCGCCCTCGAAATCCACGGAATTCCGACCATCCCGACTTAGCCTCTGCCTTGCCCTCGGCAAGGAGAACGGCAGTTGTTTGAAGCTTTGGTTGTGGCGACTGCAACGACTGGTCTCTTCGCGTTGGCCAAGGGAATCCGGGGTAACGAACGATTCAGAGTCGATCCTCGTCTCGTGATGGGTTTCCGTGAGGAAAAGGGCCCGGATCTCCCCTGTCCATGGTGCTACGCACCGACCGAAGAGCACGACAGTCGCTGCACCGGCTGTGGCAGGACGTTCGGCTGAACCCCCATATTCGACCGATAATCGAGCCACCCGATTCATACTCGGTTAAGCACGCGGACACTTATATGGTGTGACAACAGTGAGCAGGGTAGGACTGGTCCTCGGAGGCGGGGGGATAACCGGTGCCGCTTACGAGATGGCGGCACTGATGGCCCTGCGCGCGGCCACCGACTGGGACCCCAACCAAGCAGAGGTTGTGATTGGGACGTCGTCGGGCGCGTTTGTGTCGGCCCTGGTCCGTCATGACGCCCTCACCCTCGACTCGCTGGTTCTCACGACTGACGATCGCAAGGACGTGGCCGAACGAATCCGATCCCATGTGTATGCGCGTGGCGACTCCGTTGGAATGACCGACTGGGTGCGTTACGGACTGCTCCCGGGAGTCCGCAGACCGGGTCTCACCATGTTTCTCGGGTCTCCGGCCCGATTCAGCCCAGCTGGGATCGGAGACTGGGTAACCACACACATCGGCCAGGAAGCCGCCAACTCGTGGCCCGACCTCCCGACGGCCATCGTCGCCTATGACATCAAGCGTGGATCGAGGGTGGCGTTTGGAAGCGACCAGGCGCCGGAGATCGCCATCAAAGACGCCGTGGCCGCATCCTCAGCCGTGCCGGTGGTCTTCCGACCACATCGTGTCGAAGATTCCCTATACGTCGATGGAGGGATCTCGTCGGGGACCCACGCCGATCTCGTCCTGGGACACTCCCGTCAGCTCGATCTGATCCTGGTGGTCGCCCCGATGGCTGCCGAGATCCAAAGGCAGAGGGCTCGCTTCCACGAGAAGATGTTCGACCGTGTCGGCACCAGGTCCCTGTCCCAGGAGATGGCGATGATCAGAGACGCTTGGCCCGACACCGATGTCGTGGCCCTGAGTCCGTCGCCCTCGGTGCAGAACGCCATGCGCCCCAACCCGATGGACACGACACGCGCCGTGGCGACCTTCACACGGACCCTGATCTCGATGAAGCGGACCCTGGCACGACCCGACGTCTGGGAGCGGCTCGACCACCACCTGATCGGTCGAAGCGTCAGCCGCTCGGCGTGAGCGCCGCCGTCTCGACCCGATCACGAGCGAGTCTCGCGATCAGAAAGACGAACCCGAACCCGATCACTGCCGCGATCGTGACCTGGACCACGTCGTCTCCTGGCGGCGCGAGGGCCGCACTGTCCACACCTTCGGGCCATGGCCAGACCACACGCAGCGAGCCGGCCATGAGGCCGATGAGGCCGGCCAGGACGAGGTCGTGGAAGCGACTGAGCGCCCAATGGAGGACTTGCGAGAAGAGAGCTAGCCCGACGATCGCGCCGAGAGTGAAGACACCGAGTGCCACGAAGTCCCTGTCGTTCACCGCACCGAGCACGTTCGGGTACATGCCGATCAACAGGAGGATGAGCGATCCGGAGATTCCGGGGAGGATCATGGCGCAGATCGCCAGTGCTCCGGAGGCGAAGTAGACCAACAGGCTCGGATCCGAGACCGTCGTATCGTCACCAAGTCCGAGCAGCCAGAAGAGGATCCCACCGACGCCCAGAGCGATGCCAGCGTGGATCCACTCCGGACGTCTCAGCAGCCCCTGGGCGATCACGACCGAGCCGACGACGAGGCCGAAGAAACCACCGGCGAGGACGGTCGGATTGGTCTCGAGTTGATGTTCGAGCAAGGCCGAGAGCGAGATGATCGCCAGGGCGATCCCAGCCAACAGCGGCACAAGCAGAGCCCACTCCACCCTCCCCAGGTGGTCCTTGAAGCCGCCCCATCGCCCACGTAGAACAGCTCCCAGCGCCAGACTGCCCTCCCGAATCGACGCGACCAACCGCTCGTAGATTCCGAGGACTAGTGCGATGGTCCCCCCGGACACACCCGGAACGAGGTCCGCCGCTCCCATGACGAACCCACCGAGAATGTGTCGCAGGATGCTGATCACGCGCAGCGAGTATGGCCCTGACCGGCTGACTTACCAAGCATCGACTCAGACGATGCGACGTTTGCTGGCCCAACGGGCCAGTTCGTGCCGGTTGGACAACTGGAGCTTTCGGAGGACCGAGGAGACATGGGTCTCGACGGTCTTGATCGAGATGTTCAGCTTGCGGGCGACCTGCTTGTAAGCAAAGCCTCGAGCGATCAGCCTGAGCACGTCCTTCTCCCGTGACGTCAGCTGGTCGAGCTCGGGGTCGTCCTCAGACGGCATCGCACCGGCAAAGGCGTCGAGCACGAACCCGGCCAGTCGGGGAGAGAACACGGCATCGCCGGCGTCGATCCGCCTGATGGCATCGGCCAGTTCGGCAGGTTCGATCGTCTTGGTCACATAACCCCGTGCTCCGGCTCGAATCATCGCTATGACATCTTCGGCCTGATCCGACACGGAAAGCGCCAGGAACTTCACATCGGGGTTGGTCTCACCCACTCCTTCGACGACGGCGATACCGCCGCCATCGGGCATGTGAACGTCGATGAGGACGACATCGGGTCTGAGCCCACGGATCTCCTCGATGGCCGAGTCGACGTCGTGGGCACTCCCCACGATCCGGAACTCCTCGGACAGTTCGGCCTTCACCCCGGAGAGGAAAAGCCTGTGGTCGTCGACGAGATATACGGACACACTCATGTCGGCAACCTCAACATCACTTCCGTGCCTTCGTCCATGTCGCTGTCGATCTCGACCTGTCCGCCCACCCGTTCCATTCTGGCCCGTATCGACTCGCTGATCCCCTTCCGGTCGACAGGCACCTCGTTGGCTTCGAACCCATTCCCCTGGTCGGTCACGAAGACTTCGACCGCTGCTTCCGTTGCCTCCATGTAGAGCGACACCCGCGCTGCCCCCGAATGCTTCGCCGCGTTGACCATGGCCTCGGACGCGGCGCCGACGAGGGCCTTGGTCCGGTCATCCACCGGATGGTCGCCCACGACCACCACGTCGACCGGCACCTGGAAGTCCTGTTCGACCTTCGAAGCGGCCTGTTTCAAGGCTGTCGACACCAGATCGATGCCGTCGAGAGGCGCATGCCCGTACAGCCAGTCCCGGAGTTCGGTCTCTTGATGCCGGGCAAGCATCGACATGCGCTGCGGGTCGTCAGTCCTCTGGATGAGCGCCAGGGTCTGGAGGACGGAGTCGTGGAGATGCGCCGCCACCTCCGCACGCTCCTCCTGGCGGATTCGTTCGTTTCGCTCGTCGCTGAGATCGGTGATCAACCGGCGAACCCAGGGCCCGAAGGTCACGAGGAAACCGAGTCCAGTCAGAAAGACAGCGAGAAACACGAGTCCGCCTTCGAAGACCCGCCCGAGGGCAGTCGAGAACATGACGATCCCAGCCACCAATAGGAGACCACCGACGACGAGGCGGACCTTGCTGACATTGTCCACCCCAGGGCTTATCAGGGACACGAACGGCCCTGGTGAGGACGGGTCGGTCACTGCGGCGATACCAAAGGACAACGCCCCGGCGGTCAGTACCAGGACCGGGTTGGGCCAGAGCCCGACGGCCCCGAGAAGGAAGAGCAGACCGGCGAAGGCGATGCCGAGGCCGATGGCCCTCGAGCTGCTGACCATCTCTCCCGGCTCGTCGTCGACCCGGTCGTAGGTGGCGAGCCATACGCCGAGATAGAGCAGCACGCCGAGACCCCAGATCGCGGTCAAAGTGAGGAAAGCGGCCCTGACGTAACCGTCGCGGACACCGAGGCTGTCTGCGATGCCGCCGGCCACGCCGGCGAGGACGCGATTGTCGCCGCGGCGGTGCAGACGGGCGATTCCAGTCGAGGCAGTTGCTTCCACACGAGAATGATGCCCCAGAACGATGCCGAAGCTCAATGGGTGACTCCCCTGACGAGGCTCAGGGCCGTCTCAGGGTGGTCACCGATACCCTCCGAGCCAGCATTCCGGCCTAATGGGCCCCATGGAAGAAACAAATACGACGACGGAGGAGCGGACCCAACCGATCCGCTCACCGGAGCTCATCCGACCAACCGAAGGTCGGATGATCGCCGGTGTCGCACAGGGGGTGGCCAACAACTTCGGCATCTCTGAGTGGATCCCCAGGGTCTTCTTCATCGTCACTGCGTTCATCGGAGGCCTCGGACTGGCGCTCTACGCCGCCGGTTGGGCCTTCGTCAGGTCCGAAGACGAGGACGAGTCACCGGCCGAGAGGTTCTTCTCGAACGCCTCGAGCTCGTCGGCCTGGATCGGAATAGGGCTGATAGTCATCGCCGGGATCATCATCCTCGCCAACTTCACCTTCATCGCTGGTGAGGTGGTGTGGGCAGGTGCCCTCCTGGTGGTCGGACTCCTCCTCTACCTCGGATACATCCCCAGTGGATCCACGAGAGAGACAGATTCCGATGAGTCAAAGGAGGGAGTTCAACAAATGACTTTGACCACTGACACCTCGAAGATCCTTGCCCATGAGGGCACCGCCGGCGACTCCCCCGCCGGCGGCGCGCCTTCAACACCGCCTCCCCCGGCTCCGCCCAGCCCACAGGAGCCCCCACGTCCGCCTGCGCCACCGCGGGAGCGTTCGATCCTCGGTCGGCTCACGGTCGGGATCACCCTCCTCGCTCTGGCGACCCTGGCGATCCTGGACAACATCCCGGGAGTGCCGATCGAGGCGGAACCTCGCCACTATCTGGCTTTGGCAGTGACGATCGTCGGGATCGGCCTCATCGTCGGCGCCTTCATCGGTCGGGCCCGGTGGCTGATCGTGGCGGGAGCCCTCATGGTCCCCACGCTGATCTTCTCGCCGGCGTTCGAGTACGACTGGGAGAGCGACAGCTTCGATCTCTATGTCGAGCCGACGAACTTCGCATCGATCGAACCGGAATACTCGATCGACGTCGGGAACATGGTCATCGACCTCACCGACCTCCCTTGGGACGGTGAGACGATCGTGGTGGCCGCCAGTGTCGACATCGGAAACATCGAGGTTCGCGTCCCGACCGGAGTCGCAGTGTCCGGGCAGGGCACGGCTGACATCGGCCGTGTCGCTTCGCCCGGAGGTGCATCCTTCGGATTCGGTGAGCCCCTCGTCGAGTTCTCGGTCCCCGGCAGCGAGGGCAAGGTCGTCCTCGACCTCGAAGTCAATGTCGGAAACATCGAAGTCCACAGCAGGTAGGAGAAACCCATGAAGACACACAAGTTCGACGTCCTCTCGTTCCTGAGCGGACTCGTCATGACGGTGATCGGACTGCTGTTCCTGCTGCCTGAGGAGCCGTCGGACGTATTCGCGGTCCTTGGCGACATCGGCAACTGGTTCTGGCCGGTTCTGTTGACGGTCGTCGGAGTTGCCGTACTCGCGCCCCTCTTCTGGCAGAAGTCCAAAGACGACGTGGCAGCGGAAGGAGAGGGCGAAGCGGCTTAGGCCGCCGCCCTTTCCCTCCAAACTCGATAGAAGGTTCTGGTCGCCTCGATCAGGACCCAGAACCCGAAGACCACTCCCAACGTGTCACCGTCGAGCCCCAGGGCCAACCGAGTTCCGATCAGTGATCCGACCACTCCGCCGGCGCCGATGAACAGGGCATCACGCGGGCGAACCAGTCGATTACGCAGGTTCACCGTCGATCCAGCAATCGCGGTCAGAACGATGGCCAGGAGTGAGGTTCCCTGGGCCACATGCTGATCGAGCCCCAGGAGGAGCACGGCGGCAGGCACGATCACCACACCTCCACCGATGCCGACAAGGCCCGCGAACAGACCCGACACCATCCCGACTCCGACGGCTACAAGCAGCTGACCCGTCAGGTCTAGGTCGGTGGTGCCGGGTAACGGGTCGCCCCCGAAGACCATTCGCAACCCGGCGACCAGAAGCACCGTTGCGAAGACTATTGCGAGCGTCCTCGAGCTCAGGCGGCTCATGACAGTGGCTCCCACTACTGACCCGACCGCTCCGCCCAGACCGATGGCCAGGCCGAATCGGAGATCTATGGCACCGGCGACACCGAACGAGATGGCGCCTGCGGTTGCGATCACGATGAAGGAGGCCAAAGAAGTGGCGTGAGCCCGATGTCTCCCCAATCCGAGCCATACCAGCAGCGGGACCAGGATGATCCCGCCTCCGACGCCGAAGAAGCCACCTAAGAGTCCCGCAGCCGCTCCGACCAGCGCGAGGCGCATGGGGACCGCGGTTTGCGTCTGAGTCACGGCTTGCCACGTTAGGGCTACGGTTGCCCCCTTGGACTACAACCACGGCACGGCCCTCATCGTCGTAGACGTTCAGAACGACTTCGCCGATCCTGACGGAAGCCTGTATGTCGCCGCAGGCGAGACAGTCATCCCGTTCATCAACGAACAGATCGCCGCGGCGCACCAAGCGGGTGCTCGGCTCGTCTACACACAGGACTGGCATCCACCCTCGACGCCGCACTTTGCGAAAGACGGTGGGATCTGGCCAGTCCACTGTGTCGTAGATACGGAGGGCGCCGAGTTCCACCCGGACCTTGATGTGGTCGAAGACGCCACGTTCATCAGAACTGGAGTCGGGGGCGAGGACGGCTATTCCGCTTTCAACGTGAGAGACCCCGTAACGGGCGAGGTCACCCCTACTGGTCTGCTTGATCGGCTGAAGACGATCGACAGGGTGGTGGTCGTCGGGTTGGCCCTCGACTACTGCGTCAAGGAGACGGCCATCGACGCAGCCGGGTCGTTTGAGACTGTCGTGCTCGCCGACGGAACGAAACCCGTCAACCTCAAACCGGGAGATGGCTCACGAGCTATCGCCGCCATGGTCGACGCCGGAGTCGTGATCACTTAGCTCCGCGACCAGACGACGCTGAAGCCGTTTCAGTCGCTCGGTCAATGACACGTGATAGATGTGCGGATTCACCAGTCGACGGACTCCGGGATCGAGCCGTTCCAGGTCCGACATTCGCCGGTTGCGTAGCTCGTCGAGATCCGGGTGACCATCGCGTCGCTGTCCATCGGCGAAAACGACGTCCAGCAGGTTCTCACGAGCCGAGACCTCGGTGACCCGGATCGTTCGGTGTAGGTCCCGGTGCGGGTGGAACACCTCGATCTGGTCGCCGGAGAAGGGGTCTTCATCGGCCGCGCCAATCACGTCGGCGGTGGCAAGCCCGCGACGGTCATAGACGCGCGTCACGCGTTTTTCCCCCGGGACGGCCATCTTTTCGACGTTCTCGGAGAGCTTGATGGCCGGAGCCCACTCCCCGGCCTCGTCCTGGATTGCCACGAGCTTGTAGACGCCGCCCAGCGACGGATCCCCATGGGAGGTGATCAAGCGAGTCCCGACCCCGAATGTGATCCGGGCGACCAGGCTCTGGGGATCGAGACCGTATCTGGGAGCTTCGGTCTCCACCTGCGAGAGGATCTGCCAGATGACCAGTTCGTCGAGATCCGAGCTCAGCACGATCGCCTGCTCCTCGAACCCGGCAGCGTTGAGCATCAGCGCTGCCTGGATCGTCATGTAGGCGAGGTCTCCGGAGTCGATCCGCACGCCAACCGGTTGGTGCCCTGCCGTCCTCAGTTCCTTGAACACCTCTATGGCGTTGGGGATCCCGGAGTCCTCGACGTCGATCGTGTCGACCAGCAGAACGCACTCGTCCGGGTAGAGGCCGGCGAATCGGCGGAACGCCTCCAGCTCGCTCATCCCGAGAGCGATGAACGCCTGCACCATCGAGTGGGCATGAGTGCCTTTGGGGTCGAGACCCACGGAATGGGACAGAGCCACATTGGATGTGAAGTCGGCGCCGCCCACCAGAGCTCCATAACCACCGGCGTGAGCTCCCGAGTGTGGTCCGCGCCGCATCCCGAACTCGAGAACGGTGCTACCTCGTGCCGCGTCGGCGACCCGGGCAGCCTTGGTGGCGATGAGAGTCGGATAGTTCATCCGGTTCAGGAATGGCGTCTCCAGGATCTGTGTGAGAGCCAGGGGCCCGCGGACGATCGCTATCGGGGCGTTGGCATGGACCACCCTCCCTTCCGGGACGGCCTCCACCTCGACCCCACCGAGATGCCCGTGCTCGGACAGCCAACCGAGGAACTCGGGCGAGAACCTCGGAGCGCCGGAAGGTGCCCTCTGGCCTGCCAATGCCTCGATGTCCTCGGGCTGGAATCGGATTGATTCCATCCAGTCGAGCAACCAGCCGAGCCCGGCGGTGACGCAGTATCCCGCCTGATGGGTTCCGTAGTCGGGATAGCGTCGGAAGAAGTAGTCGAACTGGGCGGGTCGGTCGGCAAGACCCTCTTCCCAGTAGACCTGAGCCATGGCGAGCTGGTACTGATCGGTGCCGAGGATTCCGTGGAGCATCACAGGGCCAATCGAGTGATCGTCTCGAGGACCTGGACGACCGCGTCCACATCAGGCACCCGGAAGCGGGCCGCTGTCTCGCCCTCACCTACCTTTATCCCGATGTCGTGGGGGCGAAGCACGTCGAAAACCGTCTCGTCTGTGGTGTCGTCCCCGATGTAAATGACCCCGTCGTACTCGTCGAATGCCCCGGCAATGACGTCACCCTTGCTCGATTCGGCAATTGTCAGTTCCAGGATGTCCTTTCCGGCCAGCACCCGGACACCCTCCCGACCGGAGGCCCAAGCCCTCAGAGCGTCCTGTGCCATTGCCGCAGCATCAGCCGGCGAGTTGCGGGTGTGGAACGCCCGGCTGTTCGGCTTGTGCTCGACGCGAGACCCAGGGGTATCGGCTTCCGTTGCCGCAAGCAGGTGGTCCAGGTCGTCGAAGTCGACTGGCTCGTGGCTCTGCCCCGAATCGTTGCCATGCTCGCCCACAAGGGTGACTCCGGGAAGAGTCCCAACCCGTGCGGAGAGATCGGCATGAGCCCGTCCCGAGAGAATCAAAACGTCAACAGACCCAGCGTCCGCCAGCGTCTCGAGCAGAGTCTCAGCGCCCGGGTCCGCCCTGGCCAGATCAGGGTCGTCGACCAAAGGTGCGAGGGTGCCGTCGAAGTCGAGACCGAGCAGAACCCGGCGACTGGCCATGATTTCCTGGAGAGCCACTTCGAGAGTCAAAGGTCCAACGCTCCCAGACATCTATCGGCCCACCAGAAGACGTCGTACGCGCCCACAGACCTCCGGAGGGCCCTCATTCGGCGGTTGGCCCCCGATGTACCGGCGTCGATCGCCGATTCGAGAGTCCCGGCCAGACCGTCGAGGTCGTACGGATTCACGATGAAAGCCTGCTTCAACTGCTCTGCAGCCCCGGCGAACTCGCTCAACACGAGCGAACCTGTGTTGTCGAGCCTGGTAGCCACATATTCCTTGGCGACGAGGTTCATCCCATCGCGCAGCGGGGTCACGAACATGACGTCCGCGGCGCGGTAGTAGGCGACCAACTCCTCGATCGGCACCGAACGGTAGAGGTAGTGGATCGGTGGCCGACCAACCTCGGCGAGGTCACCGTTGATCCGTCCGACCAGGCCTTCGATGTCGGCGCGGATCTTGCGATACTCGGCGACATCCTCCCGGCTCGGAACGGCGATCTGGACGAATGAGACCTTGCCGTTGAGGTCGGGCCGACGCTCGAGCAGTGTCTGCAATGCCCTCATCCTCAGGTCGATTCCCTTGGTGTAGTCGAGTCGGTCGACTCCCAGGATGACCGCCATCGGATCGCCCAGCTGCTGACGAATCTCCGCCGCCAGCCGTGTGGTTCGATCGGCCATCGCCAGCTCGTCGAAGACGGTGGTGTCTATGCCGATCGGGGCGACCTGGAGTGCCACGGTCCGACCCTCCCATTCGAGAGCGTTGGAGGATCCTTTCGCACCGACAAGCCGACGCGCGGCCACGGCGAAGTTGGTGCGGCTGCTTCGGGACTGAAAGGCGAGCACATCGGCGCCGAGGAGACCTTCCAGAACCTGCTGCCTCCATGGAAGCTTGGCGAAGAGCTCGACCGGTGGGAAGGGGATATGCAGGTAGAAGCCAATGCGATGAACGTCGGCGAGGTTCCTCAGCATCTGAGGAACCAGTTGCAGTTGGTAGTCCTGAACCCACGCGACGTCTCGTGGCCCCAGCTCCTCAGCAGCCTTCTTGGCAAACCTCTCATTGACCTGTCGATAGGGGCGCCACCAATGACGATGGAACTGGGGCGAGCGTATTGAGTCGTGATACAGGGGCCAAAGGGTGCCATTGCAGAACCCGACGTAAAACTCCTGGTAGTCGTCCTCGGACAGGGTGACGGGGACCTGATTGATGTCGGAGTGGATGAAGGGCTCGAAGTCCTCGTCCGGGATCCCACTCCAGCCGACCCAACTCCCCTGGGTCCGTTGCAGGATCGGCGTCAGGGCCGAGACCAGGCCGCCGGGGCTGGTCCGCCACTCCCCGTTCTCGCCGTCGTAGGCGATGGGGAGACGGTTGGCGATGACGACAACCCGTCTATCTGTGGACGCCATGAGATCAACCTATCGCCTGGGGTATCTTCGGCACCATCATGAGTGGACCAGTCGACGAACAGGATCGCCAATCCACTGACTTCGGAATCTCCACGATCGAGGTCAAGGAAGGAAGACATACCCGGATCGGAGAACTCGGGATCATGCGAGTCCTCCCCACCAAGCGGCGACGGACGATAGGTCCCTGGTGTTTCGTGGACCTGATGAGCCCGGACGACGTCGACCGTCCACCGCCTCTCGAGATCGGGCCACATCCTCACATCGGGCTCGCCACGGTGACCTGGCTGTTCAGCGGATCGGTCCTACATTCCGATTCGCTCGGGTCCGAACAACCCATCGAGCCGGGAGAGCTGAACCTGATGACCGCCGGCTTCGGCATCGCCCACGCAGAAGAGGGCATCGCCACCGTTGCCACGCACGAAACGGGTGGCGTCATGGGTGTCCAGATGTGGCTGGCGCAGCCTGACGGGAGCAGACAAGGTGGCTCCGCCTTCCAGCACATCGACCATCTCCCGGAGGTGGCCATCGACAACGGCGCCGCACGTCTGCTGATCGGTTCATTCGGCGACGAGACCTCGAGTGCCGAATTCGATCATCCGACCGTTGGGCTCGACGTTCACGTCAGAGACGCGAGCTCACTGGGCCTGAATCCATCCTTCGAGCACGGTGTGGTGCCGATCAATCGACCGATCAAGGTGGAGGATGCAATCGTCGAGCCGGGATCACTCGCGCTGATCCCAGCGGGCTACGACTCGATCGACATCGAGACCCGCGGCGGCGACGGGAGACTCATGGTGCTGGGCGGGCTCCCTCTCGGGGAGGACGTGAAGATGTGGTGGAACTTCGTCGCTAGGTCGACTGAAGAGATCACAGACGCATGGCGCGACTGGCAGAACCACGACACCGATCGGTTCGGGTCAGTGCCGTCCAGGCTGGCGAGGATCGACGCTCCACGGCCGCCGTGGTTGAAGCCGCAAGACTGAGAACCTCGGACACGGACTCGCCTAGGCCATACTGAGCCGACATGGCGACGGGTGGAACCAAGGCGATTGTGGCTGCGATGTTGGCGAACGGCGCCATCGCCATCGCCAAATTCGTCGCCTATCTCGTGACCGGCTCTGCCTCGATGCTGGCGGAGTCGATCCACTCGGTGGCTGACACTTCGAACCAGGGCCTGCTCCTACTGGGCGGTAAGCGCGCCCAGAAGGTCGCTGACGACCGCCACCAGTTTGGCTACGGCCGGGAACGCTATTTCTGGGCTTTCGTCGTAGCCATGGTCCTCTTCGCACTCGGCGGCCTGTTTTCCATCTACGAGGGAATCGAGAAGATCCGTCACCCCCACGAGCTCGAATCGCTCGGGTGGGCCATAGGAGTGCTGCTTTTCGCGATCGTCATCGAAGCTTTCAGCTTCAGGGTGGCCGTTGTCGAGGCGAACAAGGTTCGCACCGGAAAGAGCTGGTGGGAGTTCGTTAGACGTTCCCGCTCACCCGAGCTTCCCGTCGTCCTGTTAGAGGACCTCGGGGCGATGGTCGGCCTCGTATTCGCTCTCATCGGTGTCGGTCTTGCCTCCGTCACCGGCGACCCACTTTGGGACGGGATCGGCACGCTTTGCATCGGGGTCCTCCTCCTGATCATCGCCATCGTCCTGACCATCGAGATGAAGTCACTGCTGATCGGTGAGGCGGCCACCCAAGAACACATCGGGGCGATCACGAAGGCCGCGGCCGAGGCACCATCGGTGGTGCGCATCATCGATCTCAAGACCCAGCACATCGGCCCGGACGAGTTGCTTGTGGCTGGAAAACTCGAGTTCGACGGGAACCTGACCAACCCCCAACTCAGCGATGCCGTCGACGGCGTCGAGAACGCGATACGCCATGCCGTCCCGTTGCGGATGCAGATCTATCTGGAGCCAGACCTCTTCGACCCCAAGCATGTGGACGGCACAGGCCTCGCCGAGGGGTGATTCGCCCGTCGCAGCCCCGGGTAACTTCACCCGATGGCTAACCCTCCAATCATCCTCGTACCTGGTTTCTGGCTCGGAGCCTGGGCCTGGGACGACGTCGCGCAGAAGCTGCGCGCGGGCGGTCACGACGTCACAGCCCTCACCCTTCCCGGGCTCGAGTCTCTAGGGAGCGAACGATCGGCCGTGTCCATGGAAGACCATGTGACGGCGATCGTCGAGACGATCGAATCCGCCGGAAGCCCAGTTGTCCTGGTGGTCCACAGTGGCGCAGGCTTCCCCGGCTATGCGGCCACGGACCGAGTACCGGACAAGGTCGCCGCTGCGATCTACGTGGACACCGGGGCTGGCGTGGGAGCGATGGACCCGGACTTCGACGGCGAC
This sequence comes from Acidimicrobiia bacterium, assembly GCA_035762545.1. GTDB lineage: Bacteria > Actinomycetota > Acidimicrobiia > Spongiisociales > ZC4RG35 > JANQRA01. Next base: position 66,119 of record DASTOM010000007.1, read on the forward strand.
GAGTACCCCCTGCCCGACGCCGAGCAGCTGGCCGAGGAGGAGAATCTCGACGGTCTGACGGAAGAACAACTGAAGACCTTCCGAGAGCGGGCCGTGCCCCAACCCGGCGGCACGCTGCGGGAGGCGATCGAGTTGAGGAACGACGCCAGACTCGACGTCCCGACAACCGTCATCTGCACGGCATTCACCGCTGACGAGTACAAGGAAGCTGTTGCCGCCGGCTACGGATTCGTCAAGGGTCTGGGCGAGCTCCGTGATGTCACCTACGTCGACCTGCCGACGTGTCATTGGCCGATGTGGTCCCGACCCGACGACCTGGCCGACTTGATCGCTCAGGTGGCCGAACGAGCCGGCTCCCGCCTAGAAGGACGGTGAGGGCGCAAGTTGTGCGAGGTTTGGGCCGCAGACTTCGCTGAGCCAAGTCTGTAGCCCTGGGGCGGTGGATCGTGGGCCCGGCAGGATTTGAACCTGCAACCGACGGATTATGAGTCCGCTGCTCTGACCTGATTGAGCTACGGGCCCGGTGCAGCCGAGATTACCCAGGGGTCGGGGTGTTGTCGGAAATGGATCCGCTGAGGAACTCGAATGTGCGCGTCATCACGTCCTCGAGCGGTGCCATCCGGCCAAGCTCGTAGGACGCCTTCTCGGGGCTGCTCATCACGGATCGAATCCCCATCACCTCCGGATATTGGCTCATCGTCGTGTCGGCGATCTCGACCCCGGTCTCCATCTTGATGCGATCCGCCCCACCGAGGATGTAGCTGCCCCCCGAGCGATCGACCGAATCGATCACCAGGGCAGCAGCGAGAGTGAGCACGAGGGCGAGTGCGGAGTAGTCACGAACCTCGTAGAACCCCTCGATTGCCGGCACGAGGGCGGCTCTGGCCTCCTCGGCCCTCCCAGCCCCCTTGAGGGAATGCGACTTCATGAAGCGGGCCCAACCCATGTCGAAGGGGACGTCCTCCCCCTGGTACTGCTCCAAGGCCGCTTCACTGCCTTCCACTCCGTCCTCCCAGCGCCCGAGAAATGTCGCCGTCATCGCCAGCGCCCAGTTCGCATGTCCGATCCCGAGTCGCCATCCGGCCTTCTCGGCCATCTCCCGTGACTGCTCGAACACTGCCACCGCTTCTTCCACCTTCCCGCTGTACGCGATAGCGAACCCCAGGTTGTAGAGAGCATCGGCGATGTCTCGATCCGAGCCATGGGCCCGGTACAGGTCGAGGGCTTCCCGATACGGCGCCTCGGCGCGGTCGACCGCGCCCTTCCAGTACAAGAGCCCTCCGAGACCCGTCAACGCTCGAGCCCGGTTGAGAGGATCGGTGTCGTCCCGAAGGGCGAGCGACTCCTCGATCCGTTGGATTCCCTCGTGTATGTACCCGCGGATCTGCCAGAACCGCCACAGGCTACCGGCCATCCCCTGTGCCGCCTCCGCATCGCCGCTCCGGATCAAATGGTCCATCGCCGCGCTGAGGTTGTCGTGATCTTCGGTGAGTCGGGCGAGCCATTCGGCCTGCTTCGAGGTCATGATCTCCTCGGAGGCCTGCTCGGCCATCCGGAGGTACGCGGCGGCATGGCGATCGGCGACCTCTCGTTCGTCTCCTCTGGCCACCAGGGCGGCGTATCCGAACTCTTTGATCACTGTGAGCATCCGGAATCGGGGGTCCCCTGCGATTTCGGCCTGACGAAGGAGACTCTGATCGACGAGCTCGGCGAGCCCATCGAAGACATCGCCATCACAGATCTCCTCGGCGGCGGGCAAACCAAACGCCCCGGAGAAGATCGAAAGCTGCTCGAAGAGCCGTCGGTTCGGCTCGTCGAGCAGGTCGTAACTCCATCCGATCGTGTTGACGATCGTCTGCTGTCTCTTCGGCAGACCGGGGGTGTGACCGGACAGCAGCTGATTGTTGAGTCGATCGAGCACCACCTCGGGGGTGAATGTCCTGAGCCTCGAGGCGGCGAGCTCTATCGCCAGCGGAAGGCCGTCCAAGGAGCGTGCGATCTCGGCGACGGTTCCGGCGTTGTCTTCGTCCAGCGTGAAGTCGGGCCTCACCGCCTGCGCCCTGTTGACGAACATTTTCACCCCCTCGGCTGCGGCGACCACAGCGAGAGGCTGACCCGCAGGGGGGACTTCCAGTGGCGGGACCGGCAACTCCCGCTCGCCCGCGATCCGGAGAGGCGACCTCGACGTGACTATCAGCTTGAGCAAGGGAGCCGAAGCCAATATCTCCGTGAGCAAGGCGGCTCCCTCGACCAACTGCTCGAAATTGTCCAGCAAGAGGAGGATCTGTCGTTCGGCGAGGAATCGATGCAGGTGCTCCTGGGGCTCCACTCCCCCTGCAATGGTGAGCTGCAGAGCTTCGAGGATGGTCATGGGGATCGTGTCGGGGTCACTTATGGCCGCGAGTGGCACCATGTGGGCCCCGTCCCGGAATTCCGGCTCCACGGAGCGGGCGATCTCGAGGGAGAGTCTCGTTTTCCCGGTTCCTCCGGGCCCGGTGAGAGTGAGCAGTCGGCTCGTCTCGAGTATCTGCACGCCCCTGGCGATCTCTTCCTGGCGCCCGATGAACTCGGTGAGCGGGCTGGGCAGGCGGGACTCGACGGGTCTGACCCGGAGCGGCGGGAACTTCTCGTCCATACCCGGGAAATCGACCTGGAATATTTCGACCGGATCCGAGAAGCCGGCCAGACGGTAACGACCAACCGAATGCGTAGTCGTCCCGTTGAGCAACTGACTCTGGACCAGACCCGAGGTTGTGTCCGATACCAGCACCTGCCCCCCATGGCCGCTGTCGGCTATTCGGCTGGCCTTGTGGACGTCGACACCCACGTAGTTGTCGCCTCCCAGCACCGCGCTGCCAGTGTGCAAACCGACTCGCACCCGCACTGTCTCACCTGCGGCGATGACATTCCCCGTCTGCTGGATGCGAACCGCCGCTCGCACCGCCTGCGCGGCGTCGGGGAAGACGGCGAAGTGCGAGTCCCCCTCCGTGGAGACCTCGACGCCTCCATGAGCCGCTATGGCATCTCGGATCCCGACGCTATGGCTGGCGAGTACCTCGGCGAATTCGACATCGCCAACCCGGCTCAACAGATCAGTAGAGCGCTCGACATCCGTGAAGAGGAAGGTCAGAGTGCCCGTCGGCAGCAGGATCCCTCCAGAACCAGCCGTCATATGCGACCAATGATATCTGGGGGCCTCTACGGCGCCGAGTAGTAAGTTCCCGGGACCGTGGACGGAGGACTGCCAGCCCGCATGCGCCCGGCGCTCGAGTCGGAGGCTCGGGCCGAGTTGCTGAGACTCCTCGACGCACGCTCACACATACCACGTGTCTCGTTGCAACTCGGCGAGATGCTGATGGAGGAAGGTGAAGCCGCCGACCGTGTCTATGTATTGATGGAGGGCTCGTTGACCGTCACCAAGGCGGTCAACGGTCAGTCGGCGATTCTGGCCAGGATCGACCAGCCGGGCACTGTGGTGGGCGAGATGGTCACCATGGGTGGCGGTACCCGGACCGCGAGCGTCTCCGCCGACACCGAGTCGACACTGTTCGGCCTCGATGCAGCGACGTTTCATGCGCTCCTCGACGACGAGCCCCGCCTGGCCAAGGCTCTGGCATCCGCCGCCGCGAGACGAGCCGAGGAAGGCGAGCTGGCGGAGATACTGGTGGAGCGGCTCGGATTGGAGGACCCTGAGAAGGTGGCGGCCGCCTGCTCGGGGGTCACCTGGCGCACGCTGGAGGCCGGCAGCCCGCTCTTCGAGGCCGGGGGTCCGTCAGATGAGGTGTACTTCGTCGTGAGGGGCCGGCTCCAATCCACCCGAGCCACAGCTGGGGACGAGGATGTTCTGATCGGCGAGTACGCCAAGGGCGACATCGTCGGTGATCTGGGCGTGCTGTCCTCCCGACCTCGGATCAGCACGGTTACTGCGGTGCGACGCACCATCGTTGCCGGGCTTTCGGCCGACGACTTCATCAGAGCGACCGAGTCGCAACCGAAACTGCTGGTAGACCTGGCCTTGGCCGCGGCGACGAGAGCGACAGAAGCTGCGAGTAAAACCTCCCCGGCGACTGTCATCGCGGTGGCGTCACCGGGTCGAAGGGACGAGTCGTTCATCGACGGGATCGCAAACGAGCTACGCAGCGTCGGGCGGGTCGAAGTCTTGTCGGCTAGCCGGGTCGACTCTCTCCTCGAGACGCCGGGTGTGGCGCATTCGCCGCCGGGCGAGGTCGGAGACATAAGGGTCTCACGGTTGGTGAATGAGATGGAGCTCCAAACCGACCACTTGATCCTCGACATGGGTGAGGGTGACGACGTCTGGGCACGACGCTGCCTGGATCTGGCCGACCGGGTTCTTCTGTTGACGCCCTTGTCTCCAAACGACTCTCAGGTTCGAGCCTTGGACTCAACGCTCAAGAGTTGCCCATCGGGTGTCAGCCGGACACTGGTCGTGGTCCATTCTTCGAACCAGGAGCCCAGCGGCTCTGCGACCCGTTTCGGCGCGCTGAGCTGGGATGATCTCCTCAATGTGGTCGAGGGTTCGGACGCAGACAGGGCACGAGTTGCCCGGGTGGTTTCCGGTCGGGCCAATGTCCTGGTCATCGGTGGCGGTGGTGCGCGTGGGTTCGCCCACATCGGGGCCTATCGGGCGGTGCTCGAGTTGGGCATACCTATCGACGTCGTCGCGGGCACGTCGATAGGAGGCGTTATCGGAACTCTCATAGCGGACGGCAACACCCCCGAGGAGTTGGTGAAAATCGCCACGGAATCATTCGCAGATGTCCTCGACTACACCTTCCCGTCTGTTTCACTCATCAAAGGCGAGAGGATCACAAAGGCCGCGAGAGAGCACTTCGGCTTGCGCCACATCGAGGATCTTCGAAGAACGTTCGTCGGTGTATCCACCGACCTGACGACATCCCGCCCACACTTTCACGTTTCGGGTGACCTCGTCACGGCTATCAGAGCAACCTGTGCGATTCCGGGAGTCATGCCGCCGGTTCCGATGGGCGAGGCTCTCTTGGTCGATGGAGGTGTCCTCAACAACCTGCCCATGGACGTAGCTCGCAACCTGGCACCGGCCGGACGTGTACTGGCTTTCGATGTTGCCCCGACCAGAGGACCAAGGGCCTACGACGACTATGGGCTCTCTGTATCGGGGTGGACCGCGATGAGATCGCGCGGCCGACGCAGGTCCCCCTACCCGAGGATCACGTCAGTGCTCCTCCGGTCCATGATCACCGCGTCCATGCGCGAGCGCGACCGCCAGGTGGGCAGCGGACTCAGCGACTTCTACGTCAATCTCGACATCAGTGGCGTCTCGATGCTCGATTTCTCTGATCCCGGCGGGATCGCCGAGCGTGGATATGCGGCTGCCATGCCTCACCTGGAGGCGTGGCTCGACTTGGCAGAGGAAGCGACAGGTCAGCCGGGCGTCTAGCCTCGCATCGGGCGGCAAAGGATTTCCACGTGGGTGATCAAAGCGGTCAGCTTGAGCCATATGTCCCCCGGATTGCGTCAGAGTGGGACTCTTTCGCACCGGGGTCGCTGCATCGCAGTGTCGATGGAACGCTGGTGTTCGTTGACATATCAGGCTTCACGAACCTGTCCGAACGACTGGCGCGCAGAGGGCGGGTCGGTGCCGAGGAGCTGACAGCGGTGCTCGATCGGGTATTCGGGAGAATGCTCGAACTGGTCTATGCCCGAGGAGGCTCTCTCCTCAAGTTCGGTGGCGATGCCCTTCTGCTCCTCTTCGAATCCGACGACAGCATCATGCAGGCCACGGCTGCCGCGGTCGAGATGCGTGCTGCGCTACGAGACTCGTCCAAGGAAAAGACGTCGGTGGGTCGAATCGGCCTGAAGATGTCATCGGGCATCCACACCGGACAGATCGACTTCTTCCTAGTAGGCGACTCACACAGAGAGTTGCTGGTTGCCGGACCTGTCGCGTCTCACACCACGGAGATGGAGTCGACGGCCGAAGCCGGTGAGATCCTGGTCAGCCGTCGCATTGCCGAACAGCTACCAAGCGGTTTCCTGGGAGAGGTAAAGGGATCGGGCGTCCTGCTGCGAAAGCACAAAATCGACCATCCAAACTGTGGCCCTGTAGCGAGAGACCAAGGCCACGACCGCGAGATGGCCTCATTCGTTCCGCGTCAGCTCCGTGAATATCTAAGCCTGGGTCTCTCCGACTCCGAGCACCGGATTGCAACCATCGGTTTCATCAAGTTCAAGGGTGTCGACGGTCTGCTCGCAGCCAGGGGCCCTCAGGTGGTGGGGACGGCGTTAGATCAACTGATCAGTGGGATTCAAAAGGCAGTCGACGAGGAACAGATCACTTTTCTGGCCACCGACATCGACGCAGATGGTGGGAAAGTCATCGTCGCCGGGGGTGTTCCTGGTTCGAAACACGACGATGAGGGCCGCGTCCTTCGCGCAGCCCGCGCCATAGCCGACTGCAAATTCGATCTTTCGGTTCAGATCGGGGTGAACCGCGGGCACGTGTTCGCTGGAGACGTAGGCACAGAGTTCCGCAGGACATTCACGGTGATGGGAGACACGGTCAACCTCGCGGCTCGGCTCATGGCCGCAGCTCCTTCCGGCGCCTTGTACTCGAGTCCGGGTGTGCTCGATGAGGCATCGACACTCTTTCACACCGAGGCTCTGGAGCCCCTGCACGTCAAAGGCAAGGAACAGCCGGTCCTGGCCTATGAGGTGCTCGAGGAGATCGGCGTCCGCCCTCCGGAGACAAAACACGAGCTTCCGTTCCATGGACGAGAAGTTGAGCTGGAGATGCTCGTCTCTATCGTCACCACCTGTGCGCAAGTAGGGCGCGGCGGGATGATGACCATCGCCGGAGACACCGGAATAGGAAAGAGCCGTCTAATCGCCGAGGTGATCGACAGATGCCCAGGGTTGGCGACGCTGACCATCAAGGCAGAGCCCAACGGGTCTGACAACCCCTATTGGGCACTTCGGGACCCGATGCGACGTGAGCTCGGTATCGAACGTGCCGATGCGAAGGAGATGAGTCGCCAGCTGAGCGCACTAGTCCGTAAAGGCGTTCCCGATCTTCGGCCGCTGATTCCACTTCTGGGCGACGTGCTCCACATCGCCGTCGCCGACAATGACACAACAGCTGCAATTGACCCACGCTTCCGGCCGGGTCGGACCGCTGATGCGATCATCGATCTCCTGTCGGCCCTCCATGACGAGCCTTTCGCTGTCATCGCGGAGGATGCCCAGTGGCTCGATGAAGCGTCACGCAATCTGCTCCTTGCAATCGGAGCCGCAGCTGAGACCAGGCCGTGGAGTGTCATCGCCACGATGCGAGGTTTGGAGGGTCTCGACGCCCACTACTTCGGTGACGGGATCGCATTGCCCCCCCTCGACGACGAGAGCATCCGGCGGATAACGATCGAAGCGACATCGGCAGCGCCGCTGCGACCTCATGCACTCGACAACATCGTGAATAGGGCAGGTGGTAATCCCCTATTTCTCTCTGAAATTATCGGGGTTGTACGCGAGACCGGGAACGCAGAGAATATTCCAGACTCGCTCGACGCGGTCGTTTCGACCCAGATCGACTCGCTCCCTCCCCTCGCCCGGCAAACCCTCCGCTACTCATCGGTGTTGGGCAACAGCTTCCCCACACTGGTGCTCGACGAATTCCTGGCTCCCGATGCCATCGAGATCGATGAGGCAACCCGAACGACATTGGAACGTTTCATCGAACCTGACGGCGCCACGCGGCTCCGCTTCAAACATGCCGTGGTCCATGACGTCGCTTATCACGGTCTTCCCTATCGGCGTCGCAAGGAGCTGCACGGCCGAGCAGGCGAGGTCGTGGAGCAGATGTCGAGTCACGATCCAGCGGCGTCGGCTGAGTTCCTCGCCTACCACTTCTCCGAAGCAGGTCGGCACGAAAAGGCGTGGGAATACTCCCGCATCGCTGCCGCCAAGTCACAAGCCGCTTTTTCGAACTCTGAGGCTGTCGTTCATTACGAGCGTGCGCTCGAATCGGCAAGGCATCTCCAAGGAGTCAGCGCAGCGTCTGTTGCGGAGACCTGGGCCAGCCTCGGCGAGGTTCACGACATGATTGGCGACTATGAGGAAGCTCGAAAAGCGTTCCGACGTGCAATCAACGCAGGGAACGGCAATCCGGAACGGATCGCCGATATCTACCTGAGGCAAGCCGAGACGTGGATGGGAACAGGGAATCTGTCGCAGGCAAAACGGAACCTGACGCTAGGCCGAAAAGCAGTCGGGCCTCTGCCTTCCTCGGAACGAGAAGGAGCCAGCCTGGCTCGACTGATTGCGTATGAAGCCAGCGTCCATGCCGCCGACGGCGAGCCCCACCATGCCGCCGCCTGCGCTCGAGAAGCGATTGCGCTGGGGCAAAGCTACGGCGAGCGTGAGGCCATCGCTCGCGCATACGGGATTCTCGACTGGTCAAACTTCATGTTGGGCGTCGATGAACCACGTCATGGAGAAGAGGCGATCGAGATCTACACCAGCCTCGGATCGGTCTCGAGGGCCGCGGTGATCATGAACAATATGGGGGCGTTTGCCTACCTGGAAGACCAGTGGGACAAGGCGATCGATTGGTACGAGCAGAGTCTGGCCGCAGCGGAGAAATCGGGCGACGTCTTCTATGCCGCGCTCATCCGGGCAAACATTGCCGAAATACTGATCAGCCAACGACGGTATTCAGAAGCCCGCTCGCCGCTCGGAGAAGCAGAACGGACCTATCGGGCGTCGAACGCAAGACACTACATGCCCCTTGTCGACCTGCAGTGGGCACGTCTCTTTACTGGAGAGACCCGCTTCAGCGACGCGATAGAACGTCTCGAAGGTTCGCTCGACTCGCAGCCGGACTCGGCATGGTCCCTGGAAAGCCGGGTGACCCTCCTAGATGCACTGACTAGAGACGGTCAATTGAAGAGAGCCAAGGACCTTCTTGACGCCATCCAACAATCCGGATCGACCGATACAGGGGAGTTCAGGGCACGACTTGCCATCGCCTCCGCTGTGCTCTGGGACGGGCTTGGCGACCGAGAAAAGGCACGGGAAGCGCTGACGGAAGCCCTGCAACAAGCCATCGACAGCGGTAGTAAATTCGATGTCGTTCAGTTGGCCGAGGCGCTCATCTCGATGGGCGACTTCGATTCCTCGCTGCAAGAGATCCTCGACACCGAACGCGCCGCGCTCGGTATCGAGGATCAAGTGGCTGCTACTTGAATCCGAATCCGGGGTCATCCTCGAAGTAGATACCCCAGGTTTCGGTTCCGACACCATCGCCGGTCGGCGCCACCGAAGCTTCATACCAGCAAGCCGAAGCATTTTCAGGCAAGAGACCCACGTCAGCCTGGGTCCAGAAGGCATTGTATGCTGCGCCTTCAACGAGCACGGGCGTGTCGAGACACGCAGGTAGTGGCAGGTCGGCAGACACGTCCGGGAAGGCCAGCGCCGGCGCCGGGTCGTAGACGGCTATCAGCGAACTGATCGTGCCGTCGGGCTCGACCACGATCTCCTGGTCTTTCACGGTCACCGCGATGGTGTACCGAGCCGTCGTCCCCTCGAGCTCGGGCACGAACGCCAACGAGTCATCGGTGGTCCATGCGTTGTATGGCTTCAGATCGCAGTTGGGATCGAGGAGCCATCCGGCTCCCTTGTCCTCGGAGTGCATGGTGACAACTCCAGAGGTGGTCCCGCCTGCTCCGATCGGCTCCTCGTCGCCACAGGTGATCTCTCCGTCGAAGCCTCTTATCACCTCGAACTGACTGAAGTTGTTGTTGGCGAGACTTCCGTTCTCGGTGCCATCTGAGCCGCCCTCCAATGAGAGGATGCCGGAGGCCGGAGTGAACTTGACCTCGTCGAAGTAGACGGGCTCGCCTGCGTTCAACGGCCGGTGGGCGTAGCGATAGTTGTCACCATCACCCGAATCGGGGCCGTCGTCGGAGGCGGCGGTTGGATCGAATGTATGACTCGCGACCGGGACCCCATCGTGGAGATAGCTCACGGCGACGATGGCATTACCTTTCAGCTCGAGGTCGACGTCAATCGCCGTCATCACGTACGAGGCCATGGCGGAACCGAGACCGACCGAAATCGCCTCCGATTTGCCGGAATCCACACGTGAGCAGGGTTCACCGCTACCGTCACCAGGGCTCTGTACGCCCAGAGCGTCCTTGGTGTGACCCAGAACACCCCCAAACGCCGTCAGTTCCAACAGCTTCGGGTTCCCCAACGTGACCACTGTGCAGTCGTTGTTACGTGTCGTTATCGATTGGGTCTGACCCTGGAAGGTCACCCGATCGTTCCTACCCATTTCGAGGAACACGTATGAGGGCGCGCCTTCGGTGGTTCCTCCGCTTTCGTGTGATCCAAGGGCGAAGGTCGCTGGAACGACGACCGCCGCTAGTGCCGCAACGGCGGCGAACAGTGCCAAACGTGTAGTTATCTTCCCACTCATGGGCTCCCAACCCCTTCCGCCCCCTTCAGAGGCAACTCACCATCGAATCACACGACAATAGCAATACTGAACACTACCCGTGGTCGGTGACTCGTCACCGGGCACGCAGGCTTCCAACGCGACTGGAGGCGAATTAGTTTATGGTCATGAACGCCCAGCAGTCGGTCGAGATGATCCTGCTCCGTCAGGTGGCCAGCTATCTGAGTGTGCCGATCTGGATGATGGACGATGCCGGCAATCTCGTCTATTACAACGAGCCGGCGGAGCGACTGCTCGGGATCGAGTTCGACGAGGTGGGACCGGTTCACGCCGATCAACTCGGAGACATGTTCCGGCTGACGGATCTCGACGGCTCGCCTCTCCCAGACCTCGAGCTGCCCGTGGTATACGCACTCTCCAAGAGAACGCCGGCCCACAGGGACGTTCGGTTCTGCGGCATGGATGGAATCTGGCGTGACGTATCCATTTCCGCCATCCCGATCGAAGGACAGGGCAACCGGTTCCTCGGCGTGTTCGCGACTTTCTGGGAGATCACTCCTTGAGGCTTCGTTTCTGGGGGACGAGGGGTTCGATCGCGTCCGCAGGCCCCGAGACGGTGCGTTATGGCGGCGACACCGCGTCCACGGAGCTGATCACCGGAGACGGGAGACTCGTGGTCCTCGATGCGGGCAGTGGGATCCGGCAGCTGGGCAACCACCTCGAGGAGCATCACGATCATGTCGACATCCTGTTGAGTCACCTGCACATGGACCACGTCCAGGGCCTGCCCTTCTTCAGGCCCCTGCTCGATCCGGACGTGGAGACCCATGTCTGGGGTCCGGTATCCACCACCCAGGACCTCCGCTACCACATCGCCCGATATCTGTCTCCCCCACTCTTTCCAGTGCGGGTCCGGGACCTCCCCAACGTCACCTTCCATGACGTCACCCCGTCGACTTTTCACATCGGCTCACTGACGATAAGGGCAGACCTGATCACCCACCCAGGCACGACACTCGGCTACAGGATCGAAGAGGACGGGAAGTCCCTCGCCTATCTCTCTGATCACGAGCCGGCATTGGGTCGGGGTCGTATTCCGGAAAGTCCGGAATGGACCTCGGGGTTCGACCTCGCCACCGACGCCGACGTGCTGATCCACGATGCTCAGTACAACGAGGAGGAGTACGCACGCCGCGTCGGGTGGGGCCATACATCGATAAACCAGCTCGGTGCGTTCACGAAGATGACGAACCCGGGTGTGTTGGTCACCTTCCACCACGACCCGGCCCACTCGGATGCGGAACTGGACGATCTCCACGAAGAGCTCGCCGGGGTCGTCAACGGAACCCGCATCATCGCGGGCGTTCCCGAATTGACCCTCGAGGTCTGAGCTACTGACGCCGCTTCTTGAGTTCCATCGTCATCTCGTGATCGACGATGGCGTCGTACTCGGGATGCCTCCTGATGTATGCCGCGAAGAACGGGCACAACGGCACGACCGGGACACCCTGATCCCGCATGGCGTCGAGCGCGAATCGGGCGACCTGGTTGGCCAGACCCCGACCTGAGAACTCATCCGCGACCTCGGTGTGGGTGAAGACACGACGTCCGGACATCATGCGGTACTCGGCCTTCCCCGCTCGAACCTCGCCGACCTCGATGAGGTACGCAGCCTCATCGGGGTCATCATGGATCACCACCTCTTGTCCAATCAGCTCGTCACTCATGCGCGACCAGTGTGCTCGATTCGGACGACGGCGTCGACAGGTCCGCGACGACCTCGGCGACACACACGGCGAAGACGCCAAGCGCGATCCATTGCGCCCCCGGGGCCGAGAGCAGTCCGATCAGCAGCAGGAAAGGAACCCCGGCGAGACGGCTGACGATGATGGCGCGCGCCTGGACGGGCTCGTCGACCGAGGCTGCGAGTTGTATCAAGGCCAGGCTCAAGAAGACCGCAACCAACGAACCAACGAGTAGCCACCGGTCGCCGGCCGGCATCGAGCCGTGACCCGCCTGAGCGACAGCCTTTTCCATCGCCACGCCGGAGGCAGCAAGGGCCGCTGCCAGCGGGAGATGCGAATAGATCCACACTGTCGGGCGCCACGCGCGGCGCACCCTGGCGTCACGGCGGACGACCGATCCGCGTGCGTTGTCGAAATAGAGCCACCACAAGGCAGTCGCAAGCCCGACTCCGAGCGCCGCGGTCACGGTCGGGAGCACCGCCCACTCTGAATGGCCGAGCCCCATCACCACGGCGGCGATGGACTCTCCGAGCACGAGGATCGTGAACAGCCCGAACCGTTCTGGCAGATGTGACACGTCGAGCGGGACCTTCGCCTGTTCCCTGCGCATGACCCACGGCGTGGCCAGATCGATCGCCAACGCCACCGACCACAGGACAACCCGCCGGTCGTCGGGCACGAACGCTGAAGCTGTCCACACCACTGCCGCCGCGCCGAATCCGAGCAGGTAGCCCTTGACCAGGACCCGGGTCTCTGCCACGTGACGGTATGCCCGCCAATACATGGCGAGCAGGAGAATTCGCGAGGCGGCGTAGCCGAAGGCGAACGCACGCGTCGAACTGGCAACGTCTGGGGAGAGCGCAGCAGCGATGACAACCACCGCCACCATCTGCCCGGCGGCGAGTAGCCGGTACACGAGGTCGTCCGTGTCATACCGATCGGCGTAGTAGGTGTGGCTCGCCCAGAGCCACCAGAGCAGGGCAAAGTAACCGAAGTACGACGCGATGCCGGCACCCGAGGCATCGCCGAGCAAACGAGCAGCGAGGATCGCCACGGCGACCACGAACACGAGGTCGTAGAAGAGCTCGAGCCACGTCGCGCTCCTGTGATCCTGGACCTCCTTCGTTCGGAGGTGTGGAGGGGTGATTTTGATGACGCTCATACCCAGCCTGCCTGTCAGCGGCGAAGGCGAGGATAGAGCGCGGCAGATCTGTCGGCGCCGTCCTCGGTCTTTGACGGCTCGTCTCGGCCTCGCCCCTCGTATGATGCTCTACCGAAGGGAAGGAACAAGGGCCGATGGCAACGCCGACATGTGACCACTTCGCCGAGTTGGCGCTGGTTGCCGCGCCTCGATCGAAGGTGTGCGATCGGTGTGTCGAGATGGGTTCCAAATGGGTGCATCTGCGCTCCTGCCTCTACTGCGGCAACGTCGGCTGCTGTGACAACTCGCCGAACCGACACGCCCGGCACCACTGGGAGGAACACCCTGACCACCCACTGATCCAGTCGATCGAGCCGGGCGAAACATGGCGTTACTGCTTCGCTGACCATTTCCTGGCGCGATGACCGATGCACTTCCCGTCATCCTCACCGTCGATGACGAGCCTGAGGTTCTGCGTGCGGTGCAACGGGACCTCCGGGCGCACTATGCGACGGACTACCGCATCATCGGTGCTGGAGGCGGCCAAGAGGCGATCGATGCGCTAACCGAGATATCGACACGAGGCGAGCCCGTTGCCTTGATCCTCGCCGACCAGCGAATGCCCCAGGTGACCGGAGTGGACGTGCTCCGCCACTCACTCGACCTCTTCCCCTCAGCAAAACGGGCACTGTTGACCGCATACGCCGACACGGAGGCCGCCATAAGCGCGATAAATGACGTCGGGCTCGACCACTACATCATGAAGCCCTGGGATCCCCCCGAGGAGAGGCTCTATCCGATTCTCGACGACCTCCTGATCGACTGGCAGGCCGATTATCGCCCCACGTTTTCCGGAATCAGGGTCATCGGTCATGAATGGTCCAAGGAGACTTTCGAGTTGAAGGCCTTCCTGGCCAACAATCAGATCCCCTACCGATCCCTCGTCGCGGAGGTCGACCCCGAGGCGAGAAGCATCATGGAGGCCGCCGGGTTCGACGACGAGTCGCTTCCCTTGTTCCTGTTCCCGGACGGTCCGCCGCTGGCGAGACCGACGCTACCGGAGTTGGCGGAGAGAATCGGTCTCCAGCTTCATGCCGCCGCGACGACGTACGACGTGGTGATCGTCGGGGCGGGGCCTGCCGGGCTCGCCGCTGCGGTCTACGGGGCCTCGGAGGGACTGAAGACGCTGCTGATAGAGGCAGCCGCCCCCGGTGGCCAGGCGGGCCAGTCGTCCCTCATCGAGAACTACCTCGGATTTCCCCGAGGAATCAGTGGCAGCGACCTGGCTCGGAGAGCCGCCGCGCAGGCAACCCGCTTTGGCGCAGAACTGCTCGTCCCGGCCCGGGTTGTCGCAATCGAGCGAAATGACCCGTACAAGATCGTCCATCTCGACGACGGTTCGACCGTGAGCACCAAGGCGATGGTCATCACTAGCGGCGTTGACTACCGGCGACTCGAGGCCGAGGGTCTCGACGATCTGGTGGGCACCGGCGTCTACTACGGAACCTCTCGTACCGAGGCTGAGAATCACCGCAATCAGCCCTTGTTCGTCGTTGGAGGGGGCAATTCGGCAGGTCAGGCGGCATTGTTCCTCACTCGCTTCTCCGACGACGTCAACATCGTGATCCGTAGTGATTCTCTCGTGGCGACGATGTCCGACTACCTGATCAAGAACATCGAAGCCAACCCATCGGTGTCCGTCCTCCCCCGCTCGGCGATCGTTCGTGCGACGGGGACGAGCCACCTCGAGACGATCTCAATCCAGAACCTCGATACGGACGAGATCACCGACCGCCCGGCGGGCGCAGTGTTCGTCTTCATCGGCCAGCGGGCGCAGTCGGACTGGCTGTCCGAGATCGTCCAACTGGACGACAGGGGATTCGTTCTGACTGGATCCGATCTCGGCCCTCTCACCGGTTGGAACGTCGACCGCGATCCACTGCCCCTCGAGTCGTCGGTTCCGGGAATCTTCATTGCCGGAGACGTACGGCATGGTTCCATCAGGAGAGTCGCCGGCGCTACCGGTGAGGGATCGACCGCTATTCGCTTCGTACATCAGCATCTGGCCTCCCTTTGAAATCGACCGCAGAGATTCTTCGGGGACTCCCCTACTTCGCCGACCTGCCCGGAGATCTCCTGTCTCGCGTCTGCGATGCCTCCGAACAGTTCGACCTCGACGAAGGCACCGTGATCATCCAAGAGGGGACCGACTCTGAGGAGATGTACGTCGTCGTGTCCGGTGAGCTGGTCGTCACCAAGCAGAGCGGCGGAAAGGAAGTAGAGCTGGGTCGCATAGGGCCCGGGGATGTGGTGGGTGAGATCGCCCTCCTCGACGAGGCGCCTCGCACGGCAACGGTTTCGGCTTTGGGGCCGTCACATGTGATTCGAGTGCCCGTCGCCGCATTCGAAGATCTGCTCAGCGACTCGAGAGTCGTCAGACGCATGTTCAGGACGGTGACCTCCCGGCTCCGTGGGATCGAGGACACTCTGCGACACGAAGAACGGATGGCTGCATTGGGAAAAATGGCAGCGCAACTGATGCACGAGCTGAACAATCCCGCTGCCGCAGTCGCACGAAGCACCCAGGAGCTGACTCGTCTCCAAGCGGAATTGAGGGAGACCGCGACACGACTGTCATCGGAGTTTGGCGAACGAGCCATCGACCTCGATCCGGAGCCGGGACCACCGCTATCGGCTCTCGAACGCGCTGACGCCGAAGACCAACTCGTGACATGGCTCGAGTCACTCGGCGTAGATGCGGCTTGGGACATAGCCCCGGCTCTGATCGAAGCGGGTTGGACCCAGGCGAAGTTGGAGGAGGCTGTTTCCGCATCGCGCGAAGAACTCCGTCCCGCTCTGCTTCATTGGATAGGTCTACGTGCAGCCACCGACCAGGTGGTTGGAGAGTTGGGCATCGGTGCGAGACGCATTGCCGAACTGGTCCGGGTGGTGAAGGAATACTCCTTCCTCGACCGCGCACCCATTCAGGAAGTCGACATCGCCTCGGGCATCAGCGACACCCTCGTCTTGCTCAAACACAAGCTACGAAGCGTCGAGATCGAGCTGAACCTCGCCGATGACCTCCTACGCGTAGAGGCGCCGGGTCGCGACCTGAACCAGGTTTGGACCAATCTCATCGACAACGCCGCTGACGCGATGCCGGAGGGAGGACGTCTCCGCATCACTGCCAAGAACGACGGTCAGGAGGTCGTCGTCGCTATCTCCGATACGGGGCACGGCATCCCTGAAGACATACAACCGAAAGTGTTCGACCCGTTCTTCACCACCAAGGAGCCGGGGAAGGGCACCGGGCTCGGCATGCACACAGTTCACACGATCATCGGACGGATCGGCGGGTCCATCGCTCTCGATTCCGGGCCGGAGGGCACCACTTTCACCGTCAGGCTCCCCGCCGTTGACGAGGTCATCGCAGGCTGAGCTCCACGACAAATCTCCACGCACCGGCCGACACGCGCCGGTGTCCGCTTGATATGTTCAGGGGGTTGGTCAGCTATCGAAAGGACTCGCGATGGAAGTATCGATGACCGTCAACGGCAAGGCGGTCTCGGGCGATGTCGAGCCCCGGACCCTCCTGGTTCATTTCATTCGAGAGAACCTTCGGTTGACCGGGACACACGTCGGGTGCGAGACCGGATACTGCGGCGCATGCACCGTCCACATCGACGGCAAGGCGGTGAAGTCGTGCACGATGCTCGCCGTTCAGGCCGAAGGCGCAGACATCACCACGATTGAGGGCATGGCCTCCAACGGTGAGCTCCATCCAGTTCAGGAGGGGTTCTGGGAGAGGCACGGACTGCAATGCGGCTACTGCACCCCGGGAATGATCATGTCGGCGTCGGCACTGCTCGCCGAGAACAACAACCCATCGGAGTCTGAGATCCGACATGGCATCGAGGGCAATCTCTGCCGCTGCACCGGATACCACAACATCATCAGGGCCATCGAGTACGCCGGCGCCAAGATGCGAGGCGACGAGCCCGCTCCGCCTGACTGGGAGCGAGGAGGCGAATAGTGGCTACCAAGAGCGCACTCGGAGGTTCGGTTCGTCGTCGTGAGGATCCGGCCCTCATCCAGGGCCTCGGGTCGTACGTAGATGACATCACCCCTCACGGCACCGCCTACGTCGCATTCGTTCGGAGCCCGTACGCCCACGCCAAGATCACCTCGATAGACACCAGTGCGGCCGAAGCCGCTGACGGCGTGGTAGCGGTCTACACCCATGATGATGTGGCTCACCTCGGTGATCTCATCGCACAGGTGGTCGTGGTCAAGGGCCGGCCCCTACTCGCAAACGGTGAGGTCAACCATGCCGGCGAGGCAGTGGCGATGGTGGTGGCCGAGACCACGTATCAGGCTCGAGACGCGGCCGACCTGGTGGAGGTCGACTACGACCCCCTCCCGGCTGTCATCGACCTCAAGGATGCCGCCGCCGACAAGGCCCTGGTTCACAGTGATCTGGAAACCAACGTCGTGGTCACCTGGGAAGCCGGTCCTTGGGGTGACGAGGAAGGCATCGCCGCAACCAAGCAGACGATCGCCGATGCCAAGGCGCGTGACGACACGGTCACCGTGTCTATCGAAGCCGTCAACCAGCGTCTGATCCCTGTCCCGATCGAACCACGCTCCGTCGTGGCCGAGTGGAACCAGGGGTATCAGCGGTTCCGTGTTCACTCCAGCAGTCAGGTCGCGCACGCCCTCATGGGGGCGATCAAGACCACTTTCGGTCTCGATGCAAACCAGGTGCACGTGACAGCGCCTGAAGTTGGTGGCGGCTTCGGGGTGAAGCTCAACATCTACAACGACGAGATCCTCACTTGTTTCGCCGCCCAGAAGCTCGGGCGTCCGGTGAAGTGGACCGAGACGAGGCGTGAGGCACCGGTCTCGTCCATTCAGGGACGGGGGTGGGTCGCTACCGCCACCCTGGTGGGGACGAAGGACGGTGAGATCCTCGGCTACGAGCTCGACGCAATCGCCGACATGGGCGCATACGAGCAGAACTTCACCGCGGCCATCCCGTTCCTGGGCTTGTTCGTCGGGTCCGGTCAATACAGCTTCCCGACCCACTGGAAGGCGACATGTGTGTTCACCAACACCATGACCACCGACGCGTACCGGGGAGCCGGCCGACCCGAGGCGGCGTACTACCTGGAGCGGGTCATCGACGCCTACTGCCGCGAGATCGGCGCCGACCCCTTCGAGGTCCGCAAGAAGGCGTTCATCCCGCAGTTCTTCGAGGGCGCCACGTCGCCGATCGGCTTCGCCATCGACACAGGTGACTACGCCACCAATCTCGACAAGCTGGCGGAGGTCGCCGACTACGCCGGGCTGAAGGCCGAACGCGACAAGGCGCGCGAGGAGGGGCGCTACATCGGCGTCGGCGTGTCTGCCTACTGCGAAGTGTGTGGATTTGCCCCCACCGCGCTGTCGGAGCTCGGCTTCTCCTGGTCGACCTATGGTCTGCCTGCAGGCTTCTACGGAACCGGACTGGTTCGCGTGAATCCTGACACCTCGGTGACGGTGGTGACGGGAACGGGTCCCAGCGGGCAGGGACACCAGACCACATGGGCCCAGATCGTGTCGGACCGGCTCGGGCTGCCGATCGAGAAGATCAGGGTGATCACGGGTGACACAGAGGAGTCACCGATGGGGATAGGCACCTTCGGGAGCAGGTCACTCGCCGTGGACGGTGGTGCGACCTTCACTGCGGCCGAACGTGTGGCCGAGAAGGCCCGGAGTATCGCTGCTCACCTGCTGGAGGCTTCTGCAGACGACATCGAGCTGGACGCCGACGGCGGCCATGTGACCGGCTCCCCGGACAGCACAGTGTCGTGGGACGACATCGCAGCTGCGGCCTATCTGCCTCACCGGTTGGGCGAGAGTCAGATCGAAGGAGGGCTCGAGTCCCACGTGATCTTCGACCCACCCAATGCCACCTGGCCGTTCGGGGCACACCTGGCCATGGTCGAGGTCGATCCAGAAACGGGCGACGTCAAGATCCTGAAGTACTTCACCGTCGATGACTGCGGCAATGTGGTGAACCCGATGATCGTGGCCGGTCAGGTGCACGGCGGGGTTGTTCAAGGCATCGGGCAAGCGATGTTCGAGGAGGCGATCTACGACCCAGACGGCAACCTTCTCACCGGGTCGCTCTTGGACTACCCGATACCGACCGCGTCGGATGTTCCGTTCTTCACGCTCAACAGCACAGTCACACCGACGTTCTGCAACAGCCTGGGAGCAAAGGGCATCGGCGAGGCGGGCACCATCGGATCAGCGCAGACGATCGTGAACGCGGTCGTCGACGCTCTCGAGCCGCTGGGGGTCAAACACATCGACATGCCACTCAGGCCGAGACGGGTCTGGGCCGCCATTCAGGAAGCAAGGGGTTAGATCATGTATCCACGTTCATTCGACTACGTCGCCCCAACGTCCCTCGAGGAAGCCTATGGCGCCCTGGGGGACGACTCCAAGGTGATGGCGGGCGGCATGAGCCTCATCCCATTGATGAAGATGAGGCTCTTCTCCCCCGGGGTCGTGGTCGACATCGGCCGGATCCCCGGTCTGGACTCCATCGACGACAGTGGCGACCACCTCGAGATCGGGGCACTGGTACGACACGCCACCACCGCCTCCAGCGACGCGGTTCGGTCCCACGCCGCGGCCCTGGCGGCGGCGGCCGCGCTGACGGGTGACGTTCAGGTCCGCAACCGAGGGACCACGTGCGGAGCATTGGCACACGCCGACGTTGCTGCTGACCAACCTGCCGGCGCTCTGGCCTGTGGCGCGGTGATGGTCGTCGGATCGTCCAGTGGCACCCGGGAGATCGCAGCGGGCGATTTCTTCGTGGATTCGCTCACCTCGGCGCTCGAGCCCAACGAGATCCTCACCTCGATCCGGATCCCCAAAGCCGGTCCCGGCGAAGGATCGGCCTACGACAAGTTGGGCCGACGTGGTGGTCATTCCGACTACGCGGTTGCCGGGGCGGCGGCCTGGGTGAAGAAGTCGAACGGGTCGATCGAGGCGGCACGTGTGGCAGTGACCGGTGTCGGCACCAAGCCCCAGATCGCAGACGGGGTCGCCCAGGCTCTCGTCGGAACCGACGGTTCGGACGAGGCCATCAAGGCAGCCGCCCAGAACGCAGTCGAGGGCATGACCGTCCTCGAGGACCTCTACGGGTCCGAGGAGTACAAGACCCATCTGGCCAAGGTCTACGTCGCCAGAGCGGTGAAGGCCGCTCTGGCCAACGCCGGCTGACCAGAACACCGCGAGCCCTGGGCTGTAGACACCGCTGAGCGGTGTCTACAGCCCTGGGTCGCGCCAAGTATCCCGGATTCACGGCCGTCTGAAGCCCGCCGGTGAGCGTGCGATGAGGACGTCGCAGGGGGCGTTGGTGACCAGACCCTCGGCGACGGTCCCCAGGAGGACCATCCTGGTGGCTGAAGCGCCGCGACTACCTACGACGACGAGGTCTGCGCTGCGACGTCGCACCGCCTCATCGATCGTCTCGGTGGGCGGGCCATCGGTGACCATCGTCCGAACCTGTCCATTCCATGCCTGGGCGAACTCGAGCATTCGATCGTTAGCGGCTTCGAGACGGCTGGACCGTGAGGCGTCCATCTCCTCCTGGAACAGCCCGGCATCGGACAGGATCGGGTCGAAGCGGGAAGGGAGCGAGTAGAGGACGGTGATGTCGGCGTCGGGAAACATGTCGAGCGCACGATCCACCGCTACCCGGGAAGCCTCGGAGAAGTCGACAGCGGCAATCACACGGCGGTAGGCGACTCTGGGCTGGCGGCGCACGATCAACACATCGCTCGTGGCCATTCGGGCGACTCGCAATGAGACTGGCCCGGCGGCGAAGGCGTCCACCGTCGATGAGCCGAGGATCGTCAGGTCGGCCCTCTTGGCCCTGGAGGTCAGCTCCCAGGACGGCGAGCCCTTGACCACGTGGAGGTCGACCTTCGTGGTCCCGCGCTCCTTGACCCATTCGAGGATCTTCTCCGCCTCGGCGCGTTGGTGGTCCCGCATCAGCCTGGCCAGACCGGGGTCGATCATCGCCTCCCCGACGGGCTCCATGACGTGCACGAGCTCGACCGTCGCCCCGCACTCCTCTGCGAGGAGTCTCGCCCGTTCGGCCACCCGACGACCCATCGCGGTCAGGTCAACGCCCGCTACGAGGGCTCGCGCCATCCTGCTCCCTGAAGCACGCGGCGACTCTACCCGGCGCTTTCGGCGAACGGTCCGGGAGCCGCCAGCGCCGCCGGCAACCGCCTCAGGTACTCGTCCCGGCCGATGACCACGGCACCTAGCGACTCGAGATGGGGTGTCTGCCACTGCACGTCGAGCAGGACTCCTCCGCGGTTCATCACCACAACGAGATGGACGAGAGCAACCTTCGATGCGTCCCTGGTCAGGTGGAACATGCTCTCACCGGCGAATAGGCCGCCCACCGACACGCCGTAGAGGCCACCGACGAGTTCCCGGTCTAAGTCCCATACCTCGATGGAATGCGCCCATCCCAGTTCATGGAGCTCCTCGTAGACAGAGACGAACTCATCGGTGATCCAGCCGTTGGGCCGATCACTCTCGGCACATCCCCGGATGACCGCGGCGAAGTCCTGGTCGACGGAGACCATGTATCTCCGGGTCGATTGGCGCAGGGACCTGCTGACCAGGAGGCCATCGAGCGGGATGATCGTGCGGTCGATCGGGGACCACCAGCCCAGCTCCCCATCGTGGAGATTCATGGGGAACATGCCCTTGCGATACGCCTGGAGCACCGTACCCGGACTCAGATCCCCTCCCACCGCCACGACGTCGCCCTCCGCGGTCCTTGGGTCGGGAAGTGAGAACCGTGACGGAAGCGGCTCGACGGGCACGACCCGATTGTGTCAGAAGCGCAGGGGTGACGCTTCGTCATAGGCTGAAGCCCATGAAAGCGCTGATATGTGACGACTACACCGGGATCGAGGGCGTCCGAGTGGGCGAGCTTGCCGACCCTGAGCCCGGGCCAGGCAGTCTGCTCGTGGACGTGGAGGCGGTGACGGTCAACTTCGCCGACACCCTGATGGTGAAGGGTGATTATCAAGTCAAGCCGGACCCACCATTTGCTCCCGGGTACGAGCTGGCAGGAACCGTCGTCGTGGCCAACCGTGCCGATGGGTTCTCGCCCGGCGATCGTGTCTGCGGTTTCGCGTTTCACGGAGGGCTCGCCGAGCGGGCGGTGATCCTGGCCCAGAACGCGGCGAAACTCCCCGAGTCGATCGACTCTGACATCGGAGCCACTCTGCCCGGTGGCTATGGCACGTCCTATCACGCTCTGGTCGACCGGGCCCGTTTGCAGGCCGGCGAATCGCTCCTGGTGCTCGGCGCTTCGGGCGGAGTGGGAATGGCAGCGGTCCAGATCGGGAATGTGATGGGGGCTCGGGTCATCGCCGCCGTCTCTTCTGAGGAGAAGGAAGCGGCCGCCCGCCAGGCCGGCGCTCACGACGTGATCCGTTATGACACCACGCCGATCCGCGATGCCATCGACCAGGTGATGAATGGTGGCGGTGTCGATGTCGTCTACGACCCGGTCGGCGGCGACATGACCGAGCAGGTGCTCCGCTCGACGAACTGGAATGGTCGGCTTCTCGTGATCGGCTTTGCGGCGGGAGACATCCCTCGCATCCCGCTGAATCTCCCACTGCTGAAGGGCAACTCAGTGGTCGGCGTGTTCTGGGGACGGTTCACCCAGGAGGAGCCCGCCCGCCATGCTGAGAACTTCCGGACGATCGTCGAGTGGGCGGCGGAGGGGAAACTATCCCCCACAATTCAGAGGCGGTTCAGCCTCGACGACGGGGCTGAGGCCCTTCAGTGGGTGGCCGACCGCAAGGCCATAGGTCGCGTGATCGTCAACCCGTGACCGACTTCATCGTCGTCGGTGGTGGATTCGCCGGTATCTCCGCGGCCTCGTTCCTGTCCCAGCACGGCCATGTCGTCGTACTCGAGATGGAGTCCTCGCTGGCTTATCACACATCCGGGCGCTCGGCCGCGATGCTGGTCGAGAACTATGGCTCTGCCGGCGCCCGTCCACTCGTCAAAGCGGCCCGACCTTTCCTCGAGAACCCGCCTGAGGGCTCGGTGGACGCTCCACTCCTATCTTCGAGACCCATCATGTGGGTCGCCGACGCCGCGGGCATCGAGGATCTCGCAGCCAAGGCAGAGATGGGGCGACTGAACGGGGCGGCCAACCAACAACTCAGTCCTGCAGAGGTGGCTGAATGGTTCCCGGCGATCGATCCGGACTGGGTCAGCGGTGGTCTCCTCGAACCCTCCGGTGCTGACATCGACGTGGCCGCGCTCCATCAGGCGTTCGTCCGCATCGCCCGCAAGAACGCGGCCGAGATCGTCACCCGGGCCAGGGTCGAGTCGATCGAACGGCGCGGACCGGACTGGGTGGTCTCGGCATCCGGGAGGGAGCTGTC
This sequence comes from Acidimicrobiia bacterium, assembly GCA_035762545.1. Taxonomy (GTDB): domain Bacteria; phylum Actinomycetota; class Acidimicrobiia; order Spongiisociales; family ZC4RG35; genus JANQRA01. The sequence continues at coordinate 89,942 of DASTOM010000007.1, forward strand.
AGCACCAATCCTGGTCAACGGTGCCGGGGCGTGGGGAGACGTGGTCGCCGACATGGCGGGAGTCGATCCGATCGGGCTCCAGCCTTACCGCCGGACGGCCTTCATGGTCCCGGGAGGAGAGGAGTCGTCGGGTTGGCCAATGATCGTCGAGACACGCGAACAGTGGTATCTCAAGCCTGACGGAGTCCAGTTCCTCTGTTCTCTTGCCGAGGAGAACCCTTCGGAACCCACCGACGCCAGACCACGCATGGAGGATGTCGCCCTCGCGATCGAGAGGATCAACACTGCGACGACCCTCGACATCAGGACGGTCAACTCGCAATGGACCGGGCTACGTACCTTCGCCCCCGACCGTGACCTCGTCATAGGAGAGGACCCGACCGCTCCTGGTTTCTATTGGCTGGTCGGCCAGGGTGGCATCGGGGTGCAGACGTCGCCGGCGTATGGCTCCCTACTCGCCAGCCTGATCACTGACAGCGCCCTGCCGGATGGGTTCAGCGAGGTGGGCGTCGATCCGGAACGGACGAGTCCCGCCCGTTTCCGCTAGACGTTGGCGCCCTTGCGAGCCAGGTAGTCGGCCAGGGGTGTCGGCATCCCGGCGGTGCGAGACCCCCAGTCATACACGACGGCGGTGTGGGCGAACCTGTCATGCCAAGCCTGGCGTTGGCGGTTGAAGACGATCCCCAACAGACCCAGGCCGAAGATCAGAAAGCTCAACGGGTAGGTGAGGACCCGAAGGAACGACTGGCGTCCTTTGAGGACTATCTGTCCGTCGCTGCTGACCACCCTGACCCCGAGAAGCATCTTGCCAATGGTCTTCCCGAACACGGCGTAGCTGATCCACAGGTAGAAGAACGCCCACAGGACCAGGGTTATCGAGTAGATCAAGCCCGACTGGGTGGGGATCGAGAAGTCCGGGTCGAACAACCTGATCACGAAGACCACCCCCGCCACCAGCAATGTGAAGCCGAAGGTGACGACGACAGAATCGACGATGAATGAAAGGAGTCGAGTCAGCGGCCCGGCGTAGCGGCCCGTCTTGATGGCGACGGATGCGGCATGCTGTTGATCCATGTCCTCGGGCAGGTGCCCGGGGCCTTGGGGGTACCCTGTGGGATCCCTCCCGATCAGACGATTGAACCCCCGGAACATGATCTCGTCCAAACCGACGATCGGTCTGCGGAAGAAGTCGAGCGCCGATCCGGTCAGATGACTCGTGCTCTCGGCGACGATCTCCGGGATGCCGGCCCGCTCGACCAGCGCCGGCACGTCGACCCGATCCATCAGCGCATCGATGTCCACCCGCTCCATCAGAGCGTCGACGTCTACCCGATCGAGAAGCGCATTGACGTCGACCCGGTCGAGGAGGGCGTTGACGTCGATCCGGTCGAGCAAGGCATCCACATCTATGTGGTCGAGCACCATGTTCGGATCGACGATGTCGAAGACTCGATCGCTGGCACCGGAAGCCATCCTCCCCAGGAACCCGAGCTCGCCCTCCTCACGCCCAGGACGCGTCATCAGCCAGTCACCGCACCACTCGCCGCCGAACCCACGAGTTGCGCGTATTTGGCCAGCGCACCGGTCGGATACCTGGCCGCGATGGGCTGCCATGCAGCTCTTCGCTCGGCGAAGGCGTTCTCATCGACGAGGACATCCAGGGTCCTGGCGGCGACGTCGACCCGGATCCGATCACCCTCGGCCACGAGCCCGATGGGTCCTCCAACCTCCGATTCGGGGGCGACATGACCGATACACAGACCGGTGGTGCCTCCGGAGAACCGACCGTCGGTAATGAGGAGAACGTCTTTGCCCAATCCCGCCCCCTTGATCGCTGCGGTTATCTGGAGCATCTCCCGCATCCCGGGCCCGCCCTTCGGCCCTTCGGTGCGGATCACCACGACATCACCGTGATTGATCTGATGGTGGAACAGGGCTTCGAGGGCGCCTTGCTCTCCGTCGAATACCCGCGCTGGGCCTTCGAAGACATCGAGTTCGATACCGGCGAGTTTCACGACTGCTCCGTCTGGCGCGAGGTTCCCCCTGAGAATTGCGATTCCCCCTTCGGTCGAAAGGGGATGGTCGACCGGGGTGATCACGTCCTGATCCGACGGGAAACCTACGTCGGCGACGTTCTCCGCGAGCGTCTTTCCGGTGATCGTCAATGCGTCCCCGTGGAGATACCCCTCGTCGAGGAGCGCACGCAGGACGACGGGAACCCCTCCGATGCGATCGAGATCCACCATGTGGTACTTCCCGAACGGTTTGAGGTCACCGATGTGAGGGGTTCTCCGGGAGATGCGGTCGAAATCCTCGAGTTCCAACTCGACTCCGGCCTCGTGGGCGATTGCCATCAGGTGGAGGACGGCGTTCGTGGAGCCTCCGAGGGCCATGACGGTGGTGATCGCGTTCTCGAACGCAGGCCGGGTCATTATCTGCCGGGCGGTGATCCCGGCTTCCACGAGAGCCATGACTGCCTCACCCGACTTCCGTGCGTACTCGCGCAAACGGGGGTCGATCGCGGGCACCGCGGCCGAACCGGGAAGGGAGATGCCGATCGCCTCACCGACCGAAGCCATCGTGTTGGCCGTGAACATCCCCGCACAGCTTCCAGCTCCGGGGCAGGCGGCGATCTCGATCTCTCTGAGCTCCTCACGTGTGATCCGACCTTCGGACTCGGCACCGATCCCCTCGAACACGTCGACGATGGAGATGTCGCGCCCGCGGTAATTGCCGGGAAGGCTCGATCCGCCGTACAGGAACACAGCGGGCAGGTCGAGCCTGGCTGCAGCCATCATCATCCCGGGCAGTGACTTGTCGCATCCGGCGATCGACACCATGGCGTCGAAGCGCTCGGCGTGCATGACCAGTTCGACGGAGTCAGCGATGACCTCGCGGGACACGAGCGAGGCGCGCATCCCTTCGTGACCCATCGAGATCCCATCGGATACGGCGATGGTCGAAAAGACCAGCCCTACTCCCCCGGCGCCGGCGACACCGGCCTTGGCGTGCTCGGAGAGCTCGGGACCGGTGACGTTGCAGGGTGTCACCTCGTTTCCGGCCGAGACCACGCCAACCTGGGGCTTCGAGAAGTCGTCGTCGGTCAGGCCGACGGCGCGGAGCATCGCCCGGGCTGCGGCCTTGGCCGGACCCTCTGTGACGTCGTTTGATCTCGTCTTGGTCGTCATCGCTGTGATCCTAAGACCCCGTTTGGCCCGGGTCGCCAAAAGATATAAGAATCCCGACATGGCAACCATCTATTACGACAGCGACTGCGACCCTGATCTGATCAAGCAACGCAAGGTTGCGATCATCGGATTTGGCAGCCAGGGACACGCCCACGCCCGCAACCTCGCCGACTCGGGTGTCGATGTCGTAGTTGGCCTTCGGCCGGAGTCGTCAAGCGTTCAGGCTGCCGAGGAAGCCGGTCTGGAAGTCATGTCGGTTCCCGACGCAGTGAAAGCGGCCGACGTGATCATGCTCCTCGTCCCCGACCAGGTCATGGCGGACATCTACACCGCCGAGATCGCCCCCAACCTCGGCGAGGACGACACGCTGATGTTCGCCCACGGTTTCAACATCCATTTCGGCGAGATAGTGGCGCCCGATGGTATCGACGTCTCCATGGTGGCTCCGAAGGGCCCCGGTCACCTCGTCCGCCGCACCTACGAAGAGGGCTCAGGCACCCCTTGTCTGGTCGCCGTCCATCAGGACGTGTCCGGGAACGCCCTGGCGCTCGCCCTCTCCTATGCCTCGGCCGTCGGCGGCGGTCGTGCCGGAATCCTGGAGACCACCTTCAAGGAGGAGACCGAGACCGACCTGTTCGGTGAACAGGTCATCCTCTGCGGTGGTGTCGCCGAGTTGATCAAGGCGTCGTTCGAGACTCTGGTCGAAGCCGGGTATCAGCCGGAGTCGGCCTACTTCGAGACGCTGCATGAGCTCAAGCTGATCGTCGACCTCCTCTTCGAGGGTGGACTCTCATGGATGCGCTATTCGATCTCCGACACGGCCGAGTACGGCGACTACACACGGGGGAACCGCATCGTCACCGACGAGACCCGCGCCGCGATGAAGGAAGTCCTCAACGAGATCCAGTCGGGTGCCTTTGCCAACGAGTGGATGGCCCAGGCTCGTGAAGGCGCTCCCTTCCTCCTCGAACAGCGCTCCCGCAACCGCGAGCATCAGATCGAGAAAGTCGGCTCCGAACTACGCGGCCTCATGCCCTTCCTCGATCCCAAGAAGGCCCCCTGAGCGCGACCCAGGGCTGTAGACGTCGCTGAGCGGGGTCTACAGCCCAAACCTCGCCAAAAACCGCTCATTGTCTTGACATAAGTTGTCGATAACGGCAATACTCGGTATTCGCACATGAAGACTTTTCACGCAGATCTCGTAGTACTCCTCATCGAGTAGCACACGCAGACGTCTGCGTGTGCTCAACCCTCCGTCACCGGAGGGTTTTTTCGTACCCCCAGTGAGACACGACAGCAGAACGATGACAGACAAGATTTACACCGGATCGCATTCACTCCTCGAGAGCCTCGAGCACGAGGGCGTGGAGACGATCTTCGGGGTTCCCGGCGGGGCGATCCTCCCCGCTTACGATCCTCTGCTCGACAGCTCGATACGTCACGTGTTGGCCCGTCATGAGCAAGGGGCCGGCCATATGGCCGAGGGCTACGCGATGGCGACCGGCAGGGTGGGTGTGGCTATGGCCACCTCCGGGCCTGGGGCAACAAACCTCATCACACCCCTCCAGAACGCAAAGATGGACTCGACTCCGCTGGTCGCCATCACGGGCCAGGTCGGAACCGCCGCAATCGGGAGCGACGCCTTTCAAGAGGCCTACACCACGGGTCTCGCGATGCACTGCACCAAACACTCCTATCTGGTGACCGACGCCGGTGATATCCCGGACATCATCCACGAGGCCTTCCACATCGCCCGCACCGGTAGACCCGGCCCGGTGCTCGTCGACGTCCCCAAAGACGTCCTCAACCAGCGCACAGAGTGGTCGTCACCGACCCTTGCCGGTCTGCCTGGCTACAAGCCGCCTTCGTCCCACGGCCACCCCAGGCAGATCAAAGCCGCTGTCGAGCTGATCGAGTCCGCCGAGCGACCCGTTCTGTACGTGGGTGGCGGCGTCATCCTGTCCAAGGCGAGTGTCGAGCTCCTCGCCTTCGCCGAAGCCTCGAACGTGCCGGTGGTCACCACCTTGATGGCCCGCGGTGCCTTCCCGGACGATCACAGGCTGGCATTGGGCATGCCAGGCATGCACGGTGTCTACACCGCGACCACGGCGATCCAGAAGTCGGACGTGCTGATCGCAGTCGGTGCCCGCTTCGACGACCGGGTGACCGGTGACGTCAACGCCTTCGCACCCAACGCCAAGGTGATTCACGTCGATGTCGACCCCGCCGAGATAGGCAAGGTCCGCAACCCGGAGATCCCGATCGTGGGCGACGCCAGACTCGTCCTCCAGGCCCTCCTCGACAGGTTGCTCAGCCGACGCAATGGCGATCCGACTCCCACCCGCGAGGCCTGGTTCAACCAGATCCAGGAATGGAAGGCCACCAAGCCTCTCGGCTACGACCAGCCAGACGACGGTCCCATCAAGACCCAGTACTTCATCGAGCGTCTCCACGCCATCACCGGAGGCGACGCGATCATCGCCGCCGGGGTCGGTCAGCACCAGATGTGGGCCTCGCAGTTCTGGGGTTTCTCCAAGCCCGGCACCTGGATCAACTCGGGCGGTCTGGGGACCATGGGTTTCGCCATCCCGGCCGCCATCGGCGCCAAAGCAGCCAGACCCGACCAACTGGTCATCGGCCTCGACGGTGACGGCTGTTTCCAGATGACCTTCCAGGAGTTGATAACCGCGTCGACCGAGGACATCCCAGTGAAGATCGTGGTGTTCAACAACGGCGGTTACGGGATGGTCAAGCAGTGGCAGAACCTCTTCTACGGAGGTCGGCTCTCTGCAGTCGACCTGGGCACCACCGTGCCGGACTACCCCAAGCTCGCCGAGGCTCTGGGATGCGTCGGCCTGCAGGTCGAAGCGCCCTCCGAGGTCGACAGTGCCATCGACAAGATCCTGACCGTCGACGACCGGCCCGTCGTCCTCGAGGTCAAGTCCGACCCCGACGAGATGTGTTTCCCGATGATCCCCGCCGGCGGCTCGAACGACGGAATAGTCATGGGACTCGAGGACCTGAGATCCGAGTCCCCGAATGTGGCGTCGGTTTGAGCCAGCACACCCTGTCCGTGATCGTCGAGGACAAGCCAGGTGTTCTCGCCCGCGTCTCGGCGATGTTCTCCAACCGCGCCTTCAACATCCACTCCCTCGCCGTCGGGCCGACCCACGTCGAGGGGCGTTCCCACATCACCGTCGTCGTCGATGCACCAGAGCTGGAGCAGCTGAAGAAACAGCTCCACAAGCTCGTGAACGTCATCAAGGTCACCGAGCTTGAGCGGTCGGAGGCCCTCGAGAGCGAAGTGATGATCGCACGCATCTCATGCGATGCAGTGAGCCGTGGCGAGATCGGAGACACCGCAGGTCTCTTCGGCGCCCGTATGGTCGACCTCTCCTCGGACTCGATCACCTTCGAGCTGGCCGGGACACCCGAGCACCTCGCCTCGTTCCTCGAGCATATGAAGCCTTACGGACTGATCGACCTGGTGAAGTCGGGCCGGGTCGCAATGAAGAAACTCTCCGACGTTGCACGGACGGTGGTGGGCCAGAAGTGACACATCGATGCAACAACCAGGAATGAAAGAGCAAACATGACACGGACAATCACACTCGACAAGACGATGGCCGACGGCCAGCAGAGAGAGGCGTTCCAAAACGCACTCGAGGAGATGGGCGTGACCTTCGCCTCCCAGTCCTCCTTCGAGCGGGCCTTCGCCCGCACCAAGGATGCCGCGGATCCCAACGGCGAGGTGCCTGGCGCCCGGCTCCAGGAGATCGTCGACGACGTCGTCTCGGGGATGGAAGTCTTCCAGGGCGTAACCGACTCGTTCCGATGAGCCACAGGGTGGCTGTGGTCGGTGGCGATGGCACCGGCCCGGAGGTGGTCGCCGAGGCGGTCAAGGTTCTCGATGTCGCACAGCAGCGATACGGGTTCGAACTGGAGTTCACCCCCATCGAATTGGGCGGCGAGCGATATCTGCGTACCGGGGAGACCCTCCCCGGTGATGTCTTGACCCAGCTGCGGGAGTCCGATGCGATCTTGTTCGGAGCGGTCGGACACCCGGATGTCTCGCCGGGCATCCTCGAACAGGACATCCTGCTCCGGATGCGACGCGAGCTCGGCCAATACATAAACCTCCGCCCGGTCAAGCTCCATCCGGGTGTCCACTCCCCAATCGCCAACGTGACCCCCGAGGACGTCGACTTCACGGTGGTCCGGGAGAACAGCGAGGGTCTCTACGTCGGGAAGGGCAGCTTCACCGCCAAGGGCTCACCGTTCGAGGTGGCCGTACAGGAGTCGGTCAACACCCGTCACGGAGTCGAGCGGTGCATCCGTTACGCATTCGAGCTGGCCCGGACCCGTCCCGCCAAGCATGTGACGCTATGCGGGAAGACCAACGTCCTCAAGTACTCGTGGGACCTCTGGATGCGGGTCTTCAATGAGGTGGCCACGGAATACGAGGACATCGACACCACATACGCGCATGTCGACGCGACCTGTCTCTGGATGGTCGAGGATCCGGGACGTTTCGATGTCATCGTCACCGACAACATGTTCGGAGACATCATCACCGACCTCGCCGCAGCCATCCAGGGTGGGCTCGGGATCGCCTCCGGGGCCAACGTGAACCCCGAAGGCGTGTCGATGTTCGAGCCCATTGGCGGGACGGCGCCCGGGTTCGAGGGGACAGGCAAGATCAACCCACTGGCCTCTATAGGCGCCGCTGCCATGATGGTGAGGGAGCTCGGCGAGTCCGAGGCCGCCAACGCGATCGAGGCAGCCGTCGCCACGGTGGCCGGTTCGCTCCCATCCCTTCGAGCAGGTGAAATGGGTGCAACGACGACCGAAGTCGGTGACCGCGTAGCCGCTCTCGTCGACCAATCCGTGGAGGTGTCTGCTTGAGCAGCAGAACGATGTTCGAGAAGATCTGGGACGACCACGTCGTCACCGGCGAGGACCCGGCTCTGCTGTACGTCGACCTGCACCTGGTGCACGAGGTCACGTCGCCGCAGGCATTCTCCAGTCTCGAGCACACCGGGAGGAAGGTACGTCGCCCGGACCTGACCCTGGCGACGGTCGACCACGCGATACCGACCACTTCCCGCTCGCTCGGGATCCGCGACCCCCAGTCGAAGAAGCAGGTCGACGCACTCAAGACCAATACCGAGAAGCACGGGATCACGTTCTTCGGACTGGACGACCCGCGTCAGGGGATCGTGCATGTAGTCGGCCCGGAGAACGGGTACACCCAGCCGGGCAAGGTGATCGTGTGCGGTGACAGCCACACCTCGACTCACGGGGCGTTCGGTGCTCTCGCCTTCGGCATCGGGACATCCGAGGTCGAGCACGTACTGGCCACCCAGACCCTCTGGCAGAAGCGCCCGAAGACGATGGCCGTCGAGTTCGACGGTGCATTGCCGGACGGGGTCGAGGCCAAAGATCTCATCCTGGGCATGATCTCCCAGCTCGGTGTCGGAGGTGGCGTCGGTCATGTGATCGAATACCGGGGCGAGGCGATCCAGGGACTCACGATGGAAGAGCGGATGACGGTCTGCAACATGTCGATCGAGGGTGGTGCCCGAGCAGGCATGATCGCCCCCGACGAGACCACCTTCTCCTATGTCGAGGGACGGCCCCAGGCGCCGAAAGGTGCCGCCTGGGATGCCGCCGTCGAATACTGGGCCGGTCTCGTCACCGACGAAGGTGCCTCCTTCGACACGACCCATCGCATCGACGCGGCCAACCTCGTGCCCCACGTCAGTTGGGGGATCAATCCGGGTCAGACCGCTCCCATCACCTCCTCGGTGCCCAACCCCGACGCATTCGACGACCCGATCGAGCGTGACTCGGTGGCCCGTGCCCTCCAGTACATGGCACTGAAACCGGGCACGCCGTTCACCGAGATCCCGATCGAGCACGTCTTCTTGGGCAGCTGCACCAACGGTCGCATCGAGGACCTGCGCAAGGCGGCCAAGGTGGTGGCCGGCAGGAAGGTGGCCACCGGTGTCAACGCGGTCGTGGTCCCCGGCTCGATGCAGGTCAAGGCTCAGGCTGAGGCAGAAGGACTGGCCGAGATCTTCGAGACCGCCGGATTCTCCTGGCGGGAGGCGGGTTGCTCGAGCTGTCTGGCCATGAACGACGACGTCATCCCATCCGGGGAGCGTTGCGCCTCGACGTCGAACCGCAACTTCGAGGGTCGCCAGGGTCGTGGCGCCCGCACCCACCTGCTCAGCCCGGCCATGGCAGCGGCCGCCGCTGTGGCGGGCCACCTCGTCGACGTGAGGGAATGGTCATGAAACCGGTCACCAGAGTCACGGGTCGCATGGTCCCTCTCCCCCATGCGGATGTGGACACCGATCAGATCATCCCCAAGCAGTTCCTCACCCGGATCGAGCGAACCGGCTATGGAGACTTCCTCTTCTTCGACTGGGCGACGACCGAGGACGGCAAGCCGAGCTCGGACTTCTTCACGAACGACCCGACCAGGCAGGGGGCCAAGGTTTTGATCGCCGGGCGCAACTTCGGCTGTGGCTCGTCGAGGGAGCACGCCGTCTGGGCGATCCAGGACTGGGGTTTCGATGCGGTCATCGCACCTTCGTTCGGTGACATCTTCCGCAACAATTCGGTGAACGTCGGCCTGCTGACTATCGAGCTCCCCGACGAGATCATCGGCCAGCTCCAGGATCTGGCGCAGAGCCCGACAGCGATCATCACCATCGACCTGGAGAACCAGATGATCGAGTGCGGAGATTTCGCCGTCGAGTTCGACTTCGACCCCGGAGCCAAATCCCGGCTCGTCTCGGGACTCGACCCGATCGGCCTCACCCTCCAGGAGGGCAACGCGATCGCCGACTACGAGTCGCGAAGGCCGGCCTGGCTGTCCTAGACCACCTTCCTGCAACCCGGGGTTGCTCGGCCCGTATACGGGCCTAATCCGCTCATCTACCAGTTGACTCACGAGCCTTCAACGAACCTGAGCGGATTTCACCCGGATATGGGTTGACGTACCCCGGGTTCGCCGAAGTTGCTAGTAGTGGTCGGGGTCGTCGAACGGCTCCTCGGTGTCGACGAGCCGCTCCCCGATCCAGTCGTCGATCTCGGCCCAGGTGTCGAACAGCCATGTCTCTTGTTCCTCCGGAGGGGGGATCGCCTCTGCCGGGGTGTACCAGACCCGGGCGACCACCTTGGTGTTGGTGGGGATCCCACGCCAGATGTCACCCGGGGTGACGAACGTCTCCAATCCGGCGTGTCCCACGAAGAAGACATCGGTTCCCTCGGGGGCAACGGCCAGCGCAGTCTTCACACCGGTGGACCGAGGAGGGAGAGTGTTCTGCAACTCCATCGCCCTTTCCGCCAGGTCGGGTCGCCCTATCTCCCGGAGTTTCTCGATCGACCGTTTCGCCCGCTTCTCGGTGTAGTTGGCACCTTCGGGGAAGATCACGAACGCGTCGTTCTCGCCCATCGTGGACGCCATTGCCTCGATGGTCTCCAGTAGTTCGTCTCTACCGTCCTTACCCCCCTTCACGAACGCCGACGGTAGGCGGTTGATCATGACGTCGATCATCGGATCCCACTGGAGAAACTCCTTCATGACAATCCGGGGCCGGCGGTGAAACGTGTTAGCCAGCGCATCCATGAGGAGGATCGAATCACCGGGCCCGGCGTGACGGCTCAGCACCATGATTGGCCGTCTTTCCGGTGACGAGGCACGTTGTGTGCTTGCAGGCGACGACTCCCGGATGATGCTGAGTCTGAAGGTGAACTTCGCCGAGGCGACGATCCGGCGCATCATCCAGGCCATCAGGACGTAGTGGGCGTCGATGAATGCCGGCTTGCGGATGTTCAACCCGAACCCGGAGAGAATCCACATGGCGAACATCATCGTCAATGCGACCGCCTCGATGAGCAGGTACAGGAAGAGAAACCACACGATGCGGAGGATGCGCCATTTGCCCGGCACATAGCGGGACAAGAATGCGGCGCCGATGATGATGATCGGAAGCGTCACCGCACCGGCAATCACTCCGACGACCAGGGCCGGGGCGATGAGTAACCGTCGGATTGGCCGGGGTGGAGGGCTCAACCGAGTGACGCCAAATAGTCGACGCTGGCCCGGTAGGCCCCTTTCATCCGCTCTTCGATCCCCCCAGTGTCCTTCCACTTGAGTTGGCTGCGGTCATCCCAGGCGACCGGGCTCCCTGTGGGGAGCAGGTGGACTTCGATGCCTTCGGGAAGGTTCTGCATGGTGGTGGCGAACCGATGCCGCCTGGCAATCTCGAACGAGATGAACGCAGCCTCGTAGAGACGCTCCGGGGGGCGTAGTGGCGACTCGATGCGACCTACCTGGAGGACGTAGACGATGTCAGCGCCCAGGGCCACCGCTCGGGAAAGGGGGACCGAGTCAACGAGGCCGCCGTCGTAGAAATGCTCGCCGTCGATCTCGACGGGTGGGAAGAGGGCCGGAACCGCTGAGGAGGCGAGGACCGCGTCGACGACTGACCCGGTGGAGAACCAGTGCTCGGTGGTCTTCTCGATCGAAGCGGCGACACACTGGAACGGTGTGTGCAGGTCTTCCATCCGGGTGTCTGGATGGATCGCGTGTTCGATCAACATCCGAAGCTCTGCGGTCTCGTGGATCGACGGCTTCATCGTGGCTACCCGCTTGGCCCGGCCGAAGAAGCTGCTCTGGAAGAGATCGACCCCTGTGACCTCCTCCCAGAACCCGGTCAGTCGATCCACTCCCTCCCTACCCGAGTAGTCGGCGATCACAGCGCCGTTGAACGCCCCGATCGACGTCCCCAGGATCAAGTCAGGCTGTATGCCCGCCTCGTCGAGAGCCTGGATCATGCCGACCTCGACGGCACCCCAGCGGCCGCCGCCGCCGAGGACGAACGCCGTCGTCATTCAGTGTCTTCCTCGATGTACCACTCCGTGAAGTCGTAGCAGCGGTCGTCGTCTGCGAACCTGATGACGAACAGGTTCCGGTAGCTCGCTGCGGGCTCGAAGTAGCGAGTGCGTCCGGTGATGACGGCGATGTCATCCGTCTCGACCAAGGGCAACCACTCGAAGTCCCAGTTGTCCTCGGCGTCCTCTATCTCCTGCCAAGCGGCGACGATCTCATCGATCCCCTCCCACTCACCACCTGCCGTCTGCGGGTCGTAGACCGCGTCATCAGTGAAGAGCGCCTTGATGTGATCGGTCTCATTGCTGCTCCAGGCGAGCACGTACTGGTCCATCCAATTGTCGAGTCGTTCACTCATCGCTGGTGGAAGTTAGTGGTGGCGTAGGATCCCGGCCATGACCGAAGAGAGACCGATAGCCGCCACCTCATTCTGCGGGGTCGCCGGCTGCACCGACGCTGCCACCAGATCTCGTTGGGTGGTTGCCGGGATGAACCGGGAAGTGGAAGTCTGTGAGAAACACGCCGAGGGAGACTTGAGCCTCGACGACCTCGATCAGGACTGGGGCGAGTAGGAGGAGTTCGCTTTCCTGTAACCCTGGCGTCGTATGTTGCGATGATGACCGAGACCCCAGCCACGGACCCTGCCCAGTCGTTCTGTGAGATCGCCGGCTGCGCCGGCACTGCAGTCAAGGAGGTGTGGTCGGTCGACGTGAACCGACACCTTCGAGTCTGCTGGAAACACACCGGCGAGGAGGTCTCCACAACCGCCGATCAGTCCGAGGGTTTGATCTCGTAGTCCTCGACAAGCATCCAGGCCGCTCCGTCGAGACTCATCTCGTTGGTCCAGAGGATGTTGCCTTCGGGGGTGAGCTCCCATATGAGTCGAAGCCGAGGCGGCTGATCGCCGATCGACTCGAAGATCATGCGCCGCCCGTCCACCCGGCCATGGAGCACGGAGGCCCGTCCGTAGTTGTCAGCGATGGTGGCTTTGTACTCGCCGGCGAGAGGATCCCAGCCGCACACCCAGTGGAGTTCCCACTTGAGGACGTAGGTGCCGTCCTCGAGCAACTGATCCTGTTCGTAATCCCCGACCACCCATCGTCCGTCCTGGATCCAATGATGCGATGCTCTGCCGTGGGCCAATTGCAGTGGCGTACCCGGACCCATCCCTCCGGGATGGATCACCCCGGTCCAGGTTCCGTCGCGATGGAAGGGCCGGATGGCCGCCATCTCGGCGCCAGCCTCCCTCGGATGTGGGATCTGGGTCAACACATCTGCGGTCTTCATTTCATGTCTCCTTCGAGTCTTGGTGGCTGTCGTCGTATGAACCTGGCGATCGACTCCAATGACGCAAGTAGATATAGAGCCCGATCAGATTGACCAGGGCGAGCCCGATCATCAGCGGGATCACCTCTTCCGAGGCGTGAGGCGACAGCGGGTCAGCTCGGTGGCCGTACCACTGGTCGACGGCGATTCCGATCCCTTCGAGGACCCCGAAAGCCAGCCAGGAACCGGTCAGGAAGATGCCGAGTGGCCGACGGTTCCACATCCACCACGCCGAAACCGCCATGACCGGTAGCCACACTGTCAGGTCCTGCACGTAGATGGCGTTCGTGGCCACTCCGAGCCCCTCGAGAAACTCGCCTGGGTTGTCGGAGAGCATCGCCGGGACGATGACCTGCAACCAGGCCAGTGTGTTCAGAACCACGATCGTCCAGATGAGAAAAGCCAGGGTCCGAACCGGCATCTGCTCGGCTTGCTCGATCGGCGGAATGTCGCGGGACGCGCCGACGAGCGAAAAGATGGCGAACAACGCCAGCGACTCGGTGGCGACGTAGAGCAGAAAGAGGCTGTTGAAGGGGGTCAGGAAAAGGAACAGAAAGGCGTTGTAAGCGATGTAGAAAAGAGAACCGAGCCAGACATATCGCGCCCTCCAGGACCCCCGATACTCCTGCCACATCGCCAATAGGAGGAGTGGCGTCGCGAGGATGAGCATCACGAGAGCGGTCCCACGGGCGTTTCCGTTGCTGACCGCGGGACCCTGAAGCACATCGGGCAGGAAGAAGGTCAGCGCCGCCGTTATGGCACCGACGGTGGCGAGCAGCCAAGTCAGGACGTAGACGTGTCGGGGCATGGGTGCGCGGTCGGCCGTATGCAACGAACCGAAAACGCTCCTGGTCAGAACGCTCATTTGAACATCTCCTCGCGGGGTCGTTTGACCCCCATTGGCCCGATGATGCTCGACGCTCTCAGGCTCGACCAGAGGATTAGGTCCCGGCGGCGCCGGTATGCGTCCGTTTCGAGGTTGCGACTCATGGGTATCGAAACACCGCCAATCGACATTGGAGGCAAACATGAGTGAGGTAGTAGGGCTCTTCACGAGTCGTGCGCAGGCTGAGCGAGCGATACAAGAACTCGACGAGCGTGGCTACGACGCCACAGATCTTGGATACGTCGACCGCTATCGGGATGAGGGCGGCGAAGTGGTCACCGATGAGGGTTACTTCGATGACGACGACTACATGGACGAGGATCATGAAGTGGCACACGAAGCGGGCAAAGGAGCAGCCGGTGGCGCGATCGGCGGAGCCGCCGTTGGGGCGGGGACAGCCCTGCTCGCCTCGGCTGGTCTCGTGCTCATCCCGGGTATCGGACCTTTCCTCGCCGCGGGCACCCTCGCCGGGGTCCTGGGAAGCGCCGCTGTAGGCGCGGCCGGTGGGGCCGCCCTCGGGGGCGCCGCCGGAGCAATCTTCGGTGCCGTCGACGATCACGAGCACGCCGACCACGAGATATCCCGGCACTACCGGGATCGCGTCTCGGCGGGCGAGACCATGGTCTCGGTCAACGTCGACGACGATTCGGACCTCGAAGTCACTGAGGTGCTCAATGCTGCAGGGGCGAGCAGGGTCGATATCTACGGTGGTCAGGGCTGGGTGTCCGTCTGACGCC
>DASTOM010000008.1:0-183738 GCA_035762545.1 Acidimicrobiia bacterium
CGTCGGGCAGGGTGACCTGCCCGACGCCGGGCCGCGGGCATCGCTTGTGCGATGACGGTGGACAGTGCGGCAGTCGATTCGATCGGGCGGGCAGCCACGATGGCCGTGGCGATCCGCCGGGCCAGAGGCTCCTCCCCGTAGGTACGGATGATTCGGGCCAGGTCGTCGGCAGCCCACTCGTTGACCACCTGGTGGGCGGTGATCCCCGCGTCGGGGCCCATCCGCATGTCCAGCGGCCCGTCCCGGTGATAGGAGAAGCCGCGGGTGGCCTCGTCCAACTGATGCGAGGAGACACCGAAGTCGAACAGGACACCAGCGACCGGGCCGTCGACCACGGGTGTGACCAGCGTGTCGATGTCGCTGAAATTCCCCTCGATGACGAGAATCGGGAGGCCTGCGGCGTTGGCCACGGCCTCCGGGTCCCGATCGATCGCTACCACTGTCACTTCGTCTCCAAACTCATCCAGCATTCGTCTCGTGTGTCCCCCGCCCCCGAAAGTGGCGTCGACAACCACTCCGGGCACCACGGGTGCCATCAGTTCGACGACTTCGTCTGCCAGGACCGGCTGGTGGTAGCCGGCGGCTTCGCTGCCCTGGTCCTGGTTCATTGCGAGCCCTCCGGGCGCTGGTACCAACTAGAGGCGGGCGGAGTCAGGGGCCTTCCAATTGGTTCCGGAGGGCTCGCAATGAGCCCAAACCACTCGTCGTCGTCAGTCGGCCTCCTCGATGTAGGCCTCGTCTCCGGAAGCCTTCTCGGCGAGATGGCGGTTCTTCTCCCACAGCTCGACATGGTCGAAGAGGCCGAGCACGGCGATCTCGGTGCCCGGCTCGAGCTTGGCGAAGTCACGCAGGTCGGGCTTGACCAGGACCCTCCCCGACTTGTCGGGGCTCTGGAGATCTGCTCCGGCGAACAGGGTCCGGGCGAACTGGCGGGCGGCTCGGTCTTGATGCTGTTCGATCATCTCGGCCGCTTTTGCCTCGAAGTCCTCAGCAGGGAATATGACGAGTTGGCCGTCCTGTCCCTTGGTGATGACACAACCGTCTTCGAGACGACGGCGAAAACCGGAGGGCATGACCACCCGTCCCTTGCCGTCGAGGCTGTGGAAGTACTCGCCGAGGAACACTTCTGCTCTTTTCCGTTCTTCCTCACTGTCCGTTTCCCCCTTGCGTGGGGTCACGCCCCCTTTCGGTGACGTACACGCCACTATGACCCACTTTGCCCCACATGTCAACCCTTTCGCCCCACCACCACCCATCACGTGGTTCAGACGTGCGCGATCGAGCCAACCGGGTTTGGCGACTACGGGTCAGACAGGCGAGGGGCGCGCACCGTGTGCCGGTGAAGCAGATCGCTGCACGATCGATTCAGCCCTCACCTCGAGTGTGCAGACAAGTCCGGTCGAGGCACCGCACTGCACGATGGCCATCCGGATCCGCTGGGTTGCGGGGCCGACAAACCCGGGGCTGTCGGCGTGGTCCCCCTGGTCGGTATGGGCTAGGCGCTTTCCGCCAGCAGGTAGGGATGCCAGGAAGGGTCGACCTGGAAACCGGTGGACGCGTATATCCAGGCGAAGCGACGGGGTGGGCCGGGTTGGCTGCGAAGCCGCAGACCGCTCTCGGCCGGGGTGCGGGCACCCTTGCGCACGTTGCAGGACCGGCAGCAGGCCACGACGTTCTCCCAGCTGTGATCACCACCCTTGGACCGGGGTTGCACGTGATCGAGCGACTCGGCGGGTCCGCCGCAGTACTGACAGGCGTGTCCATCGCGCCCGAAGACTGCCCTGCGGGTCACAGGCACCGCCCGGCGATAGGGCACCTTGACGTAGCGATTGAGGCGTACCACGGAAGGAAGGGTCAGCGACCTCGACTCGGAGGACCAGGTCTCGCCCCGCTCGACGACGACGCTCGCCTTTTGATTCAGCACGAGAATGACCGCCCGCCGTTCGCTCACGACCGACAGCGGCTCATAGCTCGCGTTCAAAACCAGCGCTCGGGTCATACCTAAGGCCTACCTGCGAGAATCGTAATAGGCAGATCGAATTGCTCGGTGCGTCCACCGAATATCAGCTGGCGGCCCGCTTCAGGTCGGGTACACCCGACTCACCGATGACTTCACCGACGGCTCGAGTGAGAGCCTCCAGCCAACCTGCGCCGATGGGGGCACTCCCCCGCGACTCGTGCTCGCCGTCGAAGGCCACCACCGTGAGCCGATCATCAGGGTCGACCTCGATCTCGACGATCTCGATCGGGATCCGACCGATCACCTGACACCAGGCATCGGCCAATCCCTGGGCGATGGACACAGGGCTGGCTGCGACGATCCGAAAGGACCTGACGTTCCGGGTGGCCACCTCGATCCGCGCCCCGGACTCGACGGGTGTGATGGTGACGTCGACTCCGATGCTGGGGGCTAGGCCGTGGCGATTGACAGCTGTGGTGCGAGCCTGCCGTTCGTGCTTGACCCCGTAGGCGGCGAGCAGCGCTCTCAGCTTCTCCATGACGGCGAGCTCGTCGGCGCCGGGCTCGAGACGCACGTCGATACCCCGACCGAACCCTTCCAGGTCGATCGAGACCGATGCCACACCCGGAATATCACCGAGTCTGCTGGCCAGACTCGAAGTCATGCCACCCGCTCCCTCTTACGGACAGAGCGCATCTCCCTACGCCACTCCAGGTAGTAAACCAGATCGTGCGCGCTGGCGGTGGCCAATCGATCACCGTATGCGGTGAAGGAACGCCATTGCAGGTAATGGTCGGAGAGACGGAGCCGGCCCCGTTCCCTGAAGGCAAAACGGGCGCGGACGATCTCGAGTAGCAGCGCCGGTCTCCGGACGATGGCCCTGGCCAAATCCCCGACGACACCCCGCTCGAAACCCATTGACGCCTCCCGACGTTGTAAACGGTGCCTGGACCGTGAGTTTAGTGCCGGATCCGCCCGGTTTGGTTGCAGCACGGGCACCGCAAATCGGAAGCACCGTTAAAGTTCACAGGCGCCGACCGAAAGGGAAAAACGCTTGGCTGAGGCAGGATCCATACGAATCGAACTGTTCGGCACGCGCTTCGACAGCATCGTCAGCAACGTCGAGACAGTCATCCAGGGAAAGCGGGACGTGATCGAGCTGATGGTCCTGGCGTTGGTCTCCGAGGGACACGTACTCGTGGAGGATGTTCCCGGGGTGGGCAAGACTCAATTGGCCAAGTCCCTGGCCAAGTCGATCGACGGCGAGTTCCACCGCATCCAGTTCACGCCCGACTTGCTCCCTTCCGACGTGACCGGGGTGTCGATCTGGGATCGGAACAACGGTGCGTTCGAGTTCAAGCCCGGCCCCATTTTCGCCAACGTGGTGGTCGGCGACGAGATCAACCGGGCGAGCCCGAAGACCCAGTCCGCACTCCTCGAAGCGATGGAGGAGCGTCAGGTGACGTCGGACGGTGTCACCCGCGAGCTGGCACCGCCCTTCATGGTGATCGCCACTCAGAACCCGCTGGAGCACGAAGGCACATATCCCCTCCCCGAGGCTCAGCTCGACCGCTTCATGATGAGGGTGGTCATCGGTTACCCGAGCCGGGAGAAGGAACTGGAGATCCTCGACACGCATGGGGTCAGGTCCACGTATCACGACCTGGAGCCGGTGGCATCGCTGTCCGAGGTTCACGAGCTGGTCGACATCGCCCGCGAGGTTGCGGTGTCTCCTTCGGTGAAGAACTACATCGTCGACCTGGTCGAAGGCACGCGTCTCCACCCCGACGTGATGCTCGGCGCCTCGCCGAGATCGGCCCTCTTCCTACAGAGGATCGCCCGGAGCCGTGCCGCCGCCAACGGACGGGACTACGTCATGCCCGACGACATCAAGGCTCTGGCCAACCCGGTCCTGGAGCACCGCCTGGCGCTTCGGCCCGAGGCTCAGATGCGTGGTGAGACCATCGATGCCGTCATCGAAGACGTCATGGGCCGGATCCGAGTCCCCGGCACCACCTCCCGGATCGCCACCTGATGCCCACGACCCGGGGTTGGGCACTCCTCGGGGCCGGAATCGCCCTCGTGGTCCTCTGGTGGTTGCTCGGCGAGGAGGAGCTGTTGCTCACCGGGGCGTTCTTCATAATCGGCCAACTGGGTGCGATCGTCTTCGTTCGCCTCCGTCGTCCCGATCTGCGCATGGGTCGTCGCCTGGGCAGCGGGGCGGTTCACAACGGTGACACGGTTCAGGTGACGCTCACCCTCCGAAACCCTTCGCGACGGCCGGTTCGAAACCTGGCCATCGTCGACGAGGTGGCGAATCTCGGCGTGGCCAACTTCGAGGTCTCGGGGATCGATCCCGAAGCGACCGTGACAGCCACCTACCGGGTGATGTGCCGACCACGGGGTGTCTATCGGGTCGGACCGGTCCGGGCCGTGGCCACCGACCCATTGGGATTGGCCGAGCTGGCAGCACCCGACGGCCCGACGGATCACCTGATCGTCTACCCGACAGTCGAGCGTCTGTCGGGATTCCCGCTTGTGCGGGGTCAGGATCCGTCGATGGCAGCGTCACGTCCGGAGCACGCCCAGCGGGGCGGCGAGGACTTCTACACCCTTCGTGAGTACCAACGCGGCGACGACCTCCGCCGGGTCCACTGGCCGTCTTCGGCACGGACGGACAAGCTGATGATCAGACAGCTGGAAACGCCGTGGCAGTCGCGCGCACTGGTCCTGCTCGACGTGCGCCCGGCGGTCTACGAATCCTCCGACGCCTTCGAGACCGCGGTCTCCGGCGCCGCCAGCGTCGTGACTCACCTCGTCAAGTCGGGCTTCGATGCAGATCTATGGGCCGGCGACCCCAATGCTTTCGACGCCACCAGATATGCGGCTGCGATGGAGAAGCTCGCGCTGGTCGAGCCCAACGCCGGTGTGGACCTCGAGGCCGTCGCCTCGCGGATTCGGCAGAAGGGCGGCGGTGGCGCCCTGGTGATCGTGACGGGCACTGCCGACCGGACCCTGGTCTCGGTTCAACAGCTACTGAGCCGCGACTATCCAACGACGGTCCTGCTCGGAGCGTCGTCCACCACCGCACAGACCCTCGCCGGGTTCCACAGGCTCGGTGTCACCACCGTCACCGTCGCCCCGGGCGAAGACTGGGCTCCTGCCTGGATGCTCTCGATTGGAGAGGCATGGGACGCCGCCTCGGCCAGCTAGCCGGAATCCTCGCGTTCGTGCTGATGATCGGCCGTCTCGGTCGACTCTTCCTCACCGGCAGGACCGAACCGCAGTGGCAGCTGATCCTGCTGGCCTCCGCCTTCCTGGGAGCGGTCGGGTGGTGGCTGCTCAGCCAGCTCACCCAGCGACTTTGGCTCAAACTGGTCATCTTCGTCACGGGCGGAACCCTCCTCGCCCTCCGGATCATTGCTCCCGAGACCCTGGTCGCAGGCATCCTGCCCACGGGCGACACACTCGCCGCCACCTGGGAACAGCTCGACATCGCCTTCCGGATAGTCCAGTCGGGGGTTCCCCCGGTCGGGGCGCGTCCCGGGCTCCTGGCGGCGCTCGCCGGGACGATGTGGGCAATCGGCGCCCTGTTCACCTGGGGCACGACCGGCGGCCCTTATGCGGCGATGTTTCTCCCCTCGCTGGTCATGTATCTCCAGTTCGCCGTGTTCGATCGCATCGAGGGCGGCGTCTTCTGGATGATCGGCACCTCCCTCGTCCTCGGCCTCTCGGTGGTCTCCCTGGCGCTGGAGCGGAGAGAGGAGACCGGCAGGGCGCGCGATAGTGAAGGACGTCCGCTCGCCCGTCGCTCCGCGGCCCTGGCCGGGATCATGGCCGTCGCCCTCGGTGTTGGGTCGCTCTTCATCGCAACCAACGCTTCTGCGGTCGTGTCCGAGTACGGAACCGCCCCTTGGCGTGGGTCAGGGAGCGGTGGATACGGCAGTGGCCAGGGCGGATTCACCGCCGACCGTCTCGTCGACCTCCAGCAGCGGGTCATAAGCCGGAGCAACACCCCGGTGTTCGAGATGACCCTGGGGGCGGGCGCTCCACCACCCGGGCAGATCTACACCCGCATGGAGACACTGGACGAGTGGGTCGACACCGGGTGGACCCGGTCGGACACCCGTCTGACCCGCTTCGAGGAGGGCCGGGCCCTCGCCAACGAATTCGACATCTTCCAAGGACCCTCCTACCGCTTCGTGTCGAACGTCAGGATCCAAAACCTCAGGTCGGAGATCGCTCCGACAGCGGGAGTGCCGGTCAACATCCATCCGCCCCCCGACGAGACCGACGGCCGCCTGCCGAACGAGTTCCAGGTCCTGTCCGACTCTGCCCTGTACACAGCGCCCATCCTCCAGGACGGCGACGCCTACACGGTGGAGACCATCCATGCCGACCGGACCTCGGGCCTGGGTGCTCTGGCCACCGGCGAAGACGGGCAGCTGACCCCGATGTTCGCCGCTGCAGCCGAGGGAGGTGACTTCCCGTACGAGCCTCAGGTCGTGGAGGATCCCGTGGTTGGCCCATCCAACCTCGGCTTCTACACCGAGTACCCGGCCAACCTCCCCGTGAGCATCCGCAATCTGGCACGGGCCCAGACCGCCCGTGCCTCGAGCGACTTCGAAAAGGCGTTCCTCCTCGAGGCGTTCTTCCAGGGTGGCGAGGATGGGTTCGTCTACGACGACCAGGTGAGCACCGGCACCGGGTCCCTGGTGCTCGAGGACTGGCTGACCGACTCGACCTCACAGAACTACCGGACCGGGTACTGCGAACAGTTCGCCGCGGCCATGGCTCTGATGGCACGGACGATCGACCTGCCCAGCCGTGTGGTGTGGGGTTTCACCCCGGGCGAAGTCGAGATCCAGGACAATGGAGACGAGAAGGTGGTCGTCCGCGACCGCAATGCCCACGCTTGGGTCGAGATCTGGCTCGAGCCGTTCGGATGGACGATGTTCGACCCGACTCCCCGCGCTGCTCAGACCGACTACGCGCAACAACCTCCGAGCATCACCGCCGGTTTCGACGTTGACGAATACTTGCCCGAGGGGATCACCACGGATCCGGACCTGGCCCTACCCGAAGGCAATTTCAACCTCGGTGGTGAACTCGACTTCACCGACCCTCAAACAGAAGCCACCTCTGGTGGCGGCACCCCATGGTGGATCCTGGGGATTGTGGTCCTCGTCCCCCTTCTGGCGGCGATCCCGGTGTTCAAGATGGTGCGTCGCCGTCGCCGTCTGGCCCGGATCCGTCAGGGGGACATCACCGCCGCATGGGACGAGATCGTCGATCGCCTCTCCGACCTCGGAGAGCCGATCTCGGCCGCCCAGACTCCCCTGGAGCTCGCCCGGAGCACCGACGACGCACTCATCCCACTGGCGACTAGCTACGCGTCGACCGTCTACGGGGGCAGATCGGGTCAGGCGAGGGACTCAGACCTCTACGGCGCCGAGTGGTGGCTCGACAGGACCTACGACACTCCGAGGAAGGTGAAGGCGGCCTTCAGCCTCCGATCCCTCTTCAAGCGTGACTGACGAGCGGGTCAGGACCCCGAGACGCGGCGCTCTTCCTCGATGTCGTCTTCGACACGCCGGAGCATGGTCAGGAATCGATCCCGGTCGAGCTCGAAGCCGCTGACGTCCTCCTCGACCTCGTGGACGATCTCGTCGATGGCGACGAAGAAGGCGAGCTGCCCTTCCCTGAGAGCGTCCATCAACTCACCCTCGTCGCTGCTGACTCTGAAGATCGTCTGGCCGTCCGTGACCAGCTTCACCTCGGACAGGTGGTTGTCCATGTTGCCCTCGCGACGCAGGTAGTCCCACGCGCGTCTGACCCGTTGAAGCGACATGCCGTTGTCGAGGAGGCTGCGGACGACCTTCAGGGCAACGAGGTCTCGGAAGGAGTAGAGACGTCTCACGCCGGGTCGGCCGCCGGTCGGCTGGAGCGATGGTTTTACGAGTCCGACCTTGTCCCAGTAGCGCAACTGATGGTGTGTGCAGTTACTCAGCCGGCATGCCTGCTCGGCGGTGAATGCTTGCTCCACTCTTTCCTTCCAAAACTCTGTGGCGAACCGGGGGATGGCTCGCTCCTCCTCCGACCGACCGGCATCAGCGCCAGGAGAAGGTCGGCGGGGCGGGAACGATAGCGGCTCCGTGGCGGCCCCGCAGGTCGGGGCCGGGGGCTTTTACTCGGGGAGTGAGTCTTCGGGCTCGGGGTCGTGCTCGCGCCAGCCGCGGAGGCGCAGTGCGTTCACGAGCGAGGTGGCCGAAGCGACCATCAGGACGAATCCGGCGACCGCCACCCACAGGTAACTGACGTAGGCGATGACGATCACGAGACCGACGACCATGCCGAGCAAGGACAGTCGGACGCCGAAGCGGGCCGGCTTCTCGATCTTGCGAACCGCCCTGGCCAGCTCCGGGTCTTCCTCGTAGAACTGTCGCTCTATCTCAGCGAGGATCCGCTGCTCTTTGTCATCCAATGGCATCTCTCACCACACCGGTAACCACTTGGTGTCTTCCTGAAACAATACACCTGAATGTGAGACACGCATCAGGGTTCTTCGTGTCGTTTCTCAGTTGGTTCTCGCGACAGCAACCGGGCTGGTCCGACGATGTCGTCACCGAAGCGATCTCGCACTTCGGCGAGGGCCGACTCGATCCGCTGCCAGGTCTCCGACCCACCGATCTCGAGCTGTGCGGGAGCGCATCCGGGTTCGAGCGAGGTGGCGGCCAGACCCAGGAGACGCACCGCCCCCGGGTCACCCGCCTCCGACAGGAGCTCACGTGAGATCTGGAACAGTTCCCGGGCTCCGTCGGTGGCGCCAGGGATCGTCTGGGATCGGGTGATGGTCGTGAAGTCCGCTCTGCGCAGCTTCAATGTCACCGTCCTCCCGCGCAGGCCGGCCCGGCGCAATCGCCCGGAGAGTTTCTGGGCGTGGGCGAGAAGCGACGTCTCGATGACTTCCAACGACTCGAGGTCGATGTCGTAGGTCTCTTCCACCGA
The DNA here is from genome assembly GCA_035762545.1 of Acidimicrobiia bacterium. Lineage (GTDB taxonomy): Bacteria > Actinomycetota > Acidimicrobiia > Spongiisociales > ZC4RG35 > JANQRA01. The sequence continues at coordinate 8,969 of DASTOM010000008.1, forward strand.
GATCGATTTGGCGCTGGAGTCGGGGACCACGGGACGGGGGTCGACCCCGTTGGCCAGGTCGTGGAGGTGCCGGCCCGTCGTCGGCCCCACTGCGGTGATGAGGGCTGGGGCGGGCAGGTCGGCGATGTCGCCCACCGTCTCCACACCGAGGCGGGTCAGCGCCGCCGCTGTCGCCGGTCCCACGCCCCACAGCGACGTGGCCGGGAGAGGGCGGAGAAACCCCTCCTGTTCCGTCTTGGGGACATGACGGAGCCCGTCGGGCTTCCCAGCCTCCGACGCCAGCTTGGCGACGAACTTGACCGACGCCACTCCCACCGAGGCGGGGAGACCGATCTGGTTTCTGATCTCGGCTCGAACCGCCTCACCGACGTCGACCGGGGACTCGAAGTGGAGTCGGAGACCGGTCACATCGAGGAAGGCCTCGTCGAGGCTGAGACCCTCCACGAGTGGCGTGAACCCCCTGAAGATCGAGAACAGATCCTCCGAGACCTCGCCATACCGACCGTGGCGGGGCGAGATGACCATGAGTTGGGGGCACATCCGGAGTGCGGTTGCCGTCGGTTGGGCAGAGCGAACTCCGAACTCCCTCGCCTCATAGGAGGCGCTGGCGATGACACCCCTCGGGCCCTTCCCACCAACTGCGACCGGATGCCCGACCAGGGCGCGGTCGTCGAGCCGTTCCACTTCGACGAAGAAGCTGTCCATGTCGACATGGAGGATCGGCTCGCTCCAAGACGTCACGTCGGGTGCCTGTGCGCCGGCATGACGGCCATATCCAGGAGGAAGGGAAAGGCCGGGTTGAGCGGGTTGGTGGCCATCGTCCCGGACGATAGAGGCGAGTTACCGGGCCTAGTGCATGGATCGGGCCAAACTACGGAGGTCAATGGCAGCCCTGGTCCATCTCGTACGGCACGCAGAGGTCGACAACCCCGATCATCTGGTGTGTGGCTCCATGCCGGGCTTCGACCTATCCCCGCACGGCCTGGAGCAGGCTCGCCGGGTGGGCCGATATCTCGGGCCACGGGCGGTGGTGGCCATCTGGTCGTCGCCTCAGCAACGGGCCCTGCGCACCGCCGAAGAGATCGCATCCCGGTCGGGTGTGCCGGTGCGAGTACACCCAGAGCTCACCGACTGGTCACTGATGGAACGGTGGAAGGGTCACCCGTGGAACTCCCTGCCGGAGCGTTTTCCCGGTGAGCTGGAGGCCTATCTCGACCACCCCGAGAAGCTGGACTTCGTCGAGGAGCAACTCCGAGATGTCGCCGACCGCCTCTCCTCGGTGGCACGGGCCCTCGACACCGACCATCCCCACGGGGACGTCATCGTCGTCTCCCACCAGGACACAATCCAGGCAGCTCGCTTTGCCCTCACCGGCTCGGACTTCTCGACCTTCCACGACTCAAAACCGGGTCCTGGCTCGGTGGTCACACTGCGACCCGGCCGGTCCTGGAAGGAGGAGACCTTCTGGGATCCAGGTGAGAGCCCCAGGTTCGGGGAGCGCCAGTCCGACCTCAGGGTGGTCACCACCGCCGGCCCCCCGGAGGGCCCGACCTCGGCCTGACCGGAGCCTGAGACTTCACGAACCTGTTCGTCTGCTGGCAGACTTCTCACGTGACCAAACCCCTCCTCGCCGGAACGACGCTCCTCGCTGCCCTCGGGTGGATCGTGGCTCTGATCGTCGATCCCGGGCCGCTGGAGTGGGCGCCGGCACTGCTCTACGGGGTCGGGTTGCTGGCCATGGCCACCGTCGCCACCGTGGGCATGGTCGTCGTCGGCGGACGCTGGGCACACCGTCTCGGCCTGGTCTCGATCGGATTCGGACTGGCCCTGGCCCTGATTCGTCCCATCGACGTCTGGTGGGTCTTTGCCGTTGGGTTGACCGGGCTGGCCACGGTTGCCCTCCTCTCCCCCGGTTTGACTGGTGGCATCAGGAGGCTGCCCTCGGCTTCCGGGCCTCCGCCCCGGGCGATCGCTCCCCCGTTGATCCTTCTCGCCGCCCCCTGTGTCCTCGGGCTCGCCGGCAACGAGGCCACGCCGTGGGCGCTCCTGGTCGTTGGGTTGAGTGCCCCCAGCTTCGCGTTCGCCTACAGCCGGGTCATTCCCGGTGGTCTTCTCGGAGTGAGATTGGTCTGGCCGGTCATGACTCTCGCCCTCTCCCCTCTTCTCGGGCTCTGGGGAGGGATCACCGCGGCTGTGCTGGCAGTCGTCGTGGGGGGGGCCTCGTGGCACCGGGCAGTGAAGGCGTCCTATCACCCGCCGGTCGAGGCCGGAACCACCTTCCCCATCCCCCCGGAGCTCGTGCCGCGGGAGGTGCTGGACGCGGCCGACATCGACGACACCGGGCGACGTCGATGAGACGGATGCCCAACCCCTGGATCGCCGTCCCCGCCCTGGCGTTGGGTGCCCTGGCCGCGGCTCTCGGCTGGGTGGTCACCGACGTCTCCTGCCGACAACCCGACCTCGCCGGTGTTGTCAGACCTTGCTATGGCTGGGCGGCGTTCTTCGCCGTCCTCTCGTTCCTGGTCGTGACGGTCGGAGTGGCCCTGCTCCTCGTCCTCGTCTTTCGCAGCCTCGCCGAGTGGCGGGAGCGTCAATAGCGATACAACGAACCCTGGGGTTCCCGGCGTCGGTTTCGACGCCCGGAACCCGGGGCTCGGGGTCTAGCTCAGCTTCTGATGGACGAGGTCTACGGCCTGGCCGACGGTCATGATGGACTCGGCTTCCTCGTCGGGGATCTTCACGTCAAACTCGTCTTCGAGAGCCATCAACAGCTCCACGACGCCGAGGCTGTCGACATCGAGGTCCTCCTCGAAATGGGCGTCGTCCTTGATCTTCGACGCGTCCAAACCGAGCTCGGATACGAGCACTCCCGTGAGTCTCTCGGAGACTTCGCTCCTGTCCATTTTCCTTTTTCTCCTTCTTTGGTTGGCGAGAACTTACAGCGACAGACCGCCGTCGACCGAAATCACCTGTCCGGTGAGGTACGACGATTCGTCTGATGCGAGGAAGCGGACAACCCCGGCGATCTCCTCGGGGCGACCGAATCGTCCCAAGCTCACCGCTCCGGCCGCCGCAGTCTTGACGTCTTCGGCGAGACCCTGAGTCATGTCGGTTTCGACGTAACCCGGAGCCACGACGTTGGCCGTTATCCCACGGGAGCCGACTTCCTTCGACACCGACTTCGTCAAGGCGATTATCCCGGCTTTCGATGCGGCGTAGTTGGCCTGACCGGAGTTGCCGACGATGCCGGCCACGGAGGCGATCGAGATCACCCGCCCCCAACGCGAACGCAACATGGCACGCAGGGCCGCCTTGGTACACAAGAACACGGACCGGAGGTTCGTGGCGATGACTGCATCGAAGTCTTCGACACTCATGCGCAGCAGGAGTTGGTCCCGGGTGATACCTGCGTTGTTGACCAGCACGAGAGGTGCTCCCAGTTGGCCGGTCACGATCTCGAACATGGCTGTGACTGCCGCCTCGTCACTCACATCGGCCTGCACCGCTATGGCGCGCCCACCGGTGGACTCGATCGATGCGACCACCTCCTCGGCGGCGGCTGCATTCGACGAGTAGTTCACGGCGACCTGGTGTCCGGAGGAGGCGAGGGCCAGAGACATGGCGCGCCCGATGCCACGAGATCCCCCGGTGACGAGAGCAGTTCTCGGTTCGGACCCCTCCGTCACGTTTGCTTCTCCGGCAAGCCGAAGAAGTCGAAGTTGGGTTGGAGAAGCTCCATCGTGTCGCGGTCCGGTGGGGGCAGGGCGGCGTCCGACTCGGCGATCGGGTCGATCCGATCGCCCCATTTGTACACGGCCGAGCCCCAGCTCAACCCGCCACCGAACGCAGTGAAGACGATGTTGTCCCCCGGCTTGATCCGGCCTTCCTCGAGGGCCTCGGTGAGGGCCACCGGGATGGTCGCAGCCGAGGTGTTGCCGTAGGAGTGAATGTTGACGTAGACCTTCGCCTCGGGAAGCCCGAGTCGGCGTGCCGTTGCGTCGATGATCCGCACGTTGGCTTGATGCGGGATGAGCAGATCCACATCTTCGAGATCGATGCCGGCCTCGTTGAGCGCGATGATCGACGACTCACCCATCTTGGTGACGGCCCGACGAAACACCTCCTGGCCTTCCATCGACACCCCGCTCTTTGCCGGATCGGGTTGAGTCCGGTCCCCCATGGTCCCGTCGACCGGCGTCTCCAGGATGTGATAGACCGATCCGTCCAGACCGAGGTTGGAGGCGAGCAGACCGGACTCACCGTCGCTCGGCTCCAGCACCACGGCTCCGGCCCCGTCTCCGAAGAGGACGCACGTCGTCCGATCCGTGAAGTCCATCACGTAATGGAGTTTCTCGGCGCCAATCAGCAGGACCGTGTTGTTGGTCCCGCCCCTGATCATGTTGGTCCCGACGACCAGCCCGTAGACGAACCCGGAGCAGGCGGCGTTGAGGTCCATGGCGGCGCAGTTGCTGGCGCCGATCTTCTTCTGCACGAGGGACGCCGTGGACGGAATCAGGGAGTCCGGGGTACATGTGGCGACGAGGAGGAGGTCGACGTCCTCGGGGGTCTTGCCTGCGGCGGCCAGGGCACGAAGCCCGGCCACCGCGGCCATGTCGGAGGTGTCGACGTGGCTGATACGTCTCTCTTTGATCCCGGTGCGCGTGCTGATCCATTCGTCCGAAGTGTCGATGATCTGTTCGAGGTCGTGGTTGGAAAGGACGTTGGGGGGCATGCATTTCCCCCACCCGGTTATCTGTGAAGTCTTCATTACTGCTCCTGAGTCATCCCATGGTAACGAGGGACTTCACGACGCCGGGGATGTCCTCGGGGCTGGAAACGACCTCGACCGTGGCGTCGCCGACCGTGCGACGGGCCATGCCGGCCGTCACGTCACCGGGACCGACGTGGATGAAGGTGTCGATCCCGGCGTTGGCCATGTCGAGAAGACTCTCTGCGAAGCGGACCGGCGAGACGACCTGGGCGACCAGCGTCTCCGCGAGGTGGGAAGGATCGTGGGGTCGGGCGGTGGTGTTCGACCACACCGGAAATGCCGGCTCGGAGAACTCCGCCTGGGCCAGGGCGGCTCCGACCCCGTCCGTGGCCGGCTGCATGAAGGTGGAATGGAACGCGCCGGCGACCTTCAGCGGGATCACCCGACGCACGCCCATCTCACGTCCGTGCTCCTCGAGCCATTGGATGTCTTCGTGGGATCCCGCCATCACGACCTGCCCGGGGGCGTTGAGGTTGGCGACCTGAAGAGTCCCGCCCACAGCCTCACTCCGGGCGGCGATCTCTCGCCCCTGGGCCTCGTCGGAGCCGATAAGGGCAGCCATGCCCGAAGGGACGGCGTCGGCCGCGGCTGCCATCGCTCGACCTCGGGCTGAGACGACGGCGAGGGCGTCGTCGAAGCCGACGGCGCCGGAGGCGGCCAGCGCGGTGAATTCGCCCAGCGAGTGGCCCGCCGCACCGGCGATCGCTCCGCCGTACTCACCCTGGAAGGCCTGCCACAGGGTATAGGAGATGGCGAAGAGCGCCGGCTGGGCGTGCTCGGTACGGGTCAGCGCTTCCTCCGGGCCCTCGAGACACATCTCCCGCAACGACCATCCCAGGATCTCATCGGCGCGTGCACCGAGAAGATCGGGGTGTTCCTCGAAGAGCTCGGCGCCCATGCCGACCGTCTGGCTTCCCTGGCCGGGGAACAGGACTGCGACGCTCATCCGGGTTTCGACCCGCCGGACCCGTCGGTGGTTACGTCAGAGCGGCGAATAGCCGCTCGACGTCTGTCTCATCGACATCCCGATGGGTGACGACTCGCCACCTCCCTCGGATCGGCGGGTTCGCCTTCAGGTTCGCCTGAGCCAACCGATCGGCGACATCGGGCCAATCGAGGCCGATGGCAGAGAAGTCGATCGCCACCAGGTTGGTGTCGACCTCGACGGGGTCGATGGAACCGGGGAATCGCTCCGCCATGCCCACGGCGAGCTTCTGGGCCAGCTGATGGTCCTCGACCAGCCGGGCTCGCTCGGCGAGTCCGATTCGGGCCGCGGCCGCGATCACCCCGGCCTGACGCATCGCTCCACCCATGCGCTCCCTGAGATATCGAATCTCGTCGATTGTCTCTTGCGATCCGCACACGATCGACCCCACCGGGGCACCGAGGCCCTTGGAGAAGCAGAACTGGACGGTGTCGGCCAGGGCCCCCCATTCCGGGCCGTCGACACCTGTGGCCGCCACCACATTCCAGATGCGAGCGCCATCGACATGGATGGCGAGACCGTGCTCCCGGGCCCGTGCGGAGGTAGCCGCCATCAGGTCGAAGGGGATCACCTTGCCCCCCGACATGTTGTGCGAGTTCTCCCAGGTCAACAGTCCGATCCTGGGAAAGAAGCCGGCAAGCTCCATCGCCTCGTCGACATCGGACGGCTCGATGCGACCCCCCGGACGGTCGACGGTCCGAAAGGCCACGCCGGACAGCGCCTGTGCCGCCCCCGCCTCGATCGATCGGAGGTGTGACGAGGCGTTCGCCAGCACCTCCTCTCCGGGGTTGGTGTGGAACATGATGGAGAGCTGGTTGCCCATGGTCCCGGTGGGGACGAAGATCGCCGCCTCTTTGCCGATCGACGCGGCGGACTCCTCCTCCAGAGCGAGAACGGTGGGATCGTCGTGATAGACGTCGTCGCCGAGAGGGGCGCTCGTCATTGCCTCGAGCATGGCCGGGGTCGGCCGGGTCACCGTGTCTGAGCGGAAGTCCGCGAGTCCGTCGGAGAAGGGCATCGGCAAATGCTAGGACGCGGTGCGGACCCCGGAAATCTCAGCCGCTGAGTCGATCGATGATCTGCCCGACACGCTTGGGGACGATGTTGCGGGAAACCCCGACTATGTCCCTGACGAGGGCGAGCAGGTCACCGGGACCGTCCCAATGCTCGTTGACGATGTCCGGTCCGGCCCTCTCGATGAGGGCGTCGATCGCGAACATCACGATCACGACGTCGTCGGCCCAGCCGACGACCGGGATCACCTCGGGGATCAGGTCGATGGGGCTCATCACGTACGCGGCGGCGAGACCCAAGCCGATCTTGGCCCGTCTCGGCACTCTCGGGTCCTTGAGGAGCCGGCCGACGAGTTTGATGATGTTGGGCATCATCAGGACGGCATCGGTCACCAGCTGGCGACCCTGGATGCTGTGACCCTGAGGCGGCAAGACCTCGTCGGGTCTTATGCGATGTGGCTCCTGGCTTGTCACTCGACCTCGATCCTTTGCAAGACGTCGGATTCTGACCCATCATGGTCGGATTGGTCGCCAATGCCACCAATCTCTTCGATCACTGCCTCGACCGCCTTGAGACCCTCTATCAGTGCCTGGATCATGTGGAACGCCACCCGCCGACCGGCCCGTCCCAACGCTGCCACGGTCGGCGAGGTCTCCTTCACGATCTACGTCCCGGCTCGCCGAAGGCCACCCGCAGTGTTCCTCCGTCGAGGGACGCCTTGGTGACCTCCCGACGGTGCAGCGCATCGGGAAGGAGGAACGACCGTCGGTACGACCCGAGTTGCACATACAGCTCGTGCCCGTGGCGGAACACGTCGAGATCCGACTTCTCGAAGAACGGGACGTCGAGCTCCATAGTCACTGCCTTGCCGTCCTCGACCACACGGAACGGGCTCCTGGCGTGGAAGTCGGCAATGGGGTCGTCCTCCCCGTAGAGCTCCCCGGCCATGAACCGTAGGCGATCGACACCCACCATCTCGTCGTCGAAGAGACGAAGCCGCAGCCTCGGAACCTCGGCGAATGCGTCGTCGATGGAGTCGAGATGCCCTTTCTGGATGGCGCGCCATCTCTCGAAGTAGGGATCCTCGACGACATCGGGAAGCACCCGATTGACGACAACGCCGTCGACGCCGTACCCGAAGAGGCCCAGATAGCTGTAGGTGCGTCTCGCCTCGTCGATGACCATCTTCTCCGGATTGACCACCAGGCGGGCCGATGTGACCTCGGGCTGGGACATCAGCTCCTTGACCCCCTCGATCGACTCGAACACCGACTGGGCGGCGGTGAACACCTCGTCTTCAGGGATGGGGAGACTGGTGAGCCGGTTGAGCAGAGGTCTCGCCGCCCTCATCAGACGTCGCTCGGTGGGCAGGACTTTTTCGAAGTACCACGACAACACCTCGGGGAGGGAGAGCAGCCGGAGGGTCTCGGCGGTGGGGGCGCAGTCGACGACGACCACGTCGTACTCACCGGAGCGGGCGTGCCGGTTCACCTCGAGCAGGGCGAACAGTTCGTCCATGCCCGGGAACACGAGGAACTCCTCGGCCTCGATCCCGGCTGCCCCACCCCAGTCCAGGACGTCGATCAACTGATCACGGATCGATCCCCAATAGCGGTCCAGCTGGCGTTGGGTGTCGATCTGCTGACCGGAGAGCCGGTCCACGATCCGGGTCGGGTCACTCTCCAGTCCGACTGTGAGTGAATCCGCCAGTGAGTGGGCGGGGTCGGTGGAGGTGACCAGAGTGCGATAACCGGCGTCAGCGGCTGCCAGGGCCGTTGCGGCGGCGACGGTGGTCTTTCCCACTCCCCCTTTGCCGGTCACGAGGACGATCCTCATGGTCAGCTGCCCCCTGCTACTCGCTTTCGCAGCCCCCGTAACGCTGTGGTCACGATCTGTTTCTCGGCTTGACGCTTGATGAAGCCGGGAATGGTGAACTTGGGCTGGACCGTGAGGGTGTAGACGACCTCGGTCGCTCCCCCCTCGGTCTGACTGAACTGATAAGACCCTTCGAGCATCTCCAGGTCGGCGCTCTCCTCGGCGACCCAGCTGAGCAGACCGGGCCGGTCGTGGGTGTATCTGAGGACGTACTCGATCTCTTTGACGAACCCCTCGAGCACAAACCGCGCCCGCTCGACTCGACCCTCGGCGTCGGTGGACACGACCTCCACCTCCTTGACCCCGCTGGCCCACTCCGGATATGCCGCGACGTCGGCGGCCACGTCGTAGAGCTGCTCGGGAGAGGCGTCGATCTCAAGTGTTGAAAACGTTCCTTCGGCCATCTGCGTTGGAGATTACCGCAGGGTGCCGACATGGACATTTCGGCCATCGAGGCGCAGATACCTGCCGGTGGCCCGGAAGTACCCGGCGTTGAAGCACCGGGTCCGCCCCAGCCGCCACGTGGTCGCCTGAGGCTGATGCACGTCACCGAAGAAGTGGAACAAGGGCTGGGTGCCCACGAGATAGCGGCGGATCGGCTCCGAGCCCCGCTCGTCGCGTCCGGTCACGACGTCGCGACGGAGTGGTCCCACAGCCGGCGGAACGTGGCTGCACAGAACATCGACGACACCGATCGAGTCGAGGATCTTCTCCATGTCCTCGTCGGAGATCTCACCGTCGGCTTGAAGCGGGGTCGTCACGCCTCCACCGACGAACCCGAACCGCAACCCTTCACGTTCCACCACCTGGCCATGCACGTACTGGAAGCTGTCCGGGAGAACCTCCTGCAGCCGCGCCGGGCGGTCGACATTTCCGTGGATCACCAGTCCGCGACCGCCGGCCAGCGCGCTGCCTGCCGATCGGTACTGGTCGGCGAGACGTTCACCGATCAAGGTCCGCAGGTCGGCCGGGGACGACGCAGCTTCCTCCGACCACATCGCCCGCATCTCTCCGTAGTTCCCCTTGGCCCTTGCGGCTGAGGTCCGGGCGGCGAAGTCGATTCCCAGCACGTCGGCCACGGCACCCTGACCGGTTCGATAATCGGTGAGGTTGACGAGGTCTCCGAGTATCACGACCTCGTCCCCGATCTCCATCAGACGGGAGAGCGCTTCAGGCGAGTCGTGAACGTCCGAGACGAAGATCATCTCGTTGCGGACTGCCCGACCGCATAGCGCACCCAGAACGCCGACAGGCCCGCGGCAACCACCGCGATGATCAGGGAGACCTGCCAGGTGAGGTCGAGTGGGGAGAACTCCGCCGACATCCCACCCATGCCGAACCCGATGGCCGCACCCACGAGGACCTTACCCGTCGTCCCGAAACGGATCCCCGGATCCCGTTCGGGTCGGCCGACGTTCCCGGCGAACGCACCACCGAGGACGATCAACAGCAGTCCGACAACCCCGACCGCGAGGACGACCGCGTAGACCTTGACCATCGAGTGGCCAGAGTAACGCTGCGGTCAGGAGACTCGACGTTCCGCTGGAACGAGTCGCAGCTTGGGCACAAGACCCTCATCAGCGAGGTTGGCTACCGCCTCGAGCTGCTGGTCGCTCAGATCGACTGGTCCGCCACCCAGAAGACAGGACACCACGCAATCGTCGCAAGCACTCGTGTCCCGCATCGCACATTGTTCGCAATCGATCAGCACTTTGACCTCCTGACGTCCAAGGTACGGGGCGAGTACGACAGATTTCGTTGGCCTACAACCACACGAACCCCGGGTTCCCGGCGTCGCACACCGACGTGAGGAACCCGGGGTTCGTTTATCTACGAGGCCGGGAAGCCGTTTTCGTCCAGCCACTCCCCTGCGATGACTGCGGGGTCTTCCCCGTCGATGTCGGCTCGCTTGTTCATCTCGGTGAGATCGTCCTGGAGAATCAGGACCGACACCTCACTGAGCAGGGTGGTGAGATCGTCGCCGTAGGCGTCGACGACATCCATGCGAATGGCGGGGACGAGGTTCTCCGCCGGCTGGAGCCCCATGTCGTCTTCGAGGACTACCCAACCCTTCTCGGCGATGACACCCTGGCTGCTGAAGAGCAGGGCGAGATCGACGTCGCCACCCTCGAGAGCGGCGATGGTGATCGGGCCAGCGGCGTCGAGCGGGACGAACTCAGCGAATTCGAGCCCGTATACGGTCTCCAGACCGAGGAGGCAGAACTCCCGCTCCGGACACTCCGGCGGACCGCCAAATCGGAACTCACCGGCAACCGGCGCCAGGTCCGAGATCGTGGTCAGGCCGTTGGCGGACGCGGTCTCCGCGGTCACGACGTAGGCGTTCTTGTCCTGAGCGGGGCTGTAGTCGAGCAGCGTCACGCCCAACTCTTCGAACAAGGCCTTCGCTTCGTCCCATGATGTCTGGGAATCTGCGGTTGGCGTGCCTCCGAGGAAGCCGTTTATCGATCCAATGTATTCGGGGACCAGGTCGATCTCGCCACTCTCCAGAGCCGGCTTGACCACTTCCCGGTTGCCCAGGTTCATACTGCGCTCCACCGAGTATCCCGCCCGCTCCATAGCCTGGGCGTAGATCTCAGCCACGATCACGGACTCGTTGAAATTGAACGAGGCGACTGTGATCGGCTCTCCTTCGGTGCTGTCTCCCGATCCACACGCCGTGGCCACGAGGGCCAGGGCCAGGACCGCCCCAACAGCCCGACTGCGGAAGATTCTCCGCATGGGTTTCTCCTTCATGTTGACAAAAAAGCCAGGCGCGAGGCCTGACGTCGGGTGACAACCCTAAGCGGGCCCGTGAGATTCCCTAATCGATTCGCACGCCACGCGGAGTCGAAGCGCGTTGCACCAGCGTGAGCCCCACTTCGGCAACGACCGCGAGGAGAGCAACCAGGAAAGCCCCGACCAGGACCTTTCCCTGATTCTGCTGGCTGAACCCGTCGACTATGAACCGACCCAGACCTCCCCAGGCGACCAGCGCCCCGAGAGTGGCGGTTGCGATCACCTGGACGAAGGCGATACGTAGACCCTCGACGATGACGGGAGACGCCAGCGGCATCTCGACCCGACCGACCACCTGACCCTCGGTGAGCCCCATCCCCCGGGCCGCCTCGACCGTCGATGGCGCGACCCCCTGCACACCCGCAATCGTGTTGGTGAAGACGGGTGGTGCTGCCAGGGCGATGAGAGCCACGAGGACCGGCCACGGACTGAGCACGCTCACACCCAGTTCGAGGAGGAGCATGACCGTGAGCACGAGGATCCCGAAGCTGGGTATAGCCCGGCCGATGTTGACAGCCGCCCCCGCGATGTCGGCACCACGGCGCTTGTGACCGAGCCACAGGGCGAGCGGAAACACCAAGACCACTGCGATGACAGTGGCCGCAACCGATATCCAGATGTGCTGCCAGAGCCGGAACGGGATCGAGTTTGGGCCCGACCAGGTGGTCGGGTCCTGAAGGAAGGCGACCGCCTGATCCCACACCATCAGTTGCGACCCCTCGTCCACGGTGTCAGCCACCTTTGCACTGCGATGAAGATGAAGTCGAGGACCGTCGCCAGCACCACGGAGAGGACGAGCCCGACGAGGGTCTGGGTGAGTTGCCTCGCCTGGAAGCCCCGGTAGATGAAGAATCCATACCCACCGAGTCCGAGGACCACGGAGACGGTGACCAGACCCACCGTGGTGATGGTGGCGATGCGGATCCCGGCGATGATCACCGGCATCGCCAGCGGGACCTCCATCCGCCAGAAACGCGCGGTCCTGGTGTAGCCCATGCCGTCCGCTGCCTCCAGAGTCGCCGGTGGGACCCCGTCGATGCCGGCGACGAAGTTCCTCACCAGGATGAGAAGGGTGTACGAGGTGAGAGCGATGATGGCGTTGGTGGCGTTGAGCCCGACGATCGGGATCAGGGTGGCGAACAGAGCCAGCGAGGGGATCGTGTACAGGATCCCGGCAGCGACCGTGATAGGGCCGTAGGACCTCCGCCATCTGAGAACGATCGTGGTGAGACCCATCGCGATGAGAATCCCGAACACCATCGGCACCAGGGTCAGGTAGAGGTGCTCCCAGGTCCGATCGATGATCTGGTCGGTGTTCCTCCCGATCCAGCCCCAATCGATCATTCGGTGATCTCCTCAGCGATCGCCTCGAGGTCGACCATGCCCAGGTAGCGCCCGTCGTCTACGACCACCGCGACCCGGGCATGACTGGTGACCACGGCGTCGACTGCCTGACGAAGCGACGAGTCCGGAGCAAGTGAGACGGCGAAGTCGCGCGTCTGGAGGTCGGCGAGACTTGCCGCACCCATTTGGTCCTCACCGACCCACCCGAGCAGGCGTTCCCCGTCGAGCACACCCACCCAGTCGATGCCGTGTTGCTCCATCACTGCCCGTGCCTCGGCGGGCGTGGCGGACACGTCCACCACCGGACCCCGCTCCATGTCGGCCCCGGAGACAGGTCGGAGGGCGAGACGTTTCAACCCCCTCTCGCCACCGAGGAACTCCTCGACGAACTTGTTGGCCGGGGTGGCCAGGATGTTCTCCGGCGTGTCGTATTGCTCGAGGACCCCTCCGAGGTTGAGGATGGCCACCCTCGTGCCCAGGTGCAGGGCCTCGTCGATGTCATGGGTGACGAAGACGACGGTCTTTCCGAGCCGATCGTGGAGTTCGAGAAACTCGTCCTGGAGACGGCCCCGGACGATCGGGTCGACGGCGCCGAAGGGCTCGTCCATGAGGAGCACCGGGGGGTCGGCGGCGAGGGCCCGGGCCACTCCAACACGCTGCTGCTGGCCCCCGGAGAGCTCTGACGGGTACCGGCCCAGCATCTCCTCATCGAGACCGACGAGGGTCACCAGCTCGGCCACCCTGGCCTCCTTACGAGCATCGTCCCAACCGAGCAGATCGGGGACGGTGGCGATGTTCTGGGCGATCGTCCGATGCGGGAACAGCCCGATCTGTTGGATGACGTAGCCGATCGAACGCCGCAACTCGTGCGGCTCGACGGCGAGGGCGTCCCGCCCCCCGACCTCGATCCGGCCGGAGGTGGGCTCGATGATCCGGTTGATCATCTTGAGGGTGGTGGTCTTACCGCATCCCGAGGGCCCGACCAGCGTGACGAACTCACCTTCACCGACGTCCAGGGAGAGTTCTGCGACGGCCGGTACGGTCGTGCCGGGGAAGACCTTGCTGATTCGGTCGAGTCGGATCATCGCTTGTTCGGGCAATTTGAGTCTCCTCGCCGGTCAGCCAGACCCTAAATGACGACTCTCACGCTTCCTCGTCGAGAAACTCGAGGACCTGGGCCAGGTAGCCGTTGAGATCCACGTCGAAAGCCTCGACATGCCCCGCCCCGTCCACTGCGTACAAGGTGACGAGATCAGGCTGCAACTCGGCGAGTTCGATGCTCTCCTCGATCGGGACCGACTGGTCGTCGGTCCCGTAGATGGCGAGGACCGGGACCCGGAGCGAGCGTTCCGCCTTGTCGAGGTAGTCGATCGCCTTCCAGTTCATGTCGATGCGCAGCGAGGTGAAGAACTTCGCCACCCAACTGACGGTGACCGGCACCGGGATCCCGAAGATCAGGTCTTCCTGGCTGGCCCTGAAGTCGATGGTCTGGCCAAAGTCGATGTTGGCTGAATCGGTGATGACCCCGCCGATGTCGTCGAAGTTGTGCCGGAACACATACGACAGGGCATGGCTGGCCCCGGTGCTGAAACCTGCGAAGAAGATCTCCTCGGCGCCGTTGGCCCGGGCGAACTCGACTGCCCCCAGGACGTCCGCCCATTCGGTGGCCCCGTACTGGAAGTAGCCGGAGGGGTCTGAGGGTTGACCTTCGTCGTTGCGGTAGGCGATGGCCAGCTGTGGGTAGCCGGCGTCCTGGAGTGGCCCAAACAAGACTTCGGACTCGGCGGGGGTGGCGTTGAGCCCGTGGATGTGGATGACCCATCTGTTGCCCGGTGCGGGCATGTGCCAAGCATCGAACGTGCCGATGTCGGACTCGTAGGTGACCTCTACGAGTTCGTAGTCACCGCTGGGAACCACGATCGCGCCGGGGTTGGGGGTGAACCCCTCGTTGATGATCCGGCCGGAGAACATCCAACCGGCTGCTACGTGGACCACCAGGATCATGGCGACCACTGACCACAGGATTCCCCGAAACAGTCCTCTCGACTTCATCGGATCGATTCTGGCCGGTCTCAGCCCCTGGACAGCGACAAACCGCCGACCAGATGCTCGTCGTGGTCGGTCACCGGGATCGGATCCGGCCCGAACATCGGCTCGAGCTCCCAGGCCTCGAGGATGGTCTCATCGACCCGGACGGACCGAGCCTCCTCCATGACGGAGGCCACAGGGCCATCTCCCGCCTTCAGCAGACCTTCCCGACGGACCAGTCCGACGAGCCGGCCCGCCTCGGCAACGGCGAGCGTGTTCTCCCGATGCATGCGCAAGGTGTCGTCGGCGTGCCGCAACGGTGCTACGAAGACGGGCTCACCCATGAAGCGAAATACCCGATCCGGGGCGCTGCGGACGATGATCGAGCCTGCCTGGGCGGTTCGGCGCAAACGGGCACCAGGACCGGTACGGGACCGGTTCAACCAGGAACCACCCGGAGCACCGAGGACCAGGAGAGTTCCGTCATCGAGATCGTCGACCAGCTCCGAGATGCCGTCGACGACGACCACACGACGTTTGGTGTCGGGGGCGTGGGCGCCGATCTGGTCGAGCACCTCGCGCGCACTATCGGTCTCGTCGACGCTGTTGGCGGCCGACAGGAGCTCTGCCTCGACGCCGAGCCCCTTGGCGACCACGGAGGCCGTGACTGCGGCGAGCGCGGAGTGGGGACCACCGGCAACGGTGGCCACCACGCTGGTGACCTTCTCCGGATCGAAATCTACGGGGATAGCCACGTTGACCAGATCGAAACCGCCTGGAAGCTTCTTGGAGACGAGGATGTCGGCGCGCTCGTTGATGCAGCTTTCGGCGACGTCACCCTGGATGCGTCCGGTGTTCTCCCCGCCGAGCACCTCGGCGAGCTCGAGACACCCCTTGCCTCTCGTCCACACGACCTTCAGTGCCTCGCCTTCGCGGGCGGCGATGGTCACGCCGAACGCTCCTCGTGGTCTCGACCTGGTCCAGCAACCTCTTTGGTCACTCCATGAACCACGTCCTTCACCATATACCCCTACTCCATTTTCTGCGATCACCTTTATCGGCACCCTGCCAGGAGGGCATGACAGAATCCGGGGGATGGAATTCAAAGACGTGTTGGCGAAACGCCGGATGGTCCGAAACTACGAGGACACAGAAGTCGACCCGGCGAGTCTCGATCGGATCGCCGCCGCCGCCCTGCGGGCGCCCTCGGCGGGAAACAGCCAGGCGATCGGCGTGGTGGTCGTGACCGACCCCGAGCTGCGAACGGCGATCGCCGCCCTCGCCGACGAGCCCGAGTACGTGGCTGCCGGATTCGACCCCTGGATCTCCAAGGCGCCGGCTCACATCGTCATCGCGGTCAGCGAGAAGGTCTACCGAGACCGCTACTCCGAGCCGGACAAGCTCGCCGAAGACGGTTCCCAGATCGAGTGGCCGGTGCCGTTCTGGTGGATCGATGCCGGCGCTTCGATGATGGCGGTGCTGCTGGCTGCGGTCGACGAGGGTCTGGCCGCCGGATTCCTGGGCGTTCATTCGCTGCCTGACCTGTCAGCCCTGCTCGGGATACCCGACCACTTCGACCCGATCGGGGTGGTCACGGTGGGACATCCAGCGCCGGATCGACGCTCGGGCAGTCTCGACCGCCCCAAGAAGACACCGGCGGACGTCGTGTTCACGGATCGGTGGGGCTGACCCCTCCCGGAAGCATCCTCCCCAGGAACTCGAGAGCGGCCGCCCGGTCCGACTCGCGCACCAGGACCTGAACACCACGCAAAGTGATCATGGTCGGCGCCATCGACCCGATGTCGTCGGCCTGCACGAGCGCCTCGATCCCGTCGGTCGACAGTCGTGCCTTGACCATGTTGGCCTCGGTCAGGGTGCTGTAGGTGCCGATGCTCACCAGTTCCATCGTCGGGAGCCTACGACCGCCGATGCGATACTGCCGCTCGTGGGCTTCGACATCACCTCGCCGTCGAACGAGCGGATCAAGTGGCTCGTGCGTCTGCGTGAGCGCAAGCATCGGGACGCCGAGGGAGTGCTGGTCGTGGAGGGTGAGCGGCTGTACTCACGGGCTTTGGCAGCCGACTTGAAGCCGGTGGTGACTTTCGTCTCGGACTCTTCGGCGATGGCCTCGGGTGAGGTGGTCACAGTGACTCCGGATGTGCTGGACAAGGCCTCTTATCGATCCCGATCGGAAGGGTTGGTCGGTGTGTTCCGCCAACCTGCGACCGGACTGGACACCCTCTCTCTCGGAGCCCAACCACTGATCCTGATACTCGAGAACATCGAGAAGCCGGGGAATCTCGGTGCGATGTGCCGAACCGCCGCCGCGGCCCGGGTCGATGCCGTGATCGCGATCGGCCACGGTGCCGACCCGTGGAATCCCAATGCCCTGCGCGCCTCGACGGGTGCGGTGTTCTCGGTCGGGCTGGCCGTGTCGGATTGGGATGCGCTGGAGCCCTGGTTGACGGAGCGAGGGGTGACGACGGTAGCCGCATCACCCGAAGCCACGACGAGTCTCTATGACACCGACATGGGCAGACCGATCGCGGTTGTCATCGGCGCCGAGGATCAGGGATTGTCGGAACGCGCCAGATCGATCGCATCCGAGTTGGTGTCGATCCCGCAGGCGCACGGCACGACAGATTCCCTCAACGCTTCGGTTGCGGCGGGAATCGTGCTGTTCGAGGTGGCTCGTCAGAGAACCGGGTAGGTGGGGCGCCTGGCGGGACGCGGGGAAGACCGTCCCTAGCTAGGTCGAGGCAGATCGGGCGGACGCCCTTGCGGCCGGTGGAATCTGACCCGCCGTTGGTGGTGGAAGTAGATCTGAAAACCTCGCTGGTGGACCACCACCTGATGATGAAACCAACAGAGGACGACCAATTCGGTCTGGTTGGTCTCCCCACCCTGACTCCACGGCACCAGATGGTGGATTTGGAGTCGACGTCGTGAATCACACCCATCGGCCTGACATTGCCCATGAGCGGCATGGATCAACGCCCGTTTCAATGCCGGTGGGGCGGTGCGTTGTCTCCGCCCGTAATCCATAAACCGTCCGTCCTGGTCCCGGGCGAGGACCTGGGTGTCGGCATCACACAAGATCCCCTGCAACGCCTCCCGACCCACATTCGGTCCGGCTTCGAGATACACCCCAGCCTCACCGTTGGTCCCAGCGGCGTGTTCGGTGTCGACGATCACAGTGACATTGGCCAGTGGCGGATCATCAGAAGTCAGGATCTCGACCAGGGCCGTGGCCCGTTTCCAACCGGCATCACCAGGAGAAGACCCGTCAGGAAGAGCGGGGATGGCGTCTGCGGCTTCGGAGAGGACCTTGTCCATAAGAGAACCAAACGGACCGTCCAAACCACCCCACAACCGCCACCACGACACATCCAGGTTCGGCTGCAACACCAAAAACCGGTCCCGAGCAGTCCGGTATTCATCCTCAGCAGTGACCCGAACCCTCAGGGAAGCCTCCCGTCTGACCCCGGCCACATCAGCCCACTCCATGAGTCCGACATCCTCGGGGATACGAGACAGGGCCTCCACCCGGTCAAACGACACGGAACCCTCGGCCAACAGCCCGGAAAGGTCGGGACGATCCAGGAGACGACGCATCGTCCGCACCAGGGACTTCGCCGAATCAACCGACATGTCCAAACGACCCGCCACCCACTCCGACAACGACCGAGAACCATCCCCCGTCGCCACCTGAGCAACGTCGAGCTCAGCCAGATCCCGCATCTGAACCTCACGAAGACGGGCAATCATCCGCTCCGAGGCAACCAACCGCTGCTCCCGCTGATCAACCGACAAAACCTCATCCCTCATAACCCCAACCGTACGAACCGGGTGTGACAGATTTGGCCAAAAAAGGCCGAACCAGAAAAGAATTCTCGAAACATCTTCTGGCTCTTACGATCTCGATTGCGTGGCCTCGTACATGGAGCATCCCAGCAGGGCGACCCGCTACGCGAGTGGCGCGTATGTCGTCTATCCGGCTGCACTCGAAGAGAACACGACTGTCTGGTTCGCATTCGACGTCGAGCGCGAACTCTGGGAGGGCCTCCTGGCCATTCGGGAGGGGGAGGATCGAGCCCGATTGGTTGGTGTCCCACTGTGGACGTACGGCCTCCACCTCGATGACGTCGTCGAGTACATCGAGTCCGGCGAAGGCGCCGCTGTGGCCTCTCGGGTTGTCGAACCCAGCGATAATCGGACGTTCCGGGTGACCTACCCGGACTTGCGTCCCGGTGACGACGATGATCGTTGGCGACAACTCCTCATCGACATGGAGCCATGGGACTGCTGGTTCGATGTCCTTGGGCCGGGATATCTCGCGATCTCCGCACCTGCGGCAACGGTTGAAGCCGTCGAGCGCTATCTGGATCATGGGGCTGGTGCCGGTGACTTCCTTTACGAGTCCGGTGACTCACCTGCCTGATAGTCAGGAACCGACCCCTCCGACCAGACCTCACGGATCTTGTCCTCGGCATCGAACACAGCTCGGAGGTCGTTCTCTTGTGTCAGGTCGGCCCCGTCAGGTCCCGGAATGGTCGCCGATATGTGCCACGTGACCACATCGCCATCCTCAGAGAATCCCGAGGTCAACACACGTCGCCCGTCGCGGGGGCTCCCACGTACTGCCGTCACCGCTGCGATCACATCCTCTCTGCTCAAGGTCTCCCCGCCAACGTGATACGCGAGGTCCTCGGCGAACATCCCCTCGACGTTCTCCCGCACGGATCCCTGCTCGCTGATGTACTGGCGCTCGATGTAGTCAGCGATACGCCGTGACCTGGACACCCAGTCACCGTACCCCCGTCGCGAAAGACATCGTTGACATCGAACACTTGTTCGAGTTAGTCTGCCTCGGGCCGTGGCCCAGCAGGAATCGCTCGTCTTCCAGCCCAGTTTCGAGGACCTCTCCACCTCACTCATCGACGTCACATTCTGTGTCCTCGACCTGGAGACGACCGGGGGCTCACCCCGGGACTGTGAGATCACCGAGATCGGGGCGGTCAAGTACAAGGGCGGCGAGCTGCTCGGGTCGTTCCAGACCCTCGTCGATCCGGGTCTGCCCATCCCACCGTCGATCACGATCCTCACCGGGATCACTCAGGCGATGGTGATCAACGCCCCCAAAATCGAGACCGCGCTCCCCTCGTTTCTCGAGTTCATCGGTGATGCGGTGATCGTCGGTCACAACGTCAGGTTCGACCTCTCGTTCCTCAACGCCGCCGCGATGCGTCTCGGGTACGGGCGACTCCCCAACCAGAGCAGTGACACGGCCAAGCTGGCCCGACGACTGGTCCGGTCGGAGGTGCGCAACCTCCGACTCCAGAGCCTCGCCGCTCACTTCCGCAGCCCGACGGTCCCCAACCACCGCGCCCTCGAAGACGCCCGAGCCACCGCCCATGTGTTCCACGCCCTCCTGGAGCGGGCCGGCTCGCTGGGCGTGACCAATCTCGACGACCTCCTCCAACTGCCAACCGCCAGAGGCAGCTCCCACTACGAGAAGATCGACCTCACCAAGCACCTCCCCCGCTCCCCCGGCGTCTACATCTTCCGGGACCGGGATGGGCGCCCGATCTACATCGGCAAGGCCTCCAACTTGAGGGCTCGGGTCCGCCAGTACTTCTACGGTGACACCCGTCGCTCCGTCTCGTACCTGATGAAGGAGCTGCACTCGATCGATCATCAGGAGTGCGCCACTCCTCTCGAGGCCGAGGTCACCGAGCTCCGCCTGATCCACGCCCACAGGCCCCGACACAACCGCAAGTCGAAGCCGCCGAAGTCCTCCCACTTCGTCAAGGTCACCGACGAGCGTTACCCCCGGCTCTCGGTGGTCCGCTCGGTACGGGAGGACGGGTTGGCATACCTGGGGCCGTTCCGCTCAAAGCGTGCCGCCGACGAGGTGGTCCATGCCATCTGGGACGCATTTCCCATCCGCCGCTGCCTAACCAAACCGGGCTCGAGGACCGGCAAGTGCGCTCCCGCCCAGATGGGCCTGTCCCGATGCCCCTGTGACGGAGATCTGTCGGAGGACGCCTACCGACAAGTCGTAGGAGGTCTCATCGAGGCGATCAACGGTTCACCCGCCGGCCTGCTCGAGACCCTCGAGGACAGGATGGATCGGCTCGCCCTGGAACAACGGTTCGAAGAGGCGGCGTGGGCCAGGGATCGACACGACGCGCTGGCCCGGGCCATCGAGCGCCGCTGGGAATGGCAGTCGCTGTTCCGGGCCGGCTGGGTGGAACTGGAGCACCAGGACGGGACCAAGGTCGTCATCGACCATGCCAAGCTGGTCGAGAGTCGGCGGGCAGACGGGTCCTTCGACCTGCCCACCATCGGCGCCAACCCCGAAGTGCTCCCGAGCGACGTCGCTCCATCCGTCGAAGCCGCCGACGAGGCGGCGATCCTTTGGCGCTGGCTCAAGAGCAGTCAGGTGAGGGTGCTCGAATGCAGCGGTGGCTGGTCGCTCCCCGTTCGGAGAGTGGAGACACTGACGGTGTCCCGTCGTCTGGCGGCATAACTCAACAGCTCCCCTTGTTGGCCCCGGCGATGGTCCGAAGACTCCTGGCACTGACGCTCGTTCTCGCCGCCTGCGGCGGAGCGAGCTCCCAGTCGCTCGAAGGTGTCGCTGATCTTCCTGTCACCGACGTCGCTGGCTTCGAGGCTCATCTGGAGGCGTTGGAGCGGCCTGCCGTGGTGAACGTGTGGGCGTCGTGGTGCCTCCCCTGCCGCTCGGAGGCTCCCCTCCTCGATGAGGCATACACGGCCTTCGGTGACCGGATCGAATTCATCGGCGTCGATGTCCAGGACTCGCAGAACGACGCCAAGGCGTTCCTCGCCGAGTACGGGCTGAACGGATTCGATCACTATTTCGACAGCGACCGCTCCATCCCGAACCACTATCTCGGCTTTGGCACTCCTATCACCTTCTTCTTCGCTCCCGGCGGCGAGCTCATCCACACCCACAACGGAGTCATCGACGAACGGACTCTGGCGTTGCAGATCGACGAGCTGCTGAACCTCGAGGGCTGAGCTTGGAGTTCACCCTTCTCTGGGCGGCACTGACCGCCGTCACCGCCACCTGGGCAGGTCTTCGCATCTGGGACGACCGCCTCCCGGCCCGGGCCGACGACCACCTCCTGGCCGCGACCTTGTGGGGTCTGGTCGTGGGCAGGCTCACCGCCATGATCGCCCAGGGCGTCAATCCGTTGACCAACCCGGCCGAGATCATCATCGTGAGGGGTGGAGTGGCGACACCCGCCGCCGCAGCCACTTTCGTCGCGGTCCTCGTATGGTCGACCCGTACGCTCCCCGGCGCCGTGGATGCGATCGCTCCGGCGGTTCTGTTCGGCCTGGCCGGCTGGCACGCCGGCTGTCTCTGGCGCGGCGCCTGCCTCGGCACCCCCTCGGACCTGCCATGGGCGTGGGCGCTCCCCGGCAGCGCCGTGACCCGGCATCCGGTCGAGCTCTTCGCCGCACTCGGTCTCGCCCTCGCCGCATGGCTGGTGGCCTCCCTGCCCTGGCGCCCCTGGCTGAGGTCGGGCGTCGCTCTCGTCATGGCGTCGGGGCTCCGTCTCGTGACGGACCTCGTGCGCCCCAGCCTCGGAGATGCGGTCGAGTGGTGGTACTTCGTCGGGGTCTTTGTGGGACTCGGAGCGATTGCGATCGGTCCACTGTTGCCCCCTCCCCGGCAAGGTGAGCCGACTTGAGTGATCAGCGGGGGGGCATGAGACTCCCTGCCGATGTCCCCGATCGTTGAGCTCCGCGATGTAGGCGTGTCACTGGGCGGCCATCCGGTCTTGTCCGGGATCGATCTCGTCCTCGACCATGGGGCGACGGTGGGCATCGCCGGGCCGAACGGGTCGGGCAAGACGACACTGGTCCGCACCGTGGCCACGCTCTTGGCCTTCGACCGGGGCACCGCCACCATCCTCGGGGAGACCGAGGACTACATCCGCGCCCGTCGCGAGATCGGGCTGATCGGTCATCACCCGTCACTCATCCCCGAGCTCACTCTCGTCGAGAACCTCGAGCATGTGGCCCGTCTCAGCGCGATCGATCCCTCCCGGGTGGGCAAGGCGCTGGAGGTGGTGGGGTTGGACGAGGTCGCTGACCGACGTGCCGCCGCGTGCTCGTTCGGGATGCAACGCAGGGTGGAGATCGCACACCTCTTGCTGCGACGGCCCCGGCTTCTCCTGCTCGACGAGGCGGCGTCCGGTCTCGACGAGTCGGCCCAGGACCTCATCGGCGCGCTGATCGCCTCGGTACGGGAAAGGGATGGGGGTGCGGTGCTCGTCTCCCACGACCGGACCCACCTGGCCGGTCTCTGTGACCGGGTCCTCTCCCTGGAGGCGGGGCGACTGGACGGTGTCGCATGAACTTCTGGGCGCAGGCGTTCGAGATCGCCCGGGTCGACCTCATGGTCGAGCGCCGTCTCGGAGACACCCTCCGGATCGTCGTCCCGTTCGCAGTGGTGGCGATGATGGTGTTCCCCCTCGCCCTCGGTCTCGACCTGACCCTCGTCAGCGAGGTCGGGATCGGCATCTATTGGGCTTTGGGAATCCTCTTCGGGATGCAGGTCGCCCTGCGTCACTCGGCTGCAGACTCTCCGGCGCGACGTGACCTACACGCCCTGCTCGGAGTGGACCCGGCAGCCCGATTCGTGGGTCGCTGCTTCTCCGGAGGCCTCCTGAGCCTGGTGTTCTTCACAGTCCTGATGCTGGCGATGGTCGTTCTGTTCTCACCCGATGTTCCTTCAGGAGGCTGGCCGGTACTCGCCCTGGCGACGGCCCTGGTCGCGATCGGCCTGACCGAACTGGGCACACTCGCCGGGGAGGTCAGCTCCGGTCTACGGAGCCGGAACGCCCTCGCCTCGCTCATCGTCGCCCCACTGGCGTTGCCGCTGGTGATCGGGGCATCGGAGTCGGTTCAGGCTCTAGAACGGGACACCGGTATCCTCATCTGGATACTTCTGTTGATAGCCAGTGATCTGGCCCTGGCGGTGGCCGGGGTGGCATTGGCAAGGCCCCTGGAAGAAGCGACCAGATGACACGAGTGAGAATCCTGCTCGGGCTGGCGGCTGTCGCCGTCGGAGTCGGGCTCTGGTTCGCCCTCACCGCCCCGCCCGACGCGCTACAGGGCGAGTACTCACGACTTCTCGGGATCCACCCACCGGCGATGTGGATCGCCTTCCTCGCCTTCGGCGTCACTGCCTTCGCATCGATCATGTGGCTGGTCCGGAAGGCTGATCGCTGGGATCGGGTCGCCTCGGCGTCGGTCGAAGTCGGGGTGATCTTCACCGCAATCGGCTTGTTCACCGGGATGGTCTGGGGTCAGGCGGTCTGGGGCACTCCATGGGACTGGCGCGACCCGCGGCTCATGAGCACGGCAGTCATGTTCTTCGTCTACATCGGATACATCGCCCTGCGCAACGCGATCGACGACCCAACTACCCGGGCCCGGCGGTCGGCCGTCCTCGGGACGGTCGCCGTGATCCAGGTCCCTCTCGTCTACTTCTCGGTCAACTTGTTCCGCACCCTCCACCAGACCGCATCGATCCGACCCGACGGCTCGTCCATGCCCGACGAGATGCTGATGGCGATGCTGGTGAACATGGCGGCGTTCACGCTCCTCTACATCGCCCTGATGGCGGCCCGTCTCGACGTGGCCCGGGTCGAGGCAGAGGCCGAGTCGGCCAAACAGCCGGGAATGGCCGGCGAGGGCGTGCGCCCACCTCGTCTGAGCGAGATCGAAGATGTCTGACACGGTCGTCGTCGCCGGGACCTACCTGATCTCCTATGGCCTAATCGTCGCTTACGCCGTCTACCTCCACATCAGGAGACGACGGGCGACCGGCGACTGATCTCATGGGCCAGCGTCAGTTCGTCGTCCTCGGCATCGCCGGTGTGATCGCCCTCGTCGTTGCCATCACGATCTTCGGGCTCAACGACAACCTCACCTACTACCTCTATCCCAACGAGGCAGTCGACCAGCGCAATGACTTTCCCGACGGGGAGCGTTTCCGGCTCGCCGGCCAGGTCGTCGCCGGGTCCCTGGTCGAGGAGGGTGACGACCTCCTCTTCGACGTGACCGACGGCTCGGCCACTATCGACGTCGTGCTCCTCAACACTCCTCCCCCTCTGTTCAACGAGGAAGTCCCGGTACTGCTCGAGGGGTATTGGAGCGGCGACACCTTCACCGCCGAGAGCGCCCTGATCAGACACGACGAGAACTACGAGATCCCCGAAGAGGGGAACTACGAGGACGGGTGATGCTGGCGCTCCTGGGCTCGGTCGGGATGATCGTGGCTCTGATCGGCTCAGTCCTGCTCGTCGTCCGGGGAGTGTCCTCGGCGCGGACTGATCGGAAGGCGAACCTCGATGGTCCGGCCCGGATCCTGCTGGGAGGGGCCATCGCCGCCATGGGCGCCATGACCCTCGCCCTCCTCACCGACGACTTCTCCCTGGTCTACACCGCCAACCACCACGCCATCGCCACTCCCTTCCCGTTCGACGTGGCGACCGCCTGGGCGGCCCTGGAAGGCTCGATCGTCCTCTGGGGTCTCGTCCTGGCCGGCTTCACGTGGTTCGTCTACCGACGCTACGAACGCTCCCCCGACCAGCTGGGAGCTGCCGCCCTGGCGGTGATGGGTGCGGTCTCGGTCTTCTTCTTCGGGCTGATGATCACCGTGGCCAACCCGTTCGAGGTCTGCACGCTGGCGGCGGAGAACGGGTGTCTCCAGTCGAGCCCGTGGCCGTTCGCCCTGGTCGACGCCCCCGCCGACGGGCCGGGGCCGAACCCGTTGCTCCAGAACCATTACATGATGGCCTTCCACCCGCCCATCCTCTACCTGGGCTACGTGGGGATGACCGTCCCGTTCGCCTACGCCATCGGCGCCCTCGCCGTCGGCGTAGCCGGACCGGAGTGGCTGCGCCGGAGCCATCGCTCGACCCTGGTCGCCTGGTCGTTTCTCACCCTCGGGATCCTCCTCGGCGGGTGGTGGGCCTACGAGGTCCTCTCCTGGGGCGGGTATTGGGCCTGGGATCCGGTCGAGAACGCCTCGCTGATGCCATGGCTGGTGGCTACCGCATTCCTCCATTCCGGAATCGTCCAGCAGCGCCGGGGGATGCTGCAGGCCTGGAACCTCATCCTGGTGATCTCGGCGTTCTCGCTGACGATCCTCGGGACATTCCTCACCAGGTCGGGGACCATCAACTCGGTCCACTCCTTCACCCAGTCGGCCATCGGCCCGGCCCTGCTCGGGTTTCTCGTTCTGACTCTGGTGGGCTCGTTCACCCTGTTCTCCACACGCGCCGAACTGGTGTCGTCTTCACCACGCATCGACTCCCTCGTGTCCCGGGAGGGCACGTTCCTCGTCAACAACCTGCTGCTCAGCGTGTTCGCCTTCATCGTCCTGATCGGGACGACCTACCCGCTGATCCTGGAAGCCTTCACAGGGACCCAGGTAGGGGTCGGTGAGCCCTTCTACAACCGGCTCGCCGTACCGCTTGCCTTCCTCCTCATACTGGTGATGGGGTTCGGGCCGGTGACTCCGTGGGGGGCGGCCGACCCGAAGATCATCTGGCGAAGAACCTGGCTCTCCGGTCTGATCGCCTTGGCTGTGGGCCTGCTCACTGCGGTGCTGGTGACACGCAACGGCTGGGTCGTCCTCGCCATCGTCCTCGGGACCTTCGTGATAGCCACCCTCGTCGGGCTCCTGGTCGAGCAGGTGTCGAGAAGGGTGACCGGCGCCGGGGAGTCGACGGGGACAGCGTTGCGCAAGGTGACCACCGGAGACGGGGCGTTCTGGGCAGGTCAGCTGAGCCACGCCGGGGTGGTTCTTATCGCGATCGGCATCGCCTTCGCCGCCAACCTCGGCGCCCACGCCGAAGTCGAGCTCGCACCTGGTGAGTCAACCGTGTTCGAGGGCTACACGATCACCTACGAGTCACCCTTCTCCCGCAGCGAGCCCGGGAAGACCAGTGTCGGCGCCCGCCTGACGGTGACCCGAGACGGAGCCCTGGTCGGGGTCGTCGAGCCTGCCGCAAACATCTTCGGCAGTGAGCAATCCGCCGTCAGCACGCCTGATGTCCTCCACACGCCGTCGGGAGACGTCTACGTCACCCTGCTCGGGATCCCGTCCACGGACATAGCCACCTTCACCCTCGACACCTCCCCGATGATCTGGGTTCTCTGGTTCGGCGGTCTGGTGACGGTGGCCGGGGGGTTTCTCGCCCTCGCCGCAAGACGCCGGGAACGGGTGACCGTGGACGATCGTCAAACGGTCGATGTCTGAGCGGACCCGCAACATCCTGATCGTCGGCGTCATGGCGGCCATGGCGATCGCCCTGGTCGTTCTGGTGACGACGAGCCCCACAGACACCGACCGGGTCGAGGCCATAGGCGGACAGATCAAATGCCCGGTGTGCCAGGGCGAGTCGATCCTCAACTCACCGTCGGACATGGCGCGCGACATGATGAGTCTGGTCGCCGAAAGGGTCGAGGCGGGAAACAGCGACCAGGCCGTCATCGACGAGTTGCTCGCCTCCTACAGCGGGGCGGTGCTGCTCGATCCACCGGCGAGCGGGGCCACTCTCGTCCTCTGGCTGGCGCCCGTCGCCGCCCTGATCGTTGGTGGCGTGGTCATCGTCTGGTGGAAGAGGCACCCTCGAGCCGAGACCCCTGATGATCAGCCAACCAGACGTCGCCGTCTCGCTCCTCTGCTCATCCTCGGTCTGGCCTTCGCCGCAATCGTGGTCGTGGCGGGGGTGTTCCTCCAGGATCGCTCCGGTCCGGCGTCGGGGGTGGCTGCGCTCGGCGACCAGGACCTCGACGAGGTCTCCAACGAGACGATGGAGGCGGTGATCGCCGCCAACGTCGACCACCCCCAGGTGGACGGGATGCGTCTGGCGCTGGCGGAGCGGTACTTCGAGGAAGGCGATTACCGATCGGCGTTCCCCCAGTATCTGGCGGTCGCCGAGTCGGGGAACGCCACCGACACCCAGGCAGTGACCGCCCTCGTGCGTCTGGGTTGGATGGCGTGGGACGGCAACTCAGAAGCTGAGGCTGCGATCGGCTTGTTCGACCAGGCCCTGGCCATCGACCCGTCCTCGGCCACGGCCCGCTACCTCAAAGGACAGGTCCTGTGGTGCGGGTCCAACGATCCGGACGCCGCTACCGACCTGTTCGAACAGATCCTCGAAGACCCGGACCTACCCGACGAATCCCGGGCGCAGGTGGAGGACGACCTTGCCACGATCTCTGAGGGTGGGGGCTGCTCGTGAACGGGAAGGCTCTTCGCTGGGCTGCATACGGGATAGCCCTGGTGGCTGTGGCCTTCGCGGTGGTACTGGCGTCTCGATTCGGCTCGGATCCCGGGCTGGTGGACTCGCCTCTCCTCGGACAGCCCGCACCCGACTTCTCCCTGGCACCACTCGAGGGTGGAGACCCGGTCGACCTCGCCGATCTCGAAGGAGACATCGTCCTCGTGAACTTCTTCGCCTCGTGGTGTTTGGAGTGTCGCCAGGAGCACGCCGCCCTGACGTCGACGGCGGACGCCTTCGCCGACCAGGGAGTGACCCTGGTCCAGATCGCCTATCAGGAGAGCCCCACCGAGTCGCTCGACTACCTGAGCCTGGCCGGTCGCTCAGAGGCGGCCTTCTATCTGGCGGACCCGGGCAGCCGGACCGCCATCGCCTACGGCGTGTTCGGGATCCCCGAGACCTTCTTCATCGACGAGTCCGGCACGGTGGTGGGGAAGATCATCGGCGAATCCGACGCCCTCACCCTGGGCTCGACGATCGACGCCATCAAACGTGGCGAGACTCCCGGACAGAACGTCACCGGGGACACCCAACAGCGTCCCGACCAGTAGCCCCGCCCGACTTTCCGCAGACAGCCGGTACCGTTGGGTCGGTGAGATTCCTGGCGATCTTCATCCTCATCTCCATCGCCGAGATGGCCACTTTCTTCTGGGTCGAATCGAAGATCGGGCTGGCATGGGCCCTCGCTATCGCCGTCCTCACGGCGATCCTCGGATCGATCCTGGTGCGTCGAGCCGGCCTGTCGGTGATCGGACGTCTCAAGGCCAAGGTGTCCGAGGGCGGGATACCTACCCGCGAGCTGTCCGACGGAGCCTGCATTCTCGTCGCTGGGGCGTTTCTCATCTCACCGGGTTTTCTCACCGACACGGCCGGATTCCTCTTGCTGATCCCGGCGATCAGGGGCGTCATCTATCGACTGGTCTCGAAGCGATTCACCGGCCGGGTGGCGGTCTACACCAACGGAATGAGGACCGACTGGGCGAGTCGACCGCCGGGGGACGTCATCGACGTCGAGCCCGCACCGGAACGAGTCGAATCAGGGCTCGATGATGCTGAGTGACACTTCGGGGTAGCTGACCGACTCGAGTGCGGCGGCGCCGGTGCCCAGCAGAAAGACGTCGAAGAAGCCGACGAGATAGTTGTCGACGATGGGGATGACCCGACCGGCGGCGATCGATCCGGTCAACCCGAACCGATCGCCGACCGGGGAGAGGAGCGGTGCGATCGTGAAATCGTTGTGGTTGGCCCCTTCGATGCCGAGCCAGTAGGTGATCGACTCGCCCCGACCCGCAATCCCCCGGAGCAGCGAGTCGTTTGGGGTGTCGACCCACTCGTCGGAACGCATGTACAGAGCGGGAACCGTCATGTTGAGCCGCAGCTCGCGCTCGGTGAGCGGCTCCACCCACGGGTCCATCCCGAGCACTGCGGTGCACCGAGAGTCTTCGAGACAGGTCTTGATGGCGGCCCCGCCCCCGGCCGAGTGGCCGTAGACGCCTATCCGGTTCAGGTCGGCCGAGTCGGTGATCGCTGCGAAACTCCCTCCGTCGCCCTCGTCGAGCTCGTTGAGGATCGTGACCAGGTCACCAGAGAAGACTGAGACCAGGTCGGTGCCCGCAGTCAGGTAGGCGGTCTCGCCCACTTCGGCCGGATCGGGAAGGGCCTTCGGGTCCTGGAGGATCACCTCGTCCTCGGCCAGGACTGTCGCAGCCGCACCGTAGGCATGGTCTGGTGCGATCACGATGTAGCCGTTGGAAACCAGATCCTCGATCTGATTGAGGGTGATGGTGCGCACCCCGGACCACCCGTGGCTGAACAGGATCACCGGAAACGTGCCTTCAGCAATGGGAAGTGCCGGGTGGGCGTTCGACATCGTGTACTCGGTGTGGTCGAGAAACCATGAGGGCATGCCGAGGTTCTGGGATAGGGCCGGGGCGACCACCTCCCAGTCCTCACTCCAGACCACCGGCTCCTCACCCCCGTCGAAGGTTGCCGGGTACCAGACCTGTGCCACGAACTCCCTCGGTCCGCCGGGACGCTCTCCATACAGCTCGTCGCGCGCCCGATCGATCAACGGGACCGTGATGGTCCCGATCGCCTCGGGACCGGACGGGGCGGGCAGCTCCGGGACAGGGAACAAGACAGGCAGGGCGGCGGCAAACAGCAATCCGACCACCCCGAGCGCCCCTCTGACGAGCCGGCTCGACCACTCCAGTTTCCGCTCCAGGAAGAAGACATCTCCGACGGCGAGGAGGAACGCCGCCAGGTAGAAGGGCAGCATCTGCCAGCGGTAGCCCTCGAACTGGAGTTGGATCAACAACGCAGCGATCAGCACGATCGCCACGAGGCCGCGGCGAGGTCGGACACCGAAAACAACTGGCCAGGCCACCGCGAACACCACGGCGAAAGCCAGGAGCAGTTCGAATTGCCTCACCGAACCGCCTGTGTCATCGCCGGTGCGGAGACCGCCCCGGCCTCAGAGGTGATCCATGCGGGTCCCCTGGTGGAAAGCGAGCTTCCACTCCTCGCCGGTGCGCACCCAGACCGAGCTGCGACGTGCCTCCTGGGCCGCCGTCCCCACCGTCCGATAGGTGACGAGGGCGGTGTCTGCCGACAGTTGGCGGACCGCGAACTCTCGTATGACGAAATCGGCACCCTTCTCCCCTTCAACAAGTCGAGCAGGGCGCGTTTGTTCTAGACACGACCTGTGCTCCCGAATTCGAGGTAATCATCGTGGAGCAGGTTTCGTATGCGAACCGGATCGTGCGCACCTCTCGGTCGAGAAGCTCGATCTCACGGGACCGCAACTCCTGGAACCAGGGGTGTTGGCGGGTCTGATGTCGTGGGATTCCGGTCATGTCTGCGGCAGCAGGCTCGTGCCGAGTGTTTCAACCGGAGAGAGCTACCAGGTTGTCCAATGCGGTCCGGATGTCCTCTTCGGATCGCAGCCCGTCCCACGCCTCGACGACCGTCTGATCACCCGCGATCAGGACGGTGACCGGCTGATAGGGAACTCCGTAGAGGCTGAAGATGTCGGCATCCTCGTCGAGACCCCACATGATCTCGCCGGATGGCAGCAGCTCGGCCGCCCGTTCCGCGGTGGCCTCGAAGGTCGAGTTCCATGCCGGGGCGACGAAGTCGACACGATCGGAGTATTCGACGGCAAGTTGGTCGAGGACGGGTAACTCCCGCCTACAGGTGGGTCACCACTCCGCCCAGAACACCAGGTAGACGGGCTTGTCACC
Source organism: Acidimicrobiia bacterium (assembly GCA_035762545.1). Taxonomy (GTDB): domain Bacteria; phylum Actinomycetota; class Acidimicrobiia; order Spongiisociales; family ZC4RG35; genus JANQRA01. The sequence continues at coordinate 40,358 of DASTOM010000008.1, forward strand.
CTCCGACAGGGTGTAGGTGCCTCCGTCGCCTAGCTCGAGTGTGAAGTCGGGGGCCAGGGGCCTGTCCGATGTCGTCACGGTGGAACCCGACGCCGGAACCGTGGTTGTGACCCCGTTGTCAGTGCCGGGGCCGGTCGTCGCCGTGGTCTCGGGTGGGGCAGTCGACGCCGTACCCGTCAGCTCGGTGGTGGACGACGACGTGGACGACGGGGCACAGGCAGCGAGTACGAGTGCCAGCACATAGATCAACAGGGACAGACGGCGCACGACCGAAACGGTAGGGCACCGCGGGTATATCCCATGTAAATCCCGGTTGTCACTAGAAGCCCGCCAACCTTTGTACAATCGACCTCCCGTGTCAGAAACGACGTTGTACTTCGCCTACGGATCATTTCTCGACCCGGTGCGAATCTCCACAGCAGCTCCGGGTTCGAAGTTCCTCTTCACGGCTCATTTTCCCGAGACCAAGCTCGATTTCGCCCATTCCGCCACCGACGGGGTCGTGCCCACCCTCACCAAGGAGAGCGGTCACACCGTCTGGGGCGGTGTCTTCGAGATCCCGGCGGAATCGGTTGATTCCCTCACGGAGGCGGAGCGAGCCGAAGGTCGCGAGCCAGGATTCGACGTCAAGGCGGTGGACCGTGAGGGAAACAAGTACGACTGCCTCACCTTCGTGACCAAGGCGGCGCCCAATGGCGAGCAGCGGCCGAGTGCGGAGTATCTCGACTCCATGATCGAGGGAGCCCGGCACTGGAATCTCCCCGCCGGGTGGGTGATGGGTCTCGAAGACCTCACCGAAGACCCGCTCTTCTCCTAGCTCTTTGCTCGCCGCTCTCAACTTCGGAGCGATTGCGATCGGGGTGGCTGGAGGCGGGCTCGCCGCTTCAGTGGTGGGTCTCCTCGTTGCCGGCCTCCTCAGCGTGTTCGGTCTCGACACCGGCTCTGACATCGGTCTGGCGATCGGGATCTTCTGTGGTCTCGCCGCTGGTGGCTGGCTCGCCGGTCGCCGTTCGGTTCACTCCCATCGTTTCCACGGCATGGTGACCGGTCTGATCCTTGCCTTTCTGATCATGGTCATCGCCCGTCTCGGCGGCAGTCCCGCCCCGACCTGGACGGTCCTGTGGCTGGCCGTGGTGGCCGTCGCCGTGTCCGGTCTCTTCGGATGGCTGGCGGGCCGGAGCCGGGCGGCCTAGCTCGATCGTGCAGGAATGTGCCGCTCCGGCACACGGTTGCACACTCGATCGAGGGCGTCATCGGGCGTAGAATGAACCTTGCGAGCCCGTCGGACGGCCGCCATGTGTCGCCTTCGGCGACACATGGAGGAAAGTCCGGACTCCACAGGGCAGGGTGCTGGATAACTTCCAGGCGGGGTGACCCGACGGAAAGTGCAGCAGAGAGCAGACCGCCTACGTCGGACCTCGGTCCGGCCGGCAAGGGTGAAACGGCGGTGTAAGAGACCACCAGCGTCATCGGCGACGGTGACGGCTCGGCAAACCCCACCCGGAGCAAGGCCAAGCAGGGACGTCGGTTGCCCGCCGTATGGTCCCGGGTAGGCCGCATGAGGGTCCTGGTAACAGGGCTCCCAGATGGATGGCCGTCGGCTGTCGGCAACGGCAGTCACAGAATCCGGCTTACAGACGGGCTCGCATCGTGTGAGAGGCCTCCAATCGGGGGCCTCTCACTCTTTCTCATGCCCGCTTCTCTCGTCGAGCCTGCACACCGTCTCGAAGAACGAGACGCCACGCAGGCTCGATGGGACCGGTACTCCATGTCCCACGTCGAACCTGCATGGCGTCCCGAAGAGCGAGACGGCATCAGCTTCGATGGGAGAGACGCACTCCGGTCGGCCATACTCTGAGCACCGTGATGCCGTCCAGCCCCAGCGAGCACTCCCATCCGTGGGGAGATGCCGCCACCCCATACGAGGAGATCGGAGGCGACACACGGGTGCGGGAACTGGCGGAGACCTTCTACGACGTGATCGAGGAGAGCTCACCCCTACTCCGGGAGATGCTTCCCGCCAACACGAAGAACACCCGGCAGAAGTTCTTCATGTACATGAGCGGCTGGCTGGGTGGCCCACCTCTCTACGAGCAGAAGTGGGGCCACCCCCGACTGCGGATGCGTCACTTCCCCTTCCCGATCGACGATGCCGCCGCCGCGGAGTGGATGCGATGTATGCGTGAGACGCTGGATCGGATCGGGGTCGACGGTGACCTGCGGGATTTCCTGGAATCGAGACTCGCTCCCCTCGCCGACCACATGAAGAATCGCTGACATGTGCGGCCGCTTCTCCATCACGGGCGATCTCGATTTCTACGCCGAGTACTTCGGGGTCGACGACATCGTCACCGAGCCGCTGACCAAGAGCTGGAACGTCGCACCCACCGACCCGGTCTATGTCATCTCGGAACGGGATGGGAACAGACGGCTGGGCTCGATGAAGTGGGGCCTCGTGCCGCACTGGGCCAACGACACCAGATCCATCCACATCAACGCCCGGGCCGAGACGGTCGCCACGACCGCCGCGTTCCGTGACTCCTTCGCCCGCAAGCGCTGCCTCATCCCCGCCGACGGGTTCTACGAGTGGGAGCCGCCCGAGGACGGGCGGACCCCGCACTGGGTCTATCGAGCCGACGGCCATCCGATGGTCTTCGCCGGGATATGGGCATCACGTCTCGACCCGGAGACTCAGGAGTGGCAGAGGACTTGTTCGATCATCACGGCGGCCGCCGAGGGAACCGTCGCCGCCATCCACGACCGCATGCCCGTCTCCCTCATCCCTGACGTCTGGGATGCGTGGCTCGACCGCGACCTGACTGACCCTGAAGCGGCAGCGAGCCTCATCCAGGTGATCGACCCCGGGACGATCATGGAGCATGTCGTCTCGCGGGAGGTCAATTCGGTCAAGAACAACCGACCCGGCCTCAACGAAAAGGTCGAGCCCGAGAGCCTCTTCTGAACGATGGCCCAGCAACAGCTGAAGAGAGAGCTCGGGATGTTCGGGGCGATCGTCACCGGTCTGGGGTCGATCCTCGGCACGGGTGCGTTCGTGGCGATCGCCCTCGCCTCGGAGCGCTGGGCCGATGCGGTGCTCTGGGCAGTCCCGCTTGCCGCATGCGTCGCCGTATTCAATGGGTTGTCATCCGCCTTCCTGGCTGGACTTTTCCCGGTGGCCGGAGGCACCTACGAGTACGGATACCAGGCACTGAACCCGTGGCTCGGATTCACCGCCGGGTGGCTCTTCCTCCTCGCCAAGACCGCCTCTGCCGCCACGGCAGCGCTCGGTGTTGCCCTCTATCTGGGAACCGACAGCTTCCTCGTCCCGCTCGGAGCGGTGGCCCTGATAACGGTGCTCGTGATCGCCGGACTGCGACGGACAACCGTGGTCAACTCCATTCTGATCACAATCACCATCTCTGCCATTCTCTGGTTCGCCTTGCAGGCGGCTACCGGCGGCTTGGGTGACGTGGTCAACTTCGCCGAGCCGACGACGACCGGCGGCGGGGTGCTGGCAGCCACGGCTTTCCTGTTCGTGGCCTACACCGGATATGGCCGGATCGCCACGCTGGGCGAGGAAGTGAAGGACCCAGCGCGGACGATCCCCCGGGCTGTCGTGGTGACACTTGCCGTTGCCGCCAGCCTCTACATGGCCATCGAGTTGGGTGGGAGAGCCTGGGCCGGGCCGAACTGGGGTGGCGTCTTCAACCTCAGCCGGTTCATCGACTGGGGGTTCGTCCGGTTCGGGGCGATCACCGCCATGCTCGGAGTCCTGCTCAACCTGGTCCTCGGTCTCTCCCGGGTCTGGCTGGCCATGGGGCGCCGTGGCGACATGCCGTCGCCGTTGGCCCGACTCGACAAACGCTCGGAACCGACCATCGCGGTGATAGTCACCACCGTCTTCATTGCCGGCCTGACCTTGGTCGGAGACATCGCCCTCGCCTGGAGCTTCTCGGCGATGACCGTGTTGCTCTACTACGGGATCACCAACCTCGCCGCCCTGGCGATCGACCGGAGACGGCCGACCGCTTGGCTCGGCCTGGGGAGCTGTCTCTTCCTCTCCTTCTTCGTCCCCCCGATCGTTTGGGCGGTCGGGGCAGGAATGGTCGTCCTCGGGCTTCTGTGGAAAACGGGGTTTAGAGAACTCCGTTCGGTACCATCGCAGACGCTCTGAGGCGCCCCAATCCATCACCCCTCCTGTTCGCAGCCGTTTTGTTGGTCGGCTGCTCTTCTTTGCTGGGCGACTCGAGTGACGGCTCGGATGACGGGACCGACTCCACGACGGCGGCGGCTGCGTGCGTTCGCTTCACCGGCGACCACAGTGCGCACATCGACACAGGGAGTCTCGCCGCCGACGCGCTTTCGCTCTCGGGAGAGACATTCCTCTGCGCCGACGATGTCGTCGTCGTCGGCGCAGACGACCTCGACGAGATCGTCGCCGCCAGCCAGCTCGCCGCTGCGCTGACCTCGCCTCTGCTTTTCCCCGAGCCGCGACTGGCCTCGGAGTTGGGCCGTCTCAAACCCGAGCGGGTTCACGTCATCGGGGCGGTCGAGGTGAATGCGCCCGATACCGCCGACATCGTGTCTCACGACACCACCAGTGCTGTCGAATTGACCCGAGAGACGCTGGGATCGGCAGAGGATGTCGCCTTGCCCGCCGTCCCCGATGCCTCCACGATCGTGGCCACGGTGGACGCGATCGAACTTGGCAATCAGGTTGCTGTGCCGACGGAACCGACTCCCTCGTCGAGCACCACCACGCCGGCCGAGCCATCCATCGACACCAGCGCGGTGGTGCTCGGTCTGGCAACTCCAACCGACGCCGCATCCCTGTGGATGGTCGACGCCTCGAGCCCGGAGACGATCCTGCTCGCCGCCGCAGTGGGCAACTCCATCGGGGCGAGCGTGGTCGCCATAGACGGCACCGACATCCTGGGATACCCCGAGGTGAGCAACGCTCTCGGCGGACACGACCAATCCAGCGTCAGGTATGTGGGCGCCACACCTGAGGCGAGCGATTGGGAACTGGCCGTTCTCGCCAAGGGTCTCGAGGTCCCGGGTGGCGGGTTCCACATCCTCCCCCAAGACACGCAGCGGCGTTACGTGGCCTTCTACGGGCACCCTGGAACCGCCTCACTCGGAGTGTTGGGCGAGCAGGGCCCCGCCGAGACCAGAGCCCGGATGGAGGAGTTCGTCGACGCCTACGGAGCCGACGGAGCCCAGGTCATTCCGACCTATGAGATCATCGCGTCGGTCGCCAGCGGAAGCGCAGGGGACGACGGTGACTACTCGACGGAGTGGCCACCCGAGACCTTCGATGACTGGATCGAGTACGCCGGGGCCAACGGAATGTACGTCCTCCTCGATCTCCAACCCGGCCGAGAGGAATTCCTGTCCCAGGCGATGCTCTACGAGCAGCATCTCATGCTGCCACACGTCGGGCTAGCCCTCGATCCCGAGTGGCGGCTGAAGGACGATCAGGTCCATCTCGTTCAGGCGGGGACCGTCGATGCCGCCGAGATAAACCAGGTGGTGGCCTGGCTTGGGGACCTGGTCCGGGACAACGGCCTGCCACAGAAGCTGCTGCTCCTCCACCAGTTCAAGACCTCGATGATCACCAACCGAGACCAGATCGTGCTGCGGCCCGAGCTCCAGACGATCATCCAGATGGATGGCGACGGGACAGAGCCACAGAAGGACGCGACATGGAGCGTGCTCCGTGAAGGGCCGGACAGCGAACGCTACGCCTGGGGTTGGAAGAACTTCTTCGACGAGGACGAGCCGGGACCGCCCTCTCCGGAGAACACGATGTCGAAGGTCCCCACTCCGGTCCTGGTCAGCTATCAGTAGCAGCCTCGGGCGTTGCCCTGGAGGTTGAGATTCCATCGGGCAACACCGATCCGGGTTTCGATACGCGAAGACCTGCCATCATCGGGACATGACCAAATTCGCCTACTTCTGCGGTCACGAGCAATGGCAACCCGAAGAGCTCGTCGAGCACGCCGTGCTGGCCGAGAAGTCCGGATTCGACATGGTGGTCGTCTCCGAGCATTTCCACCCATGGGTCGACGACGAGTCGGCGTCCGGCTTCGCCTTCTCGACCATCGGTGCGATGGCTGCCGCCACCAGCCAAATCGAGTTCGCCACTGGGGTGACCACACCTCTGTTCCGCTACCACCCCGGCGTGGTGGCCCAGGCGGCGGCGACTCTCGACCGGCTCTCCGGTGGTCGTTTCATCCTCGGCGTAGGCACCGGGGAGAACATCAACGAGGGGCCTCTCGGCTACGAGTTCCCGGCCTACGCCGAGCGCAACGCCCGAATGACCGAGGCGCTCGAGATCATGCGTCGTCTCCTCGACGGTGAGAAGCTCACCTTTGACGGGGAGTATTACCGAACCGACCGGGCCAAGCTGTACTCCCCTCCCTTGGGCCCGGTGCCCATCCTCCTCGCCGCCGGTGGCCCCAAGTCGGCCACTCTCGCCGGGGAGAAGGCTCAAGGCGTCGTGACCTCGGTGAAGGATCCCGCAGACACGAGAGAGAAGGTCATCGAGCCGATGCGGGCGGCGGCCAGTGGGTCGGGCCAACCGGATCCGATCGTCCTCGCCACCCGCTGGGCCATTTACGCACACAATGAAGCGGACGCATGGGAGGCTCTCTATCCGTGGCGGGGCCTTCGGGCTCCCGGCCGACTCGAAGCCGTAGATCCGCAGACTCTCCGGGAGCGCGCCGACGAGCTCCCACGCGAGGAGGTCCTCGGCCGCTACAGCGTGTGTGGGAGCGTTGAAGACGTAGTGGAGACCTACCGGCCCTTGGTCGACGATCTCGGCGCCGATATCGTCACGTTCCAGATGACCTGTATCGACCAGCCCGAGCTCATCGAGATGGTGGGCAAAGAGGTGCTCCCCGAGCTGAGGGGCTGAAGCTCAACTTCGATTCCTCGACGGCTGATCACCCGACGCGGGTGATCACCTCGACCAGTGCGAGCAACTGCTGGGAGACATCATCTGACGTGGTCGGGAGCTTGGCGGCCACGAGAAGCGAGGGAACGATCCCCTGGAGATGTTCGAGAATCAGTCGGGCGTCTTCGGTCTGGGTCACCAGTAGCCGCTCCACGGGTGCGCTCATCTTCCCGGCCAGGCCCGCTCCGAAGGAGGCGAAGAGGTCGACCCGATAGCCGTCGGAGTCCCGGAGGAGAACAGTCCGTGGGCCCCCTGATGCGGGCACGACGTCCACCGTCTCGAATGTGACATTGCCCTCGGCGATACCCGAGCCGGCGGCCACCTCCACCTGCCCGGCGAGGAAGTCGGCGCTCCCCTGGGCGAAACCCGACCAGAAGTTGGAGGCGATGTCGGCGTCGCCGTCACGGAGAGCCTCGGCGACCGAGGCGAAATCGGCGCCTTCGGCCAGGGAGGCGAGTGCGGCCTGCCCCGGCATGGCGAGACGGCTGGCCTCGGCGAAGTCGGGGACGTTGATCGCGTCCACTAGCTCTTCGACGGCGGCGACAGCCGAGACGGCTCCGGGACCGACCGGAATCGTCGTGTCGAGCGTCTCTTCCGGACCGCCGCAACCGACGACCGCCAGGATCGCGACTGCGACGGCGACAGCCCTAGCTCGCTGCGACATCACCGGGAAGTCTCCCTGTCTCCAGGAACGAGCGCATTCTCGTCCGATCCGACAGACCCTGCGATGTCCAGAGCCAGGTCAGATAGGCCGCTCCGGCCAGTTCCTTGACCCAGCGCCACGGGTCTGACATCGCCCGTTCCCAGGCGAGTGGCCAGAACGGAGCCTCCCCCGGAGGAATCTCCCAACCGAAGAACGGCCAGAGGAAGACCTCCTCGACAGCCCACATTCCATCGAGCAGCAAATGGAAGAGCCAACCGACCCCGACGGCCATGAAAGCGCGGCGCCGGCGTCCCCGGCGGGTGAAGATCAGGACGAGGACCATGTAGGTGGTGGCGAGGACGAGGGTGTGGAACCACAGCTCTCCGGTCGAATATCGCTCGGCGAGAAAAATCGTGCCAATCGGCAGATCGATTATGTCGGGAAGGATCGCACCCAGCACCAGTAACCGGACATCGACCTTGGGGTCCTTGAAGATCCAGCGGAACAACCAGAGCGTGGCTCCGATATGCCACAGGAGCATTGCCGGGTCAGGCCACCAGGATCCGGCGGCAGTGAACGCAGCGGGGTAGGTCGGAGGCGAAGGTCTCGTCGTGCTCCGCCGGCGACAACGTCATGTGGCACCCGCCGCAAACGCCGTGGTCGTATGAGGCGACGGCAACGCCTTCCTTGATCCCGCGCAGCTTCTCATACAGCTCGAGCAGGTCGGGCGGGATCGGCGAGAGAGCCTCCGTCTTGCGCTCTTCCTTCCGGGCGAGCTCGGCATCGATCATCTTCCATTGGGCTTTGATCGAAGTCTCCAGTTCGTCCCTTTTTGCCGCGATCGCTGCGATCTCCTCGTCGATCGCTTCGACCTTGGCCCGGGCCGGGTCGACCGCTTCCAGCATGCCGAGGACTCTCTCCTCGAGGGCGCCGCGCTGACCTCCCAGGCTTTGAACCTCCAGTCTCATGTGCTCGGTCTCCCTGCCGGACATGCCCCCGGCGAAGAGTCGGGTCTCGTGCTCGCTCAGCTTGGCCTCGAGGATCTCCAGCTCACCTTCGGCTTTGTCGAGGTCGAGTTCGAGCTGGCGCAGTGTCGCTGCCTCCGCCTCCCGCTCGCTCTGTTTGGCCTGAATGGCCTCGTGTGCTGCCTTGTAGGCGTCGAGCTCTGGAAGTGACTGACGCTGGTCGAGGAGACGATCGATCTGCAAATCGATCTCCTGGAGGTCGAGCAGGTCGGCGAGGCTGGTCAGCTGCATGTGGATGAGGCAGGGTAGCCCGGCCTCAATCCCATGTTTGTGGGTCGAACCCGGTGAGGTCGGTGACGTCGAGGCCGGACACTTCTCTGACCATTGCGACCAGGGCCGCCATGCCGGGGCGTTCGGTGGCGATGTGACCCGGATCGACAATGGTCAGCCCGAGGTCTCGTGCCACCACCGCCCGATGGTGGGAGACGTCACCGGTCACCAGGACCCGGGCGACTTCGGCGGCGGCCTCGATGAGAGACGAGCCCGACCCGGGGACGACGGCGACCCTGTCGACATCGACGTCCCGGTCCCCGCTGACACGAAGGCCGATCGGGCCGAAGGCGTCGGTGAGCCTGGCGTCAATGGTGCCTACGGTCCCGGTAAAGCCACCGACCCTCCCGATCGGGGGCAGTCCCGTGGTCTCGTCGCCTCCGAAAGGTTCGACGTCACGGAGGTCGAAGAACTCGGCGAGGGCGTCGGCTGTGCCACCTGACGCTGCGTCGAAGTCGGTGTGGGTGACCAGCAGGCTGACACCGGCTCTGATCAGACGGTAGGAGCGGGCTCCGGCTGACTTCCCGGCGAGGATCGTCGTCGTGGGCGTGAAGAGGAGCGGGTGATAGGTGACGAGCAGGTCGACGGGGTGCTTCTCGACAGCGGTGACGACCGACTCGGTGACCTCGTGACAGACACCCACGTTGGTTACCTCGCCGCCGGGGTCACCGATCTGTAGGCCCGCCGGGTCCCAGGCCGGGGTCAGGTCGGGCCGGGTCCGTGCGGCCATGGCGGAAGCGATGTCGGTGACGGTCGGCACGTCCTCGCATCGTAGGCTGCGGCGGGCATGGATCTGGCCAAAGCCACAGTGTGGGAGCCGCCCGACGAATGGGTGAGGCTGACGGTCGTCGATTCGCACACGGGTGGGGAGCCGTTCCGTGTCGTGGTCGAGGGTCTTCCTGAGATCCCAGGTGACACGGTCCTGGAACGCCGGCGTCACGCGATGGAGAATCTCGACGACCTACGCCGAGCGTTGATGTGGGAGCCGAGAGGGCACGCCGACATGTACGGGGGCTGGGTGGGCCACCCCGTTGCCGACGGAAGCGACATGTCGGTCCTCTTCACCCACAACGAAGGCTTCTCGACGATGTGCGGCCACGGCATCATCGCCCTGGCCAAGGTGGTCATCGACACCGGGATCGTCCCTGCCGAGATCGGTGAACGCCACCTCGCCATCGACACTCCCGCCGGGACCATCTCGTCGACCTCGTCCGTAACCCACCAGGGCGTCTCTGCCACGACGTTTCGAAACGTGCCGTCGTTCGCCCTCGTGATCGACGGCGAGGTCCAGGTCCCCGGTTTCGGGTTGGTGCGCTACGACCTCGGCTTCGGCGGGGCTTTCTACGCGATCGTCGACGCATCGTCGGTGGGTCTCAACCTCGACGATGCTTCGACCCTGATCAGGGCGGGCAGAGAGATCAAGGGTGCCGTGTCCTCAGCGGTGGACATCGCCCACCCCGAGCACGACGATCTCGGGTTCCTCTACGGGGTGATCTTCACCGGATCGCCCCTCGACCCGGCGAGCCACAGTCGCAACGTATGTGTCTTCGCCGACGGTGAGGTAGACCGCTCACCCACCGGGACCGGGGTCAGCACCCGTCTGGCGCTGCTCCATGCCCGTGGCGAGATCGATGTGGGAGAGGCCGTCGTCATCGAGAGCATCGTGGGCAGCCGATTCGCCGGCCGAATCGCCGCTACCACCACCTCCGGTCCTCACCCCGCCATCATTCCCGAGGTCACCGGTTCGGCCCACATCGTGGGCCGAACCGAAGTCTGGATCGACCCCTCCGACCCCCTCCCCCCCTTCCTGATCCGTTCCTGATCCCTTCCTGATGCTCTGCGGGCGATATGTCGCCCCTACAGCGTCTGAAAAGCCCTGTCGCGTCTGACAATGACGTGGCGGCCTGGTCTGAACGACCTATCTCCAAGATCCGCGAAATCCCCGATATCCACAAGCATGAGAGCACGTCGCGGGCCCGGCACCCGGAGCATGGCACATCGCTCCAGATTCGATCGCGCCCTGTTGATCACCCTGGTCTCGGGTCTGGGACTCCTGTTGATCCTCGGGCTCGTCTTCTCGATTGCCCATGGGAGCCAGCAGATCACGACCCGGGCGACCGATCTCCACAACGCCGACGAGAGCCTCCGGTCAGCCACTGTGGTCAGGGCGCAGGTCGGCTTGGCCGTCCACCTAACGACGATCGACGACGTATTCGGCACCAACTCCGACGAAGCGATCGACCTCTCGATCATGGAGGCGAAGACCGGGCTCCAAGACCTCACATCGGGCATCGAACAACTCGTGGACGGGTCGATGGACAGCGAAACCGCCGTCGATGCCGGGGAGCGGTTCTCGGAGACGTCGGAAGCGGTTTTCAAGGCAATCGAAGACCGTGACGCCGGAGTGGCCCGCGATCTCTCCGAGGTGCATGACCAGGAGTTCCAGCTGCTGCTCAGCGACCTCGAGTCGATCCGCGACGGACTCGCCGACTCGGTCGCCCAGTCGGATGTCTTCCTCGGGCGGGTGGGAACCCTGTCGAGGTTCCTCGTCGCCTTTCTCGTCCCGGCGGCGGTCATCTTCATCTACCGCGAGCTCCTCCTCCGCCAGCACCGCCAGAGCGAACTGGAAGGTCGGCTGGAATCGGAGCGTCGTCTCAGCCGGGCCCGTGAGGAGTTCATCGCCAACGCCTCTCACGAACTCCGCACCCCGCTCACAGGAATCACAGGTCTCTCTCAGATCCTCGCCGAGGATCCCGTGATCCAGAGGTCGGGCCACGCCACGGAGCTGTTGACCCTGATCATCTCTGAGTCCAACGACCTCGCTCGCATGGTCGAGGACCTGCTCACGACCGCCCGGCTCGACGCGGGGGCACTCCACTTCGACTTCGACGATGTGTCCCTCCCCGATGCGGCGCGGGAGGTGGTGGAGCCGTTGCTCAAGGCCGGGGCCGAGATCGAGCTCGACTGCGAACCGGCGTATGTGCGCGCCGACGGTCTGCGGACCCGCCAGGTTCTCCGCAACCTCGTCTCGAACGCCCAGAAGTACGGCGGGGACCATCTCAAGATCGTCGGCCGGGTGGACGGTCGCACATACCGCTGTGATGTCATCGACGATGGTGACGGCGTACCGACGGAGATGTCGGAGAAGATCTTCGAACGGTTCGTTCACCGGGGACGGACAGGTGTCTCGGACAGTGTCGGCCTCGGGCTCGCCATCGTTCACGCCTTGACCCACGGCATGGGCGGGAGCGTGACCTATCAACGTCAGGACGACATGACTGTGTTCACCGTCCGTCTCCCCCTAGCCGAGGATGTCGACAGCATCGAGCTCGACTATGAGTGGGAGCGCGCCCTGACCACGTCGACGTCCGATGGCGGCTTGGCCACAGAGGGCTGAACCATGCCAGCCAGCAACACCCGAAGGTCGCTCCACCTCGCCGCCGCCTTCGTCTTGCTCCTCTCACAACTGATGCTGCTGGCCCCGTCGACTGCGATCGGCGCCCCCGGAGTGACGGTCAACTCGACTGGCGACGCCCCTGACGCGAACCACGGGAACGGGCTCTGCGACACTGGGAACACCAACAGCGAAGGAGCCACGGAGTGCACCTTCCGAGCGGCACTCGAGGAGACCAACGCCAATGTGGGCATCGACGAGATCTGGTTCTCCATCCCGACCAGCGACCCGGGACACTCGGGTGGGTTCTTCACACTCACCCCCGCCACCGTCTACCCGGACATCGGCTCGTTTCTCTCGATCGATGCCTCGACCCAGCCGGGTTTCTCCGGGGCGCCCATCGTCATCCTCGACGGATCGCTCGCGGCCAACATCTCCAGCGGCACAGACGGTCTTCTGATCGCCGGCCATTCGGTCACGATTCGAGGCTTCGTCATCCGGGACTTTCCCGACGATGGCATCGAGGTCCATGGCGACAACAACGGACTGTTCGGAAACCACGTGCATGGCAACGACGTCGGGGTCCTCATCGAAGCAGCCGACAACAACACGGTCGGTGGCCCGGGCGCGACCGATCGGAATGTCATCTACTCGAACAGCTCGCACGGGGTCGGGGTGGACGGGAGTTCGGGAACGGTGGTGCACAACAACCTCATCGGGCTCGACGCCGCCTCCTCCCCGGCAGGCAACGCCGGCCATGGGGTGTACGTGTGGAACACCACAAGCGACACGCTGATCACCGGGAACGTGATCTCAGCCAACAGTGGCGACGGGGTGGCTCTCGCCAACACTTCCGGCACCGATGCCGCCATCACCGACAACTCGATCTACGCCAACGGCGGCCTCGGCATCGACCTCGGCGACAACGGACACACGGGCAACGACGGCGGGGACGGTGATAGTGGGCCGAACGGCTACCTCAACCATCCGACGGTCACGTCTGCGGAGGCGGTCGGCAGCACGACACAGGTCGCTTTCACGCTCAACACACCGAACGGCTGGTACCGAGTCGACTTCTTCGCCAACCCCTCCGGCGCCGATCCGTCGGGTTATGGCGAAGGGCAGGCTCCGGTGGCCTCGGCCGTCGTCGAGAAGACGGCTTCGGTCTCGTCGTTCAGCCAGACGATCACCGCGTCGACGGGCGACATCCTGACCACGACCGCCACAAGGTGCAGCGGGTCATCGTGCAGCACCCCGACCATGACTTCCGAGTTCTCGGCGGCCGTGACGATCATCCCAGCGAACCTGGCTCCGGTCCTCGGGCCGATCTCAGACGTGTCGGTCGCCGAGGGAGACGACGTCACCTTCACCGTGACGGCTACGGACCCCGACACCGGCGACTCACTCACATTCGAGCTCGACGGCGCTCCCGCGGGCGCGTCGATCGACCCGGACAGCGGAGAGTTCGCCTGGTCCACCGGCGAAGCCGACGGGCCCGGTGCCTATACGTTCGACATCAGGGTGACCGACGACGGCACACCAAATCTCACAGACACCCACACGATCGAGATCGTCGTGGGAGAAGTCAACCAGCCACCGACGCTCACCGATCCAGGCGATCACGAAGTGGACGAGCAGGCCATGCTCACCTTCACCGTCATGGCCACCGACCCCGATACTCCAACCAACACACTCACCTTCGGGCTGGATGGGGCGCCCACCGGGGCGGCGATCGATCCGGTGAGTGGCGTCTTCAGTTGGACACCGGGTGAAGACCAGGGCCCGGGCAGCTACACGTTCGACGTCAACGTCGGCGACGGAGGCACGCCACTCCTCGAGGACACGGTCACCATCGTCGTCGACGTCGCGGAAACGAACCAGGGGCCCGAGGTCGTGTCACCCGGAGACCAGGCCGGCTCAGAGGGCGAGACTGTGAGTTGGACGGTGGCTGCGACGGATCTCGACGAACCGGCCAACACGCTCACCTACTCGGCCGTCGGACTGCCTCCCGGACTGAGCATCGATGCAGGGACCGGGCTGGTCTCTGGGATGATCGACTACACGGCCTCCAGCGGCTCGCCTCACGCCACGGTCATAACGGTGACCGACGACGGTACGCCCAACCTGGAAACCGGCGTCTCGTTCTCCTGGTCGGTGGCGGACACAAACCGTGTTCCGACTCTGGACCCGGTGCCTGACACGTCGGGCCAGGAGCAGACCCTCATCGCGTTTATGGCAACGGCAAGTGACCCCGACCTCGAGGTGGTCACGTTCGACCTCGTCGGAGAGCCCTCCGGTGCATCGATCGACCCGATCACCGGCGAATTCAGATGGACTCCGACCGAGGCGCAAGGCCCGGGGACCTACACCTTTGACATCGTGGTCACCGATTCGGGATCGCCGACTTTGAGCGACTCCGAGACGATCCGGATATCCGTCACCGAAGGAAACCGCCCGCCGATGCTGACTGACCTCGGTGACCAGACGATCGACGAGCAGACCCTGCTGATGTTCACCGCGCCGGCGTCGGACCCGGACCTGCCCGTCAACGCCCTCGTCTACAGCCTCGTCGACGCCCCGACTGGGGCTTCGATCTCGGGTGGAGGGATCTTCACCTGGACACCCACCGAGGCCCAGGGACCGGCCAGCTACACCTTCACGGTCCGGGTCATGGACAGCGGCAGCCTCGTCGACACAGAATCGGTGACTGTCACCGTGATCGAGACCCCTCGCACACCGGTCGTGGTCAACCCGGGCAACCTGACCACCCCGGAGGGTGAACCGGTCGACATCGAGATCAGCGCCACCGACGCGGACCTGCCCGCCAACACCCTCACCTATTCCGCGACAGAGCTTCCGGCGGGGCTGTCCATCCACCCCATTACCGGCGCCATCACTGGCACCGTCGATCATGCGGCGGCGGCCAACTCTCCCCACACAGTCACGGTCAGAGTCGCCGACGGAACCGGGCAGGTCGGCTCGACCACCTTCACCTGGTTCACCCCCAACACCAACCGACCCCCCGTTCTCAGCATCATCCCTGACCAGTCCGCCGACGAGGAGACGACCCTCAGGTTCACCGCCGTGGCCACCGACCCCGACTCCGGCACCATCCTGACCTACAGCATCTCGGGTGCTCCGGCGGGTGCTGCGATCGACCCGCAAACCGGTGTCTTCACCTGGACAACCAACGAAGGTCACGGTCCCAGCACCCACAACCCGACCATCGCTGTCACCGACAACGGCGCCCCCGGCGTCCTCACCGACAGCCAGACCGTCACGATGACGATCAACGAGGCCAACAAGGCACCTCTGGCGGTGAGTGACGCGGCAGAGACCGCCGAGGACACCGCGGTGAGGATCGACCTGCTTGGCAACGACTCGGATCCGGATCACCCCGCAAATGACCTGTTCGTCATGTCGGTGGCCCGTTCCAGCGCCGGAGGATGGGCCGAGGTCGAGTCCGGCGGAACGATCCTCTACCACCCGCGTGCCAACTATCACGGGCCCGTCACCTTCACGTACCGACTTTCCGATGGACGCGCCGAGACCGTTGGAATGGTCCACGTGACCGTGAGTTCGGTCAACGACGCCCCGGTTGCGGGTGACGACCTCTACCGGCTCTCGACCTACACGCCTGCTGTGCTCCCGATCCTCGCCAACGACACCGACGTCGATGGCGAACGGTTGACTTTCACCCTCACCTCGATTCCGTTGGTTGGCTCGCTACGTGTCGAGGGCGACCGGGTGGTCTACGACCCCGAGAACGGGTGGACGGGGTCCGTGACGTTCGGCTATGAGATCCACGACCCGCACGGTGCCTCTTCACGAGCCACCGTGGAGATCCTGGTCGGCGCCGAAGTACTCGTCGAGGCACAGGAACTGGCCAGCGAACTCGGCGTCGACGTCGTCCCCTTCGAGCCGCCAGCCCCGAACTTCGACGCTGCCACTCTCAGCCTGCTCGACCTCGATGGCATCACCCTGCTCGCGGATTCCTTCTTCCAGACCGTCGGTGCGCTCCGGATCCCCCTCGGCTTCCTCGGTGTCACGGTCGTGATGGTGGTCGGTTTCGGGGCGACGTCGGAGGTGCCTGCGCTCGTGTTCGGCGCCCGGCGTCGACACTGGTCGGTGGTGCGTCTCGGCCGTCAGCAGCGTCTCCCCGCGTACTCGGAGCCCGGCGGTCGGAAGGTGGTCTACAACTACGACCCGACAGCTGCGGGGATCATCAGCAACAGCAAGCCCCGCCTCGTCGGGACGACCGAATGGGTTCCTGTCGACACACCGAATGGCCCGGCGTGGATCTATCGGAAGTATCTGACCGAACAGGTAGACATCAGGGCGTTCGTCGGCGACCGTCGACCGGTCAAGCTGGTCCACGAGCTGGCCCGGAGGCTGCGCGATGGCAAGAGCATCGACCACCTCGTCAGTGATCGGGGTCTCATGGTCGCTCTCACCGGCTCACCCAGCCAGATCGCTCCCGATGAGCTTTCCGGGCTGATGGGCGACAAGAGGCTTCGCAACCTCCCCGGTGTCGGCAACGGCCTACAGACGCCGGAACACTTCACAGTTGCTGTTGCCCAGCCCTTCCTGGAGGCCTACGACGCCACGCCCGAGGTGAGTGCAGCGGTGGCTCACTCGAGGTCGGCCCTCATCCCGACCGAGTGCTGGAACCTCCCATACCTCGCTCTCGGCACCGGTGCGGTCCAACCCTGGCTCGTGTTCTTCGAGTACACCGATGGCAAGGCTGTGATCGCCGGGCTGGGCATCGACGAGTAGCCGGACTCGACTCCTAGCCTTCGGGGCCAGTGAGCCAAGCCCTCGCCCGGACCCTCGTTTTCGTCACCTCCGCCGCCGTCCTCGTCATCGAGATCCTGGCCGCCCGGATCCTGGCGCCCTATCTCGGCGTGAGCCTCGAAGTGTTCACCGGAATCATCGGCGTGATCCTTGCCGGCATCTCCCTCGGAGCCTGGTTGGGAGGTCGTGCCGCCGACAACGGCGACCCCACCCGCCTGCTCGGACCGCTGCTCGTCGCCGGTGGCCTGACCGCCATGGCCTCCCCGCTGATCATCGACCTGATCGGGCCGACCCTCGGCACCGGGCCGCTCTCCATAGTCATAGGGGCGACGGCCGGCTTCTTCGCACCGGCGGCGATCCTCTCCGCGGTGCCGCCCGTGATCGTCAAGATTCAGCTCGCCTCGTTGGAAGACACCGGTCGGGTCGTCGGCACCTACTCGGCGATCGGCACGGCGGGAGCGATCCTGGGCACCTTCGCCACCGGGTTCTTCCTGATCGCCGCTTTCCCGACTCGTCCGATCGTGATCACCGTCGGAGCCCTCCAGACCCTCCTCGGCTCGATCCTCTGGGTGGGGCGACGGCAGTGGGCGCTGGCCTCGATCGGCGCCGCCGGACTGCTGGCCTTGGGACTGCTGGCCTTCGACGGGCCCTGTCAATACGAAACGACCTACTCGTGCGCGATCGTCGAAGTCGACGAGAACCGGGACACCGGCCGGGTTCTCCTACTCGACAGGGTGCGGAACAGCTACGTCGACGTCGACGACCCCACCTACCTCGAGTTTCGGTACATCAACCTGATGGCCGACGTCATCTCCGTGGAGGCGCCCGATGGCCCGATCGATATGGTGTCCATCGGTGGTGGTGGGTTCACGATGCCTGGCTACATCGAGGCCACCCGCCCGGGAAGCGAGAACACTGTCCTCGAGATCGACGCCAAGCTCGTCGACATCGGACGCACCGACCTGTCACTCAGCGAGGCGGTGAACGTGGTGGTCGACGACGCCCGGATCTCGATGCGAAGGGTGGAAACAGACTCGGCCGACATCGTGATCGGCGACGCCTTCAGTGGCGCCTCGGTGCCCTGGCACCTGACAACAGTCGAGTTCAACTCGGAGATCGATCGCGTGCTCTCGGCCGACGGTGTCTACGTCATGAACATCATCGACTACGGGGACCGTCGGTTCGTCAGGTCAGGTGCGTTGACCCTCCGTGAGACCTTCGCCAACGTCGCGGTGCTCGCTCCCCCGTCGTACATCGACGGCGACCGGGGTGGGAACTACGTTCTGATCGCATCTCAGGAGCCGATCGACATCGCCGGCATCGAAGCCGCCATCGACGCCAGGGGCAGCACCGAGATCGGGATCGATGGTGACCGCCTCACCGCATTCATCGCGGACGGGATGATTCTCACCGACGACTTCGCCCCAGTCGACCAGATGCTGGACCCGCTCTAGAGGACCTGGGTGAGCCCCCCGTCGACGACGAGGACCTCACCGGTCACGTATCCATTGGTGACCAGGCTTCCGACCGCCAGGGCGATCTCCTCCGGCTTGCCGGACCGTCTCGCCGGGGCCTGCTCCGCCACCAGGTCGTGCATGTTGTCCCAGTTCGACGTCCAGGGTGTTTCGATGAGGCCTGGAGCGACGGCGTTGACCCGGACAGGGCCGAACGACTTTGCCAGGAGCCGGGTCATGTGGTTCAGCGCGGCCTTGCTCATCGCATAGGCGATGGACGAACCGGCGGGACGGATCCCCGCTACGGAGGTGACCGTGACCACGTTTCCGTCCGGCGATTGGGACAGATGGGGTATTGCGAGTTTGGTGAGCGACCAGGTGCCGAACACATTCACTTCGAACGTCTTGCGAAAGATCTCGTCGGTGAGAGCGTCGAGGTCGTTGTGGTCGACGAACGCGGTCCAGCCGGCGTTGTTGACCAGCACATCGAGTCGACCGAGACGCTCGAGGGTCGAATCGATCAGTCGCTGACGATCTTCGGGGTCGCTGATGTCAGCCTGGACGTAGATCGATGGAATCTCCAGGCTTGCCGCGACCTCCTGGCCGGCCTCGACGGAGCTGGCCGAGTTCACGACGACCCTGGCTCCCAGCGATGCGAGATGCTGCGCCGTCGCCTGCCCGATCCCGCTGGACGAGCCGGTGACGATCGCTACCCGGCCTTCGAGTGATGACATGGCGACACGCTATCGGGTCGGCTCGGCCCTCAGAGCGCCCGGTACATCACGTGAATGGGGACCAGCCCGGCCTCGGGATGGCGGAAGGCGTCGGGAACGGTCCCGACGATCTCGAATCCGAGAGACTCCCACAGCCCGATGGCCCGTTCGTTGGTCGAGACCACCCCGTTGAACTGCATGCCGAGGAAGCTCGCCTCACGGGCGCGTTCCATCACGTACTCGGCGAAGGTCCGACCGATTCCCCGTCCCGCCTGGTCGGGCCGGATCATCCACCCGGCGTTGGCGATGTGATCGCCGGGACCGCCTGCGTTTGGCTTCATGTAGGCCGTCCCCACCACCTCGCTGCCGTCGAGAGCGACGAATGTGACCCGGCGTCCCTCACCGTCATGAAGCCAAAGTGCCCTGGCTTCGTCCTCGGCGATGTCGGGCGGGTAGGCATAGGTGTCCCCGGCCCCCACCACCTCGGCGAACACCTTCCATATGCCGGGCCAGTCGTCGTTTGTCGCCGACCGGAAGCCGATCGACGTCACTTGCCCTCGAGCATGTAGAACTCGCGGAACTCGGCGCACTTCCCGTCTTCGAAGCGAAGCAGGTAGGCGTTGTGATATGTGCGCTCGGGCTCATCGTCCGTCGCGTTGTATCGGGAGAATCCGACGGCCACTGCCCGGTCGCCCTCGACGACGTAGGGCCCGTACCGCGCCTCCCAGTCGGCGGGGTCGTCGGGGGACTCGAGCCAGGAGGCCACGATCGCATCACGCCCGGTGGTCGCCACGGATCCGTCGACCCAGGGGCGATAGCTGTACACGGCGTCCTCGGTGAAGAGTGCCGCGATGTCGTCCGGGTCGTTGCTGGCCCAGGCGGCGATGTAGGCGTCGAGCCATTTCTGAACGTCGTCGTGCGTCATGCCGCAACGCTAGGCGCGCTCGTTATTCGGGTGAGTGGAAGGTGGATCGGTGTCTAGATTCGCCAGATGGACCGCCCCTTCGTACCACCCGAGTTCGACGTACCCGACGGCTTCGCCTGGTCGCAGTTCCATCTCGAGCCGTTGGACGCCCACCACAACGAACGTGACCACGAAGCCTGGATGTCGAGCATCGACCACATCCGGTCCACCCCCGGATTCAGTGAGGAGGAGGAACGGAACTGGCCGGCGCCCATGAGTCTGGAGTCGAACCTGGAGGATCTGGTCCGCCACGCCGAGGACTTCCGGGAGCGCAAGGGATTCACCTACTCGATCCTCGAGGGCGAGGAGGTGATCGGATGTATCTACATCTACCCGGACCGCTGGGCCGGCCACGAAGCCTGGATCAGCTCGTGGGTGCGGGAGAGCCACGCCGAGTTCGACGATTCCGTCCGGGCGACCCTGGCAGCCTGGATCCGGGACGAGTGGCCCTTCGAGGACCCGTATTACCCCGGCACGTGAGACCGGGGTGATGCGAATCGGAAGCTCGTGCTCGTCCTTCAGGACGAGTTGATGAGCTACATGGAGGAGTCATTCAGCTTGGACACCTGTCGAATCCCGGAAGCTTGGGAGATCCAATGCACTTTCATGCACATCGTCTCGGGCTCGCCCGGAGTACCGCATTTAGCCAGATGAGCGGAATTTCACCGATGTACCCGGCATGCCCAAGCACTCGGTCTGCAGGCTGAGGCCAACGTGGAGCTCGACGATATCCTCAACGGGATTGCCTCCAAGATCGGCGACCACACGCACTTGGAGCTTCCAGACTGAGCCAGAGTGCCGGACCACTCTCCATTACCGGAACTAGATAGGCCGACCGACCCATATGTGGGGACGAGTGCCACTCCTAGCTTTCGGGCCCAGGGAAGCTATCTAGATGGGAGGGCGGAGATGTTCGTTTGGTTCTATCGAATCACGACCGACTTGCGAGATGACCGGGGTGCTGCGCTAGTGGAATGGTCGCTGCTCGTGGTCGTCATCGCACTGGTTGCGCTGTTAGGCGTCACAGCCGCTGGTCAGACCGTTTCGGAGACATACGGCGACATTGCCAACGAGTTGGTCAACGCTGGCAGCTGACGTCAGCTCCACGTGAGGATGGACTGGGCCTTCCCGCCGTGACAGGTCGTGGGCGTTGACGGACTCGAACCGCCGACCCCTGCCTTGTAAGGGCAGTGCTCTAGCCAACTGAGCTAAACGCCCGGGAGGCCCGGATTCTACGGTGGGGAGGCGGCCCAGACCACATCGAACGTGCAATGGGGCGCCCCCAGGGGCACATGGATGCACACTCGCCGTCCGACCCCGGGAGGTCGCCCGGGGGCACCACCCAATTGGGTCTCAGAACCTATTCAGCGCACTGTGGATAAATGACGATGGGGATGTCTACAAATGCCAGAGAGTGACACGGCGTATCCCTACGCTGGCCTCCGGCGGTGGATAGGGCATGACAAAACGATCGATCGAACGAGAAGTCAGTGATGAGGCGATCCGCCAGTACCTGGACGGGATCGGGACCTACGACCTGCTGACAGCCGAGGACGAGGTCCGGCTCGCCAAGGCAATCGAGACCGGACGCAAGGCCGAGATCGCCCTCGAGAACGAGGAAGACCCCGCCAAACGTCGCAAACTCGGCCAACTGGTCCGGGCTGGCGAAGAGGCCCGTCAGACCTTCATCCGCTCCAATCTCCGACTCGTCGTCTCCATCGCCAAGCGGTACAACCGGGCCCGCCTCCCCTTCCTCGATCTCGTCCAGGAGGGGAATCTCGGGCTGATCCGTGCGGTCGAAAAGTTCGAGTACCGCAAGGGCTTCAAGTTCTCCACATACGCCACCTGGTGGATCCGTCAGGCGATCACCCGGGCGATCGCGGACAAGAGCCGCACGATCCGGGTCCCGGTCCACATGATGGACACGATCAACCAGATGCAGACCGCCGAGGCCAACCTCACCAAGCGTCTTGGTCGTCAGCCCACCGATGACGAGCTCGCACACGAGTCCGGTCTCACCGTTCAGAAGATCATCGACGCCCGCAAAGTCGCTCCCGAGCCGATCTCGCTCTTCGAGCCGGTCGGCGAGGACAACACGACTCTGGGCGACTTCATCGAGGATGTCGAAGCCGCTGCCCCCTTCGAGCTGATCGCATCGAAGCTCAACATCGAACAGCTCCGCCATGTCCTCGACCGGCTCAACGAGCGAGAGCGCATCATCATCGAGATGCGCTACGGGCTCGGTGAGAGAGAGCCTGCGACCCTCGACGAGGTCGGCAGACACTTCAACGTCACCCGCGAGCGCATCCGTCAGATCGAGGCCAAGGCCCTGGCCAAGATGCGTCACCCGTCCACCCCCGACGGGCTCCGCGAGCTCGCCGTCGGCTAGACGGGCTGCGGCGGCTGGCGGTCGGTCGAGCTTGTCGGGCTCAGGCCGACGCAACCAGCTCCTGCAACTTCCCCCGGTCCGCTTCCAGTGGTAGGTGAGCGTCGGCGTGCCGGGGGCGGCCACGTCCGCGACGACGGTGGAAGGTCTGGCCATCCCAGAAGATGACACCGCCCCAGACACCCCACTCGAGGTTCTCATCGAGTGCGATCTCCAGGCACCGAACCCGAACTGCGCATCCAGCACAGATCTCCTGGGCCCGGGCCAATTCCGATGGTTTCTCCGAGAAGAAGAGTTCGTGGCTCCCCTCCTCGGTACATCGGCCGTCTTGTTCTAGTTCTCTCAGTCTGTCGTTCATTGTCGAAAGTCCTCATGTGTGAGTGGTGTTGCGGCAACAAAAAAGCCGCCGGAATCCGGCGGCCACATCGGAATGGGAGTACTACCCAATCACATGACGAGCGGCCGCCGTCGCTGGGAATTCGGATCGGTGAGGCCATTAAGGGCACACGTCCAGAATTCCTTCACGGGAATGCCTGCGATGGATCTACGCGGCATGATCAACGGGTGCTCCTTTCATCGACCTCTCCATCATCGCTGAGCTATGCCAGGTCCGTCAAGGGAATTATTCGAAGCTTCCCCGCGGAGGCCAGTCGGACAGGATTCTGAGGCACGTAAGGTACGTCGGCGATGTTCAGATTCATCTTCAGAGTCCTCAGACTGGCCGGCTTGGCCCTGCTGGGTACAGCCGCAGCGGCCAAGCTGCTGCTCGAGTCGAACGCCGAGCCGACGACCGAGGAGATCGACCTGGTCTCGATCTTCGAGGGTCAGCATCTGGCCTCTGAGGCCAACCCGTTCTACGGAGGCAAGGTGATGGCGATGTTCGCCGGCGTCCTGCTCGACCTGCGGAAGGCGACACCCGCACCGACCGGGATCTACCTGGACCTCGTGGTGGCGTGTGGAGCTGTGGCGATCGTCGTTCCGGAGGGCTGGAGAGTGAAGTTCGAAGGCAAGACCATCCTCGGCGGTTGGTCGGACGAGACCCGCACCTCTGCCGATGACGAGGTGCCGACCGTGCATCTCTCCGGAATCGTCTTCATGGGCGGGGTGCAGGCCGGCACCAAGGCCCCGGCCGGGGCGGCAGCGTGACGGTCCGAATCGAGGCGACCCGGCTGATCCCGGGGCGTGGCGATGTGGTCGATGACGCTGTGGTCGTCTTGGACGACACGATCACCTACGCAGGCCCCGTCTCGGACGCTCCCGAGACCAAAGACGCCGATGTGGTGAAGACCGAGACGGTGATGCCGGGGATGTGGGATTGCCACGGACATTTCACCGGCATCTACGAGGCCAACATCGATGCGATCGTGGCGAACCGGCCCCAGGTGACCACGGCGCGCTCGGTGGGAGACGCGATGAACGTCCTCCAAGCCGGCTTCACCTCGATCCGCGAAGTCGGCGGCGTGGGGATCTTCATCGGCGTGGCGATCGCAGAGGGACAGATCCCGGGCCCGAACATCTACGGCTCGGCGGCCACTCTCTCGATGACCGCGGGCCACGGCGATCTCCACGGCATGCCGCTCCACATGGCACGGGAGGCGTTCGAGCGTCATTGGGGCGAGGACGGGATCGTCGACGGGCCCGACGAAGCCCGCGCCGGAGTGCGGAGGATGCTTCGCGCCGGGGCGCGGGTGATCAAGATCCACGCCTCCGGCGGAGTCATGTCCCAGATCGATGACCCACATCTGCCCCAGTTCAGCAAAGCCGAGCTCGAGGCGATCGTCGACGAAGCCACCCGCATGGAGGTCCTTGTGGCTGCCCACACCCATGGGAAGCGGGGAATGATGGCGGCCATCGAGGCCGGGGTGAAGACTCTGGAGCACGGCACCTACCTCGACGAAGAGGTCGCCGACGCCATGGTGGAGAACGGCGTGATCCTCGTCCCCACCCGATTCATCGTCGAGTTTCTGGTTGCGGAAGGCGAGAAGAGGGGCATCCCGGAGTACGCCAAGCGGAAGATCGCAGTGACTGCGGAGAACCATCAGAACTCCATCTCCATGGCAGTCGACAAGGGCGTGAAGATCGCCATGGGGACCGACATCTTCGCCTCCGGCCTCTGGGGTCGGAATGCCGAGGAGTTGGGCCATCTGGTCGGCTGCGGGATGACACCGCTCCAGGCGATCGAGACCGCTACCGCCAACGGCCCGGCAACTCTCGGACCGCAAGCCCCTAACTCGGGGCAGCTGAAGTCAGGAATGGACGCCGACGTGATCTGTGTCAGCGGGGACCCATCGTCCGATGTGTCAGTCCTCGCCGACCCCAGCAACGTCACCCACGTGTTCAAGGGTGGCGTCAGGTACAAGGGGTAGGCCTGGCCGGAGCAGATCGAGCGCACCGGTCCGACGGGGTCACGTCGCTTCGTGACGTGGCCGACGCCGCCGGGGTGTCCATCTCCACGGCGTCCCGGGTCCTGTCCGGGTCATCCCACCCAGTGTCGCCGGCAACCCGGGATCGGGTTCTCGACACCGCGGACCGACTCGGCTTCGAGCCCAACCGGGTGGCCCGTGCCCTCGCCACCGCCCGCACCCAGACGATGGGGGTGGTCGTCCACGACATCTCCGACCCGTATTTCGCCGAAATCGTTCGTGGGATCGAGGATGTCGCCGGTCCCCGCGATTACGCCACCTTCATCTCCAGCGCCAACCGCGACCTCGCCGACGAGCTCGCCCTCATCCGAGCCTTCGCCGCCAACCGGGTGGATGCCATCGCACTGGTGGCGTCGGGGATCAACGACCCCGGGTACGAGCGGGAGGTGACCGGATTGCTCAGGCGTTACGAGGAGCGGGGAGGTGTCGTGGTCAAGCTCTCCGAGCACCCGTATGACGCTCCCGGGGTCCGGTACGACAACCTCACCGGCATGGCCGCCGTAGTCAACCATCTCCTCGCCCTGGGACACAGGCGCATCGCCCACATCTCCGGTCCGCCCGAGTTGATGGTGTCGGAGCAGCGGACCCAGGGATACCGAGATGCTCTCTCCGAGGCCGGTGTCGCCCCCGATCCGACACTGGAAGAGTGCGGATGGTTTTCGATGGATGGCGGTGCGGACGCAGCCGAGACGTTGATGGCGCGAGCCCGGCCGACGGCGATCGTCGCCGGGAACGATCTGATGGCCATTGGGGCCTCGAGACGACTCCTCGACCTCGGCCACGGCGTGCCGGACCAGGTGTCGATTGCCGGATTCGACGACATCGAGCTGTCCTCCTATGCCTCGGTCCCCCTGACCACCGTTCGGGTGCCACTCCGTGAACTGGGGCGGCTCGGCGCAGAGCGGATCCTGACCATCCTCGACGACGGTCCGGGGACGGCCTCGATGTCCGAGGCCCCTGTCGAGCTGGTGGTGCGCTCATCCACCGGACCGGTCCCGACGCACTGATCACTTGGCCTTCGCCGTGACGGGTACTAAGTTCCCTTCCGATTTAGGAAACCGCTTTCCGTCCTGTGCGGACAGGGGTTTTCGACGGACCCTTTGAGAGGAGCAGTCGATGTCGAACGTAGAGCGTTTTGGGGTTTTCCTCCCCTCGTTCATCTGGCACGGAGACGGACCCGAACGCGCTCGTGGAATCAAGGACTTCTCCCGCCAGGTCGAAGACCTCGGATTCGAGTCGATCTTCATCACCGACCACTTGTTCGCCGCCCAGCAGTTCTACTCCGTCAACTTCCTCGAGCCCATTTCGGCTCTCTCCGTTGTCGCCGGAGTAACCGAGAGAGTGAAGATCGGCACCTCCGTGATGGTGCTGCCGATCCGGGAGCCGGTCCTGCTCGCCAAGCAGCTTGCGACGCTGCACTTCCTCTCAGCGGGCAGGGCCATTCTCGGCGCCGGAATCGGCTGGTATCCGCCCGAGTACGCCGCCACCGGGGTCAAGAAGTCGGAACGTGGGGCCCGAACCGATGAGATCCTCGACATCATCATGCCGCTGCTCGAAGGTCAGAAAGTCAGCTACGACGGCGAGTTCTACAAGATCGAGGACGTGGAGATCGAGCCGATCCTCGACACCCGGCCCGAAGTTTGGATCGGCGGCGGCTCCCAGCTCGCCGACCCCGGCTCGCCCGATCTGCCTCGCTTCGTCGATGCCGTCAAGAAGCGGATCCTCAAGTCGGAAGGCTGGATTCCCCGTCCCACCTGCCCACCTGAGGACATCGCCCGCGACTGGGCGGAACTCCAGCCGTATCTCCGGGAGCACGGTCGGGATCCATCGACCCTGACTGTGGCCCACGAGAACTTCCTCCATCTCGTGCTCACCAACGACCGGGAGAAGGCACTCGCCGAACAGCACGAGGCGATGCTGAAGGTGATGAGCAACGCTCGCGGTCCGGAGTACCTGGAGAAGGTCTATCTCTTCGGCACCCCAGACGACGTCGTCGAGTCCCTGCAGGCCCGTGTCGACGCCGGGGTGCAGCGGTTCATGCTTCACACCATGACACCGGACCCCGGCCAGCTCGAGCATTGGGTGACCGAGATGATCGAGCACGTGCGCTTCCCCGACGACAGCGACTGACCGCCCGATGGCTCGTGTCGGACTGATCGGCAACCCGCTCAAGCGGCCTCACTCCGCGATCATGCACAACGCCGCCTTCCAGCACTTCGGGATCGACGCCCACTACGACCTCATCGAGCTGCCGCCCGAGGACCTCGACGTGTTCTTCGATGAGACCCGTATCGGCGACTGGCTCGGCTTCAACGTGACCGCCCCCCACAAACAGGAGGCGATCCGACGCTGTGACCGAACCACCGATTCCGCCGACCGGATCGGTGCCGTCAACACCGTGACCGTCGCCGATGGTGAGTTGCTGGGTTCCAACACCGATGCCCCCGGGTTTGCCCGCAGCGTCGCCGAAGACCTAGGAAGGGACATGACGGGGTTGGCAGTCGCAGTCGCCGGTGCCGGTGGCGCCGCCCGGGCTGTCGTGGCAGCCACCCTCGACGCCGGAGCGGAATCGGTCGCGGTCGGGGCCCGCCAGTTGTCCAGTGCCACGACGCTCGCCGCACAGTTCGCCGACTCCCGGATCCAGCCCGTTGCCCTGGGACCCGACTTCGATGCGGCGCTGTCGGGGTGCGACCTCGCCGTCAACGCTACGACGGTCGGGATGATCGACCCCGGGCTGGCCTTTGACCCGGCTCTTCTCCCCACTTCGGCGGCGGTCTTCGACCTGGTCTACGTGCCGGCACAGGGAGAGCTCGTGACCAGGGCCAGGGCCCGAGGTCTCGACGCCGTCAACGGCATCGGGATGCTCGTGGGTCAGGCCGAGATCGCCTTCGAGAGCTGGACCGGTGTCTCCGGAGCCGGCCCGGTGATGCGGGCCGCGCTCGACCCGATGGGCTAGAAGTCCGGCTCTCGCTTCTCGAAGAATGCCTTGGCGCCTTCGAGCATCTCGTCCGACGAGAAGACCCGGTCGGTCCCTGACATCTCCAGTCCGAGACCATCGCTGAGGCTGAGACCGGCACCTCCGTCGATCACCCTCTTCGCCTCTCGGGTCGCCAGCGGGCCCCTCTTGGCGATCGCCGCCGCCATCTCGAGCGCGACCTTCTCCGCCTCACCCTGGGGCACCACCCGGTTGACCAGACCGATCTCGTGGGCGCGGCGGGCGTCGATGGGCTCACCCAGGAAGATGATCTCCTTGGCGACGCTGGAGCCCACCAGCCGGGGCAACCGCTGCGTGCCACCGGAACCGGGGATGACCCCGAGCGCCGTCTCGGGTAGACCCAGGTGCACCGTTTCGGAAGCGACCCGGAGGTCGCAACACAGGGCCAGCTCCAGGCCACCGCCGAAGGCATTTCCCTCCAGGGCGGCGAGGGTGGGTACGGGAAGTTGGGCCAGAGCCGTGTAGACGGCACCCTCCCTCTGTGATTTCATCTCGACTGCCCGGCCGTGTAGGGATTCGAACTCCTTGATGTCGGAACCGGCGCTGAACGACCGGTCGTTGCCGGCTACGACGACTGCCCTGAGCTCTTCGTCCCCGGCCAAGTCCTCCAAAGCTGTCTCCAGTTGAGTGGTGAGCTCGAGGGAGACCAGGTTCAGGGGAGGGTTGTTCAACCGGAGGACCGAGATCGGTCCCGGCTCGACGAGGACGAGGTCAGACATCGGCGCCAAACCTCTCGCTGAGACCGAGCGGTTCGTTACGGAACAGCGCCGGATCCATTCGGCCGAGCGGTTCGGCGATGACCGGGTGGAAGTCCATGTGGGCAAGGATGTCACGCTCCACGTCGACCCCGTCGGCCACCTCGATCAAATCGAGTCCCTCGTCTCCCAGTCGGAACACCGCACGCTCGGTGATGTAGAGCACCTCCTGTTCTCGCAGGCGGGCCTGCTCGCCACTGAAGGTGATCTCGGTGACCTCGTCGACGAACTTGCGGACCCCACCCTCACGTTCGATCTCGAGTCGTCCGTCGACTACCCCCACCTCTCCGCCTGCGGTGAACGTGCCCACGAAACAGACACGTGGCGTGGCTGTGGCGATGTTCTGAAAGCCGCCGGGGCCCCGAAGCCGGTCTCCGAACTTGTGGACGTTGACGTTGCCGTGCCGGTCGACCTCGGCGAACGACAGGCTGGCGATGTCGAGGCCTCCCCCGTCGTAGAACGACATCATCGCCGGCTGTTCGATCAGGGCCTGGAAGTTGAACCCCGCCCCGCCATCGTTGCCAGAGGCGGGCACGCCGCCGAAGACACCCTGCTCGACGGTGAGGACCAGGCGGTCGGCGATGCCCTCCTCCCAGGCGATCCGACCAATCGACTGGCTGATGCCGAAGCCGAGGTTGCAGATGTCTCCCGGCCCGAACTCGGTCAGCGAGCGTCGGGCGATCACCTTGCGGATGTCGACCGGCTCCGGCTGCGTCGGTGTCGGTTCCATCCTGTCCTGACCTGAGTAGTAGGGGGAGGCGTCGGTGACGTATGTCTGGGTCTGGGCCGGGTCGAGGTAGGCATAGTCGATCAGCGCCCCCGGCACCTCGACCCGTCGAGGAACCAGGGAGTGGCGAGGGGCGAGTGTCTTGGCCTGGGAAATCACGATCCCACCACTGTTGTGGGCGGCCATGGCCATGGCGAGCATCTCACCGCGGACAGCCTCGTCCTCCATGCTCAGATTGCCGTCCTCGTCGATCACCGAGCCGCGGATGACCGCCACATCGATCGGGAAGCTCTTGAAGAAGAGCCACTCCTCTCCTCCGATCTCGTGCACCTCCACGAGATCCTCTGAGGCGATGCCTTGCTTGCCTCCGGTCTGCCGGGGATCGACGTAGGTGCCGAGCCCGATCTTCGTGAAAAGACCGGGACGGCCCGCTGCGATCTCCCTGCAGAGCTGAGAGAGGACACCCTGAGGGAAGGAGTACGCCTCGAGTTCTCCCCCAGCGATGAGGTCGGCGAGCGCCGGCTCGTTTCCCAGGTTCGACCCGATCGTCCGTTTCATCAATCCGGGCAGGGCGAGCTGAGAGAACCCACGTTCACCGAAATCCCCGATCCCGACAACGCGTACCGTGGTCAGGTCTCGGGGGCCACCGGTCTGGCTGAAACGGGCGGCGAGGCTGTCGATGAACAGTTGGGGAACGGCATGACCCCCGCCTGACCCCCCGATGATGAGCGTCGTGCCATCGCCGACGAGACCGACGGCGTCGGCGGCACCGATGAGCTTCAAGGCATGTACCCCCCACCGTTGGGCCCGAGGGTCTGCCCGTGGAACATCTCCGCCTCGTCCGAGAGCAGAAACACCACGGCTGCGGCCACGTCCTCCGGTTCGCCGAAACGTCCCGCCGGGAGTTCCTTGAGCCTTCGCTCCCCTTCCTCGGTTCCCACGATGTCACGGGTCATCTCGGTGAGGGTGAATCCAGGCGCCACCGCATTGAACCGCACACCTTGTGGCCCGAACTCCCGGGCCAGAGACTTGGTCATGCCCAAGAGTCCTGACTTGGCGGCGGCGTAGGGAACCACTCCGGGCAACCCCACCTGGCCGAGACGGCTCGAGATGTTGACGACACACCCTGAGCCCTGCTCGAGCATGGTGGGGAGGGCAGCTTGGATGGTGTGGAAGGCGGCGCTCAAGTCGGTGGCGATCACCTGGTCCCATTCCTCGGTCGTCACCTCGAGGAACGGGGTGACGGGCATGATCCCGGCGTTGTTGACCAGGGCGTCGATCCGCCCCATCTCGTCGATGACCCTTGCCACGAGGGATCGGGCCTGGGGGGGGTCGGTGACATCACCTTCGACCGCGATGGAGCGTCGCCCCATCTGCTCGACCTCGGAGACGACTGCCAACGCGCTCTCGGTGTCGGAGAGATAACCGACGGCGACGTCGTATCCGGCTTCGGCGCACCGGAGCGCTATGGCCCTGCCAATACCCCGGTTGGCACCGGTGACTAGAGCGACTCGATGTGGGGATTCAGGCAAATTCCCTCCGAAGGGACGGTGCGGCAAGCGGTTGCCGTGGACGGTCCCGCGGGACGGTACCGAGGGGGTGGGCAGTGGTCAAGGTTGACCGACAGGCGGTGCGGACCGCGAAAATTTCGACTGATGCTGAACGCACCCGCCAACGCCTCTCGTAACGTTTCGACGACTTTCGAAGGGAGGCAAACATGGGATCTCCGCCTGCTGGGGTTCGGAGTCGGTGTCGACCGGGACCGACTTCGCCGAGCTGACTCCCGTGTTGCTGGCGTTCGATCACCTCAACTTCATCATGGTGATGACCAACCTGATCTTTGCGATGATGTTCACTGCGTCCGTGGTGAGTGACTCGGTGAGCCGCCTGCTCCTCTGGGGGATCAACATCGGGGTAGCGGGATTCGCCATAGGTCTGATCACCGAGAGCGCCACGGTGAAGCGAGTGTTCACCCCGATTCTCGGACTGGCGCTCCTCTACGGGATCTACGTGTTCCTCCGGGCGCCCGAGCGAGAGAGCGTCGCTGCGTAGCCTTCATATGTGACCTGGGCCAAGGACCCACGAGTCGACGAATACATCGACGCCCTACCGGAGTGGCAGCAGAGGATCTGTCACCAGGTCCGGGAGCTGGTGCACGGCGTCGATCCCGACGTGGAAGAGACCATCAAACGAACCGTCCAGCCTTACTTCGTCCTCCAGGGGAACATCTGCGCCCTGCTCGCGGCCAAGGACCATGTGAACGTCTTCCTCTACGACGGCGGCATCGTGCCCGACCCGGAAGGCATCATCACCGGTGGCCACGACAACAAGACCGCGAGAACGGTTGCGGTGAGAGAGGGGGAGACTCTGAACGAGAGGGCGTTGGCCGAGATGTTCCGTCAGATCATCGCTAACAACCGGGCCGGCGGCTGGAGGAAGCTCAAGAACGCATGAAGGCAGATGTGCGATCGGGCGATTCCGCCCGTTTCTGCCGCGTAGCATTCGCCGGTGGCGAGCATCGAGACGTCGATCGACATCGACCGGCCCATCGCAACGGTTTGGACCTATTTGACAGACCTGCACAACGCCAAGGACTGGTCCACCGAAGTCGTGGAGACCGAGTACTCCGGTCCGCTCGGGCTCGGCGCCACCGGGGTGGACACCCGCCGCTGGGGCAAGCGTGAAGTCCAATGGGATTGGACCGTCACCAACTATGTGACCCCAAACCTGCTGGAGCTCACCTACGGACCTCCACTCAATGCGGTGGCGCGCTTCAACTTCGACGAGATCTCCCCGACGGCAACACATGTCACTTGTGCCACGACCCTGCGCCCATCCGGTTGGTGGCGGCTCATGTCCCCCGTCATCGCGGCCGAGGCACGGAAAGCCGACGAAACCCAGTTCGCCAAGGTGAAGAGCATCCTCGAAGGATTGGCCGACACCGAAACGTAGACGTGAAGCGTCAAGTGTCGAGTATTTCGGCGATCTCCTCGAACGTGTCCTGGACTTCGCTGCCGGTGGTACTGGCGACGAACAGCAGCAGAAAGAGCCCGACCCCGACAATCAGAAGCACGGTGCCGACGATTCCGATGACCTTCGCGGCGTTGGCCATGCCTTGCCCGGTCGGATCCCGCCGGCCGGCGGCGATTCCCTTCAACTCGTTGTTGGCTATGACCCACGCAAAGGGCGGCAGCACCCAACAAAGGACGATTCCAAGTATTGACAGGACGAGGGCGGTCGTGGCCTGACTCGCCTCCGGATACTGGGCCGGCTGGGGCGGATTCGCGGTCATGGTGCAACGAACCTAGCGGGATGACTCTCGGTGGACCGTGCTGGACTTGAACCAGCGACCTCTCGCGTGTGAGGCGAAACAACCATTGTCTACGGGTGTCGCATCATGTCGCATGCTGACATCAGCAAAAAAGGGCTGGGACCTGCGGAAATACGTTCAAACCGCACGATTTCCCCCGTCACTTGAAGTCTCAGCGAAGTACGGCATCGCCTGATCGTTGGGGTTTTCACCGCCGGCGAGACGTTCATAGAGTGGAACGACGTGGACGTGTCCACGGCCCCGCGCCGCCGCGTAGTCCTCCGGCCCTATGACCTCGACCACAACGTTCCTCAGCCGAGATGAGGCCGGCGAAGTCGTATACGGGGTCGGTGCGTCTCGTAGACCGGAAGACTCGCGTTGTGGAGGTGTTAGGTCCCGAACCGGCAGGATCGAAGCGGCCGACAGACCGGAAACTGTTCTACGACCCAGGCCCATACGCGCCGCCATCGCCGAATCCCTTAACGATGGTTGGCGTGTGCATCGCGGGGAACGGGAGGACAGCCAAATTCCTCGTGGACCAGAACAGGCTGGGCGACTCGTTTCTCGACTATCTGGGGAAGCTTCCCGACAGGCCGGTACGTCTATAACGTCACACAGCCCGAAGGGCTGGCTGGTCGATTGAACCGACCTGACCGCTCGTCTCCTCGAGAATCCGCATCCAACCGATCATCGAATCGAACTTCGCTATCGGCTCTTAGGCGTGGCTTCTACGGGCTCGGTACAGACCAAGAGAGAAGCGTCATACGCGATATCGAAGACTTCCTCGCCTGCCCTCAAGAATGTGGATGAACTCGGAGGCTGCTAGACGGTCCTGGATCGCATGGCCCTGTAGACCAACAAGGCGATAACTGCGCCAATGATTGATCCGACGATGCCAGCGGTGGTGATATCCCAGTCACCCTCAAAGAACAGATTTCCGAGGAAACCTCCGACTAACGAACCGATCAGACCTAGGACCATCGTCCCCAGCCAGCCCATCGGGTCGTCGCCAGGGACCAGCAGTCGAGCTATCGCGCCTGCAATTAGGCCGACGATCAACCAAATCAGAATTCCCACTTTGGTTCCTTTCCACCGAGTGTTGTCGGCAGAAGAGATACCCGAAGGCGGACAGAGTGAAACGGATGACTGTCGGCGGGACTTAGGCACAAAAAGCCCACTCGTGGGTAACTCGGCGTGAGCCGAAGAATTGCTACGCCGGGAATACGGTCATCTACGGTTCCGTCATGCCGAGTGTCCGCGTCAGCGAACACAGCGAACTGCCTCCACACGTCGTTCTGGCCGCTGCCCGGGACTTCACTGATCGGCGAGCGGAAATGTGGCCAGATGTTCATGTCGAATACCTTCAGGTCCACGAAATCGGTGAAAGCCATGCCGAGGTGACGGAGGGCAATCCTTGGCCCATTGGGTACGTTTGGGAGCGGTTGCGCTACGACTGGTCGGACCCTCGCTCGCTGCGAGGCGAGGTCATCGATTCCAACCTGTTCAAACCAGGAAGCACGTGGGAGCTGTGGGCGACCCCTGAGGATGATGGCAGTCGTGTAGAGATTCGCGCCGTACGGCATCTACGCGGCCGCGGCTGGCTGCTTGCTCCGTTCTTCCTCCCGATCCCCGTGATCTCGGCAGCTGCAACTGTACGAGAACACCTGCGTCACTTCCTGGCCAGCATCAACACACCCAACTAGTGGCGATCTCAATTGGGTCGAGGTCCTTCGTTCAGCGAAGCTCAAATAGTCGAGCGGGTCTGTCAGGGTGTATTCGACGCCGACCAGATGGGGAACTCTAGGGCCGCATTCGTCGACTCCTACGGGTTCAAATCGGAGCACCCCGTCTTCAACAGACCATAGGTACGCTCCCCTTGCAGTAGGCGAAAAGCATCACCGTGGCCGAACCACCAGGGCCGGGAAATTTCGCGATCTCGGGCATTCTCAGCGATGTCGTCGGGTCTTCAGCCGGATGGCAGCGCGGCTGTCGCGCTGTCCATGGCCCTATTGCCCCGATCAAGAAGAGCCGACGCTTGGTTGATCACATCAACATCAGCGTTGGCGGCTCCACGTTGGGCCATTTCCAGAGCGTCGACTCCGAAAAGCCGTACTGCATCGGCAAGAGATAACTGGCGAACAGTCCCGCAGCCGCTGCTCCTGTTATCCATTGTCGCGTCGTCTTCCGATGGCTCTCGACCTGTGGTTCGAGGGTCTTTGACACGGCTTCAGCCTATTTCCACCAACGCAAGGCAAACAATGAGGCTCCGCTGTTTGGGTGTCGGGTCGACCAGACCGGCCACTTCGAGAAGCCGCTCGGCAGCTTCGATGTTCGTCGCAACCTTTGACATTGCAGATTGTGGCTTTGGCCCGTTCGGTGGGTGGATCACCGGGCGGGCCATTTCTGTTCGTCAGCCTATAGAACGGACCCGACGAGGGGAATGGGAACTTTCCTGGCTACTCGGCAATTCGCCAGTGCAAGTGAGTTGCGGCAGGAGGTACAAGAAACCCCGTAGTTACGAGGTATTTTGGGGGTGGGCGAGGCAGTACACGTTTGTAACCCTGCTGCTTGAGTGGGATGGGAACGCAACGATCGTGAAACCGCTCGACATGATGAAAATGCCGAGCGAACTGCGTCGAGTGCACCATCTCAGGTGAGACGCCTCTGACGTCCCGTCGTTCTATTGCACCAGCAGATGCGCTAGCTCGCCTGGGTGGAGCGCGAACACCGCATGATCAGAGGCGATTTCGAATGGTTCGACACCCAAGCGGGCCACCATCTCATCCTGTTTCGCCGGCGGCAGCACGTTGTCCTCGGTGCACTTGATGTAGGTGCTCGGCACGTCGGGGAGCGACCGGCCCGGCCACGGTTGTTCCATCGCCGCCCAGCCCTGGGGGCGCTGAGTGGCCTCGAGAAAGGCGAGGTACGCCGCCCGCTCCTCTGGCGGCACGATCGATGCCAGCAGCTCGGTGTCGAACGACCGGCAGCCGTTGCCGTCGTCACGTGACACCGACATGATCATCTCAATGACGTCTTCGCCGGCGAGATCGGCGATCGATCGCCCTGGCTCAGGTACGAAAGCAGTCACGTAGACGAGACGGTCGACATGAACCTGTTCGGGCACGAGCGAGATCGTCGCCCCGCCGGCCGAATGGGCGACAACCGCAACCGGACCCTCGACACCGGCCATGGCGTCCAGCACCGCGTCTACGTAGTCGCCGAGCATGGCCGCTGGGTCCGTGGACGGCAGGTCGACGGCGATTGCTCGGTGACCGAGGGCCTCGAGTTCAGGAATCACGGGCGCCATCTCGGCGGGGCTGCCAAACCCACCGTGGACAATCACGAACGTCGTCACGTTGCCTCCTCTAAACAAACGACCCACCATCGCATGCTTGCGCCGCCCGTCACACCCTCGTTTGGTGGGCCGTGCTGGACTTGAACCAGCGACCTCTCGCGTGTGAGGCGAGCGCTCTAGCCGAGCTGAGCTAACGGCCCGAAGAAGGCGACAGGTTACCGGTCGCATAACCGCTAGTCGATATGGCACTGCCACAATCCCCAGCGATGAAAACGGTCCCCCTCGGTCCCTTTCCCGAAGACGACGGCTACGAGGAGGCGGTCGCTCTCGATGCCGCCGACCCGCTCGCGGACTACCGGCACGATTTCGTCCACACCGACGAAAGCCTGATCTACCTGGACGGGAACTCAATCGGTCGCCAACCGGTGGGCGCCAACGAGACGATTCGCCATGTCACCGAGGACGAGTGGGGCGACCGGCTTATTCGAGCCTGGAACGAGGGCTGGTGGGAGCTGCATGTGACCCTGGGTGACAAGCTCGCTCCGATCATCGGCGCGAGGCCGGGAGAGGTCATCATCTCCGACTCGACCTCGGTGAACCTGTACAAGCTCGCCCTTTCTGCCGTTCTCGCAGCCGGGCGGGGACGGACCCGGATCGTGACCGACGACCTCAATTTCCCCACCGACGTCTACATTCTCGACGGGATCGCCCGCCAGCACGGGATGACGTTGGAAGTCGTCCCCTCGGACGGGATCAACGGTCCAATCGACTCCCTGGCCGCCGCGATCGACGACGGGACCGCACTGGTCTCGCTGTCGCACACCACCTTCAAGTCCGGGTACACCTACGACCTGACGGAGGTCACCGCCTTCGCCCACGACTCCGGGGCAATGGTGCTGTGGGACTGCAGCCACAGTGCCGGCGTCGTCCCGATCGACGTCGAGGCCGCCGGGGTCGACCTGGCGGTCGGATGCACATACAAATACCTGAACGGCGGACCCGGCTCACCCGCATTCCTCTACGTCAGGGGCGAGCATCAAGACCGGCTCCACAACCCGATCACGGGATGGTGGGGCCACGCCGACCCTTTTGGATTCGGGCTCGAGTTCGAACCCGTCGACGGGATCGGGAGATTCCACGTCGGGACGATGCCGATTCTCTCCCTCGCCGGCATCGAGCCCGGTCTCGACGGCGTGATCTCCGCGGGCATGCCGGGGATCCGCTCCAAGTCAGAGGTGCTGACGGGATATCTCATCGAGTTGGTCGATCTCCATCTGGCCCCACTGGGCTTCACCGTGGCAACGCCACGAGAGCCCTCGCGGCGCGGCTCTCACGTGTCGCTCGGCCACGGGTCGGCCTGGCCGATCACTCGGGCGATGATCGAGGTCGCCAACGTGATCCCCGACTTCCGGGCACCCGACAACATCCGGCTCGGGCTTTCCCCTCTCTACACCCGCTTCGTCGACGTCCACACCGCTGTGGGTCGAGTCCGCCGACTGGTCGAGCTCGGCCTCCAAGAGCAGTTCGTCGGGGCCGAAGCAACTGTCACGTGAGACGTCATCAGTTCGAGATCGAGGTCGACAGGGTCCTGGAGTCCCTTCCCGATTGGGTCGTCGAAGAGATCGACAATCTCATCGTCGTAGTCGAGGATCAGCCCGACGAGGACCAGGGCGATGTGCTCGGCATTTACGAAGGCATATCCCTGGCCGAGCGGGGTGAATACTCAGGTGCATTTCCGGACCGGATCATCATCTTCTATGAGCCTCATATGGAGCTCGATTTGTCCGACGACGACCTCCGTGAGGAGATCCGAAAGACTGTGCTCCACGAACTCGGGCATCACCTGGGAATCGATGACGCCCGGCTCACCGAATTGGGTTGGGATTGATCAGCGGCGACGGGTCTCTTTGACCCCGGCCGACTTGAGCACCGAAGCAGGCACCCCGATCTCCCGCCAGGCGGTATAGCTGATTCCCTTTCGCTCTGAGTAGGCGGCGGCGTTCGACACGAAGCCCTTCTCCAGGGCGGCAAAGTCGTCGCCGGAGCCGATCTCGGAGAGGGCCTTCTCGATCTCCAACCGGCTCTGGATCAGCTCGACTGTCTCCAGGGGATTGTCACTCCCGCCGATCTTGGCATTGACCCCTTCGAGCTTCTTGGTGAGGCTGTCCTTTGTCACCGGCCGACCCGGCTTCCTTGCCGCCAAAGCCTCGAGATAAGCTTTGATCTCTCGTGACTGTTTCCGACCCTCGGCCAGTGCCGCTTTGTGTTCGTCTGTCATGGGCATACGTCAATAATGGCAGAACCAAGACCTTGTGAGCATTGGGCGCGTGACCAACGGCAAAGCGCGCCGTCTTCGAGAACCAGAGGTGAGATAGGGCACAATTCGACCTTGGTTTGGCGGGCGCCACCAATTCCCGGCGGATAGGGTTTTCTCGACAGAGTTCAGGAGCGAGAGCGAGGTGCCGCGATGACCGACGAAAACCCTGGTAGCAACGAGCTGCCACCGGAAGTCGAGCCTGCCGCTCCGGCTGCGACACCAAGCACCGCAGCAGCCTCCAATCCGTTTGGCTCTGGAATGGGCCTGGTGACACTGGGATGCTGGATCATCGTCGGCATCTACGTCATCACAGGCGTGCTGATGAACGAGTACTGGATCGCCTGGGTCGCCATGATCCCGGCCATCGGCATCCTCGTTCTGGGGCGGGTGAATCCGAAGACGGCTGAATCGATCGGTCCGAGGTCGTCGCTCATAAAGATCCTCGCCTACGTCATCGTGATTGTCGCGGTGCTGGACCTGATCGAAGACGTCCGTTTTGTGTCTACGGCATTCGACGAGGCCGTCGATATCATCGGCTCGTTGGCATTTTGGGGAGCCGCTGTGCTTTGCTTCCTCGGAGCGAGATCCATCGAGGACTGAAGGTCTCGTCGACGTCTAGACGAAGAAACCCCGTCCGTTGCGACGGGGTTTCTTGTATGCCGGATCTCAGTTGAGAGGAGGTCGGCCGACGTTCGAGGCCAGACACTCCGGGTGGCCGCAGAAACAGGCGTCCCCGGCCTCGGCACCGGTTCGACAGGAGGGAGAGCAGTACTCACCCTCGGCGGGCACTGTGCATGTACAAATCGCATGTGCACACTCCATGCATTCTCCTTGGATTGCTGTCTCAGAGGTACCCCGGCGAACAGCGAGCCAAACTGGAGGGCACCCGAACCCAGACACGAGAAAACCCCCGGGTGTAACCGAGGGTCTCTCTTTGTGGGCCCTACTGGACTTGAACCAGTGACCTCTTGCGTGTCGAGCAAGCGCTCTACCGGGCTGAGCTAAGGGCCCATTCTGTTGTCGAGGCGAACCCCGAACCGAGGCGAACCTCGTGTCGAGGCGAACCTCGTGTCGAGGCGACGACCGGAATCGAACCGGTGTGACGGGTTTTGCAGACCCGCGCCTAACCACTCGGCCACGTCGCCGGATGGCGGACAATTCTGACCGTCGTTGGAGCGGAAGACGGGATTCGAACCCGCGACCTCAACCTTGGCAAGGTTGCGCTCTAGCCAACTGAGCTACTTCCGCGCGAGAACGGGAAGTGTAATCCCGTTACCGACCCAACCAAAAGGGCGTGAAAACCGGCGGCATCTCGCATCGAGCCTGCACAACGCGTCATCAGGCGAGACACTTTGGGGGTTCGAAGCGCTAATTGTGCGGGCCGTGCCTCAGGACCCGGTCGAACCAAAGCCCCCGCCACCACGTGAGGTCTCGTCGAGCTGGTCCACCTCGACCCAGCTGACCTCGGGCACAGGGACGATGGACAGTTGGGCGATCCGTTCGCCACGACTGAAGGAGACCTCCTTCTCGCCGTGGTTGATCAACAGGACCGAGATCTCCCCCCGATATCCCGAGTCGATCAGGCCCGGTCCATTGACCACGCCGATCCCGTGACGGGCTGCATGACCGGAGCGGGGCAGTACGAGACCGGCAAACCCCACCGGGATCGCCACCGCCAATCCGGTCGGAACCGAGGCCCTCTCGCCCGGCGCCAATGTCACGTCCACTCTGGATTGAAGATCGACCGCGGCATCGCCGATATGTGCTGTGGAGGGAACGGGCAGTTCCCTATCGATACGTACGAAGTTAACCTGCATGGTGTCACGGGGCATCGGGCGGGGTGTACCTGACAATAAGCGAGCGGTTCCATGACTGCGACAACCAAGCCGGGACGGCGCCACCACCAGTCCCACCGCCGCCCGCTCCGATTCAACTCGATGGAGAGCCTCGGATTCTCGGATGCCACATTCACCTGGTCCGACAGCCCCCGGCCCGTTGTCGCACCTCCCCCCGTTCCGGTCGACAGACCGGCCGATCCGCTAGGCGGGTGGCAACCGGCCGAGTTCGGGGGACGGCGTTACGAAGGCTCCGACTTTCGCTGGAGTCTCCTCGTGGTCTTCGTCATCGCGATCGCCGGTGTCGGCGCCTTCGGATACTGGCTCTACCAACGACCGGCAGCAGAGGCCATCGCCAATGCCGCCGCCGTTTCGACCACAGCCGCAGACCTCGGCATCGCCCTCCCCGCTCTCGAGACGTTCAACGCGACCCTCACCGACGTGGAGACCACCGCTGACACTGCCCAACTGTTCGAGTTGGACGCAGCAGCACGTGCTCTCTTCGACGCCTCAGCCGCTCTCGCCAGCGACTCGATCGAGACACGCTCAGCGGCCGCCTCGGCGGCAGGCGCCGCTCTCGACGGGGTTCGTCTCGCCGGGGATACCCACTCATACAAGATGGCGGTGTTGCCGGTGCTCTCTCCCCCGGCCCTGGAGACCGACCCGACACTCATCGAACTGGACGAGGCGGCACGTGCATTCGGCGACTGGCAACTCAGATTCGACAATGTCCGGACCGCCCTCCCTGACGGTGTGCTGCCTGGCGTCACCCAGCAGCTCGATGTCCTCTCCGGCAATCTCAGCGCCATCCTGACCGACTACGTCGAAGCTCTCCGTTCCGACGACCAGACCGCTGTCCAGTCGGTGATGACCGCGTTCACCCAGAAGCTCGACCAGATCGGAGCCCAGCTGTCAACGGCCGTCGCTGAGGCGCAATCGAGGGTCACCAGTCGCATCGCCGATACCCGCGCTGCACTGGCGCAGCTGGCCGGCTGACCACAGGCGAGTTCGCGAAAAGTAGAGCGATTTCCTCTAGCGAACGTATGTTCGATGTCGTAGCCTGATGAGGGTGCCCGTCACCGACATGACACCCGACGTTCGGGACCAGTGGCTGCGCCTCGCGACTTACCGCCAGCGCTATCAGATCGAAGATCGGCTCGGCACCATCCACAGTCTGGAGAAGTCCCTTGCCCGCCGTCAGAGCCGTCGTTCGGCCCTCAGCCGACGCATCGCCGAACTGGAGCAGGCCCTCGATGAGGCTCTGCGTGAGATGAAGGCGGTTGACGCCGAGATCGCCGGGGGGCGTGTTGCCGGGGCTCTGCTCATCGCCCAGGTCCTCGACCAGGTCATAGAGGAGATGGGCGAGGCGTGGTCGCCGGCTCCGGTGAGGGGCTTCCGCGTCTGGCGGATCGCCGACAACAAAGTCAAGGGGAACCAGGTGCACTGGCCAACACGGACTCTCTCCAGCGTTTGTCTCCGTCAACTCCCCGGCGAGGACCTCCCCCACCCGATGTCACGTTGCGGCCCACCTGCCTGTGGCATCTATGCGGTGAAAGATCTCGACAAGTTCCCGAGGGACGTGGGCGACGGGATGATGGACCGGTCGATGCTCGGGGTGGTCGGTCTCACCGGCAAGGTGATCGAACACAGCGACGGCTATCGGGGACAGCACGGGACGGTCATGGCGATGTCGGTGAATCACTGGAATCGGTGGCTCATGACATGCGATGCCCGGCTGATCGAAGAGTTCTTCAACAACCCCCGTGACGTGATGTTCGACGCCGGCGACAAGACCAAGCCAGACCCGACCGAGGTCAGGCCGTTCCTGGAAGCAAAGAGAGACGAGGAGAGATCGTGGACATAGGTGAAGAGATCAGGATCATCGACGTGGAGGAAGTCGACGTCGCCCCGATAGAGAAGCCGATCGAGATTCCCGAGCCCTTCCCGGCGAAGCGCGCCGAGTAGGTCTACTGGTCCGCAGCCTCGAGTTCGGCCATCTCCTTCTCGAAGTCGGCGGCGCCCTGGAACTCCTTGTAGACCGAGGCGTATCTCAGATAGGCGACTTCGTCTAGCTCGCGGAGGCTGTCGAGCACGAGACGCCCGATCTCCTCCGACGTGACCTGAGGGCCATTGGCCTGAACGGTCTCCTCGATCTGCTCCACCAGACCCTCGATGTCGGAGCCGGACACGGGGCGGTCGGCGAGCGCCGCTGAGATGCCGGCTGCCAGCTTGGCCGGTGAGAAGGGCTCGATCCGTCCTGATCGTTTGAGGACGGTCAATTGCGGCTCGAGTCGCTCGTAGGTGGTGAATCGGTGCCCGCACGCCTCGCACTCACGCCGACGACGAATCGAAGTGCCGTTCTCGGCGGGACGGCTATCGACGACCCGGGTCGCGTCGGCAGCGCAGGCGGGACACAGCATCGCCCCAGAGTAAACAGGAGAAATCAGTTCAGGGCAGGGGAATCAGGAGAACCTGGCCCGGCTGCAGGTTGCTGGCGGTGATTCCGGTGGCGTCCTTGATCGCCCGGATGAAGGGTCTCACATCGCTTCCGGAGGGCAAGTGCTCGGCCGCGATCCCCCAGAGAGTGTCCCCGGAGTCGACCACGTATTCCACGGTGGGTGCCGGTGGGCCACCGGCATCGGCAGCCCCTCCGATCAGGAGAAAGACCGTGCAGACGGTCGCAAGGAGTACGGACAGCTGAACGGAAAGCCGTCTGTTTGTCGTCTGCATGTCTCCCTCCTGATCGGGCCCGCTTGTTTGGTTTGCTGGATGACATTCGGTAGGTGACCGAACGTGCGTTCGATACTGTACCGAACAACTGTTCGATGTCAAGCTCGAATTTCCAGGCTGACTCCCAGACTGACAGTCGAGACCGACAGATTCGAAGGCAGACGAAACATCGAACAAATGTTTGGTTGAGCCGCCCCTACCGGGTAGCCTGGCGAACATCCGTTCGATAAGGAGTCACAAGAAATGCTGACCGAGAGACAGCAGCAGGTTCTCGACTACATAAAGGCGACCGTGGAAGAGAGGGGCTATCCACCTTCGGTTCGAGAGATCGGCGACGCCGTGGGCCTCAGCTCGCCGTCCTCGGTCCACGCCCAGCTCAACTCGCTGGTCCAGGCGGGGATGATCAAGAAGGACCCGGCGAAGCCGCGGGCGATCATGATCACCGACGAGAACCCGGCCCGGATGGCCCCCGCCGACGACCGACACACCAGGAATGTCCCGGTGTTGGGTCGGATAGCTGCCGGTACTCCGATCCTTGCTGCCGAGGAGATCGACGAGTACATGACCCTCCCAACCGAGTTGGTAGGGGACGGCCCGGTCTTCCTTCTCGAGGTCAAGGGAGATTCGATGATCGATGCCGGGATCCACGAGGGTGACCTGGTCGCGATTCACAAACAGTCCGACGCCCGTGACGGAGAGATCGTCGCCGCACTGGTCGACGGCGAGGAAGCCACCGTCAAGCGTCTCCAGCGGAGGGACGGCAAGGTCTATCTCCACTCGGAGAACCCGGCCTATGAGCCGATGGTCTTCAATGAAGGGGTCGAGCTGATCGGGAAGGTCGTCAGCGTTCTCCGACGCTACCCCTGAACGAATACTCGGCCGGGCCGACGATCCAGGCGACACCGTCTCGTAATTCGACATGGCCCCGTCCGCCGGGCACGTTGACCGGGATGGGACCTTCGAGGCTGTCGATCTTGGTAGCCACGAACGCGGCAGCAACCATCCCCGTCCCACAAGCGAGCGTCTCGCCGACCCCCCTCTCCCAAACCCGCATGGTCACCTCTCCATCCTCGACGGACATGAATTCCACGTTGGTCCCATCAGGGAAACGCTCGTCGGTCCCGATTCGCCTCCCCAGACCTGCGACATCGACCAGAGCGGGATTCTCGACCACCACCACCGCATGCGGGTTCCCGACGTCGATGAGATGGAGCCTCTCGCCTTCGAAACTGGTGTGGCCGGTGATGCTCGGTCGTCCCAACTCGGCCTCGACCCGATCGTCGAGGACACGCACTCCACGCAACCCAACTGGGGTCTGGATGGTGAAGTTGCGATCGGAGGCCCAGCCGCGGTCGTAGGCATATCGAGCGACGCAGCGAAGACCGTTGCCACACATCTCCGCGACACTCCCATCCGCATTCCAGTAGTCCATGCGGATCGGGTCTCCCTTGGTGACTACGAGAACCCCGTCCGCTCCAACGCCGAATCGACGGTCGGTCAGGG
Source organism: Acidimicrobiia bacterium (assembly GCA_035762545.1). GTDB lineage: Bacteria > Actinomycetota > Acidimicrobiia > Spongiisociales > ZC4RG35 > JANQRA01. Next base: position 84,849 of record DASTOM010000008.1, read on the forward strand.
CGGCGATCTCGTCGGCGGTCAGCGACAAGGGACCTTCCAGCACGACGAAGTCGTTGCCGAGGCCTTGCATCTTGATGAAGTCGAACGCTCTCAATTTCTGTTCACACGGTATCGGTAGGGTGAGGCCATGAGCAACGGCAGACAACTACGTCGCAGCAAAGACAACAGAATGATCGCCGGAGTTGCTTCCGGCGTTGCGGAATTCTTTGACATCGATGTGACGGTCGTCCGCGTCGTCTGGGCGCTGACGATCATCTTCGGCGGTTTCGGGCTGCTGGCGTACGTGATCATGTGGATCGTCGTCCCGGAGGAGGGGTCGGACCGGACAGTCGCCAACGACATCGTCGAGAGTGTCAGCAAGAAGGACGAACCGGCCGAGGAGCCTGCGGACGAGGAGTAACTACTCCAGCACCTCCAATGCCCTGGTGGCCCGATCGGCGGGGTCTTCGAGCCAGGGCAACCATCGAATCCTCGGGTCTCGCTGGAACCAGGTGCGCTGCTTCTTGGCCAGCTTGCGGGTGTTGGCAGCGATCGCGTCGAACGCTTCGTCCTCGGTGAGACCCCCGTCGAGGTGTTCGAGGATCTCTTTGTAGCCTACGGCTGAGGCAGCCGTCCGTCCCAGGCGTCCCCTCAGTCCGCGCACCTCCTGGACGAGCCCGCCACTCCGCATCTCCTGAAGGCGCACATCGACCCGTCGATCCAGATCGTCCCCAGGGTCGATCGCGACCGCTGTGAAGTCGATCTCGGGTAGGTAGCGCCGGACATCGTCCGCTTCGGCGGAGCGGGCGCGGGCCGTAGGGGTCTCCCCGGTCAGCCTGAGTATCTCGACCGCCCGGACGACACGGCGGTGATTGGCCAGGTCGACATGGGACCCGGCTTCGATGTCGGCCGATACCAGCTCTGCCACCAGGTCCCCGAGGTCGGACTCCTCGAGGAGCGCTCGAATGGCCGGGTCGGTCGGGGCGAAGCTCATCGGGTCGACCAGCGCCCGAAAGTGCAGCCCGGAACCACCGGTGATGATCAACGGAGTCGTCCCTTTCTCCATCACCTGTCGGCCCATGCGGCGGAACTCGGCGACTGTGAACTCCTGGCTGGGGTCGACGACGTCGACCAGATGGTGGGGTATCCCCCTCCGCTCGATGACACTCGGCTTGGCCGTGCCGATATCCATCCCCCGATACACCTGCATCGAATCAACGGAGATGATCTCTGCTCCGATCCGTGTCGCAATGTCGATCGCCAGGCCCGTCTTCCCGGCAGCGGTGGGGCCGAGGATGGCGATGATTCGGCTCAGGCCGGTATCCCTACCAGGTGGTGCATCGCGGCCGAGTCGATCATGACGTCGAGGAACGTCCCGGAAGGATGCTCCCCGGCCACGTGGACAACCTTTCCGGTGCGGCTCCGGGTGGTCGCCACCAGCGGGTCCTTCCTCGACGGGCCCTCGGAGAGGACTTCCAGCCTTGCTCCGAGGCTCTCCTGGTTGCGCTCGCCGGAGATCCGGTTCTGAGTCTCGACCAGCCGGTTGAAACGGTCCTGGATGACCTCCTCCGGCACGAACCGGTCAGCCATGCCAGCGGCGGCGGTGCCGGGTCGGGGCGAGAATATGAACATGAAAGCCTGGTCGAACCGGGCCTCCTCGACGACCTCCATCGTCAACTCGAAGTCCTCGTCGGTCTCACCGGGGAACCCGACGATGATGTCAGTCGATACCGCGAGACCCGGGATCGTCTCGCGCGCCATCGCCAAGCGATCCATGTACTTGCGTCGGTGGTACCCGCGATGCATCGCCGAGAGGATGCGGTCCGATCCTGACTGGAGGGGGAAGTGCAGCTGCTCACATACCGCCTCGGTCTCGGCCATGGCCAGGGCCACGTCCTCGCGGAAGTCGTTGGGATGGGGACTGGTGAACCGGACCCGGCGGATCCCCTCTACCGCGCCGACCCGTCGGAGGAGGTCCGCGAAGATGGGGCGGCGGCGTCCGTCGATGGCCAGGTCACGTCCATAAGTGTCGACGTTCTGACCGAGCAGTGTCACCTCGACGACGCCGTCGGCGACGAGTCTCTCGACCTCCCTGACGATGTCGCCGGGGCGTCGTGACACCTCGATCCCCCGCACTGACGGGACTATGCAGAAGGTGCAGGTGTTGTTGCAGCCCACTTGGATCGTCACCCAGGCGGAGTGCTCCAACTCGCGGCGCACAGGGAGCGACGATGGCATCGCCTGCAGCTCGTCGACCACCTCGGTGATCGGCCCCCACTGTTCAGCGTGGTCCATGAGGTCGAGCACCCGGTCGAGGTTGTGCGTGCCCATCACCACGTCGACCCAAGGTGCCTTCTTGCGGACCAGCTCACGGTCCTTCTGCGCGGCGCAGCCACCGACTACCAGGATCATGTCGGGGTTGATGTCCTTGATCGCCTTGAGTTGCCCGAGGTTGCCGTACATGCGGTTGTCGGCGTTCTCCCGGATGGTGCAGGTGTTCACATAGACGACGTCGGCCGTGTCGAAGCCGTCGGTTGCAGTCATCCCGTCGAGCTCGAACAGACCTGCGATCCGCTCCGAGTCGTGCTCGTTCATCTGACACCCGAAGGTGCGGATGAAGTAACTCTTCCCCTGCCTGGTGGCAGGTCGTGTCGACCGCTCGCGGGTGGTCGGCGTCGGCAGGAGCACGGTCGTAGATGAGCTGATTTGGGTCATATATGGGCTGTGCAACCCCGGGTTCGGGTCAGCGGGCGTAGTCGGTGGCGCGGAACTCCCGGATCACCGTGACTTGGATCTGGCCCGGGTACTGGAGGTCCTCCTCCAGTTTACGGGCGATCTGCCGGGACAGCTCCCTGGCCTGGAGGTCGTTGACGTCCCCCGGGTCGACAACGACACGCACCTCACGCCCGGCCTGAAGTGCGAAGACCTGCTCGACGCCCTTGAACTCGAGGGCGATGCCCTCCAGTCGCTCCAGCCGCTTGACGTAACCCTCGAGCGTTTCCCGACGGGCGCCCGGCCGGGCGGCAGAGACGGCATCGGCGGCCTGGACCATTACGGCGAGGATGGTTCTGGGCTCGACCTCGTTGTGATGGGCCTCGATGCCGTGGACGACAGCAGGGTCCTCGTCGAAACGTCTGGCGATCTCGGCTCCGATGAGTGCGTGGGACCCCTCGACCTCGTGGGTCACGGCCTTGCCGATGTCATGCAGCAATGCGGCACGCTTCACCGGGGCCGGGTCGACACCGAGCTCGGAGGCCAGCATCGAGGCGATGTTCGCCGTCTCGACGAGGTGGTTGAGGACGTTCTGGCCGTAGGAGGTGCGGTACTTGAGTCGGCCCATGAGCGTGATGAGCTCGGGATGCATGCGCGAGATCCCGACCTCTACGAGGGCCCACTCCCCGGCGTCGCGGATCGACTGCTCGACTTCGTCCTTGGCCTTTTCGTATGCCTCCTCGATCGAGGCGGGGTGGATGCGCCCATCGGCCACGAGACGCTCGACCGTGATGCGTGCGACCTCGCGTCGCACCGGGTCGAACGAGCTGACCGAAACCGCCTCGGGCGTGTCGTCGACGATCAGACTGGTCCCGGTCACCGATTCGAGGTGACGGATGTTGCGACCCTCCCGACCGATGATTCGGCCCTTCATCTCGTCCGAGGGCAACTCGATGACCGACACTGTGGTCTCGGTGACGACCTCGCCGGCAAGGCGCTGTATGGCGGTGGCGAGGATGCGGCGGGCCCGCCGGTCGGCCTCCTCACGTGCCTTCATCTCCATGTCGCGCACGAGGATCATCGCCTCACGCCGTGCTTCATCCTCCACCTGCTCCAAGAGCTCGCTCTTGGCGGCAGCGACATCGATACCGGCCATCTGCTCCAACTGATTGCGCGCCTCTTCCTTGAGCAGACCGAGCTCGCCTCTGAGTGAGGTGACTTCGTCTTCCCGGTCGATGAGGAGCTTCTCTCGCTGGGCCAGGTTGGAGGCCCGCTGTTCCAGGGTCTCCTCCCGCTGGGTGAGCCGTGACTCCAGGTTCCCCAACTCCAGTCGGCGATGGGCGAGACCTTCTTCTTCCTTCTCCCGGTATGTCTCGGCCTTGGCCCGCCCCTCGTCCTCGGCCTTGGCCAGGATCTTCTGCGCTTCGATACGGGCGCTGGCGACGGTGTCCTCGGCACTCACGCCATCACGCTCACGTCGACGTGCGATAGCAAGACGTGCGATGAGGTAGCCAAAGCCGAGCCCGATGGCGATTCCCAGAACTGCCAGTCCTATCGCCTGAGCGTTACTCATCTGGTCCCCTTCACCGGGACCTGAAGACAAATGGTGCCGGAACCCCTGCGGGGCCCGGCACACGAAAACGAGCGGATTCAGAAGCGAGAGTTCAACTCACCCTGTGTTCTGCGCTCCTTCTTGTCATTGTCTCTTCAGTTCCGGTTTTGTTTCAAAGTGGTTTTCGTGTGTCAGATCCCGATGCTACCGCAGGTTCGGGGTTGGACGAACAAGTTTCGCGATTTGGTCCCGGGACAAGACTCGAGCCTGCACCACGTCCCGTGTGGGGGGACACCGTGCAGGCTCGACGTGAGACGTCTGAGATCAGTCTTCGGCGGTGGCTTCTTCGGTGATGTCGGCGACTTCGCCGTCCTCGGCGGACTGGCCGGGCACGCTCATACCCACGGCCTCGAACACCTTCGCCTGGAGCTGCATGGCCAGCTCGGGATTCTCCCGCAGGAAGGTCTTTGCGTTCTCCCGTCCCTGACCGAGTTGGTCGTCGTCGAACGTGTACCAGGCACCACTCTTCTTGACCACGCCCTCGTCGACGGCGATGTCGAGCAGCGATCCCTCACGGGAGATGCCCTGACCGAACATGATGTCGAACTCGGCCTGCCGGAACGGTGGAGCCATCTTGTTCTTGGCCACTTTGACCCGGACCCGGTTACCCACATTGTCGGTGCCGTCCTTGATCGCCTCGATACGACGGATGTCGAGACGGACCGACGAGTAGAACTTGAGGGCGCGGCCACCGGGCGTGGTCTCGGGGCTACCGAACATCACGCCGATCTTCTCTCGGAGCTGATTGATGAAGATGGCGGTCGTCCGTGACTTGTTCAACGTCCCGGCGAGCTTGCGCAGCGCCTGGCTCATCAGTCTCGCCTGGAGACCGACATGGGCGTCACCCATCTCCCCTTCGATCTCGGCCCGGGGCACCAGCGCCGCCACCGAGTCGATGACGAGGACGTCGAGGGCGCCGGAGCGGATCAGCATGTCTGCGATCTCGAGTGCCTGCTCTCCAGTGTCGGGTTGGGAGATCAGCAACTCGTCCACGTCGACCCCGATCGCCTTGGCGTAGGTGGGGTCGAGGGCGTGCTCGGCGTCGATGAAAGCGGCGATGCCACCATTGCGTTGCGCCTCGGCGACGATGTGGAGCGAGAGGGAGGTCTTACCCGAGCTCTCCGGTCCGTAGATCTCCACGATCCTGCCTCGGGGCACGCCACCGATACCGAGAGCGAGGTCTAGTGCGAGAGCCCCGGTTGGGATGATGTCGACCTTGCGGGTGGCGGCGTCTCCCATCTTCATGATGGCCCCCTTGCCGAACTGTCTCTCGATCTGGCTCAGGGCCATGTCCAGTGCCTTTTCGCGTTCCACGCCTCTTCCTTCCTGACTCATCTGGTCTGACTCCTCTTTGGGACCGTATCGGTGAGCTGTGACAAGAATTCTCTTCTGAGGTGCCACAGCCTAGACCGAACATGTGTTCGTACCTGTGATTTACCCGATCAGATCCAATGAGTCAATGGGTTCGTAGCGAGCCCCTCCCCGACCGGGGTGGCTCCGGTACACGACGAGCTTCTCACAACGCCATGACAGCTCGATCTCCTCTTCGAGTAGATGGCGGACGTCGGCCGGTGGTCGGATCCTCGACAGCGTGAGATGAGGATGGAATGGCCGCTCCTCGGGAGAGAGCCCGGCGGCGAGGGCCGCCTCCTCGGCGTCCTCGTTGAGCACCGAGAGCTGGGTCGCTCCCTTGCCGATGCCGGCCCAGAAGACCGTCGCCTTGGCCGGGCGTGGGAATGCGCCGAACCCGTCGAGGGCGAGAGGGAACGAAGTCTCCGGAAGGGGATCCAAAGAAGCGAGGAAGCGCTCGTAGGTGACCCGGTCGACGGTGTCGAGGAAGCGCAGGGTGATGTGCCAGTTCTCCGGCGGGGCGACCCGACCCGGGATCTGAAGGTCGCCGATCCGTTCGGCGAGAGCGAACCGGATCTCCGGAGGGATCGGTACGGCGAGGAAGACCCGGCCGACCAGGTCAGCGCCTAGGTCCACCATCTCCCCGAGATGGCGAGACGGGCGAGGTGGAGGGCGCTGGTCGTCGCGTACGACATCACACGTTCACGGTCACCTGGCATACGGAGCTCACGTGCCCGGGTGTCCTCCGGCGTCGCCACCGCGATGATCACGGTGCCCGCCGGCTTCTCCAAAGGGTCCGGACCGGCCGAGCCGGTCACCGCCACGATCACGTCTGCACCGAGCAGTTCCCGACCACCATCGGCCATCTGCAGGGCAGTCTCGACATCGACGACGGTTTCGATGTCTGTCACGCCGAGCAGCCGCTGCTTGAGCTCGGGGTCGTAGGCGACGAGTGACCCGCGGAAGTAGCTGGAGGAGCCGGGCGATGCGGTCAGAGCGGCCGCCACCAGTCCACCGGTCATCGATTCCGCAGTTCCGATGAACCACCCTCTCTCCTCGAGGCCCCGGGCCAGCAAGCGCTGGACGGTGTCGTCGTCGTCCCCGAAGTAGTAGGCGGAGAGACGGGTACGTACCTCGTGGGCGACAGGGTCGATCAGCGCCGCCGCGGTCTCGGCGGAATCCGCTTTGGCGGTGATCCGCACCTTGATCTCGCCACCGGATGCGAGGAAGGCCACCGACGGGTTGGTCGAGCCCTGGTAGAGGTCGTCGAGCATCTCCCCCACCATCGACTCACTCTGGCCCCAGGTCCGGATCACCTTGCTGACCACCACCGAGGGGCCCCCCGAGACCTCGAGGAGACGGGGAACGACCATGACGGCCATGAGGTACTCCATCTCCTGGGGCACGCCGGGAATGCAGAAGACGAGGGTGCCGTCGTGGTCGAGTATGAGACCGGGGGCGGTGCCTTTCGGGTTGACCACCAACTCGGCGCCCTCGGGGTGATGAGCCTGACGGAGATTCGACTCGGGCATCGGGCGACCCCGGGCGGCCCACCACTCCCGGAGACGTTGGGCGTAGACCTCGTCGAGCACCATCTCCCGGTCCGTGGCCTCACAGAGGGCCTCCCGGGTGAGATCGTCCCTGGTCGGTCCGATTCCCCCGGTGATGATGACTGCATCGGCCCGTCCCATCGCAGTCCGGATGCTGGTGGCGACCCGGTCGAGGTTGTCACCCACGACCTGCTGGAAGTGGGCATCGAACCCGTGGTCGGCCAGGACCGATCCGATGTGGGAGGCGTTGGTGTTGACGATCTGGCCGAGCAACAACTCGGTCCCTACCGCCACGACTTCGACGATCACGTGGCGAGGTTAGAGCCATCGAAGATGAGCGGATATCACCCATATACGGGCTGGGCAACCCCGGGTTCGCAGATTACGTGCGGCAGGACTCGACGACGGCGACCAGGTCCGGGGAGTCGACGGCGTCGGCGAGGGTGTTCCAGGTGGGAATGGAGACGGATCGGTCGGTTTCGATCTCCGCACAGGCGAGATAGATCGCATCGGCAAGAGAGCCGAGCTTGTGGTCGACGTCGAAGGCCATCGAAATCGAGGTTCGGGCCGTGGGCACATCGAGACGCCCGACAGCGCGAATCGCCTCCTCGGCGAAAGTCCTGGCCTTGGGGTCCACCCGGTCAGATCTCTTCGAACAGATATCGGCGGAGGATGTCGATACGGCTGTCCCGCGTCTCCGGATCGAGGTACCAGAGCATGGCCGCGATGGTAGACAACAGTGGGTTCCCGTCCTGTGGGGTGAACGAGAATCCGACGACCTCGTTGCCGCTGCGAACCGCCAGGGTCTCGAGCGAGACCACGGCCTGACTCATGATGCGGCCGTAGTACCCGTGGTCACGCCCAAAGCTGAACACCTGGTTCGCCGACTTCTTGTGCGTCGTGGCGACCCTGGTGTTGGCGTGGAGACGATCTCTGATCTCATCGAGGTCGATGTCACGGTCCAGGGTCAGCGAGAAATGCAACGAGTGCATGTACTGGGTGTTCAGCTTGACGGCCGACGAGTAGATGTTCAGGTCGTAACCCAGAGTGCTGAACAGGTCGTGGGCGTCCCGGGCGTGGTGTGTTCCGAACCGGCCGTCCTCGTGGCCTCCCACGACCGGGCTGGCGATGAACCCGCTGTCCTGGGAGATGTCGTTGGCACGACGCATGCAGAGGAACCGCCCGTCGACGAGGTGGTTGGTCCCATCAGGATCCATCGCCAGCGACTTGATGAGCACCGCGATGTTGTGTGTGTTGCAGCTGACGATGTGGAGGAACTTGTCCACGTTCTGGATGAGTGCATCATCGTTGATGCCCCGGGCGTACATCTTCCCGAACCCGTACTCCGACCCCTGCGCCATGAACCCGATCGGCCCGTTTGCGCTCTTGTAGTACTCGTCCTTCATCTCGTTGCCGACCGGGGTGCAGTCGATGACCACGGTGGCGCGCTCGATCGCCTCGGAGGCTTCGAACTTGGGGCTGTGCCCGAGCTCTTCGAAGGTGGACTTCCGGTTGGCGTCGACCACGAGATTGGCGCCGCGACGCACCAGATCCTCGACCTTGGCCTTCTCGTCGATCAGCGGGGTGCGTTTGTGGAAGGTGACTTCGTCGATGCCGAAGTGTTCTTTGTTGTCGGCGAGGAGGCCGATAAGCGGTTCACCGATGGTGCCGGTTCCCACGACGTGGACGATCTTCATTGAGGATTCCTCCGGAGGAGATGCAGGACTCGTGTCCGGAAAGGCATGGTACCCCGCCAGCCGGTCCTCAAACAGACCCCGATCGCGAAGATCGTCGATTCTTGGAGCCCACGGTCGAGGGGGCCCCTAGAACTGGTCCTCTTCGGTGGAGCCTTTGAGGGCCAGGGTCGAGGACTCTCCCCCGGAGACGGCCTGGCTGATCAGGTCGAAGTAGCCGGCGCCGACCTCACGCTGGTGCTTGGTGGCGGTGTACCCGAGATCTTCCATCCCGAACTCCCGGTTCTGCAGTTCGACGTAGGCCGACATCCCGGTAACGGCGTAGCCACGGGCCAGTTCGAACATCGAGGCGTTCAGGGCGTGGAACCCGGCCAGGGTTATGAACTGGTACCGGTAGCCCATGGTTCCCAGCTCCTTCTGGAACCGTGCGATGGTCGCCTCGTCGAGGTGGGCGCTCCAATTGAACGATGGCGAGCAGTTGTAGGCCAGCATCTTCCCGGGGAACTCGGCGTGAATCGCCTCGGCGAACCGCCGGGCCTCGTCGATGTCCGGCTTGGCGGTCTCACACCAGATGAGGTCGCAGTACGGGGCATAGGCCAGGCCACGGGCGATCGCTGAGTCGAGACCACCCGTGACCTGGTGGAACCCCTCTGCGGTGCGTTCCCCATTGATGAACTCACGGTCCCGGGGATCGATGTCGGAGGTGAGCAGGGTCGCTCCGTTGGCGTCGGTCCGGGCGACGACGATCGTGGGGACACCCATCACGTCGGCGGCCAGACGTGCCGCCTGGAGGGTGCGGATATGCTGGCTGGTGGGGACGAGGACCTTCCCACCCATGTGGCCGCACTTCTTCTCCGCGGCCAACTGGTCCTCGAAGTGGACCCCCGCCGCCCCGGCCTGGATGAAGCTCTTGGTCAGCTCGAAGACGTTCAGCGCTCCCCCGAACCCTGCCTCACCATCGGCGATGATCGGGACGAACCACTCGATCTCGGTGTCCCCTTCGGACCATGCGATCTGGTCGGCGCGACGCAAGGCGTTGTTGATCCGCTTCACCATCGCCGGAGCCGAATTGGCCGGGTACAGGGACTGGTCCGGGTACACCTCTCCGGAGAGGTTTCCGTCACCGGCGACCTGCCAGCCGGAGAGATAGATCGATTTGAGCCCGGCCTTGACCATCTGCACGGCCTGGCCACCGCTGAGAGCGCCGAGGGCGTTGATGTAGTCCTCGTGCTCGAGGAGCTCCCACAACCTCTCGGCCATCCTGTAGGCGAGTGTGTACTGCTCCCGGATGCTCCCCCTCAGTCTGACGACGTCCTCGGCGGTGTAGTCGCGAACGATCCCCTCCCAGCGGGAATTGTTCCTCCACTCGTCGGCGAGACGGGCTGCTTCGTGTTCGGCGTTGGTCATCGTCGTCCTCTTCAATTGATCTGGTCGTAGGCCGACAGGGTCAGGAAGTCGACGAATGAGTCGGAGAGGGCTACCTCTTCGAAGACCTTTCGTGCCGTTTGGACGTGTGGTGTGTCACCGTCGAGGTCGGAGGCGACCTCCCCGGCGATGCCGCGCACGAGCGACTCGGTCACAGCCGTGCCCTCGCTGGTGACGACGCCGTGTCGGACCCACTGCCAGATCTGGGAGCGGGATATCTCGGCGGTGGCCACGTCCTCCATCAGGTTGTCGATGGCGGCTGCTCCAGTCCCGGAGAGCCAGGCGGCGAGATACTGGATGCCGACGCGGACGTCGGTGCGGACCCCCTCGAGGGTGATCTCCCCGGGGAAGTCGAGGTCGAGGAGGTCGTCGGCGCTCACGGAGACATCGTCACGCCGACGATCCAACTGGTTGGGTCGATCCCCGAGGACGAGGTCGAACTGCTCCATCGCCACCGGAACCAGGTCGGGGTGAGCGACCCATGTGCCGTCGCAGCCTGCCTCTGCTTCACGCTTCTTGTCGGCGGTCACCGCGGCCACGGCCCGCTCGGTGACCTCGGGATCTCGGCGGTTGGGGATGAAGGCCGCCATCCCGCCGATGGCATGGGCACCCCGCCGGTGACAGGTCTGCACCATCAGCTCGGTGTAGGCGTGCATGAAGGGGACGGTCATCGTGACCTGGCGTCGGTCGGGCAGCACGAAGCCGGGATCGTTCCGGAACTTCTTGATGACGCTGAAGATGTAGTCCCAGCGACCGGCGTTCAGACCGGCGGCGTGCTCGCGCAGCTCGTAGAGGATCTCGTCCATCTCGAAGGCGGCGAGGATGTTCTCGATGAGCACCGTCGCCTTGATCGTCCCCCTGGGTATGTCGAGCCGGTCCTGGGCCCAGACGAAGACGTCGTTCCAGAGCCGGGCCTCGAGGTGGGACTCCAGCTTGGGCAGGTACAGGAACGGGCCGGTGTCGTTGGCCAGCGCGGCGCGCCCACCGTGGAAGAGGTAGAGACCGAAGTCGAACAACGACGCCGACATCGGACGACCGTCGACGAGGAAGTGCTTCTCCTCGAGGTGCCATCCGCGGGGACGGACCACGAGAGTGGCGATCTCGTCGTTGAGGGTGTAGGTCTTGGCATCGGTCCGCAGTTCGAGCGTGCCGTTGTAGGCGTCAACGAGGTTGACGTGACCTTCGAGGAGGTTGTCCCATGTCGGGCTGGTGGCGTCCTCGAAGTCGGCCATGAAGACCTTGGCACCGGAGTTGAGGGCGTTGATCATCATCTTGCGATCGACCGGCCCGGTGATCTCGACCCGTCGGTCGGCCAGGTCGGGGTGTACCGGCGGGACAGTCCACTCCCCCTCACGCACGTAGGCGGTGGCTTCGAGGAAGTCGGGCCGCTCACCGCGATCGAGAAGCTTCTGACGCTCCTGTCGGCGGGCCAACAACTGGCCTCTGCGCCAGCCGAACTCGTTCTCCAGGTCGATCAAGAAGGCAACAGCTGACTCGGTCAACACCCTCCTCTCGACTTCGCTCTGTCGAAACTGGTTCATAAGACGTCAGTGTCTTGTTCATCTTCTTGAAAATCTCAGTCGACGTAGGGTAAGATTAGGAGATATTTCAATCAGGAGTAGGAATGGCCGAACCTCAGACATTTGATCCTCTGGTTTTGGGGCGTCGGGTCCGTCACTACCGCAATGAGGCCGGACTGACCCTGGACCAACTCGGCGACCTCGTCGGCAAACCGGCCCCGTACCTCTCCCTCCTCGAGAACGGGAAGAAGGAGCCCAAGGTGAACCTCGTGCTCGACATCGCCCGCGCCCTCGGGGTGGAGGTGGCAGAACTCCTCGAGCCCACACCACCGACGAGACGTGACTCACTCGAGATCTCCTTGATCCGGGCTCAGGAGAGCTCGCTCTTCGAATCCCTCGACGTACCCACCATCAAGCCGTCGGCCAAGGTCGACAACCAGACGCTCGCTCACATCGTCGGTCTCCACGAGGCCATCCGGGAGCGGTCGAGTCTCGATGCCGCCGGTTCGGAGGACGTCCGCAAGGCCAACGGTGACGTGCATCGCTACCTCATGGAGCGCAACGGGTACCTGAAGGAGATCGAGGTCGCGGCCCGGGAGGCGCTCGACGCCTCGGGTTACACCGGCGAGGGGCCTTTCTCGTCGCGGAACTTGATCGATCTCACCGCAAGCACCGGATTCGAGCTCATGCCCATCGACGACATGCCTTCGTTCGCCCGGTCGATCATCGACACCGAGAACCACCGCATCTACATCGCCCAGCGCAACGAGCTGCGCACGAGACAGGCCCGCAAGGCTGTCCTCCAGACAGTCGCCGGATTCGTCCTCGACCACGAGCGGGAGCCGGACCTCGGGACGTTCCTGAGACAGCGGATGGAGACCGCCTACTTCGCCGCCGCGGTCCTGGCCCCTGAAGACTCCGTCGTGGCCCGTCTCATGGTGGCCAAGGAGAACCACGACATCGACGTCGAAGACGTCAAGGAACTGTTCTACGTCTCATACGAGATGGCGGCGTGGCGCACGGCCAATCTCCTCACCCGACACCTCGGCATCGACTCCCACCTGCTGGTCACCGACTCGATGGGCGTGGTGATCAAGGGGTACGCCAACGACGGTGTGCCGGTGCCCCGTGACGAACACGGGGGTATCGAGACCCAAAGGCTGTGTCGCAAGTGGGGCACCCGGGCCACATTCGACTCTGCTGACCGCTTTGGCACCCACCACCAGTACACCGACATGCCGGGCGGCACTTACTTCTGCACCACCCATATCGAGGCCGGGCGGGAGCCGGCACACGCCATCACTCTGGGAGTGCGGTTCGAGGACGCTCGCTGGGTCCGAGGACGTGACACCGACAACCGCCAGACCTCGACGTGTCCCGATCCGACCTGCTGTCGGATGCCTTCGGAGGAACTCAACACGAGGTGGTCGGACAAAGTATTGGTCTCGGCCCGCTCCCAGGCCCGCATCCTCGGCCTCATGGCCCCCGACCCCTACCCCGAGCTCGACATGCCCGAAGTCCTCAAGGTGGTGGCCGGGCACTCGCGTTGACGAACCCTGGGTTCCCAGAGTTCAGACGCTCTCGGCGGCCCGATCGATCATCTCGAAGAGGGCGCCGAGGTCGAGATCGTCGACGCTGTCGAAGCTGACACTGGCACTCCCCACTTTGGCCTTGCCCAACTTCTTCTCGTACTGACGGAGCAGGTACTCGCCCTCGTCCACTGCGTTGACGTACATGCTCAGGTAGTTCTTCTGCTCGGCGATCCCGAGCAAGAACCACTCGACGTTCTCGCCTGACTTGTTCTCGTAGTCCAGCACCCCGTAACCCACGATCTGCTGATCACTTCCACCCCAGAAGGTGCCTTCGTAGAGATGCCGTTCCGCGTTGGGCATCCGTTCTTGAATCGCGGCGTCGAGGAGGCGCATGTCGTCCCCTCGCTTGCCGTGGAGGCCGGCGAGAAACCCATCTACGTCGGTGTCGGTTCGCTTCATCACGCTGAATCTACGCCACGGTCTATGTCAGGGTCTGGCCGAATCCGACGATCCTCGCCGCGATGTAGCCGTAGACGATCAGAGCCGTGTTCGCCGTGGCGTGCACGGCGATGGCAGACCAGAGGCTGCGGGTGCGGTTGTACAGCCCGATGACCACCAGCGAGAGAACCACTGCACCAACAGCCCGGATCAATCCCAGGTCTTCGAGGAAATGAAACAGCCCGAACACCAAGGCTGAGACACCCGCGGCCAGCCACACGGGGCCCGACCTGAGGATGCCTCGATACAGGATCGACCGGAACACCACCTCCTCGATCACAGGCGCAAGCAGCACAGAACTGAGCAAGGCGGTGATCGGGATCTCGATGTACGGCTGAAAGACAACCCAATCGGGATACACCGGGTGCTCATAGCCCGAGGCCAACCGAAGTGCTGCCACCACCCCGGCCGTGAACAACGTCAGGGCAAGACCGAGGCCCACCGCCAACCATGCGTCTCGACGAGCCAACGGCTCACCGAAGATCGTCCGCCGGCTCAACCGACGCCTGATCGTCAGGTATCCCACCACGAGTCCGGCGGCGATGAGTTGATACCAAAAGCGGCTGCCCTGGATGAACAGATGAGCGAACCCAGATGCAAACCAGAGAACGACCGCAACCACCCCGTCCCACCAACGGAACGGGAGTCCGAGGGACGTCGGTGCAGCAGTGTGAGTCATACGGTCTTGGCGATGAACTCCCTCAGGTCGGCCGCGAGCTGCTCGAGCGACGGTTTGTGGACATACATCATGTGGCCGGCCTCGTAGTAGGTCAGCTCCACGTTCTCCCGGATCTCGGGATCGAGACCCATGTGCGAGAACGTGTACTCGGTGGCGAAGTGGGGAGTGGCCAGGTCGTAGTAGCCGTTGGCCACGAGCAGTCTGGTGCCGGTCGACCGTGAGAGCAGCTCACGCATCGCCTCCGAGGTGTCGACGTAGCGACCCTTGAAGTCTTCGTAGTCCCAGACCTTCCAGACATCCATCGACAAGATGTTGTAGACATCGTCCGACTCGAACCCCACCTCGTCGCGCAAGAAGCTGTTGAGAGCTGAAGCCGCCACTCCCCTGGTGGCATCTCCGCTGGGGTCGGCCTCGAGACTCTCCGACGCACCCGGCCGGTCGATACCCACATACCTCGAGTCGAGACGACCCACCGTTCGCTTTTGGTCGGCGAGTAGCTCCTTGCAGAACCGCATGATGTGGATCCGGTTGTCGTACTTGTCGAGAAATGTCTCGCTGAGACCGGTGTAGGCCTGAAGCTTCTCCGAGATCGCGGCCCGCCTCTCGTCACTCAACCGGTCGCCCTGGGCCAGGGCCGACCAGTACTCCCCGAGGGCAAACTCCTCGACCTCGTCGAGGAACTCACGGAGGGGCATGTCCGAATACGGCTCCGAGAGCCTGCCGTGATACTTCGCCGTGGCGGCGTAGGTCGGCAGATAGACGGCGAAGGGGAGGTCGTTCCCGGGGTGGACCAGCATGTTGGAGCCGATCGCCGAGGTCTGATAGTTCAGGATCATCGAGACGAAGACGATCCCGTTGAACTCGACGTTGTGCTTCTCGAACAGCTCGTTGGCGATCCCGGCGCCACGCAGCGTCCCATAGCTCTCACCCGAAAGAAACTTCGGTGACGCCCACCGGCCGTTGCGGTTGAGGTAGTGGACGATGAACTCGCTGAATGCCTCTATGTCCTTCTTGAAATGGAGGAACTTCTTCTCCTCGCCCTTCTTCTCGGTGCGGGAGAACCCTGTGCCCATAGCGTCGATGCAGACGACGTCGGTGACGTCGAGGATCGAGTACTCGTTGTCGACGAGCCGGCCCTGCATGCCGACCTTGAAACCGTTGTCGTCGAACTCCATCCGCTTCGGCCCGTAGACACCGAGGTTCAGCCAGACCGTGGACGAGCCGGGCCCGCCGTTGAAGCAGAACATGACCGGGCGTGTCGCCGGATCGGCGTCGTCCTTGGTGTAAGCCATGTAGAAGAAGGAGACCTTCTGGTCGTTCGACTCGAACACCTGGGTGGCAGCCGTCACCGTGTAGTCGAGCTTCTCCTTGCCGAACTTCCCGGTGAACTGCTTGGAGACCTTGCGGTCCTTGAACTTGGCGGTCTTCTCCGCCTTGGGCTTCTTCTTCGACTTCTTGTCTTTGGGCATCGGGGGAGACTAAGCCCACCCGACCCCTAGAGGTCCTTGCGAGTCCCGTCGTCGTGGAGCCAGTCCTCCATCGGCACTCCGAGCCCATCGGCGATCCGGTTGATGTAGTTGAAGTAGGCGATGACCTGGGTCGCGCTGGAGATGCCCTGGTCGTCGAATCCCACCTCCCTCAATGCGGCAATGTCGGTCTCGTCGATCGCGGACGGGGTCATGGTGAGCTTCTCTGTGTACTCGCAGAGGGCCCCGTCGGCAGGCCCGAGACCGGCGGTGCGCCAATCGACAGCGATCCTGTCGGCAACGGTCTTGTCAGCGACCTCGGCACGGAGGTCGTGGAGATGCGCCGTGATTCAGTAGTGGCAGTCGTTCGCCTGGGAGGTGACCACCGCCATCATCTCCCGCTGCGCCCGGGTGAGCGGTGAAGGCCCGTACATGATCGACTGGTAGATCCGCATCGAGTCCCGCATCACCTCGGGCAGCTGACTCTGAATCGACACGATGTTCCAGATCCGCCCGGCACGACGCATGGCGGCGTCGTACTCCCGTCGGGCGACCCCCGACGTCTCGTCATAGGAGAGGACGTGGACGTGAGGCATCAGCCCGCCAGGAACAGCGCCGGCTCTTCGAGGTTCTCGATCAGGAGCGCCATGAACCGGCGACCCACTGCACCATCGATCACGCGGTGGTCGTACGAAAGGGAGAGCGGCATGACCGGGGCGATGGCGAGATCGTCGTCGTACACCACCGGACGCAACTTGGCCGCACCGACCGAAAGGATGGCGACTGTGCCATACGGGACGATCGGCGTGCCGTGGCCCCCGCCCACCGCTCCGATGTTGGAGACGGTGAAGGTTTGCCCGGTCAGCTCCGACGGTGAGAGCGTCCGCGCCTTCGCACCCTCTCCGAGACGACGCACCTCGGCGGCCAGATCCATGACACTCCTCGAGGCCGCATCCTCGACGACCGCCACCAGCAGGCCGTCAGGGGTGTCGACGGCGATCCCGATGTTCCGGGAGATGTGCAGTACCAGGTCGTCCCCGTCGATCGACGAGTTGAACTCGGGGTATCGGTCGATGGCGGGTAGCAATGCCTTGATCACCAAGGCTTCTATGGGGATCTTCAGGTCGTGACGCTCACCGAGGGCCCGTCGCACCTCCAGGAGACGGGTGGCATCCACCTCCTCGAACGTGGTCACATGCGGGATCTCCGCCCAACTCTTCGACATGTTCGCCGAGATGGTCCGACGAAGACGTGACATCGGCCGCCGTTCGTCACCGGAGGGCGGCGGCGAGGCCACCTCGGGCTCCTGGTCCTCGTCGGCGATGCCATGACCGCCGCCGACGAACTGATGGCCGACCGCATGGGTCATCGTGTCCTCGACCGGTGCCGGTTCAGGATGCACTGATGCAGGTTCAGGCTCTGTCGGTGCGGCCTGCGGTGATGCCAGGGCGGCTTCGACATCCTGGCGGGTGATCCGACCACCGGGGCCGGATCCGGTGATCGTCGACAGGTCGACTCCGCTGTCCCGGGCCAGTTTGCGGATGACCGGGAGCGCTTGCACCGAAGCGGGCACAGAGGGGGTCGGGGCCTGCTGGGTGGGAAGGACTTCCGCCTCTTCGAGCAACGTGCCCACTATCGGGGGCGGCTCGGAACGGTCCGGCCGTACGGGTTCCGGCTCCGGCTCCGGTTCGGGTTCCGGCTCCGGTTGGGGCTCCGGCTCGGGTTCGGGCTCCGGTTCCCCGGTCACCTCTCCGGGCTCGGCGATGGTGACCAGAACGGCTCCAACCTCGATCACCTCGCCCTCGGCGCCACCGTGGGACAGCACCACGCCGGCGTACGGGCTCGGGATCTCGACCACTGCCTTGTCGGTCTCGACCTCGACGATCGGCTGGTCGGCTTTGACCTCCTCGCCCTCGGCGACGAGCCAACGGACGATCTCGGCCTCGGTGAGACCCTCACCGATGTCGGGCAGTCGGAACTCTCGGGCCACTCAGTCCTCCAGTGTCTTGCGTGCGGCGGCGACGATCCGTTCGACGGTCGGAAGGTAGTGGCCCTCCGAGCGCTTGAGCGGAAAGATCGTGTCCCACCCTGCCACACGTTGCACGGGTGCGAGCAGGGCGTAGAGGGCACGCTCGCTGATGGTGGCGGCGATCTCGCCTCCGAAACCACCGGTCAGCGGGGCCTCGTGAATGACCACGGCCCGACCCGTCTTCTCGACCGAGGCGACGATTCCGTCGCGATCGAGTGGTGACAGTGTGCGCACGTCGATCACCTCGACCGAAACGTCGTCGTTCTCCAGAGCAGATGCGGCTGCGCGGGTCTCCTTCATCATCGCCCCCCAACTGATGAGGGTGACATCATCCCCGGTTCGCTCCACCCGGACGGGGCCGATCTCCACCCGGTAGTAGATGTCGGGGATGTCCTCTTTCACCGCTCGGTAGAGCCTGATCGGCTCGAGGAAGACAACCGGGTCGGGATCTTCGATCGCGGCGAGGAGCAGTCCCCGTGCATCACGTGGAGTCGAGGGAACCACGACCTTGATCCCGGGGATGTGGGCGTAGATCGCCTCGGTCGATTCCGAGTGATGCTCGGCCGCTCCGATGCCGCCGCCGTAGGGGATCCGGATCACCATCGGGGCGGTGAAACGGTGGTTGGTTCGGTTGCGGATCCGGGCGACGTGATTGACGACCTGGTCGTACGCGGGATATGAGAACCCGAGGAACTGGATCTCCGCCACCGGGCGCAGTCCGGCGATGGCCATGCCGAACGCGGCTCCAACGATCCCGGACTCGGCCACGGGAGTGTCGAAGACCCGGTCGGCACCATGAGTCTCCTGGAGACCGTCGGTGATCCGGAACACTCCCCCGGTCCGCCCGATGTCCTCACCCAACAGAACCACCCGCTGATCCGCCCCCAGCGCGGTGTCCAGCGCCCCATTCAGCGCCTGGGCCAGGTTGACCTCAGCCACGATCAGGTCCTATCCCATTCTGTGAAGATTCACCCCCAGCTTTCCGCCGGTTTCCATTCACAGAACGGATTCGGAGCCTCACTGCGAGCCCTCCTCCAACTGTTCCCTGAGTGGTGCAGTCGGTTCGGCGTACATGCGGCCGATCATCTCCTCGAAGGTGGGCTCTGGGATCGACTCGGCCCACTCCACGGCGGCCTCGATGGTCTCCGAGGCGGCGTCCTCCAACTCCTGTTGCCATTCCGGCGTCCACGCACGCTGTTGGTCGAGAAGCCGCCGCACCCGCTCGAGGGGGTCCTTCTCCTCCCATGTCTCCCCTTCGGCCTCATCGCGATATCTGGTGGGGTCGTCGGCGGTGGTGTGGGGGCCGATGCGATAGGTGACGGCCTCGATGAGGCTGGGGCCACCGCCGGAGCGTGCCAGCTCGGCAGCCTCCCGCACCGCGACCAGCACCGCGACGACGTCGTTCCCGTCAACCCTCACTCCCGGCATCCCGTATGCGTCGGCCTTGATCGCAATCGACTCCGATCGGGTCTGCTCGGCGATCGGATAGGAGATGGCGTACCCGTTGTTCTGACAGAGAAAGACCGTCGGAGTCTCGTAGACGGCGGCGAAGTTCATCGCCTCGTGGAAGTCGCCTTCGGACGTGGCGCCGTCTCCGAAGGAAGTGAGTGCGATCCGATCACTCCCGGAGAGCTTCTCCGCCCAGGCCAGCCCGACGGCGTGGATCATGTGACCGCCGACGGTGATCGAGGGCGGCATGACGTTGACACCTTCGGGCACCTCTCCACCGCGCTCGTCACCTGTGCGTCCCAGAACCAGCAGCTCCCACGGATACCCGGCCCGCCAGTTCAGGGCAGCATCGCGGTAGGTGGCCACAACCCAGTCATCGTCGTGCAGTGCTGCGGCTGCGCCGATCTGTGCGGCCTCCTGACCCCGGAACGGGGCGTAGGTGGCCAGCCGTCCCTGACGTTGCATCGCCATCGACTTGGTGTCGTATGTGCGTGCCTCGACCATGTCCGAGTACAGCGCACGCATCTCCTCGAGAGTCACGGGCAGACGGTCCCGGACCGACCCATCCGGATTGATCAGGCTGAACATGGCCCTTCCATTGTGCGAAGTTTGCCGCGACGGAGCATCAGATGTCGTGTCGGTTGGGATGAGAGCGTCGAGACCGCGTCCCAGCCCCGACCTGCGAGTGCTCACACCTGTCTCCTGGGGGTGTCGGAATGGAGGGACGGGGAGCTTAGACCCGGCGCGACCGATGTCGGCAGCCCGACCTCGTCCAGCGGACCAGAGTGGCCCACCCGGAATCGTCTCTCACACAGCGTCTCGGCCTCGATCAGAGAGTTGATGATCTCCTCGACGAAGAACGGATTGCCGTCGGTCCGGTCGAACACGAACTCGGCCAGCGTCTCGGGCGGTGCGTCGACGTCGAGAAGGGAGCAGATCAACTGTGTCGTCTGTCTCGGGGAGAAAGCACCCAACTCGAGAACACAAATGCCGCTCAGGATGCGCTGGAACGATCACCGAGCCCCCACGCAGTCCGGATGCGTATCGTTGGGAGAGGAGCGAGAGCGGCAAATGGTGGCACCCGAGAAATAGCCGAAGATTCGGAAAGGCAACCTGGGTAGCTCGCCACTCACTGGCCGCCGATTGGAGTTTGCCATGCTCACCAGGAGAGAATTCCTCAAGACCACTGCTTTGTCGACGGCTGCGGTGATGGTTGGTCCCGGGATAATGATGAAGTGGGGGCCCACGGGACCGGTGTTCTTTCAGATCCCCGGCGGGTCGCTTGCACCTGGCGACGTGGATAAGTATGTCCTGAAGCTGGTGAAACCGCCGGCGATGCCCCGCAGCAAAGGGTCGAACAAGAACAGGGACAAATACAGGATCGGCGTCCGCCAGTTCAACCAGCGGGTCCTATCCCCGTCACATCCCGAGACCTCGGTGTGGAGCTATGGGTCGACAGATTTCCCCGGCCCGGTCGCCGAGGGCGGAACGTTCAACTATCCGGCATTCACGGTCGAGGCCACCTGGAGCAAACAGGTACAGGTCACGTGGTTCAACCAACTGGTGGATGCCAACCGCAACTACCTTCCCCACCTGTTACCCATCGATCAGACGCTTCATTGGGCGAATCCGCCCGGCGGTACCACAGGTCGAGACTCCCGTCCGACGAATCCACCACAGGGCCCATATACAGGCCCGGTTCCCATCGTGACCCACGTTCACGGTGCGCACACCTCGGAAGACAGCGACGGGTATGCCGAGGCCTGGTACTTGCCCGACGCCGATGACATCCCCGGCGGATACGCCCGCACCGGCACCTTCTTCGACTACTTCAACGCCAAGTACTCCCACGGCTGGGAACCCGGCGCAGCATCGTTCAAGTATCCCAACGACCAGCCGGCAACCACATTGTGGTACCACGACCACACACTCGGCATGACTCGGGCGAATGTCTATGCGGGACCCGCTGGGTTCTGGCTGATCCGCGGTGGGCCCGACGACGTCGAACTCGGATACGTCGCCCCAGGAGTCGGTGACGACCCATTCGGCGAGTACACAGAAATCCCGATCGCCATTCAGGACCGTTCTTTCAACGACGACGGCTCTCTGTTCTATCCGGACAATCGGGCGTTCTTCGAGGGGCTCAATACCGATGAGTTGCAGATCCCCTTCATCCCGGACGAGGCCTGCGACGGCTTGCCAAGCGACGTTTCGCCTATCTGGAACCCGGAGTTCTTCGGGAACACGATGGTCGTCAACGGCCGTACATGGCCATATCTCGAAGTGGAACAGCGGCGATACCGATTTCGGTTCCTCAATGGCTGCAACTCCCGTTTCCTGGTTCTCAAATTGACGACCACTCCGAGGTCGAACAACGACGGGTTCAACAGCGCAGAGTTCCCCTTCTGGCAGATAGGAGCCGATCAGGGGTTCCTCCCTGAGCCCGCGGAGCTCGAGTACCTCCTCATGGCACCAGCGGAGCGGGCGGACGTGATCGTGGACTTCAGCAGCATTCCGGCTGGCACCGAGGTGTACCTGGTCAATGACGGACCCGATGCGCCCTTCGGAGGCATCTCAGTCGAAGATCTGTCGGACTGGGAGTCGACGGGCCAAGTCATGAAGTTCCTCGTCAAAGTCGCCACCAGCGTTGACCACACGACACCACCTGACCAGCTGTTACTACCCCCCGTCGGGACGCTGAGCGCGAGCACCGTCACCCGCCATCTGTCACTGAACGAAGAGAAGTCCTCCACCGTGAAGGTCAGCGAAGACAACGGGAGCATCGTTCTCGACTGCGAAAACGGGGAGGCGTTCGGACCCACTGCGGCTCTGCTCGGCGTGATGAACGCCGGCACGGGCGTGCCACTGATGTGGAGCGACCTCATCAGCGAGAATCCCGACCTGGGCTCGATCGAGACCTGGGAGTTCCACAACTTCACCGAAGACGCTCACCCCATCCACATCCACCAGGTCAGATTCAAGGTGCTCGGCAGGGGTGTCAACGGGACCCAGACTCCTGAAGCCTGGGAGCAGGGATTCAAGGACACGGTGATCGCCTACCCCGGCGAGATAACCAGGGTAAGGGCGCAATACGATCTGTCCGGGTTCTACGTCTGGCACTGCCACATCGTCGAACACGAAGACAACGAAATGATGAGGCCTTTCCACGTCGGACCCATCCCATCAGACGCACCGGCTCATTGATGCGTTGCTTTATACGCCGGGACGCGTGAGGCGGACGCTGGGCATGCAGACCTCCACTTTCGAGCAAAGTGCTTCCCGCGCCAACACTGTCCCCATTCCCACGGACCGCCGCTCGAAACGCGGTATGGCCCGGGCCCTCACCTCAGCTTCTTCGTCAGCCTGAGCGTCGGCGTGGACCACCCTGTCGTCGCCGGGTGGCGCGAGTCTGATCGTGCCCTCGGCCTCGTCTCTGAGCCACCTAGACGAGCCAACAACCGCTCACACCGTCACCGAGTCGTCTTCGAGGGCTTCCTCGAGATCGTCGATGGTCATCAACACATCACGTGCCTTGCTGCCGACCGAGGGGCCCACGACCCCGCGCTGCTCGAGCGCATCCATGACTCGGCCCGCCCGGGCGAACCCGATCCGTAGCTTGCGCTGCAACATGGAGGTGGAACCGAGTTGTGAGCGAACCACGAGCTCGGTCGCCTGCCGGATCAGCTCGGCGTCTTCGTCGTCCTCCTCCGCTGCGGCCGCGGCTGCAGCTGCGGCCGCGGCAGCAGCCACCTCCAGGACCTGCTTGTCCTGATACTGCGCCTCTCGTTGGCTCCTGACCCACTCGACCACCTCGTGCACCTCGGCCTCCCGCACCCAGGCCCCCTGGATCCGCTGGGGACGTGGCTCCTTCGCAGTGACGACGAGCATGTCACCCATCCCGACCAGCTTCTCAGCACCGGCGCCGTCGATGATCACCCGGCTGTCGGTTTGAGAAGCCACGGAGAAGGCGAGACGACTGGGGACGTTGGCCTTGATGACACCGGTGATCACATCGACGGAAGGGCGCTGGGTGGCGATGACTAGATGGATTCCGACCGCGCGGGCCATCTGGGCGATGCGGACGATCGACTCCTCGACCTCCTTGCCCGCCACCATCATCAGATCGTTCAGCTCGTCGATCAGCACCACGATGTAGGGGAACCGGTCGAAACCCTCCGGATCGAGACGACCCGCCTCCAGCTTCTCCCGGTACCCCTCGATGTCACGAACCTTGGCGTCGGCGAGGAGGTCGTAGCGACGGTCCATCTCGGCAACCGCCCACTTCAGGGCCTCATTCGCCTTCTTCGGGTTGGTGATGACCCTGGTGAGCAGGTGAGGTACCCCGTTGTATTGCCCCAACTCGACCCGTTTCGGGTCGACCATGATCACCCGGACGTCGTCGGGATGGGTGCGCATCAGCAGCGAGGTCACGATCGAATTGATACACGACGACTTACCGGCGCCGGTGGCACCGGCGATGAGTACATGGGGCAGCTCGGCGAGGTTGAGGAGACGGGGTTGACCGGAGATGTCCATCCCCAGGCCCACCGTCAATGGGTGCGCCGGCTTGGCCGCCTCGGGGCTGTCGAGAATGTCGCCGAGCGAGACCAGACGACGTTTCACGTTCGGCACTTCGACGCCAATCGCCGACTTGCCCGGGATCGGCACCAGCAGCCTCACGTCCGGAGTGGCCAGGGCATATGCGATGTCGTGGGACAGGTTGGAGACCCGGTTGACCTTCACGCCCGGTGCGAGCTCGATCTCGTAGCGGGTGACCGTCGGACCGGGGACGATCTTGGTGAGCGTGGCGTCGACGCCGTGCTCGTGGAGGGTGTCCTCGAGCTGGCGGGCTGTCTCTTCCAGAGATCTCTTGTTGATCTCTCCACCGGTGCCGCCCTGCAACAGGCTCAATGGTGGCAGTTGGTAATCGGTCTTGGTCAGGTCCAGGGTCATCACCGGCTGTGGCTCCGGTTCGGGTGACGGGATGGGCTGCTGCTTCGGCTGCTTGGGGGGACGCTGCTCTGAGGGCTTCTGGTGTTTGCCGCGCGGTCGACTCTCGACCACCGGTGTCGGCCGGGCGATGTGAGCGCCGCGATCCTCGGGGTCGCCCGCTATCACCTCCTTGGCGAACTTGCGGACGCGGCCCCAGATGTCGACCAGACCGTGGAACAACTCACGGACTGACGTGTTCGTCATCACCAGGACACCCATGCCGATCGCCGAGGACAGCACGACGAAGGCACCCCAGTGTCCGAGGACACGTCTCATCGGGAAAGCTATGAGCGATCCGACTGCCCCTCCTCTCTCCTGCACGAGGTCGAGGCTCGCTCGGAACGCGACGGCGCCCGTCAGGAGGTGGAACAGTGCGAGGCTGCCGACGAAGGTGGTGATGCCACCCAGAACGAGACGTCTGGCGCCGTCCTTCGGCTTGCCGACGATGAGGGCGATCCCCACCCCGGCGAGGGCCAGCGGTACCACGAAGCGCCATACCCCGAACAGGAACCGCGATCCGGTGGTGAAGCCGTTGCCGACCGGTCCGGCCAGTCTGAAGAAGGCAAGTGACACGAGCATGGCGAGAACCACTAGGACCATGCCCCATACGTCGTCGGTCTGACGTCCGAGCGAGCTCCGTATCCAGTCTTTGACCGCCACCAGCCGCGAGGCGAACGACTTCTTGGAGCTCTTGTTAGCCGGCTTCCTGGCGTTCTTGTTCGCCGACTTCTTGTGTTTTGAGGACACCCGTCTCCGCCCGGAGCCCTTGCGGGTGGATGTCCGGGTTGGCATGTAGTTGCGGAGCCTACCCAAGAATCGGGGAATTACCGTGAATTCGTGAGTGAACTGCCTGACTATGTCGTCCTCAATCGCGAGCTGTGGGACAACGACGCCACCAACTGGGTCGAGTCGGGCGAGCGATCCTGGACCGAGGAGCCGTCATGGGGGATCTGGGGGGTGGACGAATCTGCCCTGGGACTGCTCCCGAACGATATGTCCGATATGAGGACGATCGAGCTCGGTTGCGGCACCGCCTATGTGTCGGCGTGGATGGCGCGGCGGGGCGCTTCGGTCGTGGGGATCGACAACTCCGAGAAGCAGTTGGAGACCGCCCGAAGACTGGCCGCGGAGCATGGAGTCGACCTGGAGTTGATTCACGGCAACGCCGAGGAGGTCCCATACCCGGACGCCTCGTTCGACTTCGCGATCTCCGAGTATGGCGCCGCGATCTGGGCCGACCCGTACAAGTGGATCCCGGAGGCGCATCGTCTCCTGAAACCGGGTGGCCAACTCGTATTCCTCGGTCACCATCCCCTGGCCATGATCGTCGTGCCGAGGGAGGGCGATGTCGTCACGGACCACACACTTCGCTATCCCTACTTCGGGATGCACCGCATTGACTGGATCGACTCGGACGGGGACTCCGGGACCGAGTTCAACCTCCCCATCTCGGAGTGGCTGCGACTGTTCGTGAAGGTCGGGTTCGAGGTCGTCTCCTATCAGGAGGTGCAGAATCCGGAAACCGATCGAGAGAAGAGCTTCGACATCGACCCGACGTGGGCGAACGATTTCCCTTCCGAACAGGTCTGGAAACTCCGCAAGCGATATGCGGGTCCCTGTCCGGAAAGGGGCTTTGGACTCTGACGTCCCGGCGGCGAAGGGTGACATGCTCGGCGTCGGAAAGGAATTGCTGATGAGACGAACCGGTCTCACCATGTTCGCCGTCGCGGCTCTGACCGCCTGCAGCACCACGATCAACCTCGGCGGTATTCGCGGATCGGGGGACATGACCACCGAGA
The DNA here is from genome assembly GCA_035762545.1 of Acidimicrobiia bacterium. Taxonomy (GTDB): domain Bacteria; phylum Actinomycetota; class Acidimicrobiia; order Spongiisociales; family ZC4RG35; genus JANQRA01. The sequence goes on from DASTOM010000008.1 coordinate 111,135, forward strand.
CACGGGATGTGAGCGGCTTCACCCGAATTGTGCTCGAGGGCAGTGGATCGGTTGTCGTCGAGGTCAGCGGCACCCAGTCCCTGACCATCGAGGCCGAGGACAACCTGATCTCACATCTCACTTCGGACGTCAGCAACGGAACCCTGACGTTGGGTACGGACGCGTCGATCTCCCCCACCCGCGAGATCGTGTACTCGGTGGGTGTCGCCGCACTCGACGGCGTCATCATCGAGGGCAGCGGGAATGTCACGGCCGGAAACGTGGAGACCGATTCGTTCGAGGCGGCGATCAGCGGCTCGGGATCGATCAACATCGACGCAATCACGGTTGAGACGTTCGACGGTTCGATCTCAGGATCGGGCCGGATCGAGGTGTCGGGGTCCACGACCGACCTGACAGTGTCGATCCCCGGCTCGGGGACGTTCTCCGGAGCCGACCTGGAGGCCACGGGCGCAACGGTGAAAATCTCCGGATCAGGCGACGCCGTGGTCAACGTCACCGTCAGCCTCATCACCGACGTCAGCGGTTCGGGCAGTGTGGAGTACCTGGGCAACCCGACGAGCGTGCAAACGGACATAAGCGGATCCGGCAGCGTCGAGCCCCGATGATGGCGCGCCCCACCCACCGCTAGGTACGTTGCGGGGATGCCCGCACCGATGATCCCTCACCAGTTCGAGCGTCTCGAACCTGACGAGTCGGTCCGGAGGGCCGACGCCTTCTTCGCCGAGATGGAAAGGCGGCGTTCGGTCCGGTTCTTCAGCGACACCCCGGTACCACGCCACCTCATCGAGCAGGCGATCCGCACTGCCTCCACCGCTCCATCCGGGGCACACCGTCAGCCGTGGCGGTTCGTGCTGACCGGAGACCCCGACGTCAAACGTCAGATCCGGGAGGCCGCCGAGGAAGAGGAGCGGATCAACTACGAGGGCGGGCGACTCCCCGAGCATTGGCGAGAGGCCCTCGAGCCCCTCGGAACCGACTGGCACAAGGAGTTCCTCGAAACGGTTCCGTGGATCGTCGTGATGTTCGAGGAGCGCTACGGGGTCAACCCGGACGGCTCCCGCCGCCACAACTTCTACGTGAAGGAGTCCTGCGGCATCGCAGCCGGGATTTTCATCACAGCACTCCACCACATGGGTCTGGCCACGCTCACCCACACGCCGTCACCGATGGCGTTTCTGACCAAGCTGCTGGGGCGACCGGAGAACGAACGGCCCTTCTGCATGTTCCCGATCGGGTACCCGGCGGACGACTGTGTGGTCCCCGACCTTCGCAGGAAGACCCTGGGCGAGGTGCTCGTCGAAGTGTGATCGCCTCAGCACAGACGCAGTTTCATTTGATGAAACTGCAATGTGATTGCATCACACCTCGATGATCACGGGGATTATCACCGGGCGCCGCGCGGTCTCGGCGCGGATGACCTTGCCGGCGGCCTGACGGACCGTCTTCTGCATCTCGGCGTGATCGGTACGACCCGTCTCGTGCGAGTCGACCGCAGAGCGGACCGCATCGGCCGCCTTCTCCAGCACCGCCGTCGGGTCGTCCATCATCCCGTGCGAGTCGAGGTCCGGGCCGTAGGTGATCTCACCGGTGTCGTGGTCGATTCCCACGGTCACCACGACCACACCTTCGTCGGCGAGATGGGACCGGTCCCGGAGCACGGCGTTCTGGACGTCACCGACGGAGGAGCCGTCCAGATAGACATAGCCGGCGGGAACGGCACGACGCTCGACCAGGGTGCGCTTGCCATCGACGATCACCCGGTCGCCGTCCTCCAAGACGTCGACCTGACGAACTCCCATGGATCGGGCGAGGTCGGCGTGAGCCGACAGGTGCCGGTACTCGCCGTGGACGGGCACGAACGCCTTGGGTCGCACCAGATTGATGAAAGTCAGCAGCTCCTCCCGGGCGGCGTGACCCGAGACGTGGACATGGGAGTTCCGGCCATGGACGACCGTGGCCCCGCGTCTCATCAGATTCGAGATCACCTTGGACACGGCGGTCTCGTTTCCGGGGATCGGCTTCGCCGAGATGAGCACCGTGTCGTCCTGGTCGAGCTCGACGAACTTGTGCCGGCCCTGGGACATGAGGGACAGCGCGGCGAAGGGCTCACCCTGCGAGCCGGTCGTGATGAGGAGTTGCTGGTCATCGGGGAGCTCTCCGAGGTCCTTGATGTCGATGACCGAACCTTGCGGGAGGTCGAGGATCCCGAGATCACCCGCGATCGTGGTGTTGCGGTGCATCGAGCGTCCGAAGAACGCGATCTTGCGTCCGGCGGCGATGCCGGCGTCGGCTATCTGCTGGACCCGATGGACGTGAGAGGAGAAGCACGCGGCGATGACCCGCCCCTTCGCGTCGCGGATGATGTCTGCGATCGGCCGGCCCACCGAGCTCTCGGACGGCTCGAAGCCTTCTTTCTCGGCGTTGGTCGAGTCGGCCAGGAGCAGACGCACACCGCGGCGGCCCAACGAGGCGAAAGCCGGCAGGTCGGTCGGGATGCCGTCGATGGGCGTGGGGTCGAGTTTGAAGTCCCCGGAGTGGAGGACCATCCCCTCCGGAGTGTCGAATGCGATCGCCGAGGCCTCCGGCACGGAATGACTCACCGGGATCAGCATGAACTTGAACGGCCCGTGGGAGATCCACTTCTTCTGAGAGATGGTGCGGAACTCGGCGTCGACACCCAATTCCTCGACCCGGCCATTCGCAAGTTCCAGGGTCAACTCGGTGCCGTACACCGGGACGTTGATATCTCTGAGGAAATATGCGAGGGCGCCCATGTGGTCCTCGTGACCGTGGGTGATGACGACGAGAGAGACGTCCTTCTTCCGCCCCACCAGCCAGGACCAGTCCGGGAACACCAGGTCGACACCGAGCATGTCCTCCTCGGGGAACATGAGCCCGACGTCGATCAGGGCGATCTTGCCGTCGATCTCTAGCGCGGCACAGTTGCGCCCGATCTCCCCAAGCCCACCCAGGAATGTGACGGAGATACTCACGAGGGAGAGATCGCCCCCATGGCCTTCTCGATCGCGGCCAAGGTCTCGTCGCTTGCCGACACCAGAGGTAATCGCACATCGCCAACCGGCTCCCATACCCGGCTGAGGGCGCCCTTGACCGGTGAGGGACTGGGCTCCATGAAACAGGCGTGGCATAGGGCGAGCAGCTCGTGGTGGAGTCGACGGGCCTGGGTGTAATCACCCGCCGTCGCCGCCTTGAGCATCGCCTTGACCGTGGGGCCGGCGAGGTGGGAGATCACCGAGACGACACCCACCGCTCCCACAGCCATCATCGGGAGTGTCCGACTGTCATCCCCGGAGTAAACGGGGAGACCCGGGGCGAGATGGATCGTCGAAGAGGTGAAGTCGACGTCACCCACCGCGTCCTTCACCGCCACGATGTTGGGATGGGCGGCGAGTTGGACGAGGGTCTCGTTCTCGATCAGGCGGGCCGTTCGGCTCGGAATGTTGTAGAGCATCACCGGACAGCCGACATCGGCGATGGCGCTGAAGTGTGCGACCAGGCCCTGCTGCGATGGCCGGTTGTAGTAAGGCGTCACTGCGAGCACGCCGTCGGCCCCGAGCTCGGCGGCCTTCTCGGTCAGATGCACCGAGTGGGCGGTGTCGTAGGTGCCGGTACCCGCGATGACCTGTGTCTTCTTCTCTCTGACCGCATCGATCACCGTCTTGAATAGAGCGAGCTTCTCCTGGTCACTGAGAGTCGGCGACTCTCCAGTGGTCCCGGCAACGACCAAGGTGTCGGTGCCCTGATCGGCGAGGTACCTCGAGAGGTCCCAGGCCTTCTGGTGGTCGACGGCTCCCGAGTCGTCGAACGGTGTCACCATCGCGGTGGCGAGGAGCCCGAACGGGCCGCGTGATGTGTCGGTCACGTCGTCAAGGTTACCGGTCGCCCGACTAAGAAAGGTGTTGATGGAACTTCGTCTGCCCGCTCCGAGTCTCGTGGTGCTCGTGGGACCCAGCGGTTCGGGGAAGTCGACCTGGGCGCGGGAGCATTTCGCGACGAGCGAGATCGTCTCCTCGGACACCCTGCGCGGGATGGTGGGTGCCGGCGAAGACGACCAGACCGCGAGCAGTGCTGCATTCGGATTACTCGAGGCGATCGTGACCGAACGACTCGGTCGTCGATTGACCACCGTGATCGACACGCTCGGGTTCGACGCCGAGTCACGTCGGCGTTGGATCGGGCTGGCCCACGACTTTGAGGTCCCGGCCCACGTCGTGGTCTTCGACATCGACCCATCGATCTGCGAACAGCGCAACGAAGCGAGGGTCCGCCCGATCCCGAAGTCTGTGTTGCGCAGACAGTTCAGCCGCTTCAAGACCGTCCGGGCCGAGTTGGAGGACGATGGCTTCGACGGGATTCACCAGGTGCAACCCGTTGCTGTGGTCACCCCGATCGCCGCCGATTCCGAAGGTGAGCGGATTTCACCCATATATGGGCTGGGGAACCCGGGGTTCGCAGATACGGGGCACACATTTGGGTTGATCGTCTCCCGGTTCGACTGGACCACGGACATGGGGCCCACCCTGGCGGCGATTGCCCAGAGGGCGGAGGCTGCCGGGTTCCGGGACCTATGGGTGATGGACCACTTCCGGCAAATCCGCGGCGTCGGACGACCGTGGGAGGACATTCCCGAGGCTTACACCGCACTCGGCTTCATGGCCGGTGCCACGACGACCATCCGGCTCGGGGCCCTGGTCACCGGGATCACGCACCGCAATCCGGTCGTCGTGGGGAAGATGGTGGCCAGCCTCGACGTTCTGTCCGGCGGTCGGGCGATCTGCGGGCTGGGAATCGCATGGGATCGGGACGAGCACTCCGCGTACGGGATCGAGTTTCCATCCACTTCCACACGCTATGAGATCCTCACCGAAACCCTCGAGATGCTCCCCCTGCTGTGGGGCAAGGGTTCGCCTGAGTTCCACGGCAAGCACATCGACGCCGCAGAGCTGGTCTGTTACCCGCGTCCCATCCAGGACCCGATCCCGATCTTGATCGGCGGGTCGGGTGAGGAGAAGACGCTCCGTCTGGTGGCCAGATACGCCGACGCCTGCAACGTCTTCGGTGATCCCGGCAGAGTGCGGCACAAGGTCGAGGTCCTGAACCGGCACTGCGCCGAGGTCGATCGCGACCCCGGGGAAGTCGAAGTCACGCATCTCACCAACTCTCTGGTCGCTCCCGACCGCAAGGCGCTCCGCGATCGGGTCGAGTCTTTGCGTGACCGCAACACAACGGGCGAGGAGTTCATGCGACGCAACAACGCCGGAACGGTGGACGACCTCGAGGCACTGTTCGCCGCCTACTCGGCGGCGGGGGCGAACCATTCGATAGTGGCTCTGCCCGATGTCTCCTTCGACGGGTCGATCGAGACGTTCGGAGAACTGATCGGACGCTTCTCCTAGAAGCGTCCGTGTTGGCCTATCGATGGCGTCTCGTACACTCGGGGCATGGCTGTCACCTCCACAATGCTCGCCCTCGGCACAGAAGCACCCGATTTCTCCCTTCCGGACACCGTGTCCGGGAAGACCGTTTCCCTCTCCGACTACGCCGACCACAAGGGTCTGCTGGTGATGTTCATCTGCAACCACTGCCCCTATGTGAAGCACGTTCGGGACGAGCTGGCTCGGCTCGGGAACGACTACGCCAGCTCCGGGATCGGAATCGTTGCGATCTGCTCCAACGACCCTGAGATATCACCCGGTGACTCTCCGGAGCTGATGAAGCAGGAGGCCCAGACCTACGGTTACGTCTTCCCCTACCTGTTCGACGAGACCCAGGAAGTGGCCGCCGCCTACACAGCCATGTGCACCCCCGATTTCTTCCTCTTCGGCCCGGATCGGACCCTGGTCTACCGGGGTCGTATGGACGAGTCCCGACCCGACTCCGGCGTCCCGGTCACTGGCCGCGAGCTGCGCGCCGCGATGAATGCGGTGCTGGCAGGCGAGACCGTCTCGGACGAGCAGCACGCCTCGATGGGGTGCTCGATCAAGTGGGCCGAGGGTCGCCAGCCCGCCTACTTCGGCTGACCGCGAACCCGGGGTTCCTCAGCCCAAATATGGGTGAAATCCGCTCATCTTCAGCAAACGTCAACCAAAGGAAAACATGACCAAGCAGTACGACACCGCCCCAGACCTGACCATCGACCCGGCCAAGAGCTACTCGGCGACTCTCGACACCAACCACGGTGAGATCGTCATCGAGTTCGACCCGACACGGTCCCCTCTCACCGTCAACAACTTCGTGTTTCTCGCCAACGACGGGTTCTACGACGGAGTGATCTTCCATCGGGTGATCGAGGGCTTCATGATCCAGGGCGGCGACCCCACGGGTACCGGCCGCGGCGGTCCCGGATATCGCTTCCGTGACGAGACCGATGGTGCCGGCACCTATTCACGGGGCACGGTTGCCATGGCCAACGCCGGTCCGAACACCAACGGCAGCCAGTTCTTCATCATGCATCAGGACTACGGCCTCCCCCACAACTACACGATCTTCGGTCGGGTGACCTCAGGTATGGACGCCGTCGACTCCATCGCAACCTCGTCGACAGACGGGTCGGACCGGCCCCACGACGACGTGTTGATCAACAAGGTCACCGTGACCGAGGGCTGACGGGTGTCATTGCATCACGCCTCGTCGCGAAGTCGCGGATTCTGGGTGTAGGTCCCGACCAGGAAGGCCTGGTCGAGGATGTGACCGTCGATCGCGTCGCGGACATCCTGACCGGTGAAGGCTCCCTCGACGTCGACGGTGTCTACGTCCAGGGCGTAGACGGTGAAGATGTAGTGGTGGATGATCGAGTCGTTCCAGGGAGGAGCTGGCCCGTCGTAGCCGTAGTAGTCGCCGGCCATGTCGGCATCGCCCGCGAACCAGCCGGTGAAGTCGTTGACGCCATGACGGCCGACGTGACAGTTTGGCCCCTTCCCGCCGGGGGCCACCCCGCTGCAGAACTCGCCTTCCTCGATCGAGGTCTTGTCGGGTGGTAGATCGATCAGCACCCAGTGGAAGAAGTCGACACGTGGCAGGTCGTCGGGTACTTCCCGGTCGGCCTGGTTGACGTCGTCACCTTTGGATGGGACGTCGTAGTCATGACAGATGAGGGCGAACGACTTGGTCCCCTCCGGCGCCCCCGACCACTCGAGATGAGGGTTCGTGTTGCCGGCGAACTCCACCCGGTCGGTCGGGTGAGGCTTGGCCAATGCGTACCTCTCGGGGATCGAACCGCCGTTCTCGAAGCTCGTCGTTGAGATCTGCATCCGCCCAACCCTATCGGGCGAGGTCCCGGATCGCCTCGGCGAGCTCCTCGACACCGGCGGCGTCGATCGGGTCGAGAACCACCTGGATATGGTCGATCCCGGCGGGCTCGAAAGCGGCAACGGCAGAGGCGATCTCCTCATGACTCCCCCTGATCGGACCGGGCCCTGTCCGATCGGAGTCACCCGGCGAACGACCGGTGCCACGCGAAAGCTGCACGTAGACGGCGACGGTCCGCTCCACCTCTTGGGGGGGACGGCCCACCTCCCGGCAGGCCTCGTCCACGATCTCCAGGAGTGGGCCGACACCGTCGGCCCGGTTGCCGAACCCGAGGAACCACGAGTTCCACATGTCGACATGGGGTGCGGCGACCTGGAGCATCCGGGGCCCGTTGGAACCAATCAGGATCTTCATGTCCGGTCGGGCCGGAGGCACCAGTTCCATCCCCTGCAAGGTGTAGAACTCGCCGTCGAAGTCGATCGAGCCTTCCCTGATCAGGGTGCGAATGATGGTGAACGCCTCTTCGAACCGGCTCACCCTCCGATCGTATGGGAAACCGAAGGCCTCGTACTCGACCTGGTTCCATCCCGCCCCCAGACCGAGGATCAGTCGACCACCGCTTATGTCGTCGACCGTCACCGCCATCTTGGCCAGCATCGCCGGAGCGTGAAAAGAGGTTGCCGCTACCAGCGGACCCAACTCGACACGCTCGGTGGCTTCGGCGAGCGCGGCGAGCGTCGTCCAGGCCTCGAACGGCCCGCGGGATCCGTGCTCGTCCCGATAGAGCAGATGGTCGCCGGTCCAGATGGAGTCGAACCCGCAGTCCTCGATGGTGCGGGCGATGTCTCGCATCTCCGCCCATCCGATGCGTCGCTCTACCTCGGGGAGTTGAACACCTATCTTCATCACCCAATCGTAAGGTGAGCGAATGACGCCCGATGTCGGTCGTTCGGCGCTGAATGCGGAGCAACGGCGACAGCATCTCGATTCGATGGCCGACCTCGAGTTCGATCTGGTCGTCGTCGGTGGTGGCATCACCGGGGCGGGAGTGGCCCTCGATGCGGCCACCAGGGGTCTCCGGGTCGGGCTGATGGAGCAGCGGGACTACGCCTCTGGGACATCGAGCCGATCCTCGAAGATGTTCCACGGCGGGCTGCGCTACCTGGAGCGGCTCGACCTCGGGTTGGTGCGGGAGGCACTCAGAGAGCGAAACCTGATGCTCAACACCCTCTGCCCGCATCTGGTGACCCCGGCCTCGTTCGTCTACCCGCTGCGTCACGGGTTGGTGGAGCGTCTCTACGTGGGCGCTGGTGTGTTGCTGTATGAGCTGCTCGCACGTCTTGCCGACAATCCGCTCCCCTGGCACAGCCACCTGGGGAGCCGTTCCATGGCGACGTTGGTACCCGCTCTGAGCTCCACGGGCGGTGTTCGCTACTGGGACTCGGTCGTCGACGACGCCAGACACACGATGACCGTCGTTCGCACAGCCGCCGCTCACGGTGCGTTCGTGGCCAACAGCACCCGGATCACCGGACTGGATCTCGAGCCCGGAAAGCCGGGATCGGTCTCGGCGGTCGACCTGGAGACGGGACGCTCGGTGTCGGTTCGGACCCGGGCCGTGATCAACGCGTCGGGAGTCTGGACCGACGACATCGAGAGCATGGCCGGTGATAGGCGCATCGACGTTCAGGCCTCGAAGGGGATCCACCTCCTCGTCCCCCGTGATCGGATCGACTCTCAGACCGGGATAATCCTTCGCACCAAGGCGAGTGTCCTCTTCGTCATACCCTGGGGCGATCATTGGATCGTGGGGACGACAGACACCCCGTGGTCGCTCCGGCGGGCTCACCCCGCAGCGAGCCGCTCCGACATCGACTATCTGCTCACCTGGGTGAACAGTGTCCTGAAGGAGCCGATCCGGGCCGGGGACATCGTGGGGGTCTACGCCGGGCTCCGGCCCCTGCTCAAGGGTGAGTCGGATCAGACCTCGAAGCTGAGCCGCGAGCACGCAGTGATCGACCGGGGCACCGGGTTGATCAGCGTTGCCGGTGGCAAATACACCACCTATCGCGTCATGGCGTCAGACGCGGTCGACGCCGCCTTCTCCTACCTCGACAGACCGAGCGTGCCGGCCGTCACCTCGTCTATTCCCTTGGTTGGCGCCACGCCTCACTCCGATGACCGACTCGTCGGCCGTTACGGAAGCATGACCGACCAGCTGAGCATGGGTGGAGGTGGCGACCGCAAGGTGGTCGGCGACGCCCCGTACCTCCGGGCGGAGCTGGAGTACGCGGTTACCCATGAGGGTGCGCTCCACCTCGACGATGTCCTGACCAGGCGGACCCGGCTGTCGATCGAGACCAGAGACCGGGGTGTGGCCGCGGCCCGGGTGGCCGCAGAGATCATGGCCGAGGTGCTCGCCTGGGACGGGGACACGGTGGATCGGGAGATCGACCACTATGAGGCCCGGGTCGCCGCCGAACTGGACTCGCAGTCCCAACCCGACGACCACACCGCGGACGCCGCCCGCATGGGAGCCCCGGACGTCAGGACGGGTGTGGCCGAGTAGCCGGCCGGGGGGCTAGGGAAACCCGAGACGTAGCACCATCGCCGTGATGGTGAAGAGCAGGAGCAGCGTGTCGATGAGCCCGTATCGGGTGAGCTTGCCCACCGCACGACGGATGGCCGTCCCGTCACCGGACTCCACGGCCGCCGCAGCGTCGTCACCCCCGGGACCGAAGACGAACTGACCCAGGAGGGCACCGACAACGATCATCCCGAACCCGATCGTCACAAAGGGGGTGCCGAAGCCGAAGGCTTCGTTGTCCAGAACCATGAGCACCCCGGTGATGAGGATCAGGATCGCGGCCGGGATGTAGAGACGCGTCGCCATCGCCGTCGTGATCCGATACCACCCGGCGAGCGCCTCGGTGCCCTGCCGGGCCGCCACGGGAGGAACCACAGCCTGAACCACGTTGGCGCCCAACCAGGTTCCGGCACCTGCGATGTGAAGGACCAGGAGAATCTCGCCGTAGGTCATGTCTTCAAGCTACTCAGCTCGATATCTCAGAAACGGAGCTTCGACATACGATCTCGACCGTGACCCCCAAGAGCGAACCGCCCGGTTGTCGCAGCGCGGCCATCTCCGCCGGTCTCCTCGTAGCGGCCGCCATCGTGTTCATGGCCGTCGGTCTCGCTCTCGGGAACGATCAGGGTTGTGTGGACGGCTGTGAGACCCTGGCATTGACAATGTTGTTCGCCGGGCTCCCCGTGTCCGCAGTGTTCATGGTCTCGATCGGTGATCTCGTGCTCGCCTGGCCCCTCGACATCACCTTCTGGGTCGTGATCGGATTCCTTCTCGCCCGGCTCGCTGACAACCGTGACCGCAGTGTCCTGGGCCTCACCCTCGTGACCATTCTGATCGCCCTGGGCTACGGACTAGTCCTATCGCAGTTCGTCGAATTAGCCATTTAGTCCCGGCCTCTCGTCACTTAGCGTGATCAGTGCATGCAGGGAGTGAACACTCATCGTCTCGCCGGGTTGGGATTGGCCACGATCCTGACCTTGTCGGCAGCAGGGGGCGCTGCCGCAGTCTGGGTGGCGGGGGGACCCGGCGAGAACCTCTATCCCGAGAGAGGTGCGGACCTGATCGTCGAACTGACACAGGTCAACAACACGGTCCTCTGGACGTCGCTGGCCGGGAACGTCTCTCTCATCGAGACTACGGGGTGGCCGTCGAGTGACGGTACCCACGACCTCGGTGGAGCGCTCGTCATCGAGAAGCCCGCGAACCCACTCGCCGGCACCATCAACATCGGCGAGAAGCCACAGTCGGTCGAGTTCAGCCTCGACTGATTCAGCCCGGCCCAACCCCTCCAACCAACCAGAGTGCAGGCAGGAGTGTGCCTCCACGGCACATCCCTGCACGATCGATTCAGACCTTCAGGTAGTCGTCCAGGTCGTTGGCTTCGAACGGCCCAACTGCACCGAGAACCCGGGTCGGGGCGCCATACATGTCGGTGGCGACTGATTGCACATCGTCGAGAGTGACCGCGTCGAGCTTGGCCAGCCGCTCGTCCACCGACAGATGGGGCATCCCGGCCAGCTCGTCCCGGCCGAGACGGACCATCCGGCTGTTGGCATCCTCGAGGGATAGGGCCAGACCGCCCCGCATCGAGCCCTTGGCCCGATCGAGCTCTCCGGGTGTGATGCCGTTCTCGACGACCTTGGCGAGCTCATCCCGGATGACAGTTAGCGCGGTGTCGGTCTGGTTGGGAGTGGTCCCGACATGGACCCCCCACGCTCCGTTGTCGGCATAGGACAGCTTGAACCCGTAGATGGCGTAGGCAAGGCCACGCTCCTCGCGGACTTCTTGGAACAGACGTGACGACATGCCAGAACCCATCACGTGGTTGAGCACCTCGAACGCCCAGCGCCGCTCGTCGGCCCGGGGGAGGCCTGGCCCTCCCAGCACCAGGTGGGCCTGCTCGGTCTCCCGAACGGTGAGGTTGACCCTTGGCTCGACGGCCACCGGCGACAGATGATGATCTACTGCCTCACCCGACCATTCCCCGAAACGCTCGGCCACCGCCTCGACGAAGTCTGCATGGTCGACGGAGCCGGCGGCCGCCACCACCATCGACCCTGCTCCGTACCGCCGCTTCCAGTACCCGTGGATGTCGTCCCGGGTCATCCCCCTGATCGACTCCCGGGTCCCCAGGACCGGCTCTTCGAGAGGATGCCCGGCGAAGACGGCCGTTGAGAAGTTCTCGAAGACGACGTCTGACGGGTCGTCGTCGTTCATGTTGATCTCCTCCACCACCACGTGACGTTCGGAGTCGATCTCGTGGAGCCGGAAGGCGGGGCGCTGGATGATCTCGGCTAGGACGTTCAGGCCGATCGGCAGATCCTGGTCGAGGAGCCTCGCCCAGTAGCAGGTGGTCTCCTTCGAGGTGAAGGCGTTCGACTCGGCCCCGATCGCATCGAGTGTCTCATTCACCTCGCGTGCAGAGAGCTCGTCCGATCCCTTGAAGAGGAGATGCTCGAGAAAGTGGGAGACCCCGGCCTCGTTGGCTTCCTCATCTCTCGTCCCGGTGTCGACCCAGCACCCGAGGGCGACGGAGCGGAGCGAGGGCATGGTCTCGGTGATGATCCGCAGACCGTTGGGGAGCGTCGTGAGGTCGTAGTGCACGTCCGGAAGCGTAAAGCGCGAGCGGACCTTGCGGGAAGTCCTCGACGGCGCATTTGAGTTGCTTCGCAACTCAAATGTCGAATCGGCTTCCAATTCGACACCTTGACAGGGCATGAGACAATGAACGACTGTGCGCGGACGCGAGCAAACCTTTCTCACCGACCTGATCGGGCCCGAGGACCAGGCGATCGAAGCCGTGGTGGGTCGATATCAGAAGGTCGCACCGGCGGTGACCAGGCTGGCGAGGAGTCTCAGCGACAACCCGAATCTTCGGGTCAGGCTGGGCCCGGAGTCGTCAGCCTCGGCCGACGAGATCGTCTGCGATCCCCGAATCTTCCAGGCGGCCTATCACCGCAACGCCCCGGTCACCCCCGACGAGGTGGCACTCGCCTCGGCGCTGCACGAGGTGCTGCATCTCGTCTCCACGAATCTCGAAGAGTCCAGGGAGCTCCCCCCGGACTGGCCGATAGAGGGCCAGGTGCCGCCCGACGCCGAAGTTGACCTGCTCACCGCACTGGAGCGGACGGAACGACCGGTGGCGGAAGTCCTGTTCTTCTCGCTCGAGGACGCACGTCAGGAGGCCCAGGGCCTCTCCATCTACCCCGGTGCCCGCTCGGTGCTTCAGGACCTCTATCTCTCGTCGCTGGGCCAGGCAATCCAACGCTCCGGTGCGCTCAGCCAGTTCGTCCTGGGCTGTTTCCTCCTCACGGGTGGCTATGTCGAACGTGAGGTCCTGGAACGGAGGTTCGAGGCGAAGGCTGCCGTTGCCCTCGACGACGCCTCCGACCACTGCACCGAGGCGGCAGAGTCGGACGACCCTTGGTATGTGGCTCAGCTCGCACTGGAACTGGAGGCGATCGCCCGCGCCCACGGCCTGATCACCGAGGCTCCGGAAGCCGCCACCAGCTCCCAACGCAAAGCCCTGCAGAAGATGGAGGCTGAGAAGGCTGCCGAGGGGGTCGACACCGTGAGGATGGTCTCCCCGATAATCGCCGATTCGGAGTCGTACCAAGACACGAAGCGCTCGGCCGACGCCCGCTCCGCCGATTCCGACCGGAGGGGGGCATCGGACATCGCCAACGACGCCTCCACCGACCAACTCCTTCGAGTCAGCCAGGCTCCGCAGGTGTATCTCCCCACCGGTCAGGGCGGGAAGCTGCTGGTCACACCGATCCCATCGGCCTTCTCTGGCTTTGGGGAGGAGGGAGTGGCCGCAATAGCCGATGCGTCGAGACGATGGTCGGTCGACCAACGCCATGTCTCCGGCGAGCTGTTTCCTTTGTTCGCCGCCAACCAGCGCCGCGGGCTTCGGTCCGGGTTCGACCAGGGAGACGTATCACCACACGCCGCCCTGTTCATCGGCGCCGGGCTCTATCAGCGTCTCTACGAGCGCAGGGCGTCCCGGACCCGACGCCGCTATGCCGTCTCCCTGCTCGTCGACGGCTCCGCCTCGATGCTGAGCCCAGGCCGGAACGCACACGCCGGCACACAATGGGCCATGCCCGCCGCGCTGCTTGGTGCCTGGAGCATGGCCCGGCTCTGTGACGAGCTTCAGATCGACTTCGAGGTGGCCCTGTTCAACCGGGGCTTCGCCGCCCGACCCGACGACACCGAAGAGACCTACGTTCGGGGCCGATCCGCAGCCACGGCAGGGTTGAAGCGGACCCAGGGGTCGGCGGCCGACCGCCTCACCTCGACCGTCAATCACTACATGGTGAAGCCTTTCGACAGGCGCTGGCGTGACTCCCAACACACACTGGCCGGGCTCTTCTTCACCGCCATGAACCCGAAACGGGCGGCAACCATGGCCCGGAAAGACTCGAGATCGGCGCCACCGGTGTCCCTCTTCGAGAAGGCATCGAACGTGGACGAGTTCAATGTGATCCATGCCGCCGAGCGGATGGGCCGGCTCGGTGCCGAGGTGCGGATTCTGATGATCCTCGCCGACGGGATGACCAGAGGGTCCATCCAGGCCCTCACCAGGTCGGTCGAGTCGGTGGAGCTGTCAGGCACCACGGTCATCGGCATCGGGATCGGAGACCACACGGTCGACCAGGCTTACCGGCGACACGAAGTGGTCGACCAACCCGACCAACTCACCTCGGCGATGGTCGACGGCACCCGCGGAGCATTGAGAAGGAGTCTCGCCTACTCGGGTATGGACACCTGGTGGCTGAGAGCCTCAGAGTTCGAAGACAAGGAGAAATCAATTGCCTGAGACAGTTGTGTTCGAGGACCCCACCGGAGAGGGGAAGCCGATCGAGTTGGAGAGGTTCGATGTCCCCGCCGACCTGGCGGACGTCGAGCTGCGGGAGCGCAAGATCCCCGAACCCGATCCCCACTACGTGGACCTCGGGATGCTCTATCGCTTCGCCCAGGTTGAGCAGGCCCGTCGCAGTGGAGCCGATGGTTTGGTCCCGCTCCACGTCGCGGTGCGGGGGCACATGGGGACCGGCAAGGACCATGACATCGAGCAGTTCGCCGCAGCCATGGGCCTCCCCTACTTCCGGATCCCGCTCACCGGTGAGGTCAGAGACGTCACCCTCATCGGGTCGACACACCTACACGGTGACGGCAAGGGTGGGACCGAGTCGCGTTGGGAGGACGGTGACATAACCCGTGCCTTGCGCGGCCCTGCCCTGTTGAACCTCTCGGAGCTGAATGCCGCAGGTGCCGAGACTCTCTTCGCGTTGCATGCCCTGCTCGATCGGTATGCGGCTCTCGACCTTCCGAACGGGGAAACGGTCCGACTCCGCGACGACGTACGCATCTACGGGACGATGAACCCGACCGACATCCGCGACTATGCCGGCACGCAGACGTTGAACAAGGCGTTCGCCGACCGGTGGGTGATCTGGGAGAAGGCCTTTCCCGGTGACGACCAGGTCAAGGCGATGCTGGCCAGGCGTTATCCCAGCTTGAAGGACGTCTACGTCGAAGCGATCGCTCGTTTGAGCGTCGAGATCAACGCTTCGTTCGACGCCAGCGACACCGGCACCCGTGTCGAGACTCCGCTCTCCCTGCGCTCGGTGCTCGATCGTCTGCCCACGGGTCTCGTCATCTACGCCAAAGCCGACGATCCGCTGCGCAAGGCCTGGGAGGAGTTCGTCCTTCCCCAGGTCGACCGGTACGACCGGGACCATTACGAGACCGTGTGGAACGCCGTCGTGCGTCGGGGACCGTCGGAGAAGCCGTTCAAGTGAAGCCGACCGCTTCGTTCGATACCCTCGCCTGATGAACATCGAGGTGCTGCGCACCGAAGACGCCAGGTTCGACCCGCTGCCGGACTGGCCGTACCGACCCAAGTACGTCGACCACATCCCCGGATACGAAGGGCTGAGGATGCACTTCGTCGACGAGGGGGCCGCTGACGCTCCGGTTTTCCTCTGTCTCCATGGTGAGCCGACTTGGTCCTACCTGTACCGCAAGATGATCCCGGCGTTCCTGGAAGCCGACGTGCGGGTGGTGGCACCCGATTTCTTCGGTTTCGGGCGCTCCGACAAACCGGTCGACGACTCGGTCTACACCTGGGACTTCCACCGCGACGCCCTCCTCGGGCTCATCGAGAGACTCGACCTCGAGGATGTCACCCTCGTCGTCCAGGACTGGGGCGGCCTGCTCGGCCTCACCGTGCCGGTGGACATGCCCGAGAGGATCTCCGGGCTGCTGGTGATGAACACGGTCTTTGCCGTCGGCGCCGAGCCCACCCCCGGATTCGTCGAGTGGAGGGACTACGTGGCAAACACACCGGACCTGGCGGTGGGCCGGTTGATGCAGAGATCCTGCCCACAACTCAGCGACGCCGAAGCCGCTGCATACGACGCCCCCTTCCCATCGGCGGGGCACAAGGCAGGGGTTCGCAGGTTCCCCGCCCTGGTTCCGACCGACCCGGACATGGACGGTGTCGAAGTCTCCAAACGGGCCGTCGAGTGGTGGTCGAACGAGTTCGAGGGTCGATCGTTCATGGCGATCGGGGAGACCGACCCGGTACTCGCCTCGGCGATGCCTGCGGTCCACAAGCGCATCAAGGGGTGCCCGCCTCCGCTTCGCCTCCCTGAGGCGGGGCATTTCGTGCAGGAGTGGGGCGAAGAGGTGGCCCGTGCGGCTCTGGCCGAGTGGGGGATGTGACCCGAGGTGGCCTATGACCTCGGAAACGAGGAGCTGAACGAACGTCTCCGCAGCCTCGTCAACGACAGTTCCGACAACGACAACCAGGATCTGATCGAGGAGCTCGTGGTCACCGCGCTCAAGCTCCACAGGGACGGTGCCTCACGCAGCGACCTCAAGCTGATCAACACCGCACTCAAGGAGATGCGCTACTCGAATCTCGTGTTCAGCCGGCACGACGAGCCGAAGGTCACCATCTATGGCTCGGCGCGCACCGGCCGCGACGACCCCAACTATCTGCTCACCGAGGAGTTCGCAGCCACGATGGCCAGCCACGGCTGGGGGGTCATAACCGGTGCCGGTCCGGGGATCATGGAGGCCGGGAACAAGGGTGCAGGCATCGAGAACTCGTATGGGGTGAACATCCGGCTCCCGTTCGAGGCTTCCGCGAACGAGTTCATCGCCGACGGGCGGACAGTCAACTTCAAGTACTTCTTCACCCGAAAGTTGGGCTTCGTCAAGGAATCGCACGCCTTCGTCATCATGCCGGGAGGTTTTGGCACCCTGGACGAGGCGTTCGAACTGATAACCCTCATCCAGACCGGGAAGTCCGATCTGCACCCGATCGTCCTGCTCGAGGCGGAGGGCACCGGCTACTGGGACCCTCTCCTCGAGTTCATCCGGGAAACGGTGCTGTCCAAGGGCATGATCTCGGAGTCGGACCTCTCCCTGTTTCTCCACACCACGGATCCCCAGGTGGCCTGTGACCACATCCTCGAGTTCTACACCAACTACCACTCGCAGCGATTCACCGCCGGAAGACTCATCCTCAGGGTGCGACAGCCACCGACCGACGAGGAGTTGGAGGCGCTAAACGACGAGTTTGCCGACATCGTGGTCGAGGGGCGGATCGAGCGAACCGAGCCCAATCAGAGCGAAATCGAAGACGGTGATGCTCTCGACAAGGACCGCATCACCTTCTATTTCGACCGAAGGCATTTCGGCCGGTTGCGCCAGCTGATAGATCGTCTCAACGCCCTCGCCAGCCTCCCCGAGACCACCGAAATCCCTTCTCCCATCACCGAAGAGCAGGCAGAAAGACCCTGGTAGAACCAAGCCCGCCTTGGTCGTATCGGGAAATTTGCTATTAGAATTGCCTGGTGCGCGACATCCTTTCGGACCTAGTAGCTGAGCAGCAGTTCCTGGATCAATCACTCCAGAGGATTCCCATCAAAGTATGGGATCTGGTCACCCCGAACAAGCCATGGACCGTGAGGGACACCATCGCCCATCTCGCTGACTTCGAGGACCTGGGCGCCGATGCCCTCCAGGACGGCGAGCGGATCAAGGAGTGGCAGGCCGCTCCCGACATCGAGCCGCTGCGGCAGAAGCCGATCAAGAAGGGCAGGGGCATGCGACCCCAAGACGTCATCGAATGGTGGCGCGGTGGCAGGGCCAAGGTCGTCGAGCCCCTCTCTCACATGAGCAGCGAGGATCGTCTCCCCTGGATCGCCGGCGACATGAGCGCCCGCACTTTCGCCACCTTCCGTCTGACCGAAACCTGGATGCACGGTCTCGACATCTACAAGACCCTCGGCATCGAGGTCGAGGACACGCCACGGATCCGCCACGTCTGCTGGTTCGGCTGGAAGACCCTTCCTTACGCCTTCAAACAGGCCGGTGAGCACTACGAGCCGGTCCGGGTCGAAGTCATCGGTCCCGGATACTCGAAATGGGTCTACGGGCCCGAGGACACAGATCAACTGATCAAGGGCTCGGCCTCCGACTGGGCACGCATCGCCGTCCGTCGGGCCAGCCTCAAAGACACACGTCTCAAGGTCACCGGCGATCACGCCGAGAAGGCCGTTCAGCTCGCACAGACTTTCCTGTGACCAACCGCCTCCCCCGGCTCGTGGGGATGGTCCACCTGAAGCCCCTCCCTGGCTCGCCGCTGTTCGCCGGCTCCATGGACGAGATCGTCGAGACGGCCGCTGACGACGCTCGACTCCTGACAGACGCCGGTTTCCCGGCTCTGATGGTCGAGAACTTCGGCGACGTCCCCTTCTACGCGGACACCGTCCCTCCGGAGACCGTCGCCGCCTTGACCGTGGTGGTCAACGAGGTGATGGCTGCAGGAGTCCCCATCGGGGTGAACGTGCTCCGCAACGACGCCATCGCTGCGCTCGGAATCGCCGCCGCCACCGGGGCCCGGTTCATCAGGGTCAACGTCCTCACCGGCGTCATGTTCACCGACCAGGGCCTCATCACTGGAAGGGCGCCCGAGGTGCATCGGCTACGACGCAGCCTCGATCTCGACGTCGAGGTGTGGGCAGATGTGTTGGTCAAACACGCCACTCCCCCGGCCGGGCTGCATGTCGAGCAGGCAGCCGTGGACACCTTGGAACGTGGTCTCGCCGATGCGCTGATCCTGTCCGGCTCGGGCACCGGTGCCGAACCGGACATGGCCGAGGCCAAGGTCATGAAGGATTCCGTCCCCGAGGCCACCCGCATCGTGATCGGGTCTGGGGCCACGAGTGACAATCTCGGTGCTCTTCTCGAAGTAGCCGATTCGGTGATCGTCGGCTCTTCGATCAAAGTCGACGGTGACGCCAACAACCGGCCCGACCCCGCTCGGGTGAGTCGTTTCATCGAAGAGGCAGCCAGAAGAGGACTCGTATGACGATCAAGACCAGCACAGACGGAGGAGTGACCAGGGTCACACTCGCCGATCCGGAGACCCGCAACGCCATCACCGGCGAGGACATGATCGACGAGCTCCTCGACGCCCTGGACGAGGCTGAGGAGAACCCCGACGTCGTCGTCGCCATCATCGACGCCGAGGGCCCAGCGTTCTCGTCCGGTGGCAACGTCAAGGACATGGCGGCCCGGGAGGGGATCTTCTCCGGTGGTCCCGCCGATCAGGTCGAGAAGTATCGGGACACCATCCAGCAGCTCACCCGCTTTCTCGCCACCACCGACCTGGTGACCATCGCCTCGGTCAATGGGCCGGCCGTAGGTGCTGGTTTCGACCTGGTGCTGGGGTGTGACCTCCGTTTCGGGAGCCGGAACGCCAAATTCGCCCACACGTTCATCGAGATGGGGATCATCCCCGGCGATGGCGGCGCCTGGCTCCTGCCCCGGGTCGTCGGCTGGCAACGCGCAACCGAACTAGCCCTCACTGCCCGCTTCATCACCTCTGCCGAGGCCGAGAGCTACGGAATTCTCCTGGAAGTGGTGCCTGAAGACCGGCTCGATGCCCGGGTGATGGAAGTCGCCAGGACCATCGCTTCCAAGCCGCGACCCGCTGTCGTAATGGCGAAACGTCTCCTTCGCCAGGCCCGCAGCATGGACCTCGACGGATTCCTCGAGTTCTCCGCTGCCGTCCAGGCGGTGGCCCACACCACCCCCGAGCACGAGACCGCCGTGGCCACCTACGTGGAGAAGCTCCAGAACCGGGACTGACCGGGGGCGTTTCTCGGTTCGAGCGTGCACACCGTCCCGGTGAGCGGGACGTGGTGCAGCCTCGACGCAAGACGACCCGATTCTGGGCTTCCCGACCCACTCCAAACCGGAAGATGGGACGAACGACTTATCCACAACCGGACTAGTCCAGACGAAACTCTCCGAGGTGGTTATGCAATGAGAGAGCTTTCCGACGATTTCCTCATCCAGGTGATGGAAGATGTCATCGAAGACTTGCACGGGCACGTTCATCGCGTCTCGAACCTCGCAGTCGACTTGGGGCGCGGCCTTGGGCTGGGCGATGACGATCTCGATCGTCTCGCCCTCGCCGGGGTTCTCCACGACGTAGGCAAGATCCACATGGACCCAGGGATCCTCGGCAAGCCCGGACCCCTCGACCAGACCGAGCGTGATCTCATGGAGAGACACCCCGAACTCGGCTTCGCCATGACCCGCAATCGCCTCGACCCCAAGATCGCCGAGGCGATCCTCTATCACCACGAGCGTTTCGACGGTCGGGGCTATCCCTTCGGCCTCGAGGGTGATTTGATCCCGATCTTGAGCCGGATCGTGCTCGTCGCCGACGCTTTCGACGCCATGACGTCGAAGCGGGCTTATCAGCCTGCACTCCCCGTCGACTTCGCCGTTCACGAGATCCGCAAGAATGGCGGCACCCAGTTCGACCCCAATGTGGTCGACATCTTCCTCGAGCTGGCGTCGGTCAACGCCCTCCCGCTCGAGCTCTCCGCCTGAGTCTCAGACGGTCCGGGACCAGTCCTAGCCTCGCCGCATGCGGCCTGAAACGACCTCCCCCGTCACCCAAACTCCGCTGCCGACTCCGGTTCAGCCGTGGAGCATTTCGCCGGACTCCTCGCCTTCGAAACCGACTGCTGGTATTTGCATGAGTCAGTGGAGGACGGCGAGCCCGGCTTCGTGTTCCTCGATGTCCGCGCCCCCGATCTGTTCGAGTCCGGACATGTCCCGGGGCGACCAATCTGCCGCACGGACGCATCGTGGAGCGAAACCTCGCTGTGTACCCGAAGGACACCCTCTTCGTCGTCTACTGCGCCGGTCCCCACTGCAACGGCGCCGACAAAGCCGCCCTGCGTCTCGCCCACTCGGCCGACCCGTCAAGAAGATGATCGGCGGCGTCGAGGGTTGGAAGGACGAGGGATTCGACCTCGTTAACTAGAGTCCCGCCGACTACGCAGCGCTTCGTCGAGACTCTGCCGACCTCTGCGTCGACGCCCGCGATACCTGCGATTCCGCCGGTCATCCTGGATACTGGACCTGCCCACGGATGCCGAGAGTTTCGATCCGTATCTGTAGTGAAGTAAACCTGCGCGATCTATCTGGCTGAGCTCCAGCAATGAGTTGACCTCGGACGCCGTCGTCGCTCAGCTGAGTGCAGAAGTTGCCAATCTCGGGCGGGTGGGTGCGAGGTGTGTTATCGCTCGGGATCGGGTGGTATGCGCGGTCGGAGGAACCATGAAGGGCGCCAATGCAGGTCGCCCGGCTGTCCTTCGACTGGAGCAGGCGAGTCTGCAGCGTCCGACTAGCTGAGGGCCTCGCTGATGGGCATGACCAACGCGACCACCACAAACATGAGATGCGCTACGAAGCCGATCCAGCCCCGGGACTCTCCAAGTCGGATTGCCCGGAAGCCGTAGTAAGCACCTATGGCGAATGGGGTGGCCAGGATCAACGCCAGGGGCACCACCTGCCACAGAGGCCAGGATGCCGACAAGAACCAGCTCCCTGCCGCGAATCCGATGATGAGGCTGAGCGGAATCCACCAGAGGAGCCAAGTGGACGTTCGGGCGGCGCGCTCACCTGAGTTGCCGACCGAGGGCGGCTTCGTCGTGAGCGTCATTGGGTTACCTCCTCTCGATCACTCGTTTCTGCGAACGTATGCGTGAATCGCCAACGACGACTAGAGGCCTTCGACCTATCGATCTCAGCGCTCGGATGGCTCGACAACGGAACCGCTCCGACAGTCGGCGGCAGGCGGCCCCCACGAAACCCAAGACGGCACCATCATCGACATCGACACCCTCCGCATGGTCGCCTGTGACTGCTCCATGACCCGGATCGTGTTCGGACCCGAAGGCGAGGTACTGGACGTGGGACGCAGGACCAGAGTCTGGAGCCCGGCACAGAGACGGGCCATCACCGCCAGGGACCGTCACTGTCAGGGACCGGGCTGTCGAGCCAAGCCGGAACACTGCGACATCCACCACGAAACCCACTGGGCCGACGGTGGAGAAACCACGGTCGAATCGGGAAAACTGTTCTGTCGGCCCTGTCACACCACCGAACACGCCAAAGACCGACGACGCCGATCACGAACCTAGGGGTGGCCCCTTCCCCACCACCCCGCAAGACCCCGCCGGAGAACTTGTCACCGACCCCTGATACCTTCGGGCCATGCGCGCGCTCGACGCCTTCTCCCCGGCAACACGCACCTGGTTCGAAGCTTCGTTTCACGCGCCTACCCGTGCCCAGGAAGATGGATGGCCGGCCATCGCCGCCGGCGACCACACTCTCATCCACGCTCCAACCGGGTCGGGAAAGACCCTCGCCGCCTTCCTCTGGACCCTCGACCAACTCCTCACCGAGCCGGTACCAGACCGGGCCGAGCGATGCCGGGTCCTCTACATCTCACCGCTCAAAGCCCTTGCCCATGACGTCGACCGCAACCTGAGGGCACCTCTCGCCGGGATCCGTCACGCCGCAGGTCGGCTGGGCGGCGATCCCCTCCCCGAGATCACGACCTTTCTCCGTACCGGCGACACCCCGCAGGAAGAACGTCGTCGCATGGGACGGAACCCACCGGACATCCTCATCACCACACCAGAGTCTCTCTTCCTCATGCTGACCTCAGCGGTGCGATCGGTCCTCCGATCGGTGCAGTGGGTGATCGTCGACGAGGTCCACGCGGTGGCGGGTACCAAGCGGGGGGCCCATCTCGCCCTCTCACTGGAGCGTCTCGAGGAGATCACCGACAACCCCCCACAGCGGATCGGGCTTTCAGCGACCCAGCGCCCCCTGGAGACGATCGCCACGTTCCTCGGTGGTGGAACCGTCACCGACGACGAGTGGGAGCCGAGACCGGTCACGATGATCGACGTCCCTCAGGACCGGGATCTCGACATCGAGATAGTGGTGCCGGTCGCCGACATGAACGAGCCGGCCGAACCCGACCCTCTCGATCCGGACAACCCGGCGACCAGGTCGATATGGCCCGCGGTCTATCCAGAACTCCTGGCCCACATCCAGGGCCACAACTCAACGATCGTATTCGCCAACTCGAGACGACTCGCCGAACGGGTCTGCGCCGAGATCAACAACCTCGCCGGATCCGAGATCGCCCGAGCCCACCACGGCTCGGTCGCCCGTGAGCAGCGTCTAGAGATCGAGGAGGCCCTGAAACGGGGAGACTTGAAAGCTGTCGTGGCGACCTCCTCCCTCGAGCTCGGCATCGACATGGGAGCGGTCGACCTCGTTCTCCAGATCGAGGCACCCACCTCGGTCGCCTCAGGCCTCCAGAGGGTGGGCCGTTCCGGACATCAGGTCGGTGGGACCTCTCGAGCGAAGGTGTTCCCCAAGTACCGGGGCGATCTCCTCGTCGCCACAGTCGTCGCCGCCGAGATGAGCGAGCGACGCGTCGAGGCGACCCGCATGCCGTCCAACCCGATCGACGTGCTGTCGCAGCAGCTGATCGCCCAGACGGTGGTAGCGGAGACAACCGCCGACGAGCTCTTCGCCATGACCAGGCGGGCCACCCCCTACTCGACTCTCAGCCGGGCTGTTTTCGACGAGACCCTCGACATGCTGGCCGGCCGCTACCCCTCCGACCTCTTCGCCGAGCTGCGACCTCGAATCAACTGGGATCGCGCCACCGGTGAGGTCACGGCGCGACCCGGCTCGAGACAGCTGGCCGTGGCCAATGCGGGAACCATTCCCGATCGCGGTCTCTACCGGGTGACCCTCCCGGATGGAAGCCGGGTGGGTGAACTGGACGAGGAGATGGTCTACGAGTCGAGGGAGGGTGACGTGTTCATCCTCGGCTCCAGCACATGGCGCATCAGCCAGATCACCCACGACAAGGTGGAAGTGGTCCCGGCGCCCGGCGAAGCGGCAGCGCGGATGCCTTTTTGGCACGGGGACATGATGGGGCGCCCTCTCGAGACCGGGATGGCCATCGGCAAGTTCGTCCGCGAGACCGCCACGGCCGACGCAGAGGATGCGACCGAGCATCTGCGCGTGAACTATCGGCTCGATCGTTATGCCGCCGACAACTTGATCGCATACCTGGAAGAGGAGAAAGCGGCCACCGGTGTCCTCCCCACCGATCAGACCATCGTCGTCGAGCGCTTCCAGGACGAGATCGGGGACTGGCGGCTGGTGATGCTCTCCCCCTTCGGCGCCCGGGTGCACGCCCCGTGGGCGATGGCACTCCGTCATCGGTTCCGGGCCCGATACGGGTCGGACGTCGACGCCATCTGGTCGGACGACGGCATCGCATTTCGCTTTCCCGACTCCGACGAGCCGCCAGACGCGACCGACCTGGCCCTCGAACCCGACGAGGTCGAAGGGCTCCTACTCGAACATCTCTCCGACACCGCCCTGTTCGCGGCGAGATTCAGAGAGGCAGCGGGAAGGGCTCTGCTCCTCCCGAGACGACGCCCCGGCCAACGCACTCCCCTCTGGCTGCAGAGGCGCCGCTCGGCCGATCTTCTCGGGGTGGCGCGACAGTTCGGTTCCTTTCCGATCCTCCTCGAGGTCTACAGGGAGATCCTCCAGGACGACTTCGACCTCCCCGCCCTTCAGGACCTCTTGGGCCAGATCCGGTCACGTAGGATTCGGGTGGCCTCGGTCGATACCCACTCGCCGAGCCCGTTTGCATCGTCTCTTCTCTTCTCGTTCATCGCCGCCTACATGTACGAGGCGGACGCCCCTCTCGCCGAACGGCGAGCGGCAGCGCTGAGCCTCGACCGGGACCTGCTCCGGGAGCTTCTCGGTGAGGGTGAGCTCCGCGAGTTGATCGATCCCGAGGTCGTGGCTGCGATCGAGCTCGAACTGCAGCGTCTCACCGAGGGGCGAAGGGCCAGGAGCGCCGATGGGGTCCACGACCTGCTCCGGGACCTGGGCCCCTTGGGAACCGACGACATCTCCGTGCGGACCGATGGCGTCGACATCGAAGCCGCCATCGAACAGCTCACCGACTCGCGCCGGGTGGTGCCTGTCGTCATCGCCGGAGACCGGAGGTGGGCGGCCATCGAAGACGTGGCCCGGCTGCGCGACGCCCTCGGGATCCAACCGCCCCCGGGCGTGCCTCACGTCTTCCTCGAGCCGGTAGACGATCCGCTCGGTGACGTCATCGGACGCTACGCAAGGACCCACGGACCGTTCCTCAGCTCGGATGCGGCCCGGGCCCTCGGGCTGCCCGTCGGGGTCGTGGAGACCGCGCTGCACCGTCTCGAGCAGTCGTCCCGTGTCGTCCAGGGTGCCTTCCGCCCCGGCGGCCAGGGACGGGAATGGGTCGACGACGGTGTTCTGAAGAGACTGAAACGCCGTTCCCTGGCTGTGCTGCGATCAGAGATCGAACCGGTGGACCCGGCGGCTCTGGCCAGGTTCGAGGTTGCCTGGCAGGGTTTGAGCAGCGCTCCGCCAGCCGGCCGCCACGCCCTGACCGATGCGGTACGCAAGCTCACCGGGGTCCCGGTGCCCGCATCCACCCTGGAGCGTGACGTGCTGGCAGCGCGTGTCGCCGATCCCGGGACTGCGATCGACTCGTTGATGCTCTCCGGCGACCTGGTATGGGTCGGCTCCGGCGCCCTTGGCAGCCGTGATGGCCGGGTGTCCCTGTATCCACGCGACTCCCTGTCGACTCTCTGGACCGGGCCCGATCCCGACTTCGAACCTGACGAGTTGGGCACGGCGCTTCTTTCCGCGCTGACCAACCGTGGTGCCAGCTTCTTCAGGGACCTGTATGAAGCGGTCGGAGGAGGCGATCCCGCCCCACTGCTGGAGTCGTTGTGGGACCTGGTCTGGGCCGGTCTCGTGACCAACGACACGTTTGGCCCGGTGCGTGCCTTCTCTGCCCGCCGGAAGGCGAAGGGGTCGGGGCGTCCTTCGCTGTCCAGCCGATTCCCCGACCATGCCCAGGGACGTTGGTCACTCACCGAGTCTCTCGTGTCGACCCGCCCCGAGCCGACCGAGATGCATGCAGCGTGGGCGAATCTCCTCCTCGATCGACACGGGGTGGTCACCCGCCGCACCGTGCTCGCCGAGGGGTTCCCGGGAGGCTTCAGCGCCCTCTACCCGGTCTACAGCCATCTCGAGGAGACCGGGCAGATCCGCAGGGGCTACTTCGTGGAGGGTCTGGGCGGATCACAGTTCGCCCTGCCAGGTGCCGTCGACAGGCTGCGCAGCGAGTCCCGCACCGGTCTCGCCGCGGTGGCGGCCACCGACCCGGCCAACCCCTACGGCGGTGTCCTGCCCTGGCCGGAGGTCGAGGGAGCCCGGCTCGCCCGAGACGCCGGCGCATACGTCCTGCTCGCCGACGGGGCCCTCGTCGCCTTCCTCGACAAGGGACGTCGCGGCCTCACACTCCTCGATCCGTCACCGGAATTGTTCGGACAGATCTCGCGTGCCCTGTCCGAAGTGGGAGGAAGACATCGCAAGCTCACCCTGGTCACCGTCGACGGTCAGCCGGCCACCTCGTCGAAGCTGGCGCCTGCCCTGAGCGAGTGGGGCTTTGCCATGGCCCCGCGGGGTCTCACCTACCGCGGCTGATCCGTCAGGTCGAGGACCCGATCGCCAGGATGTTCCCCTCGCTGTCCTTGAACCACGCCGTCTTCTCGCCATCGGGCGAGACGAGCACGCCGTCGACGGTGCGGAAGTCATTCCCGAAGTCGTAGTCCTCGAAGACGACTCCGTTACCCCTGAGCTCGGCAAACGCCGCATCGAAGTCCTCGACGACGAGACGGGCCGCCGTCGCTTCGTTTCGCCCCGCGACCCACGACTCATAGACACCGAACCGGGCCTTTCCGGTGTCATAGAGCAGCTGCGAGTCGAAATGGGTGGTACCCGGTGGGACGGGCTCGTTCCCATGAAGCACCGGCTCGAGCCCCATCTTCTCCCGGTACCACCGCGCGGCGCGGTTGATGTCGGACGCGGGCAGTTCGGGATAGATGGTGAAATCCATCGCTAAACGCCGGGCGGTGACTCTCCCGCCGTGATCAGCTCACGCACCCCGAGGTTCTCCTGGCCTCGAGCGGCGGCCCTGGTCATGACCACGATCGTTCCGCTGAGAAGGAAGATCCCGACCCACTGGGTGGTGGTCGGCACCGTGTCGAACGCGGCCCAACCGATCAGGATCGAGGTGAGCGGGAACGCAAGCTCGGCCAGTGTGGCGCTGGACGCCGGGGTTCGAGCCAGTCCCTTGTAATAGATCATCAACGCGGCCAGACCTGGGATGAGGGAGAGCAGGATCAGAGTCCCGAACTCCGCGAAGGTCACGTCCATGGCTTCCTCCGTCTGATTGCGCAGCAAGAGGATGAGGAAGGCCGTGGGCAGCCCGATGGCGAACCGGACGGCAGTGAGTTGGTTGGTCGGGATCTTGGCGGTCAGATGCCGGCCTAGCACCGTCCCCATCCCCCACAGCGCGGCAGCTCCCAGAGCGAGCAGCGCCGGCGCGAGTTGTCCGATGCCCACCGTCGTCGGATCGGGGAACGAGATCAGGTAGGCACCCCCTACTGCAAGGAGGAAATACCACCCGTACCGCGGCAACAGTCTCTCGCCCAACAGCAGGTACGCCCCGAACACGGCGATCACCGGCTGGGTCTTCTGGATCAACAGAGGGATCGTCGGGTCGCCGTAGGTGAACGCCTGAGTGAACAGGATGGTCGCCACCGCCGACGCCCCGGCACCGACGAAGAGGAGGGCGATGATGTCCTTCGTGTTCAGCGACGGCCGGTTGCGGAAGAACTTGAGCAGGAACGGGAGGGTGACCACCACGAGGATCACGTGCTCCCAGAAGACCACCACAGTCGCGGGCATCTCGAACGCCAGTCCCCGACGGAACAGACCGTCCGTGCCCCACAGTGCCGCGCCAGCCGCGACCAGCGCGAACCCAACCCCGAGCTTCTTCATCAGTCCGCCTTTCTACGAGATGCCGGAGGAACCTGCTCCGACGACACCTCCGTCAACAGGGACGATGGCCCCTGTCATCCAATTCGAAGCGTCGGATCCTAGGAAAACGATCACACGGGAGATGTCATCTGGCTCCCCGACCCTTCCCAGGGGGTGCATCGCTGCCGTGGCGTCCTCGTCCACGAGCAGTGCCCCGGCAAGTCGGGTCTTCACCACGGCGGGAGCCACCGCGTTGACCCGGATCCTCGGAGCGAGCTCGAGCGCGAGTTGACGGGTCATGTGGATCAACCCGGCCTTGGAGATGTTGTAGGCGCCCATCATTGGCGAAGGCCGAATGCCCGCGACGGAAGCGACGTTGACGATCGACCCGCCATGCTCACCCATCCACGCAGCATGGGCCGCCCTCACCCACAACAGAGGGGCCCGTAGATTCACAGCCCAGGTCTTGTCGAGGGCTCCCAGGTCGACCTCCACCAGGTTGCCGGCGGCAGGGTTGGTCCCGGCGTTGTTGACCAGGATGTCGAGCGAACCGAATGTCTCGACGGTGGCCCGCGCAGCCTGGTCGGCTGCCTCCTCGTCGTCCGCACGCGCCGGGAGAGCGAGGATCCGTTCGGCATCGATCCCGGCAGCGACCATCTCCGCCTTGGCCTCCTCGATGTTCTCGGGCTTTCGGGAGGTGATGGCCACACCGGCCGCCCCGCTGTTTGCGAACTCGATCGCGGTCGCAAGCCCGATTCCACGGCTGGCGCCGGTGACCAATGCGACCTTGCCCTCGACAGAAACTTCCATCTCGATTGCTCCCTATCCGTCAGTGTCCGCCACGTTTGACGCCACCGTATTTCATCCTGGTGTCCGATATCGCCGCAGCGCGGACTTCGTCGTCATTGAGCCCGACGTCGACGACTTCGCCGATGAAGAGGGTGTGTGTCCCCAGGTCGACGGATTGCCGTACCTCGCAGTCGAGCCAGGCGATGGCCTCGTCGAATATGGGTGCCCCCGTTGCACCCTGGCGGACCGGGCGGCCGTTGAGCGTGTCGCCCTCCCGCTCAGCAGGCTTGGAGAACTTGACGAAGGGCCTGGTGTCCTCGGAGGACCACAGATTCACCGTGAAAGACCCGCCGTCGGAGATGAGCCGATGGGTCACGGCCTTGTTGTCGACACCAATTCCGATGATCACCGGATCCATCGACAGCTGTGTGATCCAGCTGGTCGTCATCCCGTTCCACTCCTCTCCATGAGCCGAGCCGACGAGAGCCAGGGCATTGGGGATCTTCCAGGTGACCTTGTTGATGAGTTCGGGGTCCATTTCGCCTCCGCGTAGCCGGGTGGGCCACCCTAATGTTCCGGCCGTGCGGATCCTCATAGCCACGACTGGCGTGCTGCCCGCGGCCCCGACAGCCGAGTTCTGCCGCCAACTCATAGGTGAAGAGACCTCGGTGACGGTCATGACGGTCATCCGTGTTCCCCGGTCGTTCCTCGAGTCGCTGGACGACGACGTGCGCCGATCGTTCCTGGACGCATCGGATGTCGAATCCACCGAGGAGGAGAAGGCGGCGACCTATCTGGAAGAGCGGGGCAAGCGGGCGGTGGACCCCATCTGTGCGGCTCTCGCCGCCGAGAACATCGAGTATGACATCCGGTTCGTCGAGGGTGACGATCCCGCAGAGGCGATCATCGCCACCGCTCAGCAGGTCGGCGCCGAGATGGTGGTCATGGGTGCCACTCGACGTCTATTCACCGAAGAGGCATGGCGCAGCGTTTCGGCGAGGGTGATGGTCAATTCCCATCTTCCGGTGCTCCTCGTTCCCGGTGCTCGCATCGAGGACACGATGGAAATGCCGATCATCGAGCTCTGAGACCCGGCGAATAATCACCCCATCTCGCGCGTTGAGCGAAGCATGAGTGATTGGAACAATGGGATCATCGAGGAGTTCCGGGCCAACGATGGAAGGGTCGGCGGCGTGTTCGAGGGGAGACCTCTGCTCCTCCTCCACCACACCGGGGCACGGACCGGCACCAGGCGGCTCAGCCCCCTGATGTATCAGAAGGTCGGAGACTCCTACGCCATCTTCGCCTCCAAAGGCGGGGCCGAGGACAACCCCGATTGGTTCTACAACTTGAAGGCACACCCGAAAGTGTCGATCGAAGTCGGAGCCGAGGTGGTCGACGTGAGGGCCCGGATCGCCCAGGGCGAGGAACAGGACACGATCTGGGAGCAACAGAAGAAGGACTACCCACAGTTCGCCGGCTACGAGGAGAAGACCTCCCGACCCCAGATTCCGGTCATCGTCCTCGACCCGGTCTGACGTCCACGAAATCTGTCACACCTCATTCGTACCTTGACAGGTATGAACTACGAGAAGTGGTGTGAGCACAAACCGGTGTGGGTCGGACGCATCGCAGTCGCCGCATGTGACGAGTGCGAGCGGGTCGAGTGGTTCTCCGACGAAGGGCCTGTCGACCACGCCGAGGCCATGGCTGCCCTGTTCGGCAGTTACGACCTGGTGGGATCGATGCCGGCGTTGGGAGCACCGTCATCCGATGTGCTGGTGTACACCCCGCCCTCGGCCAAGAAGCGTCGCAACCTCGATGCCCTACCCCGACGGGCATGGCTGAAGGCCGGGCCCCAGCTGTGGATGTCCACCGACGGTGAGGTGCTGCTGCTGGCGACGACGAGACGTCTGCTGTTCGAGAACCTGACCCGAGGCGCCTGAGACCCGTGCGGGGCGACCCCCACACCCCCGGCTGACACCTACGCGGTCAGACCCTCGAACTGGGTTCGGTTCAACTCGGCGTACAGACCATCGGCCCGGACCAGAGACTCGTGGTCACCCCGCTCCACGATGCGACCATCGTCGATCACCAGGATCTGATTGGCTGCCCGAACCGTCGACAGCCGGTGAGCGATGACGATCGAGGTTCGGCCCCGCATCAAATGCTCCAGCGCCTGTTGGATCAGAGCCTCCGAACGGGAGTCGAGATGCGATGTGGCCTCGTCGAGGATGAGCACTCTCGGGTCTTCGAGGACCACCCGGGCGATCGCAATCCGCTGTTTCTCCCCACCCGATAGGCGATAACCCCTCTCACCAACCACCGTGTCGTAACCGTCGGGGAGACGGTCGATCATCTCTGCGATGTTCGCCGCCGCCGCCGCCGCCCGAAGCTGTTCGATGGTGGCGTCGGGACGGGCGTATCTGAGGTTGGCGGCGATCGTGTCGTGGAAGAGATATGTCTCCTGGGTGACCACCCCCACCTCGGCAGCCAGGTCACGGAGGGCGGCCTGTCTGACGTCCACCCCGTCGATCAGCACCCTCCCCTCGGTCACGTCGTAGAGACGCGGGATGAGATATGAGATGGTGGTCTTGCCGGCCCCGGATGGCCCCACCAGGGCGGTCAGGGTCCCGGGCGCCGCCTCGAAGCTGACGTCGCGCAGGGCCCAATCACGTGTCGACTTCTGGGGGACGACCGGTCCGCTGTCTCGGGACCGGTGCCAACTGAATCTCTTCACAGCGGCGAGACCTTCGACCTCGTCGCTGTGATATCGGAACGACACCGCGTCGAACACCACCCTCCCGTCGCCGGTGAGTGGTCTGGGCTCGGCCGGCTCAGGAATGTCGGTCTCGAGGTCGAGGACCTCGAAGACCCGCTCGAAGGAGACCAGCGACGTGGCGAATTCGACCCGCGAGTTCGAGATCGCCGACAGCGGGCCGTAGAGCTGGGCGAGGAGCATCGTGAACATCATGAGCGCCCCGAGGGTGAGCTCCTCGTTGATCACCATCACACCCCCTATCCAGAACACGGCGGCGGTTCCGACGGCCGACACCAGACCGAGTGCGGCGAAGAAGCCCCGCCCGACCATCGCCCGTCTCACCCCATAGTCACGCACGTCCGCGGCGGCGGATGAGAACTTCTCGCTCTCCTGGTCCCATCGGCCGAACAGACGGATCAACTGGGCACCGGAGACGTTGAACGACTCCTGAAGGATCCCCGACATGCGGGCCTCGTGCTCCATCTGCTGCTGGGTGATACGGCGAAGGACCTTGGCCACACGACGTGCCGGGAGAACGAAGAGCGGGAGAGCGGCGACCGCGATCAAGGTGAGGAACCAGCTCTGTCTCAACATGACGAAGAGGATCACACCCACAGACACGACGTTGGACACGATCGTTATGAAGGTCCCGGTGATGGCTTGCTGGGCACCGACCACGTCACTGTTGAGCCGGTTCATCAGCTCACCGGTCTTGGTAGCGGTGAAGAAGCGAAGCGACATGCGTTGCAGGTGTGCATACAGCTGGCGGCGGAGATCGAAGATGATCCCCTCGCCAACCTTCGACGAGAGCCAGCGCTGGAAGACACCGACGAGGGCGTTCACCACCGGTGCCAGCACCATCACGATCCCGAGATTGCGCAGCTCCTCGAGATCCTGATTGGCCAGGGCGTCGTCGATCAGGGGCCGGAGCAGGAGCGCGGGCACCACCGACAATCCCGAGATGATGAAGATCGTGACCAGGATGGCGAGGAGCCCGGCCTTGTACGGACGTCCGTAGCTCCAGACCCGCCGGAGCAGAGCTCGATCGATGTCGGGACGATCGTTCTCCTCGTCGTACTTCAGATACGACCACCAACCGCCGCTGTGATAGATGCTCTACCTCCTAGGACCGGATTCATGAAGGGTATTGAGCTGTGTCAGGTATCGGCGCCGCCGGCTAGGACGTCTGCGCATCGATGCCGCTCAGCGGCACCATCGAACCACTCATATCGGTGAGAACATCCTCGGGCACGAACGACCGGCCGAACAGCTCGTACCGGTAAGGCCCTTCGAACCAGATCAGAGTCGTGTCGCCGGACGATGTCAGTCGCCATGTGTCACGGATTCCCACAACGAGGATCTCGCACTCGTCCGTCGTCCGCTCGGCGAACCGGGCACAGCTCGGTTCGACTTCACCGGTCGACAACTCTGTGGAGCCCACCAGGTCGTTGTAGACCCGGATGACGATCATCTGCGCGACCGACCGGGAACGGGTGTAGGGCTCGACCGACCAGATCCCGAAGGCCGCACTGGGGTCGTCGGCCAGCGTCCCGTCGTTGTCCATGACCAACTGGGACGAAACCCACTCCGCACCAAAGGGGACCTGGGCCGGGAAGGCGACATCGGGTAGTGCTGCAGCGATCTCGAACCGGCTGGCTTGAATGAAACGATCACCCTGTCGTCGCGCGAACACAGCCGCGAGGACTGCCTCGACGTTGGAGGGGTCCTCCACTACCACTTCGTCGTTCGCCCACAACAGATTGCTGGAGTCGATGACCGTCGGGGTCGTTACCTCCACG
Organism: Acidimicrobiia bacterium; assembly: GCA_035762545.1. Classification (GTDB taxonomy): domain Bacteria; phylum Actinomycetota; class Acidimicrobiia; order Spongiisociales; family ZC4RG35; genus JANQRA01. The sequence continues at coordinate 144,655 of DASTOM010000008.1, forward strand.
CGCACGGTGGTTGGGACCGTCGGCTCGTTGATCCACTCCGAGCTTCGCAGTCCGATCGAACTGAGCGGATCCTGACCGCACGCCGCCAGCACGATGGCCCCCAATAGGACGAGCCGGAGCAGCCTCACGGGCACTGCACCACGCATTCATGTGTGTCGAGCATCCAGGACATCGAACGTTCTCCCTCTGCCGGAGGTTCCGTTCCGACGATGTACAGGAGACCATTGTCCTCATCCTTATGCTGAATCCTGTGAATTCGCTCACCCTGATCCGCGAGAGCCGACCCGGGCCCCTCGACGTGGCGATCAGCCACTCGATCCTCTCTGCCGTTTCCGAGTCGCGATTGGGTCCGACCCTGAGGCTCCACGTCCCGGGCGCCGTGGTCGCATTCGGCCGGGCAGACCGGGTGACACCCGGTTACCCGGCCGCGGTTCGGGCTGCCCAGGCCCATGGGTATCACGCGGTGGAACGTCTCGCCGGGGGGCGTGCCGCCGTCTTCCACGAGTCGACGATCGCCTTCTCCCTCGCCCTCCCCGAGGATGAGCCAAAGAGTGGGATCAACGAGCGCTTCGAGATGATTGCGACTCTGATGGTCGAAGCATTCGACGATCTCGGGGTCGACGCCCGCATCGGTGAGGTCCCGGGGGAGTATTGCCCGGGCCAGTGGTCGGTCAACGTCGGCGGCAAGGTGAAGGTGATGGGGGTCGGCCAGCGTCTCGTGCGCAAGGCGGCTCACATCGGTGGAGTGGTGGTCGTCGACGAAGGTCACCGGGTCCGCGATGTGCTGATACCCGTGTACCGGGCGCTGGGAATCGATTGGGACCCGAGGACCGCGGGATCTCTGGCCGATCGCAGCCCGGGAATCACGGTTCCGCTGGTGATCGCTGCGATCGAGCGGAGGTTTCGGACCAGATACCCGCTCGAGGTCGGCACCCTCCCCGACTTCGTCCTCGCCGAAGCCGAGAAGCTCGTGCCCGAACATCTCCCCCAGGTCGCCTGATGGACTTCCTCGTCGTCAACGGCCCGAACCTGAACCTGTTGGGGACCAGGGAGCCCGAGGTCTACGGATCGACCACGCTTGACGACCTGAACGCCCTCGTCGTGGAATGGGCGTCGGGGATGGGCGCGTCGGCAGACTGCCTCCAGTCCAACTCGGAGGCAGAGATCATCGACGCAATCCACGGCTTCACCGGCGACGGGATCGTGATCAACCCAGGAGCCCTCACCCACACCTCCCACGCCATCGCCGACGCCATCAGAGGGGTCAGCACACCTGCCGTCGAGGTGCACATCTCCAATGTCCGACAACGGGAATCGTGGCGGGCGGTCTCTTTCATCTCCGATGCATGTGTCCGCACCATCTACGGACGCGGTGTCCTGGGTTACCGGAACGCAATGCGTCATCTGATCAATCGCGTCGCCGTGCCCTTCGAAACTGTTCGCTACGGGCCCCACCAGGACAACGTGGCCGACTTGCGATCCGGTGGTGCTGGGCTGGCGGTCCTCGTCCACGGCGGTCTCTGGAGGGAGGAGTACGAACGTGACTCGACCGAGTCTCTCGCGGTCGACCTCAACCAGAGAGGCATGACGACACTCAACCTCGAGTACAGGCGACTCGGAAGCGGCGGTGGCTGGCCGGGCTCAGGTCACGATGTACTGACGGCGCTGGAGGCTCTCCCCCGGTTCGGAGTCGAGGTGGAGCGGGTGGTCGGGATCAGTCACTCGGCCGGGTCGTATCTGATGACCTGGGCCGCCGAGCGGTCGAGCTCGGCGGTCGAGACCCACGTAGCCCTCGCCCCGATCCTCGACCTCGCGGCTGCTGTGGCGGCCGATGATCCAGGTGCCGGCGAGTCGGCGATCTTCCTCGACTCCGGTGCACCACCTGTAGCCGAGCCGAGCCGCGTGTCGACCGCGATCGTCCACGGTGTCGGTGACCAGATCGTGCCAGTCGAGCACTCGGACACTCTCGCCGACCGACTCGGTCTTCAGTTTCACCGCACCGTTTGTGACCACTATTCGCTCCTCGACCCGACCAAACCGGAGTGGGAGTGGGTCGTCGATCACATAGGTGCCTGACCGACCCCGGATCGAGCGCGACGGACCCTCTCGGCTGCCGCCGACACCTCCGCGGAGCCGCTGCCGGCATCCAGATCTGCCGAGACGAGATCGATCTGGGCCTGCTGCAGGTTGCGTAGATCCCTCTCCGCCCGCCGGCCCCCGGTGTGTCTCGCATCGCGTTGCGCTCTGCGGCGCCCCTTCCTGGTGAGCAGGACCTCCAGCTCTTCTTCCCTGATGAGGTCGGCGTCGATCTCAGTCCGCGCGGCGTGATCGAAGAAGGCCCGTTCCCGCCGGCGGGCGATCCGCAGCGCGACGAGGAGGACGACGAGGACCGGCAGACCCTTGAGCAGGGTGGCGGGACCAAGCGCATCGTCGAAGATCGGGGAGTCGAACAGAAAATGGAGAGCCATGGCGACGAAGAGCAGGACGGCGAAGACGGTCCACTTCCTCGCAGTCGACTGCTCCGGGCCGAACACATACCCGGCCCCCGCCCCGGTGATCCCGCCATAGGACGGATGACTCCACAGACCTCCGATGACACCGCGGAGCAGGAGCATCGCTGCCACCACCTCGATAGCTCCTCCCTGCGCGGCCACCGCGCCCATCGTGTAGAGGTACGACTCGGCGACCTCGAACCCGAGCCCGACGAACATTCCGTAGAACAGGCCGTCCAACGCCGAATTGATCCGGGCTCCCGGGATGAGTGCCAGAACCACCACCCCGAGGACCTTCAGCGGCTCTTCGACCAGAGCGGCAGCCATCGCGGTGGCCCATCCGGAGTTGTCCTGCCCCATCCAGCCCGTGATCAGCTCGGCCATGGCCGGTGATGCGCTGACACCGATCCCGGACACGACCAGGGCGCCCCATAGGAAAGCGCCGGTGATGGTCACCCTCGACCGTCTCTGGAACAGCTCGAGTCGGAACACGATCCAGCCGAGCACGGCCGCATACGTCATCCACGCGGCTGCCGCGGTCGCCCCGGCGGCGGGATGGGCCGCTCCACTGGCGACGACGAGCGGGACGAACCGGTACGCCCCGTAGGCGGCCAGTGCCACATAGACCCAGAAAGCGGGGGCCGAGCGGTCGATGAAGGTCCTGGTCACGGCTCTTCGCTGAACCTGACGGACATCGCCATTTCCTCCATCGACTCCTCGTAGTTGAACCAGAGGTCTTCGGGAGCGGTCCCGAGCATCGTCGTGCTGACCGCCCCGTCGTCGATCACCCAAACCCTTTGGGCGGTGTCTGCCGAGTGCGCTTCGACGGCGGTGACGTCATATCCGGCAGGGGTGGTGTAGCTCTCGGGATCACCGACCACCCACTCGCGGTTCGCATCGTCATCGAGACCGGCGATGGTGGTGTCGATGATCTCCGAAGACGGTCTGGCGATCGGCGCCGCCGACGCCATCGCCATCGCCGCCGGCCCGTCGGAAAGTGTGGTGTACACCTCGCCCTTGTCATCGAGTGACCATCCCTCGGCGGGGACCACAGTCATCCCCCCACCGACGACGAAGACCTCCCCGGCGCCAAAACCGTGGTCATCTTCGACGGCTTCGCCGATGAGGGGCAGAGCGAATGCATAGAACAACGCGACGACGAGGACGGCGACCGCCCCCCACATCTGTTGTCGTCTGGAGAGTCGCAAGACGGCGACTCTACGACGCTGCGCTGTGAGTCCATCGTGCATTGTTTTCCACAGTTCGTTATGGTTTTGAGCCCTGGGTATGGGTCGATGGCCCACATGGAGTCACTTCTGTTAATGCGCTCGAGACGTCGCTCGCTCTTTGCCGGTCTGGCCGCTTTCGCTCTGCTTGCGATCGCCGGTTTTGCCGCGTTCGGCACACCGGAAGCGACGCCCGAAGAAGTGCAGGCGGAGGCTGCCGCCGCGTCGATCGGTCACACCGCCGGTGCCTACGCCGGGCTCAGCTTTGCCCTCCTCGGGAATGGCGGTGACAGCACCGTCATCGTTGCCACCCCGCTCGCCGCCGAGGCACCCGAGGAAGAGGAGCCTGCCGACGAGACAACCGCCGCCACCGACACAACCGGGACCATCGCGTCACCCAACTCGGGTTGGCTCTCCGAGGTCGAGGTGAGGGCTCTGGCCAAGCTGTACTTCGAGCCGACCGACGTGAACAAGGCCGTGCGCATCGCATGGTGCGAGTCGAGGTTCGACCCCAATGCCTCCGATCTACGTACCGGTGGCGTGGGACTGTTCAATCACCTCCCCCAGTACTGGGCTACTCGCGCCACCAACGCCGGCTTCCCGGGGGCGGAGGCGACCGACCCCGAGGCCTCCACGGCCGCCGCCGCCTGGGAGGTCTACAACGGCGCAGGCTGGGAGATCTTCAACTGCGACTGAGCCAGCAACGCAGGAGCCGATGACGGAACACACCCGTGTCGGTCTCAAATGGTCGTACTACGACGACGACGTGCTCGCTGCTTGGGTCGCCGAGATGGACTTCGGTCTCGCACCCTCCGTCGCCGACGCCCTTCACTCGGCGGTCGACAACGGTCTCACCGGGTACGAGTACCCCGACCTCTCGGGTGCAACGGCGCAGGCCGCCACTCGATTCTGGAGGCAACGACTCGACTGGGAGGTCGATCCCGAGTGGGTCTTCCCGGTCCCTGACGTGATCGAGGGCATCCGGAGAGCCATAGTCCACCTGACCCGCCCGGGTTCGCCCGTGGTCCTCCACACTCCGGTGTACTTCCCGTTCTTCTCGATGGTCGAGCGCGCCGGACGCGAACTGATCGAGGTCCCCAGCACCCGGGGCGAGGATGGCCGTTATCGACTCGACCTGAGCGGCATCGACCGTGCTCTGGCCGACGGCGCCGGCTCGATCGTGTTGTGCAACCCCTGGAATCCCACCGGACGGGTGTTCACCGCGGACGAACTGGGTGAGTTGCTGGCCGTCGCCCGCCGACACGATGCCAGGGTGATCGTCGACGAGGTCCACTCCCCCATCACCTTTCCCGATACCACCCACGTCCCGATCTCGAAACTCGACCCGGTCCTGTCGATCACGGTCGCCTCGGCCTCGAAGGCCTGGAATCTCCCCGGGCTGAAGTGCGCACAGGTGGTCCTCACCAATGAGAAGGACCGCTCGGCGTGGTCCGCCTACTTCACGCCCGAGAAGGTCGGGGTGGGCACATTTGGACTGATCGCCAACACCGCCGCCTACCACTCCGGCGTCTCCTGGTTCGACGGGGTGCTGACGACACTCGAAGGGAACAGGGCCCGGTTGGGCGAGCTTCTCGCCGAGAACTTGCCCGCTGTCGGGTATCGGCCGCCGGAGGGGACCTACCTGGCCTGGCTGGATCTCTCCAGCTACGAGCTCGAAGACCCGGCCGCTTTCCTGCTCCAAGAGGCGCGGGTGGCCGTGACCGGTGGCGGGCAGTTCCGGGGTGACGGGGCCGCGATGGTCCGCTTCAACTTCGCCACCGCACCCGATCTGCTGCCGGAGATGGTCGAGCGGATCGCCCGGGCCCTGAAACCGCTGTATCAAGTGAGGTCTATCTGAAGTCGCGGGACTGGACGGTCTGTACCCCGATCGGCTCGAAGTCGGTGGCGACGATGTTGGTGACCCCGTCGTAGAACTCGAGACGACCGTGGATCACCAGTGCCGGGCTCTTCCTGACTATGTGTCGATGCTTCGCCCAGACATCGGGCAGCACCACGATGTTCAAGAGACCGGTCTCGTCCTCGAGATTGAGGAAGTAGACGCCTTTGGCGGTACCGGGACGCTGCCGGTGGGTGATGACACCGGCGACCTTCACCTTCGCCCGGTTCCGCTCTACCTCCAGGGTCTCGGCGGCGGTGAGGCACCCCACGAGCCGGTCACGCACGAAGCTCATCGGATGACGCGTCGACACACCGGTCGCCCACAGGTCGGCCCGATGCTCCTCCTCGGCAGTCATCCCGGGCAGGGCGGGAGCATCCACGCCGGGTGACAGGGCAAGACGCTCCGGATCGATCTCGGCCAGCGCACCTGCGGCCCAGATCCCCTCCCGTCGTCCCAGACCGATCGACTCGAGGGCACCCGATGCGGCGAGACCTTCGAGGGAGTCGACACCGAGACCGGTCCTGAAGGCGAGATCCTCCGGCGAGGTGAACTCACCACCGAGGATCCGGGCAGCTTCGACACGGGTCACCTCCCTCTCGCCGAGGTTGCGCACGTAGCGCAACCCCATCCGCACCCCGACCGCAGGTCGCACCGGGTCGTCGGCATGACCCCTGCCCCGACGCCACGACTGCCCCAGATAGGTGACGACATCATCGGGGTTGGCGTCGATCGGCTCCACGGTGCAGTCGTGCCACGACACGTTGACGTCTGGACCGAGGACCACGACCCCGTGACGTTTGGCATCCTGAACCAATGAGTTGGGGCTGTAGAAGCCCATGGGTTGGGCGTTGAGCAGCCCGGCGAGATACTCCGCCGGGTAGTGGAAGCGGAGCCACGCCGACATGTAGACGATGTAGGCGAAGCTGACCGAATGGCTCTCGGGGAACCCGAAGGAGGAGAACCCCTGAAGCTTCTCCCAGATCTCGTCGGCGGCAGCTCCGACGATGCCGTTGCCCGCCATCCCGGCGTACACCTCGTCCTGGAGCCGACCCATCGCCTCCTGGGACCGCTTGTGGGTCATCGCCTGACGGAGGCGGTCGGCCTGGGAGCCGTTGAACCCGGCGCAGATCCGGGCAAGCTCCATCAACTGCTCCTGAAAGATGGGAACGCCCAGCGTCTTTTTCAGGATCGGCTCGGTGGACGGGTGCGGATAGCGAACCGGCTCCTCGCCGTTGCGACGTCGTAGATATGGGTGGACCGACTGACCCTGGATCGGCCCGGGACGGATCAGGGCCACCTCCACCGCCAGGTCGTAGAACGTCTTCGGCTTCATCTTGGGCAGGGTTGCCATCTGGGCCCGCGATTCGATCTGGAAGAGACCGACCGTGTCTGCCCTGGTCATCGACTCGTACAGCGCCGGCTCTTGAGGGATACGGGCGAGATCGATGTCCACCCCATGGGTGTCCTCGATGAGGTCGGTGGCGAGATGGAGTGCGTTGAGCATCCCCAAACCGAGCAGGTCGAACTTGACTATGCCCACAGCCGCCGAGTCGTCCTTGTCCCATTGGATGACGGTCCGCCCCTCCATTCGTCCCCACTCCAGAGGCACTACCTGCCACAACGGCCGGTCGGCGATGACCATCCCGCCCGAATGGATCCCTAGGTGCCTGGGGTAGCCGTCGAGACGCCAGCAGATGTCGTAGATCATCTCCGAGGTCAGCCCTTCGGGCAGTGATGTGTCCATCTCCCGCAGCTGCGCCGGGTCACGGGTGTCGACGTACTTGGACAACCCATCCACCTGTGCCTGGGTGAACCCGAACGTCTTTGCGACGTCACGAAGCACCGAACGGGCCCGATAGGTGATGACGTTGGCAACCATCGCTGCCCGCTCCCTCCCATAGCGGCGGTAGCAGTACTGGATCACCTCCTCACGCCGGTCGGCCTCGAAGTCGATGTCGATGTCTGGTGGCTTGCCCCGTTCCTCGGAGAGGAACCGCTCGAACGGGAGGTGGAGCCGGATCGGGTCGACCCGGGTCAGCCCGATGCAGCGGCACACCGCGGAGTCGGCACCCGAACCTCTGATCTGGCAGTAGATGCCCTGGGACCTGGAGAAGTCGACCAGGTCCTTGACCACCAGGAAGTAGCCGGGGAACCCGAGTCGCTCGATGATGTCGAGCTCGTGGTCGAGCCGTCTCCGGGCCGCCGGGTCGATGCCGTCGTCCGAGCCGGGGTATACCTCCCGCGCCCCCTCCCAGGTGAGATGACGGAGATAGTCCATCTCGTCTCGGAAGTGACCGGGCATGGGGAAATCGGGGAGCTTGGGAGCGACCAGACCGAGGTCGAAGGCGAGCCGGCGACCCAGCTCGCCGCTGCGGGCCACCGCACCCGGATAGGAAGCGAATCGCCACTCCATCTCCTTGGGGTGCTTCAGGTACCTCTCGTCACTGGCGGGGCGGAACCCGTCAGCCTCGGCAAGTGTGCGTCTGCCCCCGATGGCGGCCAGCACCTCGGACAGGTAAGCGTCGGAGCGGTCGTGATAGTGGACCTGGTTGGTGACGAGTGTGGAGATGCCCAGCTTCTGGCCGACCTCCCACATGAGATCGTTGCGCGGGTCGTCCTCGGGCATGCCGTGATGCCATAGCTCGAGATGGAGACGTGGCCCGAACAACCCCCGAAGCCGGGAAGCCTCCCTGATGGTGGCACCCAAACCATCACTGGTCGCCTTGGGCACGGCACCGTTGTGACAGCCGGTGAGGGCGTGGATGTCACGGTTGGCCGCCGCGACGGCCAGGTCGTCCCAGCTGTAGATCGGGTGGTCCTTCTCCCCTCGCATCTGCGCCTTGGTCACCAGATGGGAGAGGGACCGGTACCCGTCGGGCGAGCCGGCGAGCAGGACGAGGTGATCGGTCTCGGGGAGGTTGGTCGGTTTGGTCCCGTGGGCGGTGACCGAACGCCCCCTGCGCAGTCTCCCCTGGCCTCCTTTGACCCGGGCGTACCGCTTGCGGTCCCAGGCTTCGGCCTCGCTAATCGGACTCGCTTCCCTGCCGTCCAGATTCCGGCCGTCAGGCCGGCGGGGGGTACGAGGGGGGTCGTCCCCCCTCACAGGTGGTAGCCCGATCTCCACGCCGTAGATGACGGGAAGACCCGTCTCCTTGGCCGCCTGCCACAGACGTGAGGTCCCGTAGAAACCGTCGTGGTCGGTCACAGCCAGCGCCTCATAACCGAGGTCGACCGCCCGTTGCACCAGGTCCTCGGGGTGCGAGGCCCCATCGAGAAATGAGAAATTGGTATGACAGTGCAGCTCGGCGTAGCGGGTCACCCGTCACACTATATCGAACATATGTTCGACCCATTACCAGCGAACCCGGGGTACGTCAGCCCGTATATGGGACGAATCCGCTCATCTACAACGGGAACGTGAGCTGATTTCACCCATATATGGGCTGTGCAACCCCGGGTTGCGGTATGGTCACTACCGGCCGCTCTTGGAGAAGTGCATCCAGTCCTTGAGGCTGTTCCAATCGCCACCCCAGGCCCAGCCGATCTCGGCGAATGCCTCGACGACGACATCACCGTCGAAGATCATCCCCACCCGGACGTCCTCCCGATCGATGTATGCCGACGCCAGTTCGGGTATCACCAGGTCACCACGGAGGTAGGGGTTGTGGAACGGGTTGACGTCGATGGCGAGACCGAAGGCGTGCTGTGACCAATTGGACGAACCGACCGCGGGCCGACACACGAACGAAGTCGTCTCGTTCCAGTCGCCGGTGGGATGGTCGTCGACCTCCTCGAGACGGACCACTCGCATCTGTTCGATGGGGAATCCCGCCTCGAACAGCTTGCGGAACACTTCGACGACCCCCTCCGCCTCGGCGGCGTTGACGATCATCTCACCCGTGTGGACCTTGCCGTCGAATCCGTGATGGCTCATCGTGAGGTATCGGAGGTCGTCGACGTCTACCGGACATCCCTCCACCCAGCTCGACCGGGCGAGCACGTCGACCGGGATCTCGGAGATTGACGACTCCCAGCCTCCGCTCGCCGGCGGCTCCAGCAGGTCGAGGGGCTCGAGTTGGCGGTCGACGAGCTCGGGCGGCGTCTCCTGGACCTCTCCGTGCCCATCCGGGCGCAGCGGGAGCAGACGGGTGCCCAGCCAGTCGGGGCGTGCGAAAGGGTTCACCGTCGTCGTTGTAGTCGGCGGCACGGTGGAAGTCGTCACCGGCACGGTGGTGGTCGTGGCCACGGAGGTCGTGGTAGTCGTCTCGACGGCCGTCGTGACCGGGTCGACGGCGGGTGACGCGGCGCATCCCACGAGCGTCAGAGCCAAGACCGCGATTCCAGCACGCATCCGTCTCGACGTTAGGAGCACCCTCCGGTTGCGGTGAGGGCTTCCGGCATGGCTCAATAGAGCATGCCCACGATCCGAAACGGACGACTCATCGACCGCGACGTAGCCGACCTCCACTTTTTCGAAGGCTCGATAGTGGAGGAGGCGGCGGACTCCGAGGTGATCGATGTCTCCGGCCAGGTGGTCATCCCTGGGCTGATCGACATCCAGATCAACGGTGGGTTCGGATACGACTTCACCCAGGACCCGACGACGATCTGGGCCGTGGGTGAACGACTGCCGGAATTGGGCGTCACCGCCTTCCTGCCCACGGTCGTCACCTCGCCGGACGAGGTGACCGATCTGGCAATCGACGTCGTCGCCAACGGAAGGCCCGCTGGGTACATCGGCGCCGAGGTCCTCGGCCTCCATCTCGAGGGCCCGTGGATCGCCCCCGAGATGCATGGTGCCCACAACCCGGCCCACATCGTCGATCCCGACCTGGGAGTCGCCGCCAAATGGGCGGACTCGGGTGTGGTCCGGATCGTGACCCTGGCACCGGAGCGACCCGGTGCGACCGAGGTCGGAACTCTGCTCGACGGGTATGGAATCGTCGTCTCCGTCGGACACACCAACGCCGACCACGCCACCGCGGCCTCTGCACTCGGCTCGTACGCCAGCCTGGCCACCCACCTCTTCAATCAGATGACGCCACTGGGTCATCGCGAGCCAGGAGTCGTGGGGGCCGTCCTCGAGTCAGCTCATCCGGCGATCATGATCGTCGACGGCCACCACCTCGCCGAGACCACTGTCGACCTGGCGTGGCGCATCCTGGGCCCCGAGCGGACGGTGCTCGTCACCGACGCCATGGCCGCTCTGGGCCTGGGCCACGGCACCTACCCTCTCGGCGACGGACCGATCACGGTGGGAGACGACGGGCCGCGCACCGCTGACGGCCGGCTGGCCGGGAGCGTGGTCACCCTGCCCCGGGCCATCCAGAACCTGGTCGCGGCGACAGGCATCCCCCGGCACCTGGCGATCCCCGCTGCCACATCGAACCCGGCCCGGATCCTCCGCCTCGAGGACCGTGGATCACTCGATCCGGGCAGTCGCGCCGACATAGTCCTGCTCGACGCCGCCGGAGAGGTGACGGACACCTACTCGAACGGGATCCGCCACTCCCGGTAACCCGAGTGCCGTCATCGGTGTCAAAGGACTTGGTAGCTTGACCATCTCGGTCGAAGGAGGACTATCCATGGACGGATTTTGGACAACCATCTGGCAGGGGTTGCTCGCCGGAATCATCGTTGGACCGCTGGCACGCCTCGTCCTGCCCGGAAAGCAGAACATATCGCTGATCATGACGATCCTCGTCGGCGCAGTAGGCGCCATCGGCGGTGGTCTCCTCTACGAGGCACTCGGCGGCGAGCCCACGGCCGGTATCGACTGGATCAAGCTCATCGTTCAGGTCGGCGTAGCCGTGCTCGTCGTGGTGATCTTCGGCGCCCTCTTCAAGCCCAAGTCTCCCGCAACCTGAACTGACCTGACGTCGATTGGAAACGGCCGGGCATCCGCCCGGCCGTTTTCTCGTCCCTAGATTGACCACCATGCAGGACATACGGATTCCCGTCCCCGGGGGAGACATCAATGTCTGGCAACGTCCGGCAAAGCCCGGCCAGCCGACCGCGGTGTTGGTTCACGGGCTCACCGGCACCTCCCGATGGTGGACCAGAGTGGTCGACCACCTCCCCTCCGGGATGGGAGTGGCCGCACTCGATGTTCGGGGCCGTGGTGCCAGCTCAGAGACACCGCCCCCTTACGACGCCGCCTCCATCGCCGAGGATATGGCTCGCACTATGGATCGCCTCGGGCTCGATACCGCAATCGTCGTCGGCTACTCGATGGGCGGCTGGATCGTGTCCGTATTCGACGAGCGATACCCGAAGCGGGCCGACCGCTTACTCTTGGTCGACGGCGGGCTGGCCTTGCCTCCCCACCCGTCGGGTGACCCTGACCAGGCCATCGAAGCGGTCGTCGGCCCCTCGCTGGCCCGTCTCGACACCACTTTCTCCTCCCGGGAGGCGTTCTACGACTACTGGAAGGCACATCCGGCCCTGGAGAGATACTGGGACGATTCGATGCGAGACGCCCTCGACTTCGAGCTCGTCGAGTCGAGCGATGGCTTCGTGGTCAGGGCCAACTCCGAGGCGATTCGCACTTCGGCACGTGAGATAACCGTGGACCCGGCCACCAACGAAGCGGGCACACGGGTGACATCCCCGAGCCTGCTGATCGTGGTCGAACGGGGCACGGCTGACCAGCCCGGCGGGATGATGCCGCTGGCCACGGCCGAGGCCGCCGCTGCGGCCAACCCAAACCTGGAAATGCTCTACCTCGAAGACCTCAACCACTACACCCTGGTCCTGGGTGAGGGCGCGTCGCGGGTAGCCGCCGCGATCGCGTCGGGGTAGTACCGTCGCCGCATGTCGTCGATCACGAAGACCATCAGACTGTCGGGCAAGGCGGGCGGCTCGATCGAGGATGCCGTGCGCACCGTCCTCGCCCGGGCAGCGAGCACCATCTCGGACATCCACCACTTCGAGATCGTCAAAGTGGGCGGGGAGGTCGACGAATCGGGCGCGCCGACCGCCTTCACCGTGACTCTCGACATCACCTTCGGGATCAAGGACACCGTCGAACACGGCTAGGCATGAACGAAACGGTGCTGCGATCGGTTCGGCTCGCCCTGGCGTCGTTGATCACCGTCGCTCTGGCGGCACAGCTCATCATCGGCCTGAGCCGATCGGGTCTGTCGATCGTCAATTTCTTCAGCTACTTCACAGTCCTCAGCAACACCATGGCCGTGGTGATGCTGACGATGCTCGCCTTCCGGCCCGACCGGGACGAGACACGGTGGTTCGCCATCTTCAGGGGCGCGGTCACGGTCTACATGAGCGTGACCGGCCTCGTCTACGTCACGATCCTCGCCCCCAACCTCGCTGACGTCGGTGTGCCCGAGCCCTGGATCGACTGGACGATCCACATCCTCGGCCCCCTCGCAGTGATCCTCGACTGGTTCTTCAACCCCCCGCCCCGGCGTCTCGACGACAACGCCATCTGGATCTGGCTTTCCTTTCCCGCCCTGTACCTGATGTACTCCCTGGCCCGGGGACCGATCGCCGACTGGTATCCGTACCCCTTCCTCGACCCCTCCCAGGAGAACGGGTACGCCGGTGTCGGGCTGTGGAGTCTCATCGTCGGGGTCGTGGTCCTCGCCTTCGGCTTCCTGTACTACTGGTGGGTCAATCGGGCCAACAAGGTGGTCGCGGAGGCATGACGCTCCCTCCGCCGCAGTCGCTGGGCTCGGGCATCCATCTCATCCCGCTCCCGCTGCCGTTCAAGTCTCCACCCTGGGTCAACACCTATGCGGTCGAGGCAGGGGACGGACTGCTGCTCATCGACTGCGGGGCCGACTGGGATGACGGGCGCAGCGCCTTGCGTGAGGGGTTCGCCGCCCTCGGCCTCGATGAGGCTGCGGTTCATACCCTCGTCGTCTCCCATCTCCATCCCGACCACGTCGGCATGTCGGCACGACTGGTGCGGGAGTGGGGTTGCCGGTTCGTGATGCACGAGAAGGCGGCGCTTCTCGTCGAGAGATACAACGACACGCCCGGATACGTCGAACGACTCACCACGCTCGCCCGCATCCACGGTATGCCGCCGCCGATCCTCAGCCAGGCAGCCGCGGTGCAACGTGCCGACTACATGCCGGTCATCGATCCACCCGACCACGTCGTGGCCGATGGCGACGAGATCGACCTCGGCGACGGCCGTCGATTCGACGTGGTCCACACCCCCGGACACGAGCAGGCCCACATTTGTCTGCTCGACAGCCTGACCGGCATCGTCTTCTCCGGCGACCACGTGTTGCCGCGGATCTCGCCGGTCATCATGTACGACCTCGACCTCACCGACCCGTTGGGCGACTACATGCGATCCCTCGAACGTCTGCTCGAGATGGCGATCGGGGTCACATATCCGGCTCACGGCACCCTCATCGACCGCGGTGACGAGCGGGCCCGCCAGATCCTCCTCCACCACGATCGCCGACTCCGGGACATGACGGGCCTGGTGGCCCAGGCCACGACGTACGCCTGGGAGGTGATGATCAAGTCGTTCCGGCCCAACCTCAACGTCGTCGAGTCCCGTCTCGCCTTCCTGGAGACCATTTCACACCTGGAGCATCTGAGACTGGCAGGTCGCATTCAAGGTGAGGATCGGGATGGCCGATCGTATTACACCCGTCTGTAGCTTTTACAAGACGCCCATCCGTGGGAATATGTGTCCACTGAGCGGTCACGGCCGTTCGACCCCTGGGAAGGAACATTGATGATCTTTGCGTATCTGGATGCAGGCTCCGGGAGCCTCATCTTGCAGGCGATCCTCGGCGGTGCCGCCGGGATCCTGGTGGCGTTCAAGGCTTGGAAAGCCCGCTTGATGGGCAAACAGGCCGTAGCCGAGGCCAGCGCCGACGGCGCCGATACAGACACCGACGTCTGAACCGATCGTGACCCGACCCGACCCGGGGTCCTTCCGCGATCCCGCGTCCCACATCGTCGTCGATGACGACCGTGTCCTCCGTCTGCTCGACGAACGTGGGTTGGCAGGGTGGCGGGCTCTCTCCGACACAGACTTCTTCCACAAGGCCGTAGACGAGGGTCTGCTGATCGAGTCGAAGGAAGTCGATGCCACAGGCTTCGATGCCGCAGGAGCTCTCGAGCACCTGCGGCTGCCGTTCATCTCCTATCCCTACGAGTGGACCTTCTCGATGCTGCGCGATGCGGCCCTCCTCCAACTCGACCTACTCGAGAGGGCGCTCCAATCGGGTCTCACCATCAAGGACGCCACGCCGTTCAATGTCCAGTTCATTGGTGGAAAGCCGGTCTTCATCGACATCGGCTCGTTCGAGGCCTATACGCCAGGTGAGCCGTGGATCGGCTATCGCCAATTCACCCGCCAGTTCCTCTTTCCGCTGATGATGCGCGCCTGGGCGGGGATACCGTTCCAACCCTGGCTCCGGGGGAACATGGAGGGACCGACCGCGGCCGAGATGAAGGCCCTGCTCCCCCGCTCCGCCCGAAGCCGCCCCACGGCGATGATGCACGTGTCGCTCCAGGCCCGGATGGAGGAACGGATGTCGGGCGCTGCTGTCCGCGGCGAACTGAGGACTGCAGGGTTCAGCGCCGACCTGATCCTCACCAATGTCCGCAAGCTGAGAAAGACGATCGCCGGGCTCATCTGGGACGGATCGGGCGAGGGGTGGGTCGAGTACGACCAATGCACCCACGTCGGTAGGGACCGTGAGTCGAAAGGTGAGTTCCTCCGAGTCGCTATCGATCGCCACCATCCCGAGCGTGTTCTCGATCTCGGCGCCAACGACGGCTTCTTCTCCGAGATCGCGGCGCAGTCCGGCGCCACGGCAATAGCCGTCGATGGGGACGAGCAGGTTCTCGACGCCCTGTACAATCGGGGCACCACGGTTTCGTTGGTGCTCGCCGACCTGACCAACCCGTCGCCGGCCCAGGGCTGGGCCGGGGTGGAACGTCCCAGCTTGATCGAGCGGGCCAATCCCGACTTCGTCGTCGCCTACGGCCTGATCCATCATCTCATCTACACCGCCAGCATCCCTCCCGCCACGGTCATCGACTGGCTGGCCTCCTTCGGCTGCCCGGTCGTGGTCGAGTTCGTTTCGCCCGAAGACGAGATGGTCGCCCGTCTCACCGCGAACAAGACCGAGGCCGAGTTGCATCCAGGCAGGACGAGGCCCGAGTTCGAGTCCCTGGTTGCTCGCCATTTCGCCACGGTCTCCACTCGCGAGCTCGGCGGCGGGGTGAGGGTGCTCTACGAGCTGGCGCCGCTCACGGCGTGAGCGGGAACCGGTCGGCGACGGCCTGGTCGCCGAACTCGGCCACTACTACGAGCTGATCGGCTCCCTCCGGCACCTGATCGTCCGTCAGGGTCACCTCGAACCCCGAGGAGAGCAGATCCTCACTGTCGAACCAACGCACCACGTTCGGGTTTTCCGCGTTGGGCTCGCCCGCATAGAGGAGTGAGTCGCCTGCGAAGATGTAGAAGCGGTCAGGTGGCAGCTTGCGGCCCACGTCGGCCCCCCACCCGGTCAGCTCCCATCCGTCGTCGGTGGGCTCGACCAGGTCGACCTGAACTCGACGTCCCCCTTCGTCGACGACGTTGATCACATGGCCGTCGTCGGCCACGAGCTCGACTGTGATCTCCTCACCACGTCCCGCGAGCCAACCCCCGTTTCCGTCCGAGACGAGGAGCTCGACGTCGTTGTGCCCGTCAGCCACCAGGTCTTCGGCGAGCAACCCGAGAAGGGTCCCACCCTGACCGCTGTCCTGGCTGAAATGAGCCACCCCGGCGACGACGTCGTTGAGGACCACGAGTAGCCCACCAGATGTCGGCGGCTCGTCAGCCTCGAGGCGTCCCGTGACCACTGTTTGTACGAGTCCCGAGCTCCGGTCGACCTCCTCGAGATCGGAGCCGAGGTCCAGAGACCAGGAGAAGGCGTCGTCGCCGACGATCTCGAGATCCGACACCGGCGACCCGACCAGACCCTCTGCCGCACCCGCTCCCGCCACTCCGACCCAACTCCCCTGGTCCGGGACCCACTGGTGGTTCCGCTCGACCTGGGCGTACAGCACCTCCAGATCCGACTCGACCCCTTCGCCGTTGCAGCACCAGCGGATGGGCTCGTGGGGCCGCTCGGAATCGAGTTCCAACAGGGAGACCCCGTCGAAGCTCCACTCAGTCTCCACGTCGAGGGCATCGACCACCGTCGGGACGATGTCGATCCCGAATGCGGGAAGGTCGACCGTGGACCCTTCGGTCTGTCCGGGGTACTTGATGAAGAGAGGGACCCGGTAGAGGTCGTCGCGGTTGTTTTCGTAGGGCCAGCGCCGGTGCTCACCGGGGACGAACGAGGCACCGTGGTCGGCTACGACGATCACCATCGTGTCATCGAAGGTCCCGGTGTCATCCAGGTGGTCGAGCAAGCGGCCGATCATCAGGTCGAGGAAACCGACCTGATAGAGGTGTCGCTGGAATCCGATCAGTGCCACGTCGGCGTCGGGTCCCCACCGCCCGTCCCCCTCCACACCCTCCACCTCGGTGTACTGCTCCGGTCGTTGGTACTGAGTGCCAGACGGGTTGAGGACCCATGGCACGTGCGGGGTTCGGAGATGGGCGTAGCTGAAGGTGGGGGCGGTACCATTGTCGATCCCGTTGATGAGTCGCTGCACCCAGTCGACCCAGTCCTCGCGCGATCCGTCGGGGGGGACGGGGAGACCGTCGATCTCGACGCCAACACCCTCAGGAGCGTCGGCCTGGCCGAGGAACCCCTTCCAGCTGTTGTCGATGCTGGGCAGACCCTCCCGCCAGACGCCGGGGACTGTGAGGTGGCCGTAGACGACACCGACGTCCTTGAGCAGATTCGAGAAGCGAGCCGGTGCCCGGCCCGCGTACTCGGGACAGGTTTCCTCGGGGCAGAGCTCGGCTACCCACTCGATGACGTGCATGTCGTAGGCGTCGCCCAGGAGGGTGAAGAGGTTGTCGGGGTGGTCGACGTAAGACGGGCTCTGCCCCGCTTCACCCCGCACCCCGGTGAGTATCGCCGGGACGCTCTGGGTCGTGGCGATGGAGTCGGACAGGGCGTTTCGGTACCAGGTGCCCTCCTCGGCGAGACGGGCGAAGTTCGGGAAGAGCTTCTCGTTGATCGTCCCATCCCGGTCCATGATCGAGGCCAGCGGCATCTCATCGAGTTGGAGCATCACGACGTGGCTAGGGGAACCGACGGTGGTCGCTGTCTCTACCGCCTCCGGCTCGGACCACACGAGGCGTGCCGTCGCCGAGGTGCCGATGAACATGAACAAGAGGACTGGAAGGGCGACCGCGGCAACTAGGAAGATCACATCGGTGGTCCTCACCAGCCAGAAGATGACCGCAGCAACGACCAGCGCCACCAGGAGGGCAAGCCAGGTGTCGTCGGGCAGGACCTGTCTGCTGACCACGAAACCCGCCGCCATCGAAAGGAGGCCGAGAATGACCCGGAAGGTCACGACCGGCGCCCGGCCACCGATGGCATCGGCGATGGCCAGCAACCCCCACGAGAGAAGGGGGACCAGGACGATCACACCGAAGCCGAAGAGGAAGATCTCGAGCGTGCTCGTGCGATTGGCGACGAACACCTCCGGGTTCTTCCCGTAGAGGTCGAGGATCGGCGCGGCGAACGCGATGGCACTGAGCCCGCATATAACGGCGAGGCGTCTCCACATCGACTGTCGTTGTTCGGCGGCCACTGCGCGAAAAAGGTAATGCCGAAACCGGCCAATCAGACATGTGTGAACCCCTGCTTTACTTCCATGTGGCGGAGTCACCGCCTCTGCGGAGGACGAAATCGGGAACCGAACCCAGGCAAACGGGCGTCATATCCCCCGAGGAGAAGTCGACATGACCGATGAGAGACGCGGGTTCCTCCGCCGTATCCGCGCCAGAATGCGCTTGGCCTGGCTTTCTGCCAGTGCCCAGGCTCTCGCCCCCTACCTAGGAGGCGTCGTCATAATCGTACTGGCCGTCGACTGGCTCACGGATTTCGACCAGGGGCTCCTCTATTCCGGGATCGCAGTAGGTGTCTTCTGTGTCGCCCTGCTGGTCGGAGCGGCCTCGATACGAATCTCGGACTGGGACGCCTCCCGCGCCGCCGAACGTGGTCTCGGCGCCAGGGACTCCCTGACCACGGCCCTCGAATTCTCAGACGCAGACGAGGACGTCCATCGTCTCATTCAGGAGCGAGCCGACCACATCGCCACTGTGTCCAAACCTGCCCATGCGATCCCCATCGCTGCCGACAAGACCAGGCTCCGTCAGCTGGGACTCGCCTTTGCCATCGCCCTCGTCATAGGTCTTCTCCCACCCCTGGGTAGCGCTCCCGCCCTGTCCAGCGATGCGCGGACAGCCATCGAGGAGGAAGCGGACCGAATCGAGGATATTGCCGAGGCAGTTGCCGAGAGCGATGTCGAGACGGCCGACGAGATCGTGGCGGAGCTGCACCGTCTGGCCGAGGAGCTGCGACAGGTCGACACCCTGGAGCAGGCCCTGGAGACGATCGAAGACGCCGAGACGAGACTGGGCGAGAAGGTCGACCCCGGGTTCCTGTCGCAGAAGGCGGCCGTCCAGGGGCTGGCACGTGACCTGTCACTACGGCCGCTGGTGGACGACGCGGCTCTGGATGCCGGCTCCCAACTCGAGGAACTCGCCGACCAACTGGACGAGCTCTCCGAACAGGAGCTCGCCGCTCTCCAGGACCGTCTCGAAGATCTCGCCGGATCGCAGTCGGCCGGTAACCCCACCCTTTCCTCACAGCTCTCTTCAGCGGCCCAAGCCCTCGCCGCCGGGGACATCGCCGCAGCGAGCCAGTCACTCAGTGAGGCCGCTGCCGGGCAGCGTTCCGGTCTCGGGGACGCCAGGGGCCAGCAAGCTCTGACCGAGGCCCAGCGAGCCCTGGAGGGGGCCCGGGCCCGTCTCGGGGACAGCAACCCACAGACCGGTCAGGGACAGGGACAGGGACAGGGACAGGGACAGGGACAGGGACAGGGACAGGGACAGGGACAGGGCCAAGGCCAAGGACAGGGCCAAGGCCAAGGACAAGGACAGGGCCGAGGTGCCCCCAGCGGCGCCATAAGCGGGGTCGCCCCCGGTCAGGGCGGGGCACAGGGTCAGGGCGGTCAGGGCACCGTCGGACAGGGCGGGAAGGGCGAGTACGGCACCGATGTCGCGACCGCCAACGTCTTCGACCCGGTGGACGCGGGCAACGTTTCGGACGTGGTCCAGGTGGGCATCGACGGTGGCTCGGCGGACGGCCAGATCGTCGGCAAAGGTGACACCGCGACCCAGACAGGCCAGTCCGTGGTCCCCTATGCGCAGGTACTGCCTCAGTATTTGAACCAGGCGGCCGATGCACTCGATGCACTGCAACTCCCACCCTCGATGCGTGGGATCGTGCAGACCTATTTCGATCTTCTCGCCGACGAAGCCAGTTAGGAGAGCCACTTGAGCACCATGGACCAGGCCCAGCTCGATCGGTACACCGCGACCGCCGCCGCTATAGAGGCGGCCGTGGGTCAACGGATCGCCGGACAGCCCGAACTGATCCGTCAGACGCTGGTTGGCCTGCTAGCCGAGGGCCATGTCCTCCTCGAGGGCGTGCCCGGCCTGGGCAAGACCGAGCTGGTCAAGGCGTTCGCCGAGGCGATCGGTCTCGAGTTCTCCCGCGTCCAGTTCACCCCGGACCTGATGCCGGCTGACATCGTGGGAACCCAGGTTCTCGAGGAGACCGAATCGGGCCACAGGCGATTCGAGTACCAGGCGGGGCCGGTGTTCACCAACCTCTTGCTCGCCGACGAGATCAACCGGGCGACCCCCAAGACCCAGGCCGCCCTGCTCGAAGCGATGCAGGAACGTCACGTGACCGTCGCCGGGGAGACCCGCAATCTTCCCCGACCGTTCCTCGTCCTCGCCACCCAGAACCCGATCGAGCTCGAAGGCACCTATCCGCTGCCCGAGGCGCAGCTGGACCGCTTCATGTTCAAGGTGACGGTCAACGCGCCCACCGCCGAGGTCCTCGAAGAGATCCTGCGACGCACGACCACCGGGTCGGTGCCGGATGTTCCCTTCGCCGCCGACGTCGAGGTGATCGGATCGATGATCAAGATGACACCCCTTCTCCCGGTCGCCTCCCATCTGATCCAGTACGTGGCCCGGATCATCGAGGCGACTCATCCCGGCGGCGACACGGCCTCCCCACCCATCAAGCGCTACGTCCGCTGGGGGTCGTCTCCCCGAGGGGCACAGTCGATCGTGCTGGCGGCCAAGGCCGCAGCCCTGATCGACGGGCGACCCCACGTCACCGCCGAAGACATCCGTTGGGCTGCTCCGGCCGCCCTCCGTCACCGTCTCGTCCTCGGTTACGAAGCGACGGCCGAAGGGGTCCGCGCCGACGCCCTGATCGATGACCTGTTGCATTCCGTGCCCGAGCCCAAGCCGGAGATCCGGGGCGCCCCGTGAGCCTGCTCAGCCCGGCCCTGATGGCCAGGCTCGAGAGTCTCCAACTGGGAAGCCGGCACCGGCTCATCGGGAAGTTCGGCGGGGACCACAAGTCGAAGCGGTACGGCAACACCGTCGACTTCGCCGACTTTCGTGAGTACCACCCGGGTGACGACTTCCGACGCATCGACTATCACGTGCTCGCCCGGCTCGACCAGGTTCTCATCAAGCTGTTCGAAGCCGATGACGAGATCACCGTTCGTCTCCTCGTCGACACGTCGTCGTCGATGCTGGTTGGTGGCAAGTTCGACCAGGCCAAGCGGCTCGCCGCGGCCATCGGATTCGTTGCCCTCACCGCCCACGACTCGGTGACGGTCCACACGTTCCCTTCCCGGGGCCCGGCGCCGCGCTTCGCCGGCAGGGCCTCGGTGCCAGCCTTCCTCGACTACATGGAGCGGCTCGACGCCACCGGTCTAACCCCGTTTGCAGAGGCGGCCGCCCACCTGCTGAGCCAGAGTGGCCTCCCCGGGTTGACGGTGGTCCTCTCCGATCTGCTCACACCGGAGTGGAGGTCCCTGGTCCAGCTCAGGGCCTCAGGATCGGACGTGACCATCATGCACGTGCTCTGCGAGGAGGACCTGGATCCCGAGTTCTCCGGTGACCTGGAGCTGGTCGACACCGAGCTCGGAGACCGGTTGACAGTGAGCGTCACCGACGCCGTCGCCGACTCCTATCGGGGACGGGTGCGTCTCTGGCGTGAACAGGTGGCGACGGCCGCTCATGGGGCCGGAGCCATGTTCCTCGCCGTCGATGCCGAGGAGGACATCGAGCGGCTCCTCCTCCAGACCTGGCGCACCGCCGGAGTGCTTAGGTGAGTCTTCTCCTCCCGGCGGGTCTGGCCGCCGTCCTTCTGTCGGTTCCGATCGTCATCCTGCACATGCTCACCCCGCGCCGGCCACCGACACAGGTTTCCTCACTCCTCCACTGGGACGGGCTCAAGCACTCGATCACCGCGGCCGAGCCATGGCAGCGGCTCCGCTGGAGCCTCCTCCTCATCCTGCAGCTCCTGGCCGTGGCCCTGTTCGCCTTCGCCCTGGCCCGACCGGCGGTGCTGGAGGAGGCGGAGCTGGCGGAGCACACCGTCTTCATCGTGGACGCCTCCGGATCCATGGCTGCCGTCGACGGCGCACCGGACCGTCTCGGCTCGGCCGTCGACGAGGCTCGAGCCCTTCGCGCCGAGCTCCCCGACGCCGGTGTCGCCAGCCTCGTGGTGGCGACAGACGAGCCCACCGTCCTGGTGACCCAGAGCGCCGACGCCGGTGAGTTCGACCGCGCCGTGCAGACCATCCGGACCACCGGGGGCGGCGCCAACTTCGAATCGGCGTTCGCACTCGCCGAGTCTCTCGTGCTCCCCGACCGGGAAACCGACTTCGTGCTCATCTCCGACGGTCAGCTCGACCAGACCGAACAAAAGCTCGCTCCGCTCGGAACCCGTTTCGTCCCCGTGGGCCGAACCGACACCAACCGGGCCATCACCGGCCTGTCGGTCACAGCCGGCCCGGGTGGGCTCCAGGCCCGCGTGACGGTGGAATCGACAGGCGGGGCCGACGCGGTCCAACCCCTGAGACTGGATGTCGACGGGCTCACCGTCCTCACCGAGGAGATCGAGATTCCCAGCGGTGGCGTCTTCGAAGACACCTTCGAACTGCCCTCCGGAAGTCGGGTGGCGGCATACCTGGACGGCGCCGACCTGCTCGCCTATGACAACCAGCGCTTCGTAGGCGCCCCCGTCGTCGGCTCGCTCAAAGCTCGTGTCTACGGAGAGAGCTCGTTTTTCATCGACCAACTCCTGGCCTCGATCCCAGAGATCGACGTCGAAGTCGCCCCGGGTGAGGAAGTCGACTTCGAGATCTACGCCGGGGTCCCGGTCCCCGCCGAGCCCACGGTCCCGTTCATCGCCATCGACGCTCCCGGCGGAGCACCGGGCATCCTGGCCACCGGCCGGATCGAGAACCCGATCCCCACACTGGTTGCGAACCATCCCCTCCTCGACGACATCGACGTCAGCCGGATCGCCATCGCCGAAGCGCAGACGCTCGAAGTCACCAACGGCGAGGTCGTCCTCGGCGCCCCCGGCGCGCCCCTCATCGTGGCGAGCGAAGTCGGGGAGATCCCCTTCTACTACATCGCCTTCACCCTGGAACAGTCCAACCTCCCGATCGACATCGCCTATCCGATCATCGGGGCCCGGATGGTGGGCGGTCTGGCCACCGCGGACGGGGTGGCCGACGCACTGACCGTCGGAGAACGGATCCCGATCGGCGCAACCGGCGGCACCGTCACCGACCCGCGCGGCAACTCCACCACCGTCTCGCCCGGTGACTCCGAGCCCGCCGCCGACTCCGCCGGTTTCTGGACCGTCACACGAACCGGGTCGGAGCCGTTCGAGATCGCCGTGAACCCGGCAGCCGCCGAGTCCGACCTGAAGCCCGTTACGACTCTCGGCGACATCAGACCCGCACCGGATGCGGACCCCCTCCTCGATGCCACGACCACCATCGCCCGGAGCCTCTTCCCCTGGGTCGTCGCCGCTCTGCTGGCAGTCCTCGCCGTCGAGCTGTACGTGAGCTACCGGGCCCGTGGTGTGCCCAAGCGCCAGTGGAACCTCGGTCTGGCAACCCGGGCTTTCATCGTCGCTCTCCTCATCCTCGCCCTGGTGAACCCACCGTTCACCTCGGGGTCGGACGACGTCACGACCGTGTTCGTGGTCGACGTGTCGGCTTCGATGGGACACACCGCGCGCGAATCGGCGCAGTCCTGGGTCGAGGCCGCCATCACCGAAGGAGGTGGCAGCCGCTGGGGGGTGGTGGAGTTCGGCTCGGACGCCAGGGTCGGTGTTCCCATCGGGACCGACCCTTATCGTCGGGCCCGTGGTGTCGAGGAGGACGCCACCAACCTCGCCCGCGGACTTCGTCTCGGAGAGTCACTGCTCAGCGGGGAGACCCGCCAGCGTCTCGTCCTCGTCTCCGACGGGAGGGCCAACACCGGTGATCTCCAGGCCGAGATCGACCGGCTGAAGACGCTCGGTGTCGTTGTCGACGTGCACACCGTCACCGGTGCCACGATCAACGACGCCGCAGTGGCCGGAGTGGACCTCCCCAGCTCGGTGAACGCAGGAGAGGCCTTCGATGTCGTCGTCGAGGTGCTGTCGACCATCTCGGGCCAGGCCGTCGTCGAGCTCCACGACGATGAGGGAATCATCGGCTCCCAGGAGGTGGATCTCGTTCCCGGGCCCAACTACGTCTCCTTCACCGCCGAGGCCGGCGATGCCGGCCTCCAGAACTTCGAGGCCGTGGTCCGTATGAACGGAGACGCCGTTGAGCAGAACAACCAGCATCGGGCTGGTGTCGAGGTGCGGGGACCGGCGAGTGTGGTCATCGTCGAGGGCGACGAGGACAACGGTCTCATCCTCCAGGAGGCACTCGAGGCCCGCGGCCTCGTGGTCGAGCGGATCGGCGTCGAGGAGTTGCCCGGTGTTCCCGAGCTTTCCGTCCACCGCGCCGCCATCCTCGTCGACGTCAGCGCCCGTGACCTCCCCGACGAGAAGGTCACGGTTCTCGACACCTTCGTCCGCGACCTGGGACGGGGGATGGTCGTGGTCGGCGGTACCAGCTCCTACGGGCTCGGCGGCTACCGCGACACCCCACTCGAAGCCCTGCTCCCGGTCGACGCCGAGCCCCCGGACACCGAGCGCGAAGCAGAGGTGGCCGAGGTGCTGCTGATCGACACCAGCGAGTCGATGGGGGCGTGCCACTGCGACGAGAACGGGATGGACAGCTTCGAAGGCGGCGTCAACAAGACCGACATCTCCAAGGCGGGTGCGGTCAGGGCCATCGAGGCGCTGGGCAGCGGTGACGAAGTGGGCCTTCTGGCGTTCAGCGGATCGTCGGATTGGGTGATCCCGCTCCAGGAGTTCCCCGACCGGGCCACGATCGAGTCCGGCGTCTCCAGCCTCCGACCATTTGGCGAGACCCGGATCGTCCCCGCCCTCGAGGAGGCCGCCGCTGCCCTTCTCGAATCGGAGAAGGAGCTGAAGCACATCATCCTCTTCACCGACGGGTTCACCTCCGAGTTGGAGATCGGAGCCGAGTTCGTGGGACAACCGTTCGCTGCCGACCTGCTCGAAACCGTCGAGGAAGTGGCCGAGCAGGGAATCACCGTGTCGGTCGTCGGCACGGGTGAGGGCGCCATCCCGGCCCTCGAGGAGCTGGCGATCGCCGGTAACGGCCGCTTCTACCCGGGTCGCGATCTCAACGAGATCCCGGAGATCTTCGTGAAGGAGGCCCGGCTGGCGGCCCGATCGTTCATCAACGAAGGCGAGTTCTACCCGGTGGTCACCTCGACGGCCGAAGCTGTCCGCGACATCGCTTCCTCACCGGCGATCCTCGGCTACGTGGCCACCTCTCCCAAGCCGACCGCAGACATCCAACTCCAGATCGGCGAACTCTCCGATCCACTCCTCGCCGCCTGGCGGGTCGGCCTGGGCAAGGTCACTTCATGGACCAGCGACGGTGGAGACAAGTGGGGAGCGGCCTGGGCGGGATGGGACGGATACAGCGACTTCTGGTCGACGGTGGTGCGTGACACGTTCCCGCTGTCCGGCTCGGAGGGACAGAGGATCGAGGCTTCGATCGCCGACGAGATGATGACGGTCACCCTGGAAGGCTCCGAGGCGTGGCCGGCCGGAACCCAGCCTGCCGCACGGGTAAGCTTTCCCGACGGCACTTCCTCCGAGCTCCGGCTCGACCGGGTCTCTGATTTCGAATTCAGTGCCGTTGTTCCCGCCCGGCAAGGCGGCACATACGCGGTGGGTGTCAGCGTGGCCACCGAGGAGGGCGAGACCGCCGTGCTGTCCACCCTGGCCACCCGCAGCTTCGCGGCCGAGTACCTGCCCGGTGAGCCGGACGCCGACCTGCTGGCCAGCATCTCTGCGAGCACCGGTGGCCGCGGCGAGATCGCATCGGAGGCGGCCTTCGACCCCGAGGGGCTGGAGGACGGTCTCACGGAGCACTTCTATCGGTGGTGGTTCCTCCTCGTTGCTGCATTGCTGTGGCCGATCGACGTCGCCTTGAGACGGCTCCGTCTCTCCCGGCGAGAGAAAGCAGACCCGACAGACCGATCAGCGCCGCAGCCGGCCACACCCACCACACCAGAGGTCGCACAAACACACTGACCGCCACCGTCTCGCCATCGGGAAAGAGCAGTGAGATGGCCACGATCACATCCCCGACCGGGGTCGATCGCAGCGCCGGTTCCGCCACCGGCAGCGCCTGGTCCTCATAGGCCCGGATCTCCGGGGTGAGGGTGTGGGCCCGGTCGATTTCGACGTGTGCCCTGACGAAGATGAACCGGTCGGCCTCACCCGTCTCGATCGTGGTCAGCGAGACCTCGTGCCCGGCGACGTCGACGCTGTCCCCGGGTCGCATCGGGCCGCTGAAGTCGTCACCCAGAGAGCTGCCGGCGATCGCCACCAGCAGCAAGGCCATCCCGGCGTGCCCCACGTACACAGCTCGCAGTCTTCGCGGCGCACTCCAAACCGCGTATACCAGTAGAGCGAGTGACGCCAAGGCCGGCACCAGCAAGACGACACCCACGGATGGACCGGCAACGAGCAGGGCGATCAGAGCGGCAATGCCGACAAGCGCCCCGAACACCACCCAGGACCGGGGCCGAAGCGCCACTGCCAGGGATCCGGCTACGACCACCGCCAGCGGCAGCACCGTCATCACGTAGAAGCGGGGATCGACGACCACAGTCCGGTCTCCAAGTACCGACGAGACCGCCGGGTAGAGGGTCCCGGCGAGGACGAAGACGAGGATCAGGGAGACAAGGACGGCGTTGATCGCCAGCCAGAGTGACCGCCCCGGCCGCAGTCTCCCCCATGTTTCGCCCGGCTCAGACCTCACCGCCCGCCACACCACCGCTGCGGTGACCACCAGCGCTGCACCGAGGAGGACCCGCCCCACTGTGGGGTCCTCGGCGAATGAGTGGATCGATCCCGTCACCCCAGAACGGGTGAGGTAGATCCCGACCACCGAGAAAGCGAACGGCAGACCGGCCAGTGCCAGGTTGGTCCGGCGCAAGCTCCCCTTCGATGCCTCGATCTGTCTGGTGTGGAGGTAGACCGTCACTGCCAGCCACGGGATCAACGCCGTGTTCTCGACCGGGTCCCAGGCCCAGAAGCCACCCCACCCCAGTTCCACGTACGCCCAGTTGGCCCCGAATGCCATACCGAAGGCAAGCAGGCTCCACGAGACCGTGAGCCAGCGTCGCACCCGAGCATCTGTGGTCTTCGCCGTGGCCATCGCCACCGCGAACGGCACCACGAGAACCACCAGGCCCAGGTAGAGGACCGGCGGGTGATAGATCATCGCCGGGTGCTGGAGGATGGCGAGCAAGCCCTCACCGTCGACAGCGGGTATGTCGAGAACGGTGAAGGGGTTGGCGAACAAGATCGCGATCAAGAGCAGGGCCAGCCCGACCCCCGCTCCGATCCTCACCTCGGCCCGGCTGCGAAGCCCGACCCAGGCAATCGCCATGCTCAACGTTGCGTAGAACAGCATCGACCCATCCATGCCACCCCACAGGGCGGCGACCCGGTACGGCCAGGGTGTCGAGAGGCTCGTCGTCCTGGCCACGTACTCGAGGCTGAAGTCGCCGGCGAGCAATGCCCAGACCAGAACCGCACAGGAGCCGACGGAGAACAGGGTGGCCAGCCCGAGGAGACGACGTCTCCCGGTCACGGCCGCGACCAGGGCCATCCCCAGCGTGATCCACATCACACCCGGTCCAAGTTGTCCGGCAGTCACCAGGTGAGGCTAAACCCGGCCGGGAGATGACTCAGGTCAACGGGAGTCGCACCAGGCCGCGGTGATGGAGACGATCTCGTCCCGGGCGACCTCGACGTCGTCGAGGTCCTCGAACCTCATGTAACGGGCTGTGTCACCGCCACCCTCGAGCCGGGGATGGGCGCCGGGGATGGAAGCGCCGGTGTGGAACATCAAGCTGACATGGGCCTTGGTGCGAGGGTTGAAGCTGGCCATGTTGCCCTCATACATGAAGGTGGGCGACTTCCACTTGATCGTCTCGCTGATACGTGGATCGGAGAGGATGATCTCGCGCACCCGGAGCATCGCCTCCTTCTGAGGATGCTCGTACTCGTCGAACCATGCGTCGACCTCAGGGCTCGTAGGCATGCCTCGAAACTACTCAGATGGCTGTAGCGTCGTGCTCGATGACCGACCTCTTCGAAGCCCGCGCCGAGGACCTGGCGGCACGCTCCGCTCCCCTCGCCACGAGGATGCGGCCCCGTCGTCTCTCCGAGGTGGTCGGCCAGCCCAAGCTGCTCGGAGAAGGCGCTGCCTTCCGTCACATCGTGGAGTCGGGTGAGCCGGTGTCGATGCTGCTGTGGGGCCCACCCGGTACCGGGAAGACCACCCTGGCCAGCCTGGTGGCCAACCACGCCGACGCCGCCTTCCGCACCCTGTCTGCCACCTCAGCGGGAGTGAAGGACATTCGCGAGGTGCTGGCCGAGGCGCGGCAGCGTCTCGCCACGGAGGAGCGGCGGACTGTCCTGTTCCTCGACGAGATCCACCGCTTCGCCAAGAATCAGCAAGACGCCCTGCTCCCCGGGGTGGAGGACGGCACCCTGATCCTGATCGGAGCGACCACCGAGAACCCGTACTTCGAGGTGAACAGCCCGCTGATGAGCCGGATGACGTTGTTCCGCCTCGAGTCGCTGACCGGTGAAGACATCGCCGCGCTGCTCGTCTCCGCCTTGAAGGACGGCGAGCGGGGTCTGGGGAAGATGTCGATGACCCTCGACCCCGAAGCCGCCGAGGAACTGGCAACCCGCACCGGTGGGGATGCCCGGCAGGCGCTCAACGCCCTCGAGGTCGCGGCCCGCATGGCCGAGGCCGCGGGACGCTCTCAGATCACCACCGACGACGTCGCCGAAGCCCTGCAGCGACGTCTGGTCCGTTATGACAAGGCCGGTGACTCCCACTACGACGTCATCTCGGCGTTCATCAAGTCGATCCGGGGGTCCGACCCCGATGCCTCCATGTACTGGCTGATGCTGATGCTCGAGGGTGGCGAAGACCCCGAGTTCATCGCCCGTCGTCTGGTGATCCTCGCCTCCGAGGACGTCGGTCTGGCCGAGTCGGACGGGTTGCGGGTGGCTGTCGCCGCCGCCGACGCCCTCGCCTACGTTGGTCTCCCCGAGGCCACCTACCACCTCGCCCACGCCACCCTCTACCTGGCCACCGCCCCTAAGTCGAACAGCATCGGCCGGGCGATCGGCGCTGCCCGTGACCTCGTCCAGAACGGGCCCACTCCGGCAGTCCCAATCCATCTGCGGGGCAGTGGCTATCGGGGAGCGGCCGAGATCGGGCACGGCGAGGGCTACGAGTACTCCCACGATCACACCGGCGGGGTCGTATACCAGCAGTACTTCCCCGACGGCCTCGACGCCGTGGTATACCGCCCGGGCGACCGTGGTGAGGAGCAGTCGATCGCCGAGCGTCTCACCGAGATCGACCGAGTCCTGAAGAGGAAACGATGACAATGGAACTCGGGGCCATCCGCACCATCAACCGACCTGCCGACGAGGTATTCGCCTTTTTCTCCGACGCCTCCAACAACCCCAAGTGGCAGCGCGGGATGGTCTCGTGCGAGTGGACCACTCCCCCACCCATCGGCGTCGGATCGAAATACTCCCAGTTGGCGCGGTTCATGGGACGAGCGGTGGAGTCGAAGTTCGTCGTCACCGATTACGAGCCGGGGCGCCTGATCGCCATCGAGACCGAAGAATCGACGTTTCCCATCAATGTGAGACGAACGGTCACCCCACTCGACGAATCGAGCTGCCAGGTGGAGGCCGTGATCGGTGGTGGCCCCGAGAGTGGGCCGCTGAAGTGGATGACGCCCTTGGTGCAAGGACGCGCCCAGAAGTCGGTGGACGCCGACTACGACCGGCTCGTCGCCCTGCTGGAGGGCTGAGGGTCGACCTGAGCCTCAGGGCAGGTTTCGGGCCCCCCGCCGGCGACGGGATTGACGTCGTTCGCCATTGGCGACTTCGCCCCTCACCGCCTCGACCCGTTCCAGGATGATGTAGTCCTCGACCACGATCTTGATCAGGGCGGCGAGCGGCAGCGCCAGCAGGGCCCCGATCAGACCGGCGAGGCTGCCACCGACCATCAAGGCGATGATCACCGTCGCCGGGCTGAGGTCGACCGCCTTGTTCATGACCCTCGGTGCGATGACGAAGTTCTCCACCTGCTGATAGACCAACAGGAGCACCAGGGCCCAGAGCATCTGTTCCGGCGACTGGGCGTAGGCCACGGCCGCCACCCCTGCCGCACCCAGGAGGGCACCGAGCACCGGGATCAGATCCGTGATAGCGACCCATGCCGCCAGGGCCAGGGCGTAGGGGACGCCGAGGAGGGTCAGACCGACCCAGGTGACGACTCCGGCGATCAGACTGACGATCAGGTTGCCGACGATGAAGTTCGCGATCAGATCCGTGGACTCGCCGACGAGGAGCATGAAGTCCTCGCGGTGACGGGGACGGACCAGACGGATCAGCCACCGCTTGATCCCGGGCATGGACATTGCGAAGTAGGGCGTGACGAGCAGGACCGTCAGAGCGTTGAAGACGAAGCCGGCGAGGCTCCCCGCCACCTCGAACACGGTTGTCGGGTCAGACGTGCCCTCGCTGGTGATCGCGTCGAGGTCGATCATCCCGGCCACCTGGGCGACGAGGCCATCCCCGGCTTGGAGGTCTTCGATGAGGACGGGGAGCTGTTCGATGATCTCCCCGACCTGGGAGACGATCAGAGGGAGTGCCAGGGCCAGCATTCCCCCGACGACCACGAGGAAGCCCATCAGCACCAGGCCCAGGCCGAACCCCCGGCGCATCCCACGTCGCTCGAACCACGCGATCGCGGGTTGGAAGCCGATGGCGAGCACGAACGAGGCCAGGATCACCAGCAGAATCCCGCGCAGAACGCCAAGGAGGAAGATGGCGGCCACCGCCCCGATCAGGGCGAGGCCGACCTTTATCCAGTAGCTCGGCGGGGGCCAGTTTTGGCGCCACGCCTCCGTCTCGCTCGACTCACGCGGGTCGTCAGTGCTCAACGAGGTCCGCCTCGACTGCGAACTCGCCATTGCTGTAGACGATTTCGGCGGCACGGGAGGCAGCGAGAAGATCATCTTCGGCCTGACGCAACAGCTCGATCTCATCAGCCGCAGCGGTCACACTGATCAGGTCGACCTCGGCCCTCATGGACACCTTGGCATCGGATTTGGCCTTGCGGACCGCGCTGAGAGCTCGGGAGACGATGTCGAGGATCTCAGCGTCACCGGTCACGCCATCGAACTCGCTGAGGGACGGCCACTCCTGGCGGTGCACCGAGCCGTCACGCCACCAGCTCCAAACCTCCTCCGTCACAAAGGGCAGGAATGGCGCGAAGAGCCTCTGATACACACTCAATGCCAACTGCAGGGCGGCATGGGCCGATACCGACTCAGCACCCCCCTCGTAGGCGCGGGTCTTGACCAATTCGACATAGTCGTCGGTCCACGACCAGAACGAGCGCTCGGCCGCCTCCAGGGCCCGGGTGTACTCGTAGGCCTCAAAGGCGTCTGTGGCCTCTGAGACGACACCTGCCAATCCGGCGAGCATCGACCGGTCGAGAGGTTCGGTGATCGCTTCGACTCCGACGTCGGTATCGCTGAATCCGAGTGCGAACTTGGAGGCATTGAGGATCTTGATGGCGAGGCGACGACCGATCTTGAACTGCTGAACATCGAGCGCGGTATCGGTGCCGGGCCGACCACTCGCCGCCCAATAGCGGACGCCCTCGGCGGAGTAGTCGTCGATGAACTCCTTGGGCGTTACGACGTTCCCCTTCGACTTGGACATCTTCTTCCGGTCCGGATCCAGGATCCACCCGTTGATGGTCGCTGTGTGCCAGGGAAGGACGTCGTGCTCGAGGTGGGATCGCAACGTCGTTGCGAAGAGCCAGGTTCTGATGATGTCCGGGCCTTGGGGACGGATGTCCATGGGGAAGACCCGCTCCCAGAGGTCGGGATCGTCGTCCCAGTGCCCGGCGATCTGTGGGGTCAGAGAGGAGGTGGCCCAAGTGTCCATGATGTCCGGATCGCCCATGAACCCACCGGGTTGGTTGCGTTGTGACTCGTCGTAGCCGTCGGGCGTTTCCGATGACGGGTCGACGGGAAGCCGGTCGAGGTCGGGGATGATCGGATTGTCGTAGTCCGGGTTCCCATCGTCATCCAGGCGGTACCAGAGCGGGATGGCGACACCGAAGAACCGCTGACGGCTGATCAACCAGTCACCGTTGAGACCGTCGACCCAGTGCTTGAAGCGGACACCCATGAAGTCGGGCACCCAGTTGAGCTCCTCTCCTCGTGCCAACAGCTCCCTGCGGAGCTCGTCGTCCCTGGCTCCGTTGCGGATGTACCACTGCCGGCTGGTGACGATCTCGAGCGGTCGGTCCCCTTTCTCGTAGAACTTCACCGGGTGCATGATCTCCCGGGGTTCGCCCTCGAGGTCACCGGACTGAGCGAGTAGCTCCGCCATCTTGCGACGGGCCTGATTGGCGAACAGGCCGGCCAACTCGGCGTAGTGGTCGGCGGCCTCCCCCTGCAACCATTCCGGGGGCTCGGCCTGGAACCGCCCGTCGTACTGGATGACGGCACGAGTCGGAAGATCCAGCTCACGCCACCACGTGACATCGGTCGTGTCACCGAAGGTGCAGATCATGGCAACTCCCGTGCCCTTGTCCGGGTCAGCCAGCTCGTGGGCCACGATCGGGACCTCGACGCCGAAGACCGGTGTGGTCGCATTCGAGCCGAAGAGCGGCTGATAGCGCTCGTCGTCGGGGTGGGCAACGAGAGCGACACACGAGCAGATGAGCTCGGGTCGGGTCGTCTCGATGTGGATGCGGTTTCCGTCCGACCCGTGGAAAGCCACCCGGTGATAGGCCCCGCCCTTCTCTCTCTCCTCGAGCTCGGCCTGGGCCACCGCTGTTTGGAAGTCGATGTCCCAGAGCACAGGTGCGTCCGACGAGTAGGCCTCCCCGCGGGCGAGGTTCTCCAGGAACGCCCGCTGTGAGGTGCGCTGGCTGTGATCGTCGATGGTGGCATAGGTCTGAGTCCAGTCGACAGAGAGACCGAGGGTGCGCCATACGTTCTCGAAGACCTTCTCGTCCTCACCGGTGAGGACGTGGCAGAGCTCGATGAAGTTGCGACGGCTGATCGAGATCGGCGGATCGTGTGGCTCGTCGGGTGGAATGAAGTCTTTGTCGTACGGGAGGGAAGGGTCGCAACGAACCCCGTAGTAGTTCTGCACCCGCCGCTCGGTGGGGAGCCCGTTGTCGTCCCAGCCCATCGGATAGAAGACCTCTTTGGCCGACATCCGGCGATAGCGGGCGTGGGTGTCGGTCTGGACGTACCCGAAGACCGAGCCCATGTGCAGCGACCCGGAGACAGTCGGGGGCGGGGTGTCGATGGCGAAGATCTCGTCGCGGGTCTTGGATCGGTCGAAGCGGTAGGTGCCCTCGCTCTCCCAGCGCTCGTCCCATTTGGCCTCGAGGCCTTCGATTGCCGGTTTGTCCGGGATGCTGCGAGTCATCGGCGGCAAGGGTAACGGCCACCTGACCGGCATCCGGAACCGAATCGGGCGTCTCGTGCGTCGAATCCGGCATGAAGAAACGGATTCTCCTGCTGGGCGTGCTCCTGGCCGTCTCGGCCTGTGCCACCGAGGGTGGCGCAGGGCCCGAGCCGGTCGAGCTCACCGAGGAGTACGGCTGTGGCTTCGGGTTCTATGCGAGCAACGAAGACCAGACGACGGGGCTGATGATCACCTATCGCGACTTCGAGGGCGCCTGGGCCGGGAATGTCGCCCGATCCGGTCAGATCGAGGCGGCATGGGATGCCCAGCTCCAGTACGGGACCGACCTGTTCGCCAACTGGTGCGACGACGTCCTCGAGGAGGGCGAGCCCACCCCGGAGATCGAATCGGCGTGGACCGTGACCGGTGAGATCGAGGTCGTTGAGCTCCCGCCGGCGGGCCAGTGCGGCCAAGCCGTGGCCGAGCTACACGACGTGGTGGCAACCGGTCCCGACGACGAGACCCTCGAATTTGGCGAGCTCACCATCACCAACACCTCCTGGGGCTGTCTCGCCGGATAGACGGACACCTATCCTCGGGTGATGGAGCAGAGGCTCAGTCTCATCACCCTTGGCGTCGGCGATCTCGACCTGTCGAGGACTTTCTATCGGAATCTCGGCTGGAAGGAGGGACCCGGCTCGCAAGACGACGTCGTCTTCTTCCAGGTGCCAGGGATGATCGTGGCGCTGTGGGATCGGGAGTCCCTCGCCAAGGACAGCACCGTCAAGGACAAGGGCGGCTGGGGCGGGGTCACGCTCGCCATCAACCTCCGGGACCGTAGCCAGGTCGACGCGGTCATCGAGGAGGCCCGATTCGCCGGCGCCACCATCGGCCGCGAACCCGCTGAGACGTTTTGGGGCGGTTATTCGGGTGTGTTCATCGACCCCGACGGGCATCCGTGGGAGGTGGCCCACAACCCGGACTGGACCGTGACCGACTCGGGCGAGACCCGGCTGGACGCATGAGCACTGAACCGGCAGTGGTTGGTGTGACCGAAGCCGACATCGAGGCGATCACCAAGGCGGCAACGGACTATCTCGAGGGGTTCCTCTCCGGCGACCACACACGGCATCTCGACGCTTATCACCCCGAGGCTGTGAAGAGGCGTATCGCAGAAGACGAACATGGTGTGGCGGCGGTGACCCACCTCTCCCCTCAGACGATGTCGGATTACGCAGCACTACAGATTCCGAAGGACTTGGGGGACTTCGAGATCGTGATCGACGGTGTTTACAACGACATCGCCACGGTCAGGGTCTATTCGCAGTGGTGGGTGGACTTTCTCCACATCGTCAAGGCACGTGGGTCCTGGAAGCTGTTTCACGTCACCTGGTACCCGCGTAGTTGAGACGCCGATCGGGGACGGAAGTGTGGGAGTATCCGGCTCGTGACGTCATGGCGTGATTCAGCCAGTCAGGGAGCCCAGGACGATCTGGACCGACTCCTGGACCAGTCGTTGCCCTTTGCCCAGGACATGCTGGACAAGCATGGCGAGTTCTTCCCCTACGCAGTGGCGATGAGTGATGCCGGCGAGATCAGCCTCATTGCCGGCGACCCCGGCGAAGGAGACCAGCCGACCAGCGTCACCGTCCTCGAGGTCCTCACCGAAGGACTTCGAGCCGCACGGGACACGAATCGGGCGGCCGCCCTCGTGTCGGATGTGCGTCTGGCGGATTCTGATGCTCTGCGAGTCGAAATGGAGCATCGGGAAGGGCAATCCATCGTGGTACTCCTTCCCTACCGAAAGAAGAGACTCCGTCGAGGTGTCGAGTACGAGCCGATGAGAGCCGGTGCGGGCGAGAGCCGAATCTGGTCCTAGGAACATTCACGAGGTGGGGAGGGATCCGCTAGGGAGGATCGCGCTCCGTCGTGTAGTGGTGACCAAGCGGACTGGTCCAGTGGTCGCGGTTGTCACGACGCTCAAAACACCATCCGTGATCACGTAATTCGTGGTCGTGGTCGCACTTTGGCCCTCCGGTGGTGGTCGATGTCTCGCCACCCTTGATCCAGGGGGTCGTGTGGTCGTAGTCGCAGTCCTGCGCAGGTGCCACGCATCCGGGGAAGCTGCAGGTCGGTTGCAGGGCCTCGATGTGGCGTCGGATCCGCTTGGTGGCCCGACGACTCAGGGTGTAGATGTGGGTGGGCTGTCCGTTGTCATCGAGGAGACTGATCTGATGGTTCGCTCCCGGCTGAGTGGCGACGATGTGACGTGCGGTTTCCGCAGTGACCGGCCCGAAACCACCGACGTGGCCAGGCTCGGTTCCACCGTCGAGTGTCGAGGCAGGCAGGTGGATGTCGACCATCCCCTGGCCGCCGCCGGTGGACAACTCACCGAGCAGGAGGTCTCGCGCGATGTCGGCGCGGAGTTGATCGTGAGTCCGACCGGAGCGGTCTTCCTTCTTCAACGAGATCATGTGGCCGTTCACACGCCGACCGATGGCCCGGGCGTCGCCCATCTGCAGACCGAACAGGTGGAGGTCGGCAGTGCCGTCCGGAGTTGGTTCGATCACGAGCCGACGATCCTCATAGGCCGTTTTCTCCCTCTTCACCGCGCTGTCAGGATCGAGAGAGATGCAGAGCCGACGGATCCGACCCTGTAACTGGCCAACCGTCAGCCTCGGAGCGGTGGATGCCAGACGGGAGACGACCATGCGGGCCGTCTCCTCCGGAACATGGCAGGTGCCGTTGGCGAAGGCTCGCGCCTTGGGAAGGTCGATCTGTCCGTCGTCCAGCAACCGCCACACCTGTGGCAGCCGCTCGACGACATCGGTCGCCATCGACAGGCGGTACTCGGCAGCCCGGCGGCTCAGCGTGAGGGCCGGGCGCAGCTCATCGGCGGCGTACTCGAACTGCTCCTGCAGCCGAGCCACGTCTGACTCAGAGTCACCGGGTGCGGAATAGGCCGTCTCGACTGCATCCGCCATCGAACCAGCCTGAGTATGCGCAAGCTGACGTTCCCGGGCTTGGAGCAGACGCACCACGTCGAACCCATTCAGACGTTTGCGGTCGAGTTGCTCGAGCAGCACCGCCAGATATGGCCCAGGTGGTATCGAGGAGAGGTCGGGCAACACGTGCCGATCTTCTTCGGGCCAGCCGGTTGCCAGTTCGTCGAGAGTGGCCAGGTAGGCCAGCTGATCTTCACTCTCCCCGCTCAGAACCTCCGGCTCCGAGAGTCCGATCCCAGAAGAGGGGTGATCGAACATATGTTCGATTGTAGGTACCACCTGTTACAGAAGTCAAGTGGGTTGTCGGATGAATTCGATCCGCGCGAATAATGCCCGGTGAGCCATCTCGACCTCTTCGCATTGATCGTCCCTGACTACGACGAGGCCATCACCTTCTTTGTGGATGTCCTCGACTTCGACCTGGTCGAAGATGAGCCGTCTCTCACCAACGACGGGAGGCCAAAGCGTTGGGTCGTCGTACGTCCCAAGGGTGGCGGCGCAGGCCTCCTCCTGGCGCAAGCGGATGGCGAGCTACAGGCTCGAACCATCGGGTCGCAGTTCGCCGGACGCGTTGGGCTCTTTCTCCGTGTCGACGATTTCGATGAGACGTATCAGCGCTTGAACGAAGCCGGGGTCGAGATTGTCTCGGAACCCCGGACGGAGCCATACGGCAAAGTCGCCGTTTTCCTCGACCTCGTTGGCAACAAGTGGGATCTCCTATCGACGAAGTAGCCCCGCATCATTCCGGCTCGATTCCGATCAGTGTCTACTTCGGTTCGAGCGTCCCCACCCACTCGTAGGACCTGACGAACCAATCCGTCAGCTCATCGGTGTCGAGAAGCCGGTCGGGCACGACCGCGAACTCCTTCATGACCGACCCGTACTGGACGGCGAGGTCGGTGTCGTACTTCTCGAGGAACGTCTCCCGGTCTTCCTTGCCCAACCTGATCGAGAGCGACCCATCCTTGTCGAGGAAGGACTGCATCCAACCGTTGCGTGAGGTGTACGGGTTGGCGGCGCCCTTGCGCTCGAGCCCCGACACAGTTGCTACGAGCTCCTCGTACTGCTCCAGCCTCTCGGGAGGCCCGGAGTACTTCGCCTGAGCCATGACCCCGACCCTATTCCAGCCCAATGAGGTCTATGAGCTCTTCCCCGTATGCCTCCAGTTTTGCCGGGCCGATGCCGGGGACACCGAGCAACGCCTCGGTGGTGGAGGGGCGCATGGCCGCCAGAGCCTCGAGCGTCTTGTCGTTGAACACCACGTAGGCCGGGACACCCTGGGTCTGCGCCTGCTGCTTGCGCCACTCACGGAGACGGTCGGCGAGACCGGTGTCGACGGCGCCGGTGCCCGGAGACAAGGGCCCATTGGCCCCCGACTTGCCGATCCTCTCGCCCCAGGGGACGGCCATCGCAGCGCCGGTCTCCAGGGTGGCCAGCACCCCGGTGACCAGGATCTCGCTGACGGTGCCCCGGAATCCGCCTCTGATGTCGATCACATCCCCGATGCTGACGTGGACGCCGTCGATGGGCAGTGCCGCCGCGGGACGATCTTCCCGTCGCGGCGGCGGCTCGGTGGGTATCGGTGCGCTGCCGTCTATCTCAGTGAGGAATCGGGACGGCCGGTCACGGTCGGCGAGGATGGTCACCGTCTCCCGTCCCCTGGTCAGGGCGACGTGGAACACCCGCCGCTCCTCTTCGACATCGTCGGCGAGGTCGTGGGGCATGGCGCCCCGGTCGGCCCCGAAGACGATGACGTGGTCCCACTCCTGACCCTTGACCCGATGGACGGTGGACAGCATCACTCCGTCTGGTGTGCCCGGTGTTGACAGACTCTGGCGCAGCCACGGCTCGAAGTCGGCGGGGCCGGGACCGAGGGCAGCGGCACGGCGCAGGGCGGTGAGGTCGTCGCCCTGCCCGGACCGGTCGGCCCGGGTGCGTCCGGCGTCGAGAGCCTGGGCGGCCCGGTCGAGCCCGATCACGTCGGAGAGAACTTCGAGGAGATGTGAGGTGGTGGCGGTGGCTTCGGAGGCGGTGACGATGTCGTCGCAGAACCCGTCCCAACGGTCCCGGCGTCGTCCGTCGAGACCGTCACCCATCCGGGCCAGTTCGTCGATGCCGAATGGTCCGCGGCGTCGCCCGATGGTCTCGGAGAAGACCCGGGTGATGCCCCGGCCGGGTCGTCTGATCACTTCGAACAGGTCGTTGCGGGTCATCGCCTCCGGGTCGAGGGCGATGCGGATCCAGGCGAGGGTGGCCCGGACCAAGGTGCGGTCGAGGATGCTCGGTGAGAGCAGGGAGTCGAAGGGGATGCCCCGTTCG